>CAXTCJ010000011.1:0-78886 GCA_964242215.1 uncultured Acetobacteraceae bacterium | reverse complement strand
GGGCCGGGCTGATCGCCTTCGCCGTGCTCGCCTACGTGTTGCTGGATGGGTTCGACCTGGGGGTGGGCATCCTGTTTGCTGCCGAGCGGGGGGAGCAGGACCGTGACACCATGGTCAACTCCATCGCGCCCATGTGGGACGGCAACGAGACGTGGCTGGTGCTGGGGGGCGGCGGCCTATTCGGGGTGTTTCCGCTGGCCTACTCGATCATCCTGCCCGCGCTCTATCCAACCATCCTGGGCATGCTGTTCGGCCTGATCTTCCGTGGTGTCGCCTTTGAACTGCGGTTCCGCGCCCGAACCGCGATCGGGCGGCGGCTGTGGGATTTCTCCTTCTTCGGTGGCTCTACTGTCGCGGCTTTGTGCCAGGGGTTGACGCTCGGCGGACTGTTGCAGGGCATCCACGTGGTTGATGGCCAGTATGCCGGCGGATGGTTCGACTGGCTGACCCCGTTCACCGTTCTGTGCGGGGTGGCCCTGGTGGCCGGGTATGCCTGGCTCGGTGCCTGCTGGCTGGTATGGCGCACCGAGGACTCGCTCCAGAACCGAGCCCGACGGCAGGCGAGGGTACTGGGCTGGTTGATGCTGGGACTGATCGTGGCGGTCAGTCTGTGGACGCCCTTGCTGAACCCGATGTTCGAGAAGCGCTGGTTCCACTGGCCCGGCATCCTCCTCACCAGCCCGGTGCCGCTGCTGGTGGCGGGGCTGGTGGTGCTATTCCATTGGGGCATCGCGCGGCGCCACCACCTGACGCCGTTCCTGTGCGCGTTGGCGATCTTCGCGCTGTGCTTCGCCGGGCTCGGCATCAGTTTCTTCCCGCTCATGGTGCCCCCCGACATCACCATCTGGCAGGCGGCGGCACCCCGGGCGAGCCAGCTTTTCGTGCTGGTGGGCGCGTCGGTGCTGATCCCGCTCATCCTGACCTACTCCGGGTTCAGCTACTGGGTGTTCCGCGGCAAGGTGCAGGCCGGTGCCCATTATCACTGACCGGAGAAGCATTGCGACGCGGCTCGCCTCATCCAGATCACCACGGCGGTCTGGACGCGGCGGCCTATACTTGGTGCCCGCGCTGCTCTGCCCGGCTGGATGCAGCCAGTCGCCATCGCAGGATATACTGGGCTCGTTCTTTCCAACCTGGATTCTTTGCAGCGCGATCGGGATCGCCGCAGCAATCTTGTGCCGTGTCTTGCTGGGTACGGTTCGGCTGCACCCTTATGTGCTCGCGCCGCCGTTCGCCTATCTCGCGATCGCGGTGGCGTTCACGCTGTTCACCTGGCTGATCTGGTTCGGGCAGTAGCCAGGTGAAGCGCATCGGTCAGCTGTTCGGCATTGTCTTCACGCTCGGCGCAGTCGCGGCTGCAATCCTTGGCGCCGTGTTCGCAGCACAGCGCTTGGACCAGCGTCCCCGTACCGATGATGCGTTCATCGACGCCGACGTGGTGCACATGGCGCCAGACGTGAGCGGCCGAGTGGTAGCGCTCAACGTGACCAATAACCAAATGGTCCGGGCCGGCGACCTGCTGTTCGTGATCGACCCGGAGCCGTTCCGCTTGCAGCTCGAACAGGCCAGGGCGCAGTTGGCGGGGCTGCAGGCGACGCTCGCCATCACGACCAACCAGGTGGCTTCGCAGACCAGCAAGGCAGACGCTGCCAATACCGGCATCGGCAGTGCGCAGGCGCAACTGACGCTGGCCACCAGCACGCTGGCGCGGCTCGAGCCCCTGCTGCCCCACGGCTACGTCACGGCGGAACAGGTCGACCAGGCCCGCACCAGCCAGCGCACGGCACAGGTCGCGCTGCAACAGGCGCGTCAGCAGGCGCAGGAGGCGCGGCAGGGCGTCAGCAGCACCAAACCGACGGAGGAGCAGATCGCCGCCGCCGGGGCCTCGGTCGCCATTGCCGAACGCAACCTGCGGCTGACGGAGGTCCGCTCGCCATGCGACGGCGTGATCACCGGTCTGAGCATCCGGGCGGGCGAGTATGGCGAGGCAGGGCATCCCCTGTTCACCATCATCGACACCGAGCGGTGGTATGCCGTGGGCAACTTCCGCGAGACCGAACTGGGCCGGCTGCAGCCCGGCCAGCATGCGCGCGTCTACGTGATGACCAACCCGAACGCGCCAGTCGACGCGGTTTTGGAGAGCATCGCCAGCGGTGTTTCGCCCGATGAGGGAGTGGCGATCGCCGGGTTGCCCCGGGTGCCACGCAGCCTCAGTTGGGTGCGGATCGCGCAACGCTTCCCGGTGCGGCTGGTCCTGCAAGCCCCGCCGCCCGGGCTGGTGCGGCTCGGCGCCTCCGCCGTCATCGTGATCGACCGATGAGCGCCACCACCACACCCCGTCTTCCGCTCGTGGATGACGGGCGCCTGAGTGGCGTCGGTGCGTTGCTGCACGAACTGCGCCCGCGACCTGGACGCCTGGCGGACACGATGCGGCTGGTCGTGCTCGTTCTGCTCGCGGTGACGCTGGCGGAGGTGTTCAGGATCCCCGACCCCGGGGTTTGTGCCTACGTCATCCTGTTCGTCTCCCGCGGGGAGCGCGCCTCCACCGTCAAGACGGCCGTCGTCGCCGGGGTGGCCGTGATCCTGGCCGTGTTCGCGACCATCGCCGTGTTCATGGTCAGCCTATCGGAGCCGGCGCTGCGGGTGCCTCTGATCGCGCTCGTCACCTTCGCCGCGATGGCGCTGTCCCGCGCGTCGAAGCTTGGCCCGGTCGCGTTCGCCGCCGGGTTCATCATCGCCTACGGGCTGACCATCGGCGATCAGGTTCTCGGTGTAGCGCTGCAGTCCTCGGCCATCAGCAACACGACGGAGCCGGGCCTGCCCGACCTGCTCTATCTGCCGCCAGAGGAGGCGCTGCTGCACTCCCTGCTCTGGCTGACGGTCGTCGTGGCCATGCCGGTCGGCCTCGTGGTCATCGGCAATGTATTGACCGGACGCCAACCTGTGGACCTGCTGCGGACAGCCCTGGCCGCGCGGCTCGTCGCGTGCGCCAGCTTCTGCGCTGGTAACGACGGCGCTTTTCCCGTTCTCGCAGCGTCCGTGCGAGACGGTCGAGCGACCATGGAGCCGTTGCTCGAAGCGGCGGGCCAGGCAGCGGGACGGCCGGATTACCATCTACTGATCCGCGAGAGCGAGCAGGTTGCGGTCGGTCTACTGACTTGGCCGCTGATTCCTGGCGCGGTCGAGGACCGGACCGTGTTGCAGCCCCTCGCCGCCCCATTGCGCGCGGCGGCCGAGTGCGTACGGAACGGGATCGTAACAGGTATCGTGATCCCCAAGCTGCGCGACCCGGCGGACCCGGCTAGCCAGCCGATCGCCACGGAGGTCGCGCGGGCCGCGACGGCGATCGGCGGTGCCCTATCACTGAGCGCCGCTGCTGGGGCACGTCCGGTAACAAAGCAGGCCGCGCAGCTCTCCGTGGAGAAGCTCCGGAGCCCCGATACCATCCATTTCGCCTTCAAGGTCACCCTTGCGGTCATGCTGAGTTACGCGGCGGAGAGTCTGCTCGACTGGCCGGCGATCCACACCTGTGTGGTCACCTGCTTCTTCGTCTCGCTCGGCTCACTGGGCGAGAGCCTGCACAAGGCGGCACTGCGCATCGCCGGCGCATTGATCGGCGGCGCACTCGGGATCGGCACCATCCTGCTGCTGATGCCGCTCATGACCGACCTTGGCGACCTGCTGCTGGCCGTGGGGGCGGTGACGCTACTGGCGGGTTGGGTCGCATGCGGCAGCGAGCGGATCAGCTACGCCGGGTGGCAGATCGGCATCGCCTACTACCTCACCGTCCTGCAGGGCTACGGTCCCACCCTGGACATGCAGACGGCCCGCGACCGCGTCATCGGCATCCTGCTTGGCAATGTCATCGTGCTCGTCGTGTTCAGCACGATCTGGCCGGTCCGCGTGGCCCAGCCGGTGCGGCGGCAGGTGGCGCTCGCCATCGCAAAGATCGGCGAGCTGACGCGGTTGCGGCACGACGTCCCGCCGGAAGATCCCGGCTCGCAGCCCGCCCTGCAGGCCGGCTTTATCTCCGCGATCGGCGGCGCCCGGGCGTTGCTGGCGAATGCCGCGTACGAGCCCGCCGGCACGCGCCGCCCGATCGACCCAGGAGTACTCGCCGACCTGGAGGTCGTGATGCTGATGGTGACCGTCATCCATCGCCTGAACACCGAGCCGGCCTGGCACGAGGCGGCGCAGACTGCCCAGCAGGCAGCGCTCTGCTACGACGGGGCGCTGGCAGATTGGTTGGACGACTGCGCGACCTGGGTGCGGTCCGGTAACGGCGGGCCAGTGATCGAAGCCGCGCTGCCCGAACTGCCCCGCTTCGGCGACGACGCCGGGCTGATGGTGCGGGCGACATGGTATCGCCTACTGGACGCGAAGTTGCGCAGCATCATGGGCCAGGTGATGCGCGGGGCGGACCTTCGCATCGCGGGTGCGACCAGCCATGGGTAAGCCCCGCCGCCTCGGCCCGATCTTGTGCATCTTGCTAGCCGCCTGCAACGACACGCGCGACCTGGCCCCGGCCAGCCCGGCGACGCCTTGGCAGCTCTCGGTGAACACGGCTCCGCAGGCCAGTCCCGCGGCAGCGTCGGCCCGGCGCTACGGTCTTCCTAGCGACCCGGCGCTTCCCTGGCCTGGCGAACCGGCCGACATCGACCCGGCGCACCGCTACTCCCTGCTCGAGTTGATCGACATGGCCGAGCGCCGAAACAGCGAAACGCGGCTCGCCTGGGAACAGGCGCGGCAGGCTGCCATCGGCGTCGGGATCGCCCGCGCCGCATTCCTACCCGAAATCACGGCCAGCGCGCTCGGCGGCTACCAGCATATCGCCTCGCCCTTCCCCACCAACCTGGTCCGCAAGGGCTACATCACCGCCGACGCGCAGGAGGTGCTCCCGGAGCTTGCCATCAAATACCTGCTCATCGACTTTGGCGGCGGGCGAGAGGCGGCGGAGCGCGGCGCGGAGCAATTGTCCTTCGCCGCCAACGTGGCGTTCACGGGCGCCCATCAGCGCCTTATCCTGCAAGTGGCCCGGGCGTATTTTACCCTTGACGGCGTGAACGCCCAACTGGAGGCGATCCGCAAGGGTTTGGACGACGCCCGCAGACTGCAAGCATCGGCCGATGCACTGCAGGGCCGCGGGCTCGCCACCGTGGTTTCAACACAACTCGCTCTCCGCAACACCGCCCAGGCTACCTACGATCTTGTGCAGGCGACGGCGGCTCAGCACGACGCCATGTATGCGCTGCTGCAGGCCCTCGAACTGCCACCCACGACCCGGCTGCTGGTTCAGGACAGCTTCGACCGGCCGCTTTCGCGAGCCACGGTCGGCACCGTCGACCATCTGATGACGGAGGCGTTGCGGCAGCGGGCGGACCTGTTGGCCGGCCTCGCCCGCCTGCGCGCCGCCGAGGCGGGGATTGCCGAGGCACGCGGCGCGATGGGCCCGAAGTTGCTGATCGACAGCAACGTGCAGGGGAACATCGGCCGCATTTCAGTCGATTCCGGACGCTATGAAAGCGTGACGCAGCCGCAGACAGGCCTGTTCCTGCGGTTCGAGTGGCCGCTCTATCAGGGTGGTTTGCGACAGAACCAAGTGCGCCTGGCCGAGTCTCGCCGCAACGAGGCACAGACCGCGCTCGAAGCCAGCAGCACGGCCGCGCTGCGTGAGGTGGCGGTGGCCTACGACCAAGTCCAAACTGGGCTCAGCCAGTATGACGCAGCAATCGTGCTGCGTTCCGCTGCGCAGACTGCGTTCGACTCTGCGAGTGACGCTTTCGCCCATGGTGTTGGTGCGTTCACCGATGCTGTGAACGCGTCGAGCGCTTTGGACGGCGCCCGCGCTGCGGTTGCAAGGGCGCACGCGCAGGCGCTGGTCAACGCCGCCGGGCTGGCGTTTGCCACGGGAGCCCTGACGTCTAGCGCCGACCTCACGCCGTCGAGTGATCAGACGGCACGGTGATTAGGCTGGTCGGTCCGCAGCCGCTGTATCGTCGCAAACCAGACCATGAAGCTGGTGATCGCCACTGTGTGGCTTACGTCTGAGACGTCGCTCAGCTTGACTGGATGACCGCGAAAAGCGCTTCGCCAATACAGCATCGAGCGATAGTGCGCCCTGGCCTGAACCCATGTTTCGTCTTACGTTAGAAGGTGTTCAGGGGTTGCTGTCTTCTGTCTCAGAAATATCGTTTTAGGGCCTTGCCGGCTAATTTGTATCTGGGGACGATTAGACATGGGGTCAGGAGAGACGCGTTTAAGCAGTTTCAATCGCCACTTGTTTTCAGGAGACAATCGTCCCGACGTGTCTCAGGTGTTGAGTATTCCCAGGAATGGCACGATGCAGCCATTTGTGGCTCGATATACGTTGCGGAACAGGAATAGAACCGTCCCGATTGCGCCGGTGATGGACTGGTTCGTGCCGATCGTTCTGATGGCCCCCAGAGACCCCTATGATTTCGTGTTTGATGGAGTCGATAAGCATCGCGAATCTACCAGAGTAGGCTCATTCGCAATTCGAGATCGCAGGATCGAAATGTACAACGACAATCTCGTTGTGGATAACGTGAGTTTCTACATCCCGCGTTCGGATCTTGCGGGTGTGACAGACCGGATGCAATGTCCGAGGATCGAGGCCTTGCCGTCCCTCCTGGACCGCGACCATTACGACCCAATTATGTTTCACTTTGCTAAAATAATGGAGTGTGCACTCGCGCGACCCTCCGAGGCCTCCGTATTATTCTTGGATCACATGTTCGAGGCGGTCTGCATTCATATAGCAAAGACATATGCGGGTCTGGAGGATCGGCACGTACCTCGCCGCGGAGGATTGTCACCCCGACAGGAGGCTCGGATAAAGGCTTTGCTTCTCAACGATCTTCGCGGAAACATTGGCCTTAAGGATCTCGCGGCATCTTGTGACATGTCTCGGGGACATTTTATCCGCGCGTTCAAACAATCCTTCAAATTTCCGCCGCATCGATGGCTGCTGATCAAACGGATAGAGCGAGCGCAATCATTGCTGCGATGCTCAGAGGATCCAATCAGCCAAATCGCACTCGAATGTGGCTTTGCCGATCAAAGCCATCTGACGCGTGTCTTTTCCAAGTCGGTCGGCGTGAGCCCGGCTGTCTGGCGTCGGGATCGCCGCGATTGAGACGTGCTCTCCGGCGTGCTGACCGGCAGCGGCATAGGCCCCGAGGTGGCAGGGCCCTACCAGGCGGAACGGCGCAGCCGGGCCGGCTACCTGCTGATCGCTTTGAACATCGAGGCGTTCCAGCCGATCAACAACCTCACTAAGCGGATGGAGGCGATGATCGAGGGCCGGCACGGCGCACCGCTCGCCAAAGGCACCGAGCGGATCCTCTACCCCGGCGAGCTCGAGGCCACCAACAACGCGCGGTTCCGCCACGAGGGGCTGACATTGCCGGACGACACGCTGGTCGATCTCGCCAAGCTCGCGGGGGAGCTTGGCATGGCTGCCCTCTAGCATCGATCGGCGATGTTACTTCCGTGACGTTTCCGGCCGCGGCTGCTGAGGCCTTGCTGCCGTTGATGCCGCGCGCCTACCACCGTCTAGACTTGGTTGGGGGCACAGAGATGAACGCGGACCGGCATACGGAAGATGGCGGCCGGGATGCGCGCTCGCCCAAGCTGGCCGAAACCTTTATCCATCTCAGTGCTACACTGCGCGAGGTGACGGTCGGCGCGCGGTGCGAAATCCTGCAGAACACCGCGATCGAGTATTCCAGCCTGGGCGATGCCAGCTATATCGGGCCGAACTGCATGGTTGGCGACGCGGTGATCGGAAAGTTCTGCGCCATCGCGGCAGCGGTGCGGATCGGCGCGCCAAACCATCCGATGGACCGGCCATCGCTGCATCGCTTCACCTATTGCCCCGAATACTACAGCGCCGAGGCCACGCGCGACGCCGGTTTCTTCGCCGACCGACATGCCGACCGCGTGACGATCGGGAACGACGTCTGGATCGGGCACGGCGTGATCGTGCTGCCGGGAGTGACAGTGGGCGACGGTGCAGTGCTGGCGGCCGGCGCGGTGGTGACGAAGGATGTACCGCCCTACATGATTGTTGGTGGCGTGCCCGCAAAGCCCATCCGGCCAAGGTTTCCCACAGAGATCGCGACGCGGCTGCAGCGCATGGCGTGGTGGGATTGGGAGTTCGAAACCATCATGGCCCGGCTCGAGGACTTTCAGTCTTCGGACGTTCTGGCATTTTGCGAAAGGTGGGACGAGAAGGACTCTACTCTTCTAAGATGAGTAGGGTGCAATCCGCTTGGAGGATTGCACCTTCACGTTGCCATGAGCGGCGCGTTTGTCTGGTGCAATGCCAAAGCGCATTGCACCCTACAAGGTGAGACGAGGGTCAATGCTTGAGGCCGATTTGGGCGAAAGTCTGCGCCGGGTTCAGTTTGCTTTGCGGACGCGTTCCATGTTCAGCGTAAACCCCCAGCCCGGCCGGTCAGGAACCAGTGCGGCGCCATCACGCAGCTCGAGCGCCTCGTTGTAGAGCGGCGACAGCCACGGCATGTGTTCCAACCAGGTCGCGTTCTCCAGCCCGGCCAGGACAGACAGACTCATTTCCGGGAATAGATGCGACGACACCGGCACATCGTACGCCGCAGCCAGGTTCGCCACCCGGATGAACTCCGTCACACCACCCACCCGCTGCAGGTCGGGCATCAGCACGTCGGCCGAGCGCAACTCGATCATCGTGCGGAAGCCGTACCGGGCGTATTCCGTCTCTCCCGATGCGATCGGGGTGTCCAACGCAGCGGCGACACGGGCCACGCCGGCGAGGTCCCAGGCGGGCAGCGGCTCCTCGAACCAAGCCAAGTCGTAGCGCTCCAGCATACGGCCCATCCGGATTGCCTCGGCCTCGTTGAGCTGCTGGTTGGCGTCGGCCATCAAGGTTATGCCGGTGCCGATCGCCTCGCGCACGGCCCGCACCCGCGCCTCGGTCGCGGCCAGCGGGCCGGGCGCCAGGCGCATCTTCACGGCACGGAAGCCGGCCGCCACGAAGCCGCTCGCCTCCGCCTGCAGCGCATCGATCGATCGGTCCAGCCACAGGCCGCCGCTGGCATAGCTGGGCACGGCCGTGCGGGCCTGGCCGATCAGCGCCGCGATGTTCAGGCCGGCCGCCTTGCCGCGAATGTCCCATAGCGCGCCGTCCACCGCGGACAGGCCCATCACGGCGACGCCCTTGTGGCCGACGAAGTTGTTCTGCCGCCAGCCATCCGCCCATATCGCGGTGCTATGCAGCGGGTCGCGGCCCACCACCAACGGCGCCAGGCTCTGCACCATCTCCTCCAGCACGCGGACGTGGCGGCCGTGCAGGGTGATGAGCACGTGTTCGCCAACGAGGCCCGCATCCGTCTCTATCCGGGTCGCGACCAGGCCGATCGTGTTGATCGGCCCGAGGCCACCGACGGCCGGGCTGGGCAGGGTCAGCTCGCCGGGCGTGGTATGCAGGGCGGTGATCTTCATGCTGCCTCCTTTGCCTCGCCCACCGGGGCGCGGCGGTAGCGTTCCAAGACCGCCTCGTCCGGGTCGCAGCCGAGGCCGGGCCCGGTGGGGACGGCCGCGACACCACCCGGTGCGTCCAGCCAATGAGCGAACGGGCTTGCCTCCAGCGTTAGCCACAGGCGTTCCAGCGGCGGCTCGGCAAGCGTCGCGGCCAAGTGCAGCGACGCGAGATAGCCCGGCCCGAAATAGGCGCAGTGCGGCACGACGCGCACGTTGGCCGCATCCGCCAGCGCGATGACCTGGCGTGCCGCGGTGATGCCGATCTTGGCGACGCTCGGTTGCGCCACATCCACCGACCCGGCGGCGAACACGTCGGCGAAGGCATGCACCGTCGCGCAGTTCTCCCCGGCGGCGATCGGCGTGCCGGCGGCCCGCACCCGAGCCAGGCCAGCAGCGTCCTCCGGCGGCCAGACCGGCTCCTCCAGCCAGTGCAGGGCGGCTGGGCGCAACAGACGTTCGTGCTCCAGTGCTTCCGCAACCGACCAGGGGCAGTTCACGTCGTCCATCAGCACCGCGTCCGGCCCGATCGCGTCGCGGGCGGCCAGCACGGCGGCGGGGTCGACTTCGTGCAGCTTCACCGCGGCATAGCCCTCCGCGTGGGCGGCGGCCGCGTTGCGGGCGGTGCGCGCCGGGTCACCGTAGCGCAGCAGGCTGGCGTAGACCGGCAATTGGCGGCGGCGTGCACCGCCCAGCAGGTCGTGCAGCGGCAGGCCAGCGCGCTTGCCGAGAATGTCCCACAAGGCGATGTCCACCCCTGCCATCGCGTAGCTCAGCGGCCCGTTGCGGCCGAACAGATGCATCGCCTGCTCCAGCCCATGCGCGATCCCGCCGATGTCGCTGGCGTCGCGGCCGAGCAGCCAAGGGGCGACCAGCGTATCCAGCGCCGCCTTGGTGGCGGGGATGCAGCCGTGGCCGAACGCCTCGCCCCAGCCGACCAGGCCGCCGCGCGTCTCGATCCGCACCAGCAGCATGTCGAGCGTGGTCCAGTCCTGTCCGCCGACGGCATGACGCGCGCCGTCATAGGCGTAGGGGATGGCGGCGTGGTGGGTGGTGACGCGAGCGATCTTCATGACGGCGTTTCCTATCTAGGCGTGCTCCAGCAGCGCGCGCAGGCCGGGCTCTGCGGCCGCGGCCTGGAGGCGAGCACCCCTTGCTAGGCCGGCGCGAGATTGAAGGCGCCGTCCTTCTGCGAGTTGGCCAGGCTCATCACCACCCCGTCCTGCGGGTAGCCGTTGTGGTCGGTGGCGGTGAAGCTGTAGTCGCCGAACACGCCGGGATAGCCGCGGGTCCTGTTCCAATCGGCGATGATGGCGGCGCTGGTGCTCTCGCCGCTGGCCTCGACCGCGGAGGCGATCAGGTGCACGGCGTCGTTGCCGCAGGCCACCCACCACAGCAGCGTGTCGGCCAGGTTCACTTGGCCCGACAGGCTGGTCACGAATTTCTGGCTACGCTCCGGCAGCTTGCCCGCGGCGTCGAACGAGCAGGACCGGTAGCCGGCCATGTAAACCTTGTCCCAGTTGCCCGGCTTGTCGAGCAGCCCGCGCACCTCGCCCGAACCCAGGGAGGGATGCCCCAGGATCGGCACGTCCCAGCCCATGCTGGCCCGCTGGTTCATCAGCCGCGCGAGCATCCCGACCGCCACCGTCCACACCACCACGGCCTTCGCCCCGGCATCCCGCGCGCGCAGCATGTCGGGCGAGACGTCCGGCTGACTGGAGTCGATCTGCGCTTGGTAGGCGACGTGGGCGCCGTCCTTGGTGAAGCCGGCCACGGATGCGGCGGCCGCGGTAGTGCCGTAGCCCGTGGTGTCGCCGAACACTGCCACATCCTTCACCTTCAACACCTTGAGCGTGTAGTCGCGCACCGCATCGTCCCACTGGCCGTTCGATGGCGCGATGCGGAAAGCGTTGGGGTATTTCGCCGGGTCGATCAGGCTGTCGATGACGCAGGGATGGATGTTGGGCATCTTGGCCCGCGCCATGATGGGCGTGACGGCCAGCGACTCGCCGGAGTTGGTGGGCCCCCAAACCGCGTTGACCTTGGCGCGGCTGATCAGGTCCTGCACCGCGTTGACGGCCTTGGTCGGATCGCCCTGGGTGTCGCGCGTGACGACCTCGATCATGCGGCCCTTGACGCCACCGGCCGCGTTGATCTGCTTGGTGGCGAACTGCACGCCGCGGTCGAAGCCCACGGCAGGCGCGCTCGCCGGCCCGGTGAGGGAGGCGAGCCAGCCGATGCGGATCGGCTCCGCCCTGCCCTGCGCGGCAGCGGAGCGCGCGAATGGGAGTGCGGCGGCGGCCGTCAGCAGGCTGCGGCGTTGTATCGGGATCATTGTTAATCCACCCTTTGTCGCGGCACTTAGGTGCCGTCGCATTGGCATGGAGTGTGGGCGGGATCGCGAGCAGGCGTCAACGGTGCTTGCTACGACCGCCTACGAGCCTTCGCCGAGCACGTCCTCCATCGCCAACAAGGCAGGGGCGAGGCCGTCTGCCACCGGGCCGGCGGTGCGGGCCAAAGCGGGCAGCCAGCGGATCGCGCACGTCGATAGGCTGGCCCTTTTCGTCCGAGCCGCTGATGAAACGCATCCAGCTATAGCCGGCGACATCCGGTCGTAGCGAGGGCGCGCCACCGCCGCCGGCAGGCGGGCCAGCGTGGGCGGGGGAGAGCCGCATTACAGAGATCGACACAGTCGCGGGTTCTCTCGTCGCTATGCAGCCAGCAGACGCGACACCCAGTCTGCGACAGCATCACCGCTGCTCATGTCCGGCTGAACCAACCCGTCGACCATGAAGGTTGGTGACACGTGGATGCCGTTCTGACGGGCATATTTGCAGTGCCACTTTATCTCCCGATCCAGGGTCGGGATGGCGAACGCTTCGGCCAGTGTCACGCCGCTATACGCCTCGATCCGCGCGATGATGTCATCGGGCGTGGCAGCCATATTGGGGCCGCCGCAATGCCGGGTGAACTCGAACTCCTCCCGGTGCGCCGCAACGGCTGTCATGACGGCCTTGGCCGCCTGCTTGCCCGCCGGCAAGGTGGACGCTGCCAGAATGCAGCGCACGATCACGCCGGAATACATGTGCCAGGGCTGTGACTGCAGACGGATCTTGATGGTAATCCGATCCTCTCCGGCCGCTGCCAACGTTTCATCGAGCTTGCCGTACGCCTTGATGGAGAACGGGCAGGTTGGCTCCAGAAACATTTCGAACAGCCGCGGGCCGGTCCCCCAGCTCAAGGGGTCGGCGTGCCATGTTGCTGCCTGGCTCATTCAATCGGTTCCTCCAGTGAAAGCCTCTACCGCGCGCCTCCGTAAGGTGAACACGGCAGGCATGCTTTGGCAAAGCGGTGCCGTCGGCGGCCCATGCTGGCTCTCCCGGCTGGCCAGAAAGGCACTTTGCTTGCATAGGCGGACCACCACCCAAGGATCCACCATGCCATCAACGCGCGTCACGTGACGGAAGCAGTCGAATTCGACGGTGTCATCGTCGGTGCCGGGGCGGCTGGTTTGGTCGCGGCACTTCGGGCGGCCGACTGCGGCGCATCGGTGGCATTGCTGGATGGCGGCAATGGCGAACACTCCAACCTCACCGTCAGCGGAGGTCTCGTGTCGGCGGCGGGAACACGCTTCCAGGCCGAGGCCGGGGTGGAGGACAGCCCGGCCCGTTGGTCGGACGATATCCACCGAAAAAGCAATGGCGCCGTCGACCCGGCGTTGGTCGCATCCGTCACCCAACGGGCCGCCGATGCGGTGCATTTCGTGTGCGACCGCATCGGCCTCCGCCTGCATCTGGCGATCGGCCTGAACATCCCCGGCCACACCGCCCCGCGGCTGCACGCGACGGCGGGTGAGAGCGGACGCGAGTTGGCGGCGGACCTGCTCGCCGCGGTCCACCGCACGGAGCGCATCCGGTTCCTCACCGGGACCGAGGCGGAGGGCTTGCTGACGGAAGCCGGCCGCGTCACGGGGGTACAGGCGCGGCAGGGCGGCGCGCCGGTCACGATACGGGGCCGGCAGACGCTGCTGGCATCCGGCGGGTTCGCAAGCAACGCCGACATGATCGCGCGGTACGCACCCGAGATCCGCGGGGCTGTGAACATCGGCTACGGGCCGAATGACGGCCGGGCCATGCTGTGGGGCCAAGCGCTCGGCGGCGTGCTGGCATTCATGGACAGCTACCAGGGGCAGGGACATACCACCGTCGACGGCAAAGGCCGGCTCGGACCGGGCCTGACCTCGTTTGGCGCCATCGTGGTCAATGCAGCCGGCGAGCGTTTTGCCGATGAGAGCATGGGCCCGTCGGAGTTCGGTGCCTTTGTCCTGGCGCAACCGGGCGGCTGGGCGGTCGAAGTGTTCGATCGGCGGATCCATGAAGCGGGCCTGCGCCTCAGTTCGTATCGGGAGGTCGTCGAACGCGGCGTGGTCATGGAGGCAGCCACCGTGGCGGCGTTGGCGGCGCTGTGCGGGCTGCCTGCGTTCGCGTTGGAGCGGACAGTGGCGACGTATCACGCCAGTGTCGCGGGCGCCGCCGATCTGTTCGCCCGGGCCGTGGGCCTGCATCGGTTGGAGCCGCCCTACATGGGGGTGCGGGTCACCGGCGCCCTCGCCCATACCCAGGGCGGGCTGCAGGTCGATGCCGCCGCGCGCGTCGTCCAGGCGGACGGCGCCCCGATCCCGGGCCTGCTGGCGGCTGGGGGCACGGCGGCGTCGATCTCCGGCCGGGGCGCTGCCGGCTATCTCCCAGGCAACGGTCTCGGGCAGGCGTTCGCATTGGGACTGATCGCCGGCGAGACGATCGCGCGACGCTAGCAGCGCTCTTGCGTCGGCCGGCAATCGCCGGTTAGCCTGCCGTCAATATCAATAAACGATCGATAGGGGAGGGCTCGCTGAGCATTGCCAGCTGTATCGCGTGGACACGTCATCCTTCACGAACTGAGGCGGCGCATCGTCCTGAACGAGCTGCCGCCCGGGACCGTGCTGACCGAATTGTCGCTGGCCGCCGAACTGCAATCCAGTCAGGGCGCGGTCCGCGAGGCACTGCTGCGTCTCGAGGGCGAGGGGCTCGTCACGCGCTCAGGGCATCAGGGCACCACCGTCACCGACCTCGGCCCGGCGGAGGCGGCTGAGATGCTGCGCCTGCGCCGCCAGATGGAGGGACGCGCCGCCTCGTCGGTCGCAGCCCGGCTGAGCCGCGGCGACGAGGCGGCGTTGGACTCGCTGATGGCGGCGATGGCGGCATCGGCGGCGGCCGGCTCGCAATGGGACATGATCGTGGCCGACACGGAGTTCCACATGACCCTGTTCCGTGCCGCCGGGCTGGCGGCCATGGAGCCGATCCTGTCGCGCTGCATCCTGCATACCCACCGATCGCGGCTTTGGGCGCCCTGGCACGACCGTCCGCTGCAGCAAACGGCGGAACGCCACGCCGGGATCCTGGATGCCGCGCGGGCGCGGGACGGGCGCGGACTACGCCGAGCGTTGGAACAGCACATCGACACCATCGTGGACCGGAGCCACCCGCAATGACCCCCCATCCCGACATGGCGATCATCCTGGAGGAGGCGGCCGCCGCCCCCTTGCCGGCGCCGGAAACCCTGCCGATCGACGTGGCGCGAGCGAATTTCCTGCGCGCCAACGCTGCGTGGAACACGCCGATGCCGCCGGTGGATGGACAGGACGTCACCGTGGGCGGCATTGCCTGCCGCCTGCTGCAGCCTGCCGACAGGCGGAACGGCACGATCGTGTTCGTCCATGGTGGCGGCTGGACGTTCGGGACGCCTGCCACGCATGCCCGGTTCGCCGCTTTGCTCGCCCTATTCACACAGCGGGCGGTGTTGCTGCCCGACTACCGCCTGGTCCCCGAACATCCAGCCCCGGCCGGGATCGACGATGTCCTCGCCGTCCTGGCGGCTTGGGATGCAGCGGGGCCGGTGGTGCTGTGTGGTGACTCGGCGGGCGCGAACATCGCCCTGGCGGCCGCCCTGGCACATCCAGCCGGGGCGCCGGTCTTTCTCTCGCTGCTCTATGGCTGCTTCAGCCCGGATTTCGACACGCCGAGCCACACCCGCAATGGCACCGGTTTCGGCCTGACCAGCGAGCGGATGCGGTGGTACTGGCGCAATTGGCAGGGCGAGGCAGAAAACCCCCGCGCGGCGCCGGGCCGCGCCGACCTGGCGGGCCTGCCGCCTTGCCACCTGCTGGCAGCCGGTCTCGACCCGCTGCTGGACGATTCCATCCGGCTGGCTGGGCGCCTGGCCGAGGCCGGTGTGCCGGTTCGCCTGGACGTCGTGCCCGGTGTGATCCACGGCTTCCTGCAGATGACGTCCCGGCTCCCGCCGGCCATGGCGGCGACACGAATGATCGCCGCTGAAATCAATGCCGCCCTCGATGGTGGCGCAATGGAGCGAAACGAACCATGGAATTCAGCCGGCGCAGCTTCCTAACGGCCGCCGCCCTCGCGGCCCCCGCGATCGCCCGGGCGCAGAAGCCCGTCACCGTCCAATGGTGGTACCATTTCGACGACCCGAAGGCGACTCCGGACGGTCTGATCTCGGCGTTCGAGGCGGCAAATCCCGGCATCAAGATCCAGGCCAGCAGTATCCCTTGGGGCGGCGGCGGCGATTACGACACACGCCTCTACACCGCCCTGATCGCCGGCAACGGCCCGGATGCCGCCATGGTGAAGTTCCAGAACATGCCGCGGCTGATGGAGATGGACGCGCTGCTGCCGCTGGACAGCCGGATCACCGGCTGGGCGGGCCGCAGCGATATTTCGGACGATCTGTGGAAGCTGCACCGCGCGCCGGACGGCAAGCAGTACTACCTGCCGCTGCAATACGTGGTGCTATACCTCTACGTCCGGCAAGACTGGTTCGGGGCAAAGAGCCTGCCGATGCCCACGAGTTTCGATAGCTTTTTGTCCGGCGCGCAGACGCTGACAGGCGCCGACCACTGGGGGTTCGGACTGCGCGGCGGATCCGGCGGGCACGATTTCTGGGCGACCTTCGTGCTCGGCGGCGGGGCAAAGCTGATCAAGGGCGGCCTCGTCAGCCCGGCGGCGCTGGCGGCCAATCGCTGGTTCATCGACCTGTATCGCGCCCACCACGTGGCCCCGCCCTCCGCGCCGACGGACGGTTTCGTGCAGACCATCAACAACATGAAGGCGGGCCGGACCGCGATGACGATCCACCATATCGGATCGGCCAACGACCTCAATGCCGCTTTGGGCGACAAGATCACCGCGATCCCTGTCCCGCGCAGCCCCGGCAATGACCCGTGGACCACCTATGGTGATGGCTCCAGCGCCGTGTTCTCCGCCAGCGCCAACCCGGACGCGGCTTGGAAATGGGTGTCGTTCCTGTCTACCGGCGCAAACAATGCAATCTTCGCCAAATTGTCCGCCCAGTTGCCCGTCACCAATTCCGGCATGGCCAATTGGTCCGAACAGCCGCGCCGCTTCCTCGACGCGTCCGCGCAATCCTTGCCGATCGCCCATGTGCTGCCGCCCACCACCCAGACGGCCGACTTCACCCGCACGGTGTGGCCGCAAACCACGCAGAAAGCCCTGCTAGGGCAGGTCTCGCCGGACGACATGATGAAGACGTTCGAGACCCTGTATTTCGCATGAGGCGGGACGCCGCCACTCCATGGCTGCTGCTGGCGCCGGCGCTGCTTATCACGGCGGCGCTGGTGCTGATCCCGGCGATGCAGACGGTGTGGATGTCCCTGCACGACGTGGTGCTGTTCCGCCCCAGGCTGCGGCCGTTCGTGGGCCTGGCCAACTACACCCGCGCGTTGGCCGACCCGGTGTTCTGGAGCAGCCTCGGGCTCTCATTGGTGTGGGTGATCGTATCCGTCGGGTTGCAGTTCGCGTTGGGGCTCGCCACCGCGCTGCTGCTGAACCGCCGCTTCGCCTGGCGCGGACTGGCGCGGGCGCTGATGGTGGTGCCCTGGGCGCTGCCATCCGTGATCATCGGGCTGATCTGGACCTGGATGCTCGACTTCAATTTGGGCCTGGTGAACACCGTGGGCGTGCGGCTGCATCTGCTGTCGGAGCCGGTGGCTTGGCTGTCGCAACCTGGCACGGCGCTGGCCGCCGTGATCCTCGCGGTCGTCTGGCAGGGTTTCCCGTTTTTCGCCGTGACACTATTGGCCGGCCTACAGGCGATCCCGGCCGAGCTGTACGAGGCGGCCTCGCTGGACGGCGCCGGCGCCTGGTCGCAGTTCCGCAACGTGACGCTGCCCGGCCTGCTCGGTGTGATGACCACAGCCCTGTTGCTGCGCATGATCTGGGTGGCGAACTCGCTGGACCTGATACTGGTGATGACGGGCGGTGGCCCAGGCACCGCGACGCAGACGTTGCCGCTGCACGCCTTCCTGACCGCGTGGTCGGGTGGCAATTACGGCCAGGGTTCGGCGCTCGCCGTCATACTGGCCGTTCTGTTGCTGGGCGTGGTGATCGCTTACCTGCTCCAGCGCAGGGCGGCATGAACAAGCGCCTTCGCCGGGTGCTGGGCACGGACCTTCCCGTCGGCGCCATCCTGCTGTTCGCATTGGTGCCGTGGCTTTGGATGGTGCTGTCGTCGTTCCGGCCGGAGCAGGATCTCACGCAGTCGCCCGTGCACATCTGGCCCGACACGCTCACGCTCGCCAACCATATCGAGCTCTTGGCCCGCACCTCCTTCGCCGGCAACCTTAGGGACAGCCTTGTGGTAGCGGCGGGCGCGGTGGCGCTCGGCCTGCTGCTGTCGCTGCCGGCGGCCTACGCGTTCTCCCGGTTCCGTTTCCCGGGGCGGGACGCACTGCTGGTGCAATTCCTGGCGGTGAACATGTTCCCGGTGGTGTTGCTGATCCTGCCGCTATTCGTCTTGTTCCGGCAGTTCGGCCTTCTGGACACCTACTTCGCACTAATCGCCGGGCACGCGACGTTCACCCTGCCGTTCGCGATCTGGCTGATGACCAGCTACGTCGACAGCATTCCGGCGGAGCTGGACGCCGCCGCCGCCATCGACGGCGCCACACGCTGGCAGATCATGCGGCTCGTGATCTTACCATTGACGCTGCCAGGCCTGGTGGCGACGGGCATCTACCTCTTTATCAGTTCGTGGAACGAATACCTGTTCGCCCTGATGCTCGCCGGGCAGCACGTCCGGACCGTCACCGTTGCCCTGCAGAGCTTCATTGGCGAGAACCAGATCCAGTGGGGCCTGCTGATGGCTGGCGGCACGCTCGTTGCTCTGCCGGCCACGATCCTATTCCTGTTAACGCAAGGGCGCTTGGTCGGTGGCATGACCGGCGGCGCCGTGAAAGGATGACCATGACCAAACCTTGGGCCCCGCCGATCGGCGTCATCTCCATGACCTATGCCCGGCCGATCACCGCGGCGGAGCTTCCGCTGTTCGGCCGGATGAAGGCGGCCGGTATGGATTTCTGCGAACTGCTGGTCCCCGAGGATGACGAGATCGACCCGGCGCAAGCCGGCACCGCGGCGCGCGAGGCCGGGCTGGAATTGTATTTGGCGGCGCGGGTCAATGTGGATCGGGACCTCGCCAGCGACGACGCAGCCTCACGCCAGGCCGGCATCGCGTATCTGCGGCGGTGCGTGGACGTGGCCGTCGCATGTGGCGCCACGCTGGTGGGTGGGCCGCTGTACGGCACGCCGTTGGTGTTCGCCGGCCGGCCACCCCGCCCGCTCGACCCGGCGCAGCGGCAGGAGCGGATCGACAGGGTCGTGGACGGCTTGCAGCAAGGCGGAGCCTACGCCGAGTCCAAGGGCATCCGCCTAGCAGTCGAGCCGCTCAACCGGTTCGAGACGGATTTCTGCAACACCGGCCGCCAAGCCTGCGACCTGGCCCGGTTGGTCGGCAGCCCGGCGGTCGGCGTGATGCTGGACACGTTCCACATGAACATGGAGGAGAACGACCTGCCCGAAGCCATCCGGCAGGCCGCGCCGCATCTGATGCACTTCCAGGCCAACGAGAACCATCGCGGCTTCCTAGGCACCGGCCATATCGACTGGCCGCCGATCTGCCGGGCGCTGTTCGAGATCGGCTACGCGGGCGTGGTCACGCTGGAGCCGTTCCGCCGCCTGCACCACGGGTTGTCGATCCCGCTGGCGCAGTGGAAACCACCTGCCTACGACGAGGACGAGGATCTGCGGCAGAGCGGCGCCTTTCTGCGCGCGGCCCTGCATGCGGCGGCGCGCTCGTGACCCGCATCGGATGGTTGGGCTGCGGCACCCACGCGGCGGAGATGCTGCTGCCACAACTCTCGCGCTTGCCCGTCCAGATCGCCGCGCTGTGCGATGCGGACCCGGTGCGGCTGGCGTCGGTCGGGGATCGCTACGGCGTGACGGCGCGCTACACGGATGCCGATGCCATGCTGGCGCACCCGGGCCTCGACGCGGTCGGCATGGCAGTGGGTCCCGCCGTGCACGCCCGGTTTGGCGCCGCCGCCATGGAGCGCGGCCTGCCCGTGTTCATGGAGAAGCCGCCCGCCGCCACCGCCAAGGAGGCGCAGGTATTGGCGGACGTGTCGGCCCGCACCGGCCAGCCCTGCGTGGTCGGTTTCATGAAGCGCTACTCCACCGCCAACCGGATCGCCGGCAACATCCTGTCCGCGCCGGAGTTCGGCGTGCGCGCGAGCCTGCTGGGCGAGTACATGACGGCGCCGGGCTACTTCATTGGCAACCCGGACTACACCGGCTTTCTGCTGCACCACTGCGTGCACGCGATGGATCTGGTGCCCTGGCTGATGGGCCAACCCGTCCGCGACGTGACCACGCGGCGGTTCGAGATGGAGCCCGGCAAGCTGCTGCTCCACATCGGCTACGGCTTCGCGTCCGGCGCCTTGGCGACCGTGGTGGTGGGAACCCACCAGTCCCGCGGCACGCCGATGGAATGGTGGCAGGTGATGGGCGACCATAAACGCGTCGAGATCCGCAACGTTCACGAGGTGCGCTTCTACCGCTCCCCCGGCTTCAAGGCTGGCGACCCGGCCGCCACGCTCGACCCGGCGCAGGACGCGCTGGTGTGGGAGCCGAACCAGACCGCTGCCGCCAACGAGGACCACAAGGGCTACCATGCGCTGCTATCCGCGTTCCTCAACCGGGTGAAGGGCGAGCCTTCGGACGCACCGGACATCGCGGACGGCGTGCGCGCGATGCGGGTGCTGGAAGCGGCCATCCGCTCCGCCGACACGGGCCGTACGGAACCAGTCTAGTGGAGCTGCGCCAGAACCTGGAGTTGCGCCAGAACTTGGGGCTGGGAATGAACGCGGACGAACTCGGCGAGACAACAGGGATTTTCACGCAATGACCCCATCCAACGCACTGGATGCTTTCCGTGCCGCCGTCCAGTCTCGGCCCGAAGGCGCTGCAATCCGGTATTTCGACGGCAGCCTCAGCTACCGCGCGTTGGACCAGGCCAGCGACGCTCTGGCGGCAAGGCTGCTCGCCGGCGGGGTTCGGGCCGGGGATCGGCTGGCGCTCTATCTGCAGAACATGCCGGGTTTCATCATCGGCCTGTTGGCAGGATGGAAGGCCGGCGCCGTACCCGTGCCGGTCAACCCGATGAACCGCCAACGCGAACTCACGATGCTGCTGGCCGACTGCACCCCCCGGGCAATGCTCTGCCAGGACACTCTGTTCCACGACGTGGTCGACGGCCTGCCCGAAAAGCCGGCGCTGATCGTGACCACGTCCGCGCAGGATTTCCAGTCGAGGAACGATCCGCGGCTGTTCGCCGCCCATGAGGCCGCCCGGCCCGGCCCCCATCGTCTGGACTTGATCCTCGCGGCAGGCGGTAGCGTCCCTACCCTGCTGGCCTCGCCGGAAGACCTCGCCTTCATCGTCTACACATCCGGCACCACGGGACTGCCCAAGGGTTCCATCAGCACTCACGCCGCCGCCATGCACTCCGCCACCGCCATGTGCAGCACACTCGGCCTGGTGCAGGGCGAGCCCATTCTCGGCCTGGCACCGCTGTTCCACATCACGGGGCTGGTCTGCCAGGTGTTGAGCGCCTTCGTCATGGCCGCGCCGCTGATCCTCTCCTATCGCTTCGAGCCCGGCGTTATGATGGACTGTATCACCGAGCACCGCCCGGCCTTCGGCATCGGTGCCATCACCGCCTACGTCGCCATGATGAACCACCCGGATGCCGCACCCGACCGCTTCGCCCCGATGCGTCTCGTCTACTCCGGCGGGGCGCCGGTTCCGGCCAGTGTCGTCGTGCAGTTCGAGACTCAATTCGGCAAGCCGATCCGCAACGGTTTCGGCATGACGGAGACCAATGCGCCGGTGATCATCACTCCGCCGGACGAGCTGTCCCGTGTCGACACGGCGAGCCAGGCCCTGTCGATCGGCAAAGCGATGCCGGGCCTCACCATCACCGTCGTGGGCGAAGACGGGATGGTGCTTCCGGCGGGGGAGGTTGGCGAGCTGATTTTGGCGTCGCCGAGCCTGACCTCCGGCTACTGGAACAAGCCCGCGGAAACGCAGGCAGCGCTGACGCCGGCCGGGCTACGCAGCGGCGATGTCGGGTTCGTCGATGCCGATGGCTGGGTGTTCCTGATCGACCGCAAGAAAGACATGATCAGCGCATCCGGCTACAAGGTCTGGCCCCGCGACGTGGAGGACGTGCTCTACATGCACCCGGCGGTCCGCGAGGCGGCCGTGATCGGCGTGCCCGATGCCTATCGCGGCGAGACGGTGAAGGCGGTGGTGAGCCTGAAATCCGGGCACGCGGTAGAACCGGCCGAACTGGTCGCTTTCTGCCGGGAGCGGATGGCGGCCTATAAATACCCGCGTTTGGTCGAGATCGTGGCCGACCTGCCAAAGACGCCGACCGGCAAGATCATGCGCCGCGCACTTCGCAATGGCTCTGAAGCGGCTTCGCCGGGTCATATCGGTTCACAAACACGACCGACATAGGGTTTGCCGAATTGGGCAAGACGTAAGGCCCAAGATCGGCGCGAGCCGGCGGACTAGAGCGGCGCGACGGCGACGGGCTGGTGTGCGGCTACTCCACAGCCATGCCGCATATGATGCACTCGAGCCTGTTCGCACGACGCCGTTGCGACGGCCGTTACGGGTCGTGGCCAAGCTCGCTATCCAGGATCAGAGACACGATGCGGCCGAGCCATTTTGGCCGGCTATCCCCCGGTCAAAATCATTTGACAAGCTATCGCTTATGTCCAGTATAAGCCAGGTCACTAAAGCCGCGACAGAACGGCACGGTTTCGGAGGGGTGATCGATGGCAATGGTCTCGGCAGACAGTGGTGGCGGACTGATCGCGGCCCGGATCGACCGGCTCCCCAACTCGACCATGCATCGCAAGCTGATGCTGTTCTTTGCCCTGCCACTATTCTTTGACAGTTGCGACATCAACAGCTTTCCCTCGGCGGCCCCGGCCCTGATCCATAGCTGGGGCATGTCGATCAACCAGATTGCATTCATCACGTCGGCCAGCTTCATCGGCATGTTTGTCGGGGCGACACTGGGCGGTGTGATATCGGACCGGATCGGTCGGCGTTGGTCGCTGCTCACTTACGTGCTGATCGCCTCGCTGGGCTCGCTATGCACGGCAGCGGTACCCGACCCGACATGGATGTTCATCACACGCGTGATCACGGGCGTCGGCATCTCGGCCGGTATGGTGACGGCGATGACGTACATGTCCGAGCTGTTCCCGGCCAAATCACGGGGCAGTTGGCAGTCCGGAGCGATGGTGATCAACCTGGCGGCCATCCCCATCACCAACCTCGTCGCGCGCCTTGTCGTGCCATACGGCGCCGACGGGTGGCGCTGGGTTTTCATCTGGGGCGCACTCGGACTCGGTTTCCTCGTGGTCATCCCTTTCCTGCCGGAATCCCCTCGCTGGCTGGAGCGGATGGGCCGGACGAAGGAGGCGGACGCAATCCTGTCCCGGATGGAGGCGGAGGTTGAAGCGCAACACGGCCCGCTACCGCCCCCGCTCGTCTTCGCGCGCCCGGCGGAACGACGCGAGCCGTGGAGTGCGATGTTCAACCCGGTCTACCGACGCCGCACGCTTGTGCTCTGTGCGATCTGGCTGCTGCAGACGATCGGGTTCTACGGCTTCGAAGCGTGGGTGCCGACCCTGCTCGTGCAGCACGGCATCACGCTGGTACGCAGTCTGACCTACTTCTCCCTGATCAATATCGGGGCACCACTCGGAGCATTGATCGCCGTATTCATCGCCGACCGCTTCGAGCGCAAATACACTTTGGCCGTCGTGGCGCTCGCCGTCGCCGTATGCGGCTTGTTCTACGGCCTGTCGTTCGAGCCACCGCTGATCGTTGGCTTCGGCTTCATGGTCGGCATGCTGGTGCAGACATTCGCGACACTGCTGTATGCCTACACGCCCGAGCAGTTTCCAACCAGCATGCGCAACAGCGCCACAGGCCTGACCTACGGCGCCGGTCGGATCGCCAACGTGGCAAACGCCTTCATCATCGCCGGTATCTATCAGAGCTTCGGCTACATTTCCGTCTTCAGCTACATCGCCGGCGCCTGGCTGCTGACGGCGTTCATGGTCATCGCATTCGGCCCACGCACCACGGGCCGAAGCCTCGAAGCGCTCAACCCGGCGGTATCGACCGCAGACAGCCTCGACCTCGCGCCACCGCTGCTGTCCGAATGACGGCGGCAACCAGTCTGGGGGCATTCGCCTGCGGCCTCCGCTTCGAGCATCTGCCGCAGGATGTCGTCGCCGTCGCGCGCTCCTGCGTCATCGATACGGTTGCGGCGACAATCTATGGCGTGGATGCGCCCGCCAGCCGGATCGCCCGCATTTATGCCGGAACGGCAGGGGCAGGTCGCAGCCGCGTGCTCGGGGGTGGCCCGGCGTTGCGTGCTGAAGCTGCGGCATTCGCCAACGGCGTTGCGGCCCACGCGCTGGAACTCGACAGCCTGCGCAAGCCCGGGGCCGGCGTGCATCCGGGCGCGGTTCTCGTCCCGGCGGCCCTCGCCGTCGCGCAGGAAGTTGGCGCGAGCGGACGCGCCCTGCTGACCGCGATCGTGGCGGGATGCGAAGTGATGTTCCGCATCGGTCGGGCGACGAAACACTCGGCAGAGGCGCGCGGATTCCATGCTCCCGGCATCACCGGCCCGTTCGGTGCCGCGGTTGCCGCAGGTTTGCTGCTTGGGCTGGATGAAGCTGCGATGGTGCGAGCCCTGGGGATCGCCGGGTCACTTTCCGCCGGGCTGCTTGCCTTTGCGGCCAGCGGCGAGGGCGCAATGGTCAAGCGGCTGCATCTCGGCCGCGCCGCAGAGAATGGTATCGTCGCCGCTCGCCTTGCCGCGCTGGGCTTCACCGGTCCGGCCAGCGTGCTGGAAGGGCAGTTCGGCGTGCTGGACGCGTTCTGCCCGGAGCGGGACGATGCACAATTGGCGGCCGGTCTGGGGGAGGTCTGGGAAACGCGCACCATCTGCTTCAAGCGCTATCCCTGCCACATCACCGCGCACCCCCCGGTCTACGCCATCGAACAATGGCGGGACGAACTAGGACCGGTCGACCACGTGGAGATCGCGGGCACGGCGAAAATGGCCGCGATGCACGCCGCGACCGAGCCCGCCGATCTCGTGATGGCCCAGTACAGCATTCCGTTCTGCGTCGCCGTCGCCCTGTTGCGGGATCCGCTCGAGCCCGGCAGCTTCACCGAAGGCGCTCTCGAGAATGAGGAAATTCGGGCTTTGGCTCGACGGGTCCGGGTCACCGACGGCGGCCACAAGGGATGGGCCACCACGACCCGCCTGCACCTGCGGGACGGGCGCGTGCTGGAGCGCACCGTCAGCACCTTTCCCGGCGCGCCGGACTGTCCGGAGGATTCGGACATTGCGGGGAAATACCGCCGGCTGACGCGAAGGCTTGGCACCGCTGCCTCACCCCTGCTCGCCCGCATGGCGGCATTGGACGACGAACCCAATCTCGACTGGTTGGGCAATCAAGACTGGTTTGAAGGAGCGTCCTAATGACCATTGCCACCGAACTCGGCAACCGCATCGTTGCTTTCTCCTACGACATGCTGCCGCCCGACGCCGTTCACTGGGCCAAAGTCGGCGTGCTGGACACGCTGGGTGTCACCCTGGCCGGCGCGCCCGAGCCCTGCGTGCGCATCGCGGCCCGAGTCACCGCCGCGTCGCCCGGCCCCTCCCTGCTGATCGGCACGGCGCAGAGCACGACCCCGCTGGATGCGGCGACGGTGAACGGCACCGCCTCCCACGCACTGGACTTCGACGACTGCAGCAACACGCTGGGCGGCCATCCCTCGGCACCCGTCCTGTCGGCGCTGTTCGCACTTGCCGATACGCTGCACGTGTCTGGACACGACGTGCTGACGGCGTATGTCGCCGGGTTCGAGACGGAGACGCGGATTGCCCGCGCGGTGAACTTCCACCACTACGAGAAGGGCTGGCATCCGACGGCGACGCTCGGCACGTTCGGCGCAGCCGCCGCCTGTGCCCGGCTGCTCGGTCTTCCGGCGGAGCAGGTGGCGACCGCGCTGGCACTCGCCGCCACGTTCGCGTCGGGGCTGAAGGCCAATTTCGGCACTATGACCAAGCCGCTGCATGTCGGGCAATCCGCACGCAACGGCCTGTTCGCGGCCCTACTGGCAGCCGACGGCTTTACCGCTTCGGCCGACGCCTTGGAGCACAAGCAAGGCTTCTTCGAAGTGTTCAACGGCGAGGGCAAGTATGACGCCGCGCGCGTACTAGACGGGTGGGCCGCGCCGCTCGACATCTTGAAGCCCGGCATCGCCATCAAACAGTACCCGTGCTGCGGCAGCACGCACCCGGCGATCGACTGTGCCGCCGACCTGGTGCGGGAGCACGGCCTCACGCCCGACATGGTGCGACACGTCGATTGCTGGACCCATCCGCGGCGCCTTGCCCACACCAATCGGCCGGACCCGCGCAGCGAATTGGACGCAAAGTTCAGCGTGCAGTATTGCGTCGCTCGAGCCCTTGCCTCGGGGCGGGTCGTGCTCGCCGATTTCGAGGGTGGCGGCTATGCCGACCCGGCCAATCGCGCCCTCATGGCCCGCATCCAGGCCGCCCCGCATCCAGACATGTCCATGGCGACAACGGAGCATTTCGGCGCCGAAGTCCGGGTTCACCTGGCAGACGGCCGCGTGTTGTCCCAGAGCACCGACCGCCCGCTCGGCCGCGGGCCGGACAAGCCGCTGCCGCTGCCGCTGCTGGAAGCCAAGTTCGCGGATTGCGCGGGTCGGGTGATGGACGCCGGGTCGGTGGCGCGGGTCATGGAACTAGTCTGGCGGCTCGATGACCTCAAGGACATGAGTGTGCTGCGGGAGGCACTTGCCGAGGGTTGCCGCTCCCACCAGTCCGTCGCCGCATAAGGACGGTCCTATGGACCAGCTAAACCTGCCGTATTGCGTGGCCACGTTGCTGCTGGGCTACGACGGGGCGAAGCGGTTCGCCGCAACGTCCGAGTTGGTCGCTAGGCCGGCCTGCGCATGAGTCAGGCGGCGCGCCGGTTCCGCACCCTGTTGGAGGCACCGGGCATCCTTGTACTACCCGGCGTCTTCAATGGCTTCAGCACCCGGCTGGTGGCCGATATGGGCTACCGCGCTGCGGCGATCTCCGGTGCCGGCGTGTCGGAGAGCACGCTGGGCTGGGCCGATCGCGGTGTGCTGACCTTCGACGAAAACTTGCGCACCTGCCGTGCGCTCGCCGCGTGCACCGACATCCCGCTCCTGGCCGACGCGGATACCGGTTATGGCAACGCGCTGAACGTCCACTTCACCGTGCGCGCGTTCGAGGCCGCCGGCCTCGCCGCGATCTCGATCGAGGATCAGGTCTGGCCTAAGCGCTGCGGTCACATGGCCGGCAAGGCGGTGATCCCGGCCGGCGAGATGGCGGACAAGGTCAAGGCGGCCGCCGACGCGCGGCAGGACCACGCCTTCGTGATCCGGGCCCGCACCGACGCCGCTGCCACGGACGGGATCGCCGCCGCGATCGACCGGCTGTGCCTGTTTGCCGAAGCCGGCGCCGACATCCTGTTTGCCGACGCGCTGCTCTCGGAGGCAGATATCGCCCGGGTCGCAAGTGCCGTGCCCAAGCCACTCGCCGTCAACATGGGCTTCGGCCTCATCGAGCGGGGCACCACGCCCGTACTGACCCCGAAGCGGCTGGAGCAACTCGGGGTGTCCACCGTGTCCTACCCGCGAATGCTGACCAGCGCGGCCCTGCATGGCATGAAGCAGGCACTATTGGCGTTCGGTGAAACGGTGGATGCGGACCTACCGACGCTTCGCCCCGACCTGATGGAGAGCTTCGGCGAGATCAATCGCCTGATGGGCGCGGACGAACTCGACGCGATCGAGGCGCGGGCCCAGCAACGTTAGCCGCACCCGGCGTGGGAAGCGTCGCGGCGCCGGGTTCGGCCAGCGCGATCGTCCCGCTCATCTCCGGCAGCAAGCGACGCAGCTCGGGCAGGCAATGGTCTGCGAGTGCCTGAATCGAGGCCTTCTGCACCAGGGGAACAATCGTGCCACCGTCTTCCGGCCGCCCGGCCACCACCAGGGTGCGGCGCAGTTGCTGGCCGGGCATCGGCAGCAGACGCAGGCGGCCGGCCAGGCTCGCCGACGACAGGATGCTGAGCGGCGTGACCAGCGACCAGCCGACACCAGCGGCCACCATCGCGATCACCGCGCTGATCGTGTCCAGCCGAAAGCGCATCGGCAGGTCCAGCCCTTCCCGCGATAGATGCCCCTCGACCTGGCCGCTGAGATGCAGATGCCGGCCGTAGCGCAGCATCTCGCCGGCGCCCTGCAGATCGGACCAGTGCTGCACGGGGCCGCGGAACGAATGCGGCACGGCCAGGCAAAATGGTTCGGACATGATCGGCAGCGACAACAGCTCGCGCTGGACCGCCGCGTCGTCGAAGGTGATCACCAGGTCGAGCCGGCGTTCCAACAGGCCCTCGACGCGCGTCTCGCCCGCGCCGGAGCTGATCGTCCAGCTTCGCGCCAAGTGCCGGATCTGCTCGAGCAGCAAGGGCGCCACCGTGACGGCGAACGTGTTGGCCATCCCGATCCGCAGCAGCGGCAGCGCTTGCCCGCCATCGCCGTTGCTGACCCGTTCGAGGCTGCGCGCGTGCTCCAGGATGCCTTGCGCATGCTGCAGCACGGCGGCGCCCGCCAGGGTCAACGCAGGCGGCCGCAACGACCGGTCGAACAGGGTCTGCCCCAATGTGACTTCCAGCGCCCGTACCGCCTGCGACACGGCGGATTGGCTGACGCCGAGTTGTTCAGCCGCCCCCGTCATGCTGCCGCGCTCGGCCACGGCCGCAAAAATCTCGAATGCGCGCAGGGTGATGCCTGCGAGCCGTAGCCCCTCCTGCGCGAGAGGCAGGCGTGAACGTTCGCTGCTGGAGTCTTGCATGTAGGGGTAACTTCTCCCGCATGGCGGCGCAGCGCAACGGCCTTGATAAGCGTGATTACTTATGCAAAGTATTAGCTATACAAGAAGAGAGCAGCCATGACCCCGGAAACGTATAGCGAGCCCGACGTGTTGGTCATCGGCGCCGGCAACGCTGCGGCGAATGCCGCCCTTGCCGCGCGCGAAGCAGGCGCCACCGTCGCCATGATCGAAAGTGCACCGCAAGATGCGCGGGCCGGCAACTCCGCCTTCACCGGCGGCGCCTTCCGCTTCGTCTATGACGGGGTGGACGACCTGCTGCCGATCTCGCCGGATATCGTGGATCTCGATCTCGCCAACATCGACTTCGGCTCCTACACGCGCGAACAGTATTTCGACGACATGGGGCGGCTTACCGAGTATCGCTCCGACCCCGAGCTGACCGACATTCTCATCAGCAACAGCTATGATGCCGCGCGTTGGCTCAAGGCGCATGGCGTGCGCTTCCAGCCGGCCCTTGGTCGCCAGGCCTTCAAGGTCGACGGCAAATTCAAGTTCTGGGGTGGTCTCGCCTGCCACATCTGGGGCGGCGGTCAGCAATTGACCAAGACGCTGCACGAGGCGGTCGGAGCCGCCGGCATTCCCGTGCTGTATGAGACGCAGGCTGTGGGTCTGCTGCAGGACGACGCCGCCATCCGCGGGGTACGGGCTCGCTGGCATGGCCGCAATATCGACCTGCGCGCCAAGTCCGTGGTGCTTGCGTGCGGCGGGTTCGAGTCCAACCCCGAAATGCGCGCGCGTTATCTCGGCCCGAACTGGGACCTCGCGAAGGTGCGCGGCACGCGATACAACACGGGGTGGGGCCACCGCATGGCGATCGATGTCGGAGCGGCCGTCACGGGCCACTGGTCCGGTGCGCACGCGGTGCAGTGGGATATGAACGCGCCGGAGTACGGCGACCTCACGATTGGGGACAAGTTCCAGAAGCACAACTACCCTTTCGGCATCCTGGTGAACGCTCGTGGCGAACGATTCCTCGACGAAGGGCTCGACTTCCACAGCTACACCTACGCGAAATACGGCCACGAGGTCATGCGGCAGCCCGGCTTGTTCGCCTGGCAGATCTTCGACCAGAAGGTGAGCCATCTCCTGCGTGACGAATACCGCATTCCCCGCATCACCAAGGAGTCCGCCAACACGTTCGAAGAACTTGCGGGCAAGCTCACCGGTGTCGATCCGCAGGGCTTCCTGCGCACGATCGAACAATACAACAACGCGCCACGGCCGGACGTGCCGTTCAACCCGAACGTTCATGACGGGCTTGGCACGCAAGGCTTGGCCTTCAACAAGACCAACTGGGCCAACAGGCTCGATACGCCGCCGTACGACGCCTATGGCGTGACCGCCGGGGTGACCTTCACGTTCGGCGGGTTGAAAGTAAGCGAGCGGGCCGAGGTGTCGGACACCGCCGGCGCGCCGATCCAGGGTTTGTTCGCGGCCGGGGAGATCGTCGGCGGCCTGTACTATCATAACTACGGCAGCGGCACGGGATTGGTCGCCGGCGTGGTGTTCGGCCGACTCGCCGGCGAGGGCGCCGCTCGCAGCGCGGGTCGTAACGCGCTGCACTGATCCGAACCGGCACCCAGCACCCTATCGCTGACTGAGCAGGAAGCGGCTGTACGCCATGGGCTGATGCCAAGGGCCTGCTCGGCTATCCTTGAAACGGAAACCAGTTCCCGTGGAATCCAGGGGGGATCCGGTGTGGCAGCCGGACAGTCGCCACCGGAGCAGCTTCGAAGTCTTGTGCGTCGAGGACCACGAAATCGGTGGTGTCGTCCGCCGTGTTGATGACGAGGCCGAGAAGCCAGCCTTGGTCCTCAAGCGCGTCGGCGGTCGCCGGAACGAACACGAATTCGCCGGGCAAATGGGTGTCACCGAATTCGTGCACGAGGCGGGATCCCGTTTCGATATCGTGCTTGTACAGCCGCGTTGCGCCGGCCAATTGTGGGTTGCCGTCGGGCGGGACGGCCACTGTATAGACGAAGCGGTAGCTCTGGCCGAAGCGGCGCTCGTCGATGCGGGGGAACTCCTGCGGCGTCGGATCAATGACCTGGCGGTCGACGCGGCGCGCGACAGGGTCCACCGTCCAACGCTCGAGCCGACCCAACGCGTCGAGGCCGCTCGCGCCTGAGGCGAACATCGTGGCATAGGCGATGACGTCCAGAATGACATTGCCATCGGGGCCGTCGAACGCATTTGCCACGTGGAAGACGAAGCAAGGGTCGAGATTGCACCAGATGATGTCGGCTTGGTCACCGTTGCGCGGCAAGAGCCCCAGCCGGGCTTGGTGCGCCGGGTTCCAGCGGAACGGAAACAGGTGGCCGCCGAGCACGGCACGCATCGAGAAGGTGACTGGCAGGTCCAGCACGATGGCGAACCGCGCGGTGATGGCGCAGTCGTGGATACAGGGGCCATGCTGCACGGCGATCGGCACGTCGCGGACCACCTTGCCCGCCGCCGAGACCACAACGTGGCGGACGGTATCCCAGATGCTGCCGTCATACGCCACGGCGTGATACTCGCCGGTGACCGGATCGCGGTGAGGGTGACCGGAAAATGAACCGCCGAGTGTGTCGTCGAACGGATTGTAGCGCTGTTCGTCCAGGGTCTCGGACAGTTCGACAGGATAGCTGCCCGCCTCCACCAGCGCGAAGGCGCGACCACCGATGTCGGCCACGTTGGTGTTTACGGTGTCGTTGCGCCCCCGGCGAGGGCCGGGCGCGGGGGGGCGGCCAAGCGACGTTGCCGCCAGCCGCGAGCCGATCCAGCGGTTGCGATACCACTGGACGGCGCCGTCCCGGATGGCAAGTCCGTGTACCATCCCGTCGCCGAGGAACCAGTGATGCCCCGCGATGTCGGACCTGACCGGGTTCGCCCCCATCTTGAGATACCGGCCATTCAACCCCGCGGGGATTGAGCCCGTGATGGGGAGATGCTCAAGCGTCAGTTCGGCTTGCATCGGCTTATGGACACCGACCAGGTAGTCGGCTCCAGCGGGGGGCAGGCGCTTTCGATTCCACCCCGCAATCAGCTCGACCGCATGCTCGGCGACGGCGCGGACGGCGTTATGGATGGGGTTCGGCATGAGGTTGGCTCTCCAGCGTCGAGTGTCTCGATATCTAGGATCGGGACGGGGTCCTGCTACCATCTATGCCGTCGGGCGAGGATCCGTCCTGGCCTGCCCCTCCCCGCCTATCGGATGAGGTGACACGCTGATCGTCGGCATCGCCGATTACGCGCGGCCACCGCGCCTGGCGTGCGCAGCTCCCCGTCGTGTTCGTGAGCTTGCCTCTATTCGGCGGCCTGGTGCTGCTGTCCAAGGCCGAACGATGCTGGTGGTCGAGCGCGACACCAAGATGGTTCAACGCATCGCCGACACCATCGTGTTCCTGCACCAGGGCCACGCACTCGCCCAAGGTGAGCCTGCCCGGATCCTGGCCGACCCGGCGTTGACCGCGATCTATTCCGGCTGAAATGGGAACGCGGTTGCTGCGACGCCGTCGATCTGCCGGCTGCCCAAGCGAGTGGCATCATCGCGGCCAGCGACTCGGCATTAGAGTGGCGGCTCTCGACAGCGCTTCGACAGTATAGACTCGGAAGATCGGTGGTAAGACTCCGGTTTTAATTCACCGTGATGATGCGCGATATTCCTAACCATCAGTTGACAGGGTGCAAGTGCCGGTAGAGTTTCCGACAGCACGAGCGACCAAGAGGGAGGGTAGCCATTGGGCGCCCAAAGAACACTAACGGGCCGGGTTCCCAGAGATGCCATAAGGCATATGGACCTCCCGGCTATTCCGCAGGACATCATCGAGCGGTATCGTGCCCTCGAGGACCTGACCGGTTCCGTATCCGATGCCATGGACGATCTCGGCCTGTTCGCGGCGATCCCAGCCACCACGCTGAAACCGAACCTGCCGGATCGGCGGCTGGTCGGGCGGGCGGTCACCGTACGCAATAGCGAACGGGCGGATTCCACGACACGCGCCGCGACCGAAAAGGCCGGTGGCATGGGTGAGCACGAGGCTTACAACCTATCCGATCCGGGCGACGTCGTCGTCATCGAGGGGATCCTTGGCGTGTCGAACATGGGCGGCCAGTCGGCAACGCTGGCGCACCGATCCGGCTGCGCGGGGGCCGTGATCGACGGATCCCATCGTGACCCGTCGGCCTCCATTCAGCTTGGATTTCCGATCTGGTCGCGCGGCATCACGCCGATCACCGGGAAATGGCGGCTGCGGACAATCGAGATCAACGGCCGGGTGCGCATCTGCGGCGTCACCGTCGATGCCGGTGACCTGGTGGCCGCCGATGAGGCAGGGATCGTATTCGTGCCGCAGGCCCATATCGAAGCGGTGCTGCTGCGGGCCGAACACATCAACGCCGGCGACAGCCGGCAAAAGCAGGACATCGCCGGCGGCATCGATCTCACCACACTGGCCGCAACGCGCTACAAATAGCGACTGCGGCTGCCTCTCTGCTTCTGCTGCCAGTTCAGGTGACACGAGACATGCGCGACGCAATCAACTTTGGCGACCACCACGCCTACGGTCACGAGGGGGTTCGCCTCTACACCCGCTACCAGAGCATCGCTCAGCGCCGGCCCAACGCGGTGCCGGCACCGGCCGAGTTCACCATGGCGGTCGCGCGTTGAGGAAGTCGGCACGACGTGATTACACGGCCGTGACACCGTGATCGGGTCCATCATTGCGTCGGGGCTTGCGCTGGGTGCGGTGTACGCGCTGATCGGCATCACCTATAACGTCATGTTCTCCGCGTCACGGGTGATGAGCTTTACCGCCGGGCAACTCGGCATGCTCGGCGGCGTGCTTGGGTCGCTGTTCATCGCACGCATGGGAATGCCGGCAATCCTCGGGCTGTTGCTGACCTTGGCCGCCTGTGCGGCAGTCGGAGTCGTCACGGAGTTCGTCCTGGTCCGCCCCGTGCTCTCGAAACTCGACCAGCATCTGTACGTGCTATCGACCCTGGCTGGCGCCCTGCTGATCCAGCAGTTCACCGCGATCGAGTTCAGCACCGAGCCCCAGCCATTCCCGCGCGTGATCGGCCTCGGATCGGGCGTGTTGGACGAGCGGTTTTGGCTGCCGGTTGTGGCCTGCGCGGTGACGGTGGGCGGGCTCGAATGGATGTACCGGCGCACGCTGGTCGGCCGGGCCTTTGTTGCCATCGCCGAAGACAACTTCGCGGCGCGCGCGCTCGGCCTGCCCGAGCGCGGCCTGCGCATCGCGTCCTTCGCCCTCGCCGGCGTGATCGGCGGGCTGGCAGGGTTTGCCAGCGGACAATTGCTACTCGCCTTTTTCGCCAACGGCCCGATGCTGAGCTTCTACGGCTTCATCCCCGTCGCGCTGGGCGGCATGGGCAATAACCGGGGCGCCGTGCTCGGTGGGCTGCTGCTCGGGCTGCTGCAGCAGACGGCGAACTTCATGGTGGGCGGTGTGTTCGCCAGCGTCGCCGTGTTCGCGGCCTTCATCATCGTTTTGCTGGTGGCGCCACAAGGCTTGTTCGGCAGTCTCGCGGCCCGGCGGGTATGACCCCCGTTGGCCAGGCGCTAAGGTCCGCCACGCCCATCAAGGATGGCTCGATCGGTTCGATCAAGGCCAACCTGCCCTATCTGGCCGTGCTCGCCGCGTTCCTGATCTTGCCGCTGGCTGGTGAGGATTACTGGACCGTGATCGCCACGCGCGCCGCGGTCTACTGGGTCCTGGTCGCGGGATTGAACCTGGTGGTTGGCTTTGCCGGCCAATTGGCGATCGGCTACGTCGCGCTGCTGACGCTCGGCGCCTATACCTACAGCGTCCTCGTGGCGAAACTCGGCCTCGATCCCTTCACCGCCATGGCGGCAGGTGGGCTGGTCGGCGGGGTGGCGGGCGCACTGGTTGGCCTGCCGGCGCTCCGGCTTCGGACGTTCTATTTCGCCATGACCACGCTCGGGTTCGCCACCATCGTTACCCAGGTCGCGCTCGCCTGGACCAGCGTCACCGGCGGCGGCATCGGCGTGCCCGGGCCGACCTTGCCGGAGCCATTCGACAGCACCGTCGGCTTCTACCTGTTCTGCGTGGCGGTCGGCGCGGTCTGCACCTGGCTGACGCTCAATCTCGCCCGCGGGCAGGTCGGACGCTTGCTGATCGCCCTGCGGGACGCCGAAGTCGCAGCGGAGGCAAGCGGCGTGTCAAAGCCGCGTTTGCTGCTGATGGTCTTCCTGTTCAGCGGAGTATTGGCGGGGGTTGCCGGGGGCCTGTTCGCGACGCTGCAATCGTATATCACGCCTGACGCCTTCACCTTCGACCTCTCCGTGATGTTCTTCATCGCGATCCTGATCGGGGGCCGCGGCTCGGTGCTGGGCCCGCTGCTCGGCACCCTTATCCTGACGGTTCTGCCCGAGGTGGCCGCGCCGCTCGCCGCCTGGTCCACCTTCCTGTATGCGGCCTTGCTCCTGGTCATCGTCCTCGCCGTGCCCGGCGGAATCGCGGAGCTGCTGGATTTCCGCAACCGCCGCAAACTGGACGGCGGCCGCAGCATCCTGCCGCGCGTCGAGGCGCTCCCCAGCCTGTTCCCACAGAACCGCGCAGCGCAGTCGCTTGCCGTGCGGGACATTGCGCTCAGCTTCGGCGGCGTGAAGGCGATCGACGGGCTCAGCCTGGACCTCCACCCCGGCGAAGTGCACGGGCTAATCGGCCCGAACGGCAGCGGCAAGACGACGACGCTGAACGTGATCTGCGGCTTCGTCCGGCCGCAGCACGGCACGCTGACGGCAGGTGGGGCGCTGCGGCTGGGCGCCCCGCACACCCGCGCCGCGCACGGCGTCGCCCGCACGTTCCAGACGCCCCGGATCGTGTCGGAGTTGTCGGTCCTGGACAATGTGATGATCGGGGGCACCACGCGGTGCCGGGCCAGCTTCGCCGAGGCATTGCTGCAACTGCCGCGCTCCCGGCGGGAGGAACGCGACCAACGGCAGCGGGCCCTGCTTGCGCTCCGGATCTGCGGGTTGGACGGATTGGCGCAGGCCCGCGCCGGGCGGTTGCAACACAGCGAACTCCGCTTCGTCGAGATCGCCCGGGCCCTGATGGCGGCGCCCGCCTACCTGCTGCTGGACGAGCCGGCCGCCGGCCTCTCGCATGCGGAGATCCAACATCTCGGCGCCCTCATCACCGCCGTCAGCCGCCAGGGAGTCGGGGTGCTGCTGGTCGAGCACCATGCCGACCTGATCTTCGCGGTTTGCGACCGGGTCACGGTGCTGAACCTCGGCAAGATCCTGGCGGCCGGGACGCCGGCGGAGATCCGCGCCCACCCGGACGTCGTGGAGGCCTATCTTGGCGGCTGACCCCCCGCCGCTGAACCCGGCGTTGCTCCAAGTCGACGGGCTCCATGCCGGCTATGGCAAGGTGGCCGTGCTGCATGGCATCCAGCTATCGATCGCCCCAGCCACGGTGGTCGCCCTGCTCGGCCCCAACGGCGCCGGTAAGACCACGTTGCTGCGGGCGCTGTCCGGACTGCTGCCCTGGTCATCCGGGACTGCGACGTTCCGTGGCGAAACACTGCGCGGCGCCACGCCGCGGAGTTCCGGGCGCCGCGGCCTGGTCCATGTCATCGAGGGCCATCACGTCTTCACCCAGCTCTCGGTCGCCGACAACCTCGAGCTTGCCGCCTACGGACTACCACGGGCCGAGCGAGCCGTCCGGGTCGAGGAGGCGCTGAGCTTGTTCCCCGAGATCGCTGCCAAGCGCCGCGACAAGGGTGGTGCGCTCAGCGGGGGTCAGCAGCAGATGCTCGTGGTGGCCCAGGGCCTGGTCCGCCGCCCTGCCCTGATCATGCTGGACGAACCCTCCGCCGGCCTGTCACCCGTGCTGGTTGACCGCGTGCTCTCGGTGCTGACCCGGCTGCGCGACCAGGGCACCGCCGTGCTGCTGGTGGAGCAATTGGTCGAGAAAGCCGTCGCGATCGCCAGCCACGTTTTCGCCCTGTCGCAAGGGCGCGTCGTGCTGGATTGCCCGGCGGCCACCCCCGACCTGCATGCCAGGCTGGAGCGGGCCTATCTGGGCGGCGCCGCGGCAGCCTGAGGCATCCTGCTCACTCCGGCCGGGGGAAAGCACTGCCGCACCATTTCGGCCAGCACGGCGCGAGCCCAAATTTGCGGCGGCACCTTATCGGCGCGGTCGTGCCAGAGCAGCTTGTAGACGATCGGGCCCGCTTGGAACGGCATCGGCGTGACCACCAGCCCGGGACCGGCCGTCCGCTCGGCAAAGAGTTTCGGGATAACGGTGATCAAGTCGGTCCGAGCCACCGCCGCCATGGCATCGTCGTACCGGTTGACGACGACGGCCACGTCTCGCGTCCGGCCGAGCGTTTCCAGCCAGGTGTCCATTACGCCGGTCCCGCGGCCCGAGGGCGTCACCAGGATGTGCTGGTAGGCCAAGAAGCTGTCGAGCGTGAGCGGCAGGGCCACCGGGTGGCCGCGCCGCAGCACGCAGACGTGCTCGTCCTGCAGCACGCCGCGCGTCCGCAGCGTCTCGGGCGGGTTCGGGAACATACCCAGGGCGCAATCGAGCCGTCCCTGTTGCAGGTCGGCGGTTGAGCGGTCGTTCGTGTGGGGCTGCAAGCATAGCTTGGCCTGGGGCGCATCGGATGCGAAGCGCGCGATCAACGGCGCTACCAGCCCGGCCTCAAGTGAGGCGGTGATGCTGACCCGGAACGTAGCCGTCGTGGTTGCACAATCGAAGCTGCGGCTGCGTGTGAGTTCGGCGATGCCTTCCAGGGCGGCATCGAGCTGCGGCCAGATCGCCAGCGCGCGGTCGGTCGGCCGCATGCCGGACGGGCTGCGCACCAGCAACTCGTCCTGGAACAGCACCCGTGCCCGGCGCAGCGCATTGCTGACCGCAGGCTGCGTCAGCGACAAGCGGCGCGCCGCGCGGGTGATGCTGCCTTCGACCAAGATGGCATGCACGACATAAAGCAGGTTAAGGTCGGTACGGGGTGCGGTCACGCTGTTCATTCACGCGAGTGATGGCCGTGATTAGCGCTTTGCAAGTTGACGGCATAGCGCCGCTGACCGACCGTCGGGGCTGCATCCTGACGTCGCTGCCGAGTAAAGCGGCTGGGCACCGTCTGCGGGAGGAAATCCTCATTCAAAACAAGTTTCGCTACGTGGTCGCCGGCCTGCTGTTCCTGGCAGCGATGATCAACTTCATCGACCGGAGCGCGCTGTCGATCGTGGCGCCGGTGATGACCAAGGAACTGCATATCGAGCCAGCGATGCTCGGAATTTTGTTCAGTGCCTTCTTCGCCAGCTACACGATCTTCGGCCTGTTCGGCGGCTTCATCATCGACCGGTTCAGCCCGAAATGGTTCTACGCCGGGGCGATGCTGGTCTGGTCGATCTTCTGCGGCCTCACCGCCGTCGCGACCAGTTTCACGCAGCTGATGATCTTCCGGATCATCTTCGGGATGGGCGAATCGCCGATGTCGCCCGTCACCACCAAGATGACGCGCAACTGGTTCCCGCGGGACGAGCTGGGCATGGTCATGGGCATCACGCCGCCCGCCGGCAACATGCTGGGCGCCGCCGTGGCCGGGCCGCTCGTGGGCTTCGTCGCCGTGGGCTACGGCTGGCGCATGTCGTTCGTCGTGGTCATGGTCATCGGCCTGGTCTGGACGCTGCTATGGACGATCTTCGCGCGCGACCGCCCGCAGCAGAGCCCCTTCGTCACCGAAGCCGAACTGGCCATCATCGGCCGCGGCAGCAACCTCGCACCGCGCCCCTCCGACGAGGACGCCTTGTCGGTCTGGCACTATGCCAAGTCCCCGGCGGTGCTGGCGACCGCCGCCGGGTTCTTCGCCTCCAACTACATCCTGTATTTCTTCATCACCTGGCTGCCCAGCTACCTGACCGACGCCCGCCACCTCGACATCAAGACCATGAGCATCGTGACCGTGATCCCGTGGCTGCTCGGCGCCACCGGCAGTGTCGCGGGGGGCGTGCTGGCGGACTGGTTGCTCCGTTTGACCGGCCGGCCGGTGTTCTGCCGCAAGATCATGGTATCCTGCGGCCTCGCTTTGTCCGCGGTCGCACTGTTGCTGACGACGCAGACGAGTTCGCTGACAATGGTCATCGTGCTGATCGCCATCGCCAACATCTGCCTCCACGTCACACCCGGCTCGACTTGGGTGCTGCTGCAGGAACTGGTTCCCGCATCCCGCCTGGGCGTCGTCAGCGGTTACGTCAGCGGCCTTGCCAACCTGTCCGGGATCGTCGGGCCAGCGATCACCGGCTTCATCATCCAGTATGGCGGCGGCTATGGCAGTTCGTTCGTGCTGGCCGGCCTGGTCGCGATCTGCAGCTCGCTTGCCGTCATGCTGTTCGTGCGTGACCGTGGCGGCGTCCGCCCGTTGCCGCTGGGCGGCACGCGCTTGCGGACGCCGTCCTGATGGACAATTTGCTGGACGGGTTGCGAGGCCTGCTAGACGCCTCCGCCATCCTGACCGACCCGGCGGACCAGGCGCCATTCCTACGGGACTGGCACGGCCGCAACCACGGCCAGGCGCGCTGCACGGTGCTGCCCCGCACCACGGCAGAAGTGGCGGCCGTGGTCTCGCTCTGCGTGCGGCTCGGCGTGCCCGCGTTCCCCCAGGGCGGCAACACCAGCGTCAACATTGGCTCGATTCCGTCCGCCGACGGGCGCGGTATCGTGCTCAGCCTCAACCGCATGAACCGCGTGCTTGCCGTCGAGCGCACGGCCAATGCCATGATCGTCGAGGCCGGGTGCGTGCTGGCTGCGGTGCACGAGGCCGCCGGGTCGGTGGACCGCATCTTCCCGCTCACCCTCGGCGCCCAGGGGTCGTGCCAGATCGGCGGCAACATCGCGACCAACGCGGGCGGCACCGCGGTGCTGCGCTACGGCAACATGCGGGACCTGGTGCTCGGGCTGGAGGTCGTGCTGCCGGACGGGCGGGTCTGGGACGGGCTGAAAACCTTGCGAAAGGACAACACCGGCTACGACCTGAAGCAGATGTTCATCGGCGCGGAGGGCACGCTCGGCATCATCACCGCCGCCGCGTTGAAGCTGTTCCCCCGCCCACACGATGTCGCGGTGGCCTGGGTCGCGGTCCCCGACCCCGGCCACGCCGTCACCCTGCTGTCGGCGCTGCAGGACCGCTTCGACACGGCGATCACGGCGTTCGAGCTGATCTCCGGCAGCCTGGCGGACATCGTGGTCCGCTACGTCCCCAACACACGCCGCCCGCTGGCGGAGCCGCACCCCTGGCAGATCCTGATCGAACTGTCCGACGTGAATGCCGATGCCCGCCTGGCGGAGCGGCTCGAGACGGCGCTGTCCGCCGCGATGGAGCAGGGCCTGGTGGTGGACGCCATCGTCGCGCGCAGCGAACAGCAGCGCCAGGCGCTTTGGCATGTGCGGCACGGCGTGACGGAGGCGAACCGCACCCACGGCATGAACATCACGCACGACATCGCCGTGCCCGTCGACCAGGTGCCGGCCTATTTCGAGCGCGCCCACCCGGCCATCGAGGCCCGCTTTCCCCAGGCCGAACTGCTGTCCGTCACCCATCTGGGCGACGGCAACATCCATTATACCGTCACCTTCCCGTTCGCGGCATGGCAGGCCCATCCCGACCCGGCGTCGCTGCGGGAAGCGGTCTCGACCGTGGTGCACGACCTCGCGATCGAATTAGGCGGCACCTTCATCGCCGAACATGGCGTCGGCCAGCGTCACAAGGCTGCGCTGCTGCGCTACAAATCCGCAGTCGGCATCGACCTGTTGCACATCATCAAGCAGGCGGTCGACCCGCTGGGGCTGATGAACCCGGGAAAACTGCTGCCGGATCGCTGAATAGAAAATCGCAGGGAGACTACAACAATGGCCATCAAACGCCGGGCCTTCATCGCCGGCGCCGCCGGGCTCGCGGCTGCACGAACGGCCACCGTCAAGGCTCAATCCAGCGAGCCGCTAGGCATTGGCTGGATGCAGGCGTTGACCGGCCCCAACTCGGCGCCGGGCGTGGCATTCGACCGGGGCATCAATTTCGCAGTGAGCGAGATCAACGCGACCGGCGGGGTGAACGGCCGCAAGATCGAGCTGATCACGCGCGATACGCAGGGCGATCCGACCCGCGCCGTCAACGCCGCGCAGGAGCTCATCTCGCGCCTGAAGGTCAACGCCATCATCGGCCCGAGCAATTCGGGCGAGACCCTGGCCGTCACCCCGATCATCGCGCGATCCAAGACCCCGCAGATCCACGCCGGCGTGGTGGACGAGCTGATCAATACGACGAAATACCCGAACGCCTACCGCACCGGCGCGTCCAATAGCCAGTGGGAGGCCGCTGCAAGCCGCTATGTCGTCGACATCCTGAAATCGCGGCAGGTCGCCGTGATCGGCGACAGCACCGGTTACGGCACCAGCGCCGTGCAGGACAGCGTCGCCGACCTGGGTAAGAGCGCGGCCAAGGTGTCGTATAGCGGCCTGGTGGACCTCACCGCGCCGGACTTGACCGCCGACCTCATCCGCGCCCGCAACGCCGGGTCCACCGCGATCCTGGCCTGGAGCAGCAGCGCCGGCCTGATCGCCCGCCTACTGAACGCACGCGGCGATTTGGGCTGGGACGTTCCGGTCGCCGGGCATCCCGCGCTCGGCTCCGGCGAGGTGCAACATCTGCTGACCAAGCCCGCGTATTGGGACAAGGTGTATCAGGTCGGCTTCCGCACGTGCAGCTATGGCCCAGACGGCAAGCTTCCGCCGCCCCAGGCTGCCTTCGTCGCCAAGCTCGCTGGCAAGGTGGAGTTGAAGGACACCACGCTGTGGTGGGTCGCCTGGGGCTACGACGCGGTGACCCTGATCGCGGACGCGGTACGGGCCACCAATGCCGTAACGCCGGCTGCCATCATCGGCCATCTGAACACCGTGCACGGGTATCCCGGCATCTTCGGCCACTACAATTTCTCGCCGGACGACCACAACGGCTATCCCGACGACGAGGTCGTCATGTCCGCCGCCAACAGCTTTCGCGATGGCGCCTTCACCATCGCACCCGGCTACTGAGGGAGGTGCGACGCATGACAAGCTTGACACAGCACGGCATCACTCGACGCGGCCTGATCGGTGGGGCGGCCCTGCTGGCCGGCACACGCGCGACCGACGCCGCCGAGTTGGAGCCGATCCGCATCGGCTGGATGCAAGCGCTCACCGGCCCCAGTTCGGCGGCGGGGATCGGCTTCCACAACGGCTCCGTCCTGGCGGCCGAGGCGCTGAACGCGGGAGGCGGGGTCGACGGCCGCAAGATCGAGCTGATCGTGCGCGATACCCAGGGCGACCCCACCAAGGCCGTGAACGCCGCGCAGGAGATGATCAGCCGCCTCCACGTCCACGCCATCGCCGGCCCCGGCAACTCGGGCGAAACCCTGGCGGTGACCCCGATCATCGCGCGTGCCAAGCTGCCGCATTTGCACGCGGGCAGCATCGATACGCTGATCGACCCGGTACGCTACCCGAACGCGTTCCGGTTCGGCGTGTCCAACAGCCAGTGGACCACGGCGACCAGCGCCTACGTCCTCGATCGGCTGAAGCTCAAGCAGGTGGCTGTGCTGGGCGACAGCACGGGCTATGGCACCTCCGCGGCCGGTGCCTCCGCCGATGATCTGGCGCAACGAGGCGCCACCGTCGGCTACAAGGCGCTGATCGATCCGAACCAGGTGGACGTCACCGCCGACCTGCTGCGGTCTCGCGACGCGAACGCGCAGGCGCTGCTGGTGTGGAGCGCCAGCACCGGGTTCCTGGCGCGGTTGCTGAATGCCCGCGCCACCATCGGCTGGGATGTTCCCGTCATCGGGCACCCCACACTAGGCTCCGGCGAGGTCGGCCGCCTCCTGGACGCCCCGAAGAACTGGGACAACGTGTTCCCCGGCGGCTTCCGCAAATGCAGCGTTGACGCGCAGGGCAACCTGCCCCCGCCGCAGGCCGAGTTCGTCAAAAGCATCCAGGGCAAGGTCGACCTGCCCCACTCGCTGCTATGGCTCGTCAGTTGGGGCTGGGACGCCGTGAACCTCGTCGCCAGCGCGGTGAAGGCGGAAGGCTCCTCCACGCCAGACGCGATCGTTCGTCACTGGAACGGGCTGCACGCCTATCCCGGCATGCTGGCCACCTATGCTTGCACGCCACAGGACCATAACGGCTTCCCGACCGACGAGGTGGTGATGACGGTGGCGCGCTCGTTCGACAACGGTGCGTTCCGGGTGGCGGCCGGCTACTGACCTCTAAGCCGCAGATACCGGCGGCTGGCCCAGCGCCATGACCTGCACCAGCACGCGACGGGCGAACCGCCAACCCTCGGGCGTGCGGGCCAGTTCATCCTGGTATTCCCCGACCACCTGGATCGCCGGGTCGCCCGCCGGTTGCCGGATGACCACGTAGTACGACCGCGCCGTGGCCGACGCTTCGTGCAGGTCGATCACCACATTGGTCAGGATATGCCGCTGCACCGCACCCGTCGCCGGGTCGGGTGCGACCCGGCGCAACAGTGCCTCGATCGCCGCCGGTCCAGTGGCCACCCCATAACGCGCCTGCCAAACACCGTCCGGCGTGAACAGGGCGGCGAGGTCGTGCAGCCGGTAACCATCCAGCGCGAAGCAATACCGCGCCATCAGTTCCCGGATATCGTCCTTGCTTCGGCAGATGGCCGCATCGTCGGTCAAGGAACGCGCGGGCCTTTGGTCTTGGACTGCCCGGGGCCGGTGATGGTCGCCTGGCGTAGCGCCCGGGCCAGCGTGGCCAGCTTCTCCAGGGCGCTGTCCAGATGCAGCCGCTCCTCCGCCGACAGGCACGCCAGGAAGGCATCGTTCCGTTCCGTCGCCGCACTGATCAGGCTGCGATACAACGCCTGCCCCGGCCGTGTCAGCGTCAGGCGCACGGTGCGGCCACCCTCATTCGCCAATTCCCGCAACACGAGGCCGCGGTCGGCGAGGCCGCTGATCACTCGGCTGATCTGGCCTTTGTCCAGCCCCGCCTCCCGCGCGAGTTCGTTCAGCGACAGCGGCGCTTCGGCACCGAGCAGCGCGATCGTGCGCCATTCCGCCAGGCTAACGTCGAACCCGATGCGGTAGCGCGCGCCTGCACTGCGCGACATCATGTTGGCGACCCGATGAATTCGATACGACAGCAGCGTCTTGATCGTGACGTCCGGGCCGGCAGGCTTGGCCGTAGGGGACGGTGAGCGCGCCATCCAATCTCCGATCATCGGTCTGCGTGGGACCACCCAACGCCGACTTGGTTTGTAGGATCAAAGACGCCTGCCGGGCAACCTGCAATCCCGCAACCGACCGTTTCCACCCTGTTGACTCTTCAACAACTTTGGTTCGATGTGGCGAAAATCAACAGGGTTGACCATGGCCGAGCCCGGACTGAAATCGAGCTGCAGCGCGGGCCGCCTGACGCTCACGCTAGACCGTCCGGCGCTGCGCAATGCACTCGACGACGCGACGGTGGAGGCGATCACTCATGCCGTTGCCGACGCGGCAAACGACGACAGCATTCGTGTGATCGTATTCGCCGCGACCGGCCGGCACTTCTCCGCCGGTGTCGACCTTGCCCGGATGGCGCAGCTGAACGAGATGCCGCACGACGTGAGCGTCGCCGATGGCCGCACGATCGGCGACATGCTCGCCACCGTGCACAACTCGCCGAAGCCCACCATCGCCGCGGTGCAAGGCGGCGTGTTCGGTGGCGCACTGGCCCTGGTGGCCGCCTGCGACATCGTCGTTGCGTCGGAGCTGGCGCGCTTCGGCGCTGGCGAGGCGCGTCTCGGGCTGATCCCGGTGTTCCTCACCCCCTACCTCGCCGCCGCGATCGGCCCGCGGGCTGCACGCCACTATCTCCTCACCTGCGAACGGATAGACGCGCAGGAGGCCTACCGACTCGGCCTGGCGCACCGCGTCACGGCGCCCGAGGCGCTCATGGCGGAGGTGGACGCGGTGATCGCGCAACTCGTGCTGAGCGGACCGGGCTCGATCGCCGCGACCAAGCGCATCCTGAGCGAGGCCACGGTCTTGCCGGTTTCGGTCGAGCAAATCCAGGCCGGCGCGGAGGCGATCGCCCATGCCCGCGCGACCGCCGAGGCGCGCGAAGGCATCGCCGCCTTCCTCGGCAAGCGCCCGCCGGCTTGGGCCAACTCCAGTTTCGCAACGACGGAGCAGACATGATCTACGACCACCGCACCTACACCGTCCATCACGGCAAAATGGCCGACTACCTCGACCGCTACGAGCGTCTTGCCTTGCCGGTTCAACTGCGCCACCTCGGCCGCCTCGTCGGCTTCTACGTGTCCGATATCGGTCCGCTGAACCAGGTCGTGCACATCTGGGCCTATGACAGCATCGCCGACCGAGAGGAGCGCCGGGCCCGCATGGCCGCCGACCCGGCGTGGAAGGAGTTCATGAAGGGCAACGTCGGCACGTTCTCCGCGCAGGAGAACAAGATCCTCAAGCCGGCATCGTTCTCTCCGTAACCTAGTACGGCGATTCCCGAGCACTGCTCCTACCCGTAGGGTGCGTTGCGCTCTGGCAACGCACCGCCACAGCGTTTGTGGTGGGGGACCCAAGCGCACCCCGCCCTACGACACGAGCGATCAGGCAGGCATCGCGACCGCGGCGTCGGGTGGAAAGTCCAATGCTACCCGGTCACCAATGCTCAGCATCGCGTGCGGGCCGCCCATTGCATGTATCATCTGGCCCCCCACCGACACGCCACAGCGGCTCACACTGCCCAGGAAACCCGTCGTCACGACGGTGCCAGTCAGCCTGTTCCAGCCGGAAGCGGCCAGCGCCGTCTCCGGCTGCACGGTAATGCTTTCCGGCCGCACGGACACGACAACATCGCCGCCGGCTCCGTCGGCCGCGGCGACACAGTGCATGATGGTGCCATCCGCCAGGCGAGCCACGGTCCCGCCCTCGAGCCGGCCAGGGAACAGGTTCGCCGCTCCGACGAACGACGCCACGAAGGCGCTGCGCGGACGGAAATAGATGTCGCGCGACGTGCCGAGCTGGACCACCCGGCCCGCCTGCATGACCGCGATCTGGTCCGACATCTCGAGCGCCTCAGCCTGGTCGTGCGTCACGTAGACGGTCGTAACGCCGATCTGCTGCTGCAATTGCTTCAGGGCAGTGCGCATCTCCTCCCGCAGGGCCGCATCCAGATTGCTGAGCGGCTCGTCGAGCAGCAGCAGCCGGGGCTGGCGCACGATCGCCCGGGCCAAGGCGACACGTTGCTGCTGGCCGCCCGACAGCCGGGTCGCCGGCCGGCTGCCGAGACCGCTCAACTCAACCGTCTTCAGCGCTTCGTCCACCATGCGGGTGATCTCGCCGCTGCTGAACTTGCGGTCCTGTGCCACGCGGAGCGGGAACGCCACGTTCTCGAACACCGACATGTGCGGCCAGATCGCATACGACTGGAACACCATGCCGATCTTGCGCCGGTTCATCGGCAGCGACATGCCGCGGGACGCATCGAAGAACAAATCGTCGCCGAGGCGGATCAGCCCGCGATCCGGTTGCTCCAACCCGGCGATGCACCGCAGCGTCGTCGTCTTGCCGCACCCGCTCGGGCCCAGCAGCGTGAAGAACGACCCGGCGGGCAGGTCCAGATCGATCGGATGCACGCCGCCCACCACGCCGTCGCCGGTGGTGAACATCTTGCCCACGCCCCGCAGCTCCAACTCGGCACCCAACCCGCTCATGCCGCGAATGCTCCCGCTGTTTGCCGCCGCGCAACCAAGTACAGGATCGTCGCGACGACCGTCATCAACGCCGTCCAGATCAGCCCGAGCGCGCTCAGCTCGCCGCCCTGGCCGTTGGTCCACATGTCGAACATCGCCACCGCCATGGTCTGCGATCCGGGCCCGGCGAGCAGCACCGCCATGGCCAGCTCCTTCGAGCAGATCAGGAAGATGAACAGCCAGCCGGACACGATCGACGGCGAGAGCAGCGGCGCCACGACCCGGCGTAGCGTGCTGATTTGGCTGGCACCCGCCACGCTGCTGGCTTCCTCCAACTCACGGTGTACTTGCAACACGCCGGAATACACGTAGCGCATACCATACGGCATGTAGCGGATCACGAAGGCGATCCCCATCAGCCACAGCGTGCCGTACAGCGGGATCGGCAAGCGGAGCGCCACCTGCATCATTGCCAGCCCGAGGATCACGCCGGGGAACACCAGCGGCAGGCTGGCGAGCAGGTCCACCACGCTACCGCCCGGCCGGCGGCGCGCTGCGAGCCAGCCCGATACCAGCGTCAGCGCCATTGCAACCGTGGCTGCCCCCGAGGCGACCAGCAGGGTGCGCAGGCCGAGGCTGAGATATTCCGGATCGTTGATCACTGCGACGAATTGCTTGAGCGTCAGCAGCTTCGTCGCCGCAAGCCCCATCGGCCGCACGAACGGTAGCAACGAGATCCAAAGCAGCGCCAACAGCGGCAGCGCCAGCACGGCCAGGAAGTTCACCACGATCACCGCGCCGGCCAGCCAACGCCAGCGCCCGAGTTGGAACGGGCGTGGGCGGAAGCCCTTACCGGTCACACTGGCATAGCGGGATGCCTGCTTCGACACCCGCCCGTACAGCAGCAGCAGCAAGGTCACCAGGATCAGCAGAACCACCGAGAACGCACTGGCATGGCCAAGCTGCGGCGGCACCTGCGTCGTGCTGAGATAGATGTCCGTGGTCAGCAGCGTGACCTTGCCGGGCATGCCGATCAGCACCGGCACGTCGAAAGATTCGAGGTTCCGGATGAACGCGAACAGCGCCATCGCGAGGATGCCGGGCCAGGCTAGCCGGGCCGAGACGCGCCACACCGTCGACGTGATGGAAGCGCCGCTCATCCGCGCCGCCTCCTCCATTTCTGCATTGGCGGCGCGGAACGTGGCCGATAACATCAGGAACACCAACGGCGACCAGAGGAATCCCTCGACCAGGATCATGCCCCAGAGCGAGTAGACATTCAGCATCGTGCCGGTCGACCCGGTCAGTTGCCTATAGATATCGTTGAACGGCCCGGTCCGCCCGAGCAGGAACAACCACGCGGTCACGTACAGGATGTATGGCGTCCCCATCGAGATGATCGTCGTAACGTAGGCCAGGCCTTTCATCGGCGCGTTGGTCCGCTCGACGATCCAAGCCAGGATCGTGCCGAACACCACCGAGATTGTCGTGGCACCCAGCGCGAACACGAGCGAGTTCAGTGTGCTGGACGCCAGTTCCGGACTACTGAGCAAATTGGCGAAATGGCGCAGGGTAAACCCGGTGACACTGCCATCCGGCGCGGTATCCGTCAGGCTGCCCTCGAGCAGCACCAGGATCGGCGGCACCACCAAGATGCCAAGCACGCCGATGAGCGCCAACGTGCCCCATCCAACTCTCAAGCGCGGCAGGATGTGCCGGGCGAGCGGCCGGTGCGCGACGGCGTCGGACATTTTACCGAGTGCTCACTTGAAGATTTCGTTGGCGATCCGCGTCCACTCGGGGATGTTCTTCTTGACCAGATCGATGGTGAACAGGGTGGATTTGAAGTGGCCCCCCTCGGGCTTCAGCGTCGGGTCCAACGCCGGGACTTTCGGACTGGCGGGGATGTAGCCGCTTTGTTGGATGACGGTCTGCCCCTCGTCGGACAGAAGGTAGTCGGCGAACAACTTGCCGGCATTCGGGTGCGGCGAGTTCTTCAGCACGCTCACATAGTTGAGCGTCTGCACGACCGGCTGCATCTTCAGCCACGCGCATGGCGCCCCCTGCGCAATGCTGAGCGCGGCGTGATAGTTGATGATCATCAGCGCGATTGGGTATTGGCCGTTGATCACCTGGTCCAGCACCACGCGCTGGGACGCCGGGACATTGATCACCTGTTGCTGCGATAGCTTGTGCAAGTAGTCCATCCCGGCCGACTGCCCCATCGACAGCAGGATGTTGCCGACGAAGCCTGGCGGCCCGTTGACCGTGGGGTCGGTCGTGATCGCGATCTTGCCGCGCCATTTCGGGTCCAGCAGGTCCTCGAACGTTTTGGGGATCTGGTCTTGCGGCACCATCTCGGTGTTCACGCCTGTGGTGTAGATGAACATGTTCATCGCATTCCACAGGCCGTTCGGATCCCGCAGCCCGTCACCCCAGATGTTTGCATTGCCGGGCGTGAACGGCTCCAACATGCTGTCGGCGATGGCGTTGTAGATTCCGGCCGACCCGTCGAACAGGTCGGCCTGCAGCCGCCCGGCGCGGGCTTCGTTGTTGACCTTCAGTGCGATGTCCCCCGCCGGCTGGCGGGAGTACTGCACCTTGATCCCGGGGTAGGCCTTCTCGAACGCGACGGCGAGCGGGCGTACGACCTGGTTGATGATCAGCGTCGAATACCAGACGACGCTGCCCTCCTTCACCGCGGCCGCAACGAGGGCCGGATCGGGCGCCGCACGGGCGGGGCGTATCGTGGCCGCGGCAGCCGACGCGGCGGCACCCAACAGGACCATTCGTCGGCGGACTGGACGCATTCGTTTCGCTTCCCTGTAGAGGCGGCAGCCGTTTTCGGCTCTGTTACGGGCACGTCCGCTCGTAGTGCGGGCGCATACGGCATAGTGTTCGGCCCGGTGTTGTAATGTCAACGTTCGGCTCTGGTTCGCAGTGTTGACTCATGCAACTTGCGGCGAGCATGGTCGCCACAGGCCCGGGCAGGATCATCGCACCGGCACCAAGGGGAGGAACGATGGGGCGCGACGTGATTCTTTGCGAGTGCTTCGCCCGCGACGGCCTGCAGCATGAAACGGCGTCGGTCGCCACGGCAGACAAGATCGCGCTGATCGACGCCTTCACCGAGGCCGGATTCTCCCGCATCGAGGCAACCAGCTACAGCCACCCGGACCGCGTGCCGGCGTTCCGCGATGCGTCGGACGTGCTGGCCGGGATCCACCGCAGGGACGGCACGCACTACAAGGCCACCTGCCCGAACCAGCGCGCCGTGACCCGCGCAATCACCGACCTGGACCAGGGGCACGGCGCCACCGAGCTCAGCCTGCTGGTGTCGGCGACCGAGGGCCACACCGCCCGTAACCTGCGCACCACGCGCGCCGCGCAGTGGCAGAACGTGGCCGAGATGGTGACGGCGGCTGCCGGGCGGTTCCGGCTGGTCGGCGTCATCTCCGTGGCGTTCGGTTGCCCGATCGACGGTGCGGTGGACCCGTCCGGCGTGATTGAGGATATCGGCCGTTTCGTGGCACTCGGGGCCGATCTCGTCGCCTTGGGCGACACCACCGGCCTCGCCACCCCCGCCAGCATCGCTTCCCTGTTCCGGCGCGTCGCGGACGAGTTGCCGTCATGCAAGCCGGTCGCGCATTTCCACAACAGCCGCGGCACCGGCATCGCCAACTGCCTCGCCGCCTACGAGGCGGGGTGCCGCTATTTCGACAGCAGTTTCGGCGGCGTCGGCGGCCATCCGTCGCAGATCCAGTATGGCAGCGGGCTGACCGGCAACGTCGCGACCGAGGACCTGGTCAACATCTTCGAAGCCCTCGGCATCGACACCGGGCTGGACCTCGACCGCGTCATGGCCGCGTCCCAACTCTGCGAGAGCGTCTTGGGCCGCAGCCTCCACAGCATGGTGGCACGTGCCGGGTTCGGCCAGATGCCGCAGAAGGAGACACAGCATGCCTGACCCGGTGACCGACGAGGTGTTGCTGGTTGCGGACCATGGCGCCGTCCGCGTGTTGACGCTCAACCGGCCGCAGAAACTGAACGCGCTGAACACGGCACTGACGGCAGCGTTGCACGACGCTCTGGTCGCCGCCAACGAGGATCCATCGGTCCGCGCGTTGGTGTTGGCGGGCAGCGGCCGGGGCTTCTGTGCCGGCGCCGATCTGGACGAGTTCAAGGAGTTGACCCCGGCCAACCAGGGACTGGTGGTGAAGCGGGCGGACCTCAGTTGCCGCACCTATTCGCTGCTCCAGGGCATCGGCAAGCCGATCGTGTCGGCGGTACAGGGCGTGGCCATGGGCGGCGGCGCCGGGCTGGCGATCGGCTGCGACATGCTGGTGGCCGGCACAGGCCTGAAGTTCGGCTATCCGGAGATGCGCCACTCCATCGTACCCGCACTTGTGATGGCGTCCATGCAGCGCCAGGTCGGCCGCAAGCTCGCGTTCGAGATGATCAGCATGGGCAAGATCCTCGGTGCGGAGGAGATGCTCGGCATCGGCCTGGCCAACCGGGTGACCACCGCCGACCAGGTGCTCCCCGTCGCGCTCGAGATTGCCACGGCCTGGGCGCAGGCGAGCCCGCACGCCATGTCGGCGACCAAGACGCTGTTCTATCGCTCGGCCGACCTGCCCTATGCGGCGGCCATGGATGCCGGGCGCGACGTCAACGCCATCATGCGCAGCTTCCGGGAGCAGAAGGCGTGAAGCCGCTGCAAGGCGTCACGATCCTGGACTTTTCGCGCGTGCTGGCCGCCCCGATGGCGACCCAGATCCTGGCAGAACTCGGCGCCGACGTGATCAAGGTCGAGCGCCCCCGCAGCGGCGACGAGTCCCGCACGTGGGAGCCGCTTCTGCCCGGCGGTGAGAGTGCGTATTTCTTCGCGTTCAACCGCGGCAAGCGCTCCATCACCCTGAACCTGAAGTCGCCGCGCGGGCAGGAAATCGCCCGCAGCCTCGCGGCCAAAGCCGACGTCGTGGTGGAGAACTTCCTGCCCGGCGAGATGGACAAGATGAGTCTCGGGCCGGAGCGTCTACGCGCCGACAATCCGCGGCTGGTGTACGTGTCCAACACCGGCTTCGGTCAAACCGGCCCCAACCGCGACCGTAACGGTTACGACACGATCTTTCAGGCGCTCTCCGGCGTGATGGCGCTGACCGGCCACCCGGACGGCCCGCCTGCCAAGGTGGGCGTGCCGTTCTCGGACCTGACCTCGGGCCTGTGGATTGCCATCGCCATCCTGACCGGGCTGGCCGGCCGCGGCGTCAGCGGGGCCGGCTGCCACATCGATCTGGCCATGATGGACGTTCAGGTCAGCCTGCTGACCATCGCCGCCGCCCGGCTGTTCGCCCTGAACGAGGACCCGAAGCGCACCGGGACGGAGCATCCGGGCCGGGTGCCCTCCGCCGCGTTCGAGTGCCGCGACGGCGCCTGGCTGCACATCAGCGGCAGCGATCAGCACTGGGCGCCGCTCTGCACCGCGCTCGGCCTGACCGAGCTCGCGGACGACCCGGCGCTCGCGGTCAACGCGGGCCGGTTGGCGCAGCGCGGCCGGGTGATGGCAGCGCTGACGCAGGCTATCTCCCAGCACGACCGCGACCCCTTGGCCGTGCAGTTGCGCGCCGTGGGCGTTCCCGCCGGCGAGGTCAACAGCGTGCGCGACATCCTGGATGACCCGCACACCACGGCCCGCGCCATGGTGGGGCATTTCGACCATCCCACGGCCGGCCGCTTCCCTGCCCTGCGCACGCCGTTGCGGATGGCCGGCTTCGACGATCCGGAGCCGACCGTGCCGCCACCACTGCTGGGCGCCGACACCGCGCCGCTGTTGCAGGACTGGCTCGGACTGACGGAGCCGGACATCGCCGAATTGCGCCAAACGGGAGTGATCTGAGTTCCATGAGCAGCCCCGAACACCTACTGGTCACCCAGGCGGACGGCATCGCCCGCGTGACGCTCAACCGACCCGAAGCGCGCAACGCGCTGAACCTGCCGATGTGCCACGCGCTGCAGCACACCTTCGCCGCGCTGGACAGCGACCCGGCGGTGCGCGTCGTGCTGCTGGACGCCGCCGGACCGGTGTTCTGCGCCGGCGCTGACCTGAAGGAACGCAAGGACAAGGACGAGACCTGGGTGCGCCGCCGCCGCCTCGCCTCCTTCGCCGCCTATGACACGATCGGCACCTGCAGCAAGCCGATCGTCGCCGTGGTGGGCGGCGCGGTGGTCGGCTCCGGCGGGGAGATCGCGATGAGCTGCGACTTCATCATCGCCTCCACCGCCGCCACATTCCGCTTCCCCGAGCCGCAATGGGGCACCGTCGGCGCCACGCAACGCTTGCAACGCGTCATCGGCAAGCGCCGGGCCAAGGAGCTGCTGTTCACCGGCCGCGCCATGCCGGCGGAGGAAGCCTACGGCCTCGGCCTCGTCGCCCGGCTGGTAGCACCCGACGCGCTGGCAGCCCTGGCGGAGGAGGTCGCCGCCGCGATCGCCAAAGCGCCGCCGCTCGCGATGATGCTCACCAAGCAGGCGATCGACCTGGGCGAGGAGACCGGGCTCACGAACGGCATCCGCGTCGAGATGGCGGCGATCGAGCGCAACCTAGCCGATGGCGGCTGGCGCACCGGCATCGCCGCGTTTACCGGCAGCGTCGGCAAGCCGGGAGCCGGATCATGATGATGGAAGGCCTGTGCCCGCTGACTACGGCAGAGGCACTGCGCCGGGCCGTGACGGTTGCTCCGGACATCGAAGCGATTGTCGGTCCCGATGGCCGCCTCACCTACGCCGAATTGGCGGCGGAGGTGGCGCAGGTCCGCTCGGCGCTGATCGCATCCGGCGTGCAGAAGGGTGACCACGTCGGCATCTGTCTCGGCAACGGCACGCGCTGGCTGGTGCTGTTCCTGGCCATCGGCTCGGCGGGCGCCGTCACCGTCCCCGTCAACACGCGGTTCCGCACCGAAGAATTGCGCTACGCCCTCGGCCAGTCGCGCGTGAAGATGCTGTTCCTGGCAGACCGCGTGCTGGGCAGCGATTTCGGCGCCATGATCGCATCCCTCGCCCCCGCTATCGCCACGCGGCTGCCCGACCCGGCTTTGCCCGACCTGGCCGAAATCGTCATGCTGGACGGCAATGTCCCCGCGGGCGCCGTGTCGTGGGACAGTTTCAAGGCACGTGCCACCGACCTGGTCGAGCCGCGCTGCACGCCGGACGACGTGCTGCTGATCCAGTACACTTCGGGCACGACCTCCTTCCCCAAGGGCGTGATGCTGCCGCACCGCAACATGCTGGCGAACGCGTTCGTCGCCGGCGGGCGCATGGGGCTGCGCATCGGCGACCGCTATCACAGCGCCCGCCCGTTCTTCCACGTCGCCGGCACCACGCTGTCGATCCTAGCCGCGATCCAATGCGTCGCCACGCTCATCACCATGGACCGATTCGAGCCCGGCGAGGCGCTGCGCCTGTTGGAGGAGGAACGCTGCACGCACGTCTCGGGCAACGACACGATGGCCGTGCTGCTGCTGAACCATCCGGACCGCCCACGTCGCAAGCTGGTGCTGCGCGGAGGCTGGGCGGCGGCGAAACCAACGATCATGCGCCGCTTCATGCACGAACTCGGCGCCCGCGAGGCCGTGTCCACCTACGGCATGTCCGAGACCTCACCCAACATCTGCATGTCCTGCTGGTGGGAAGCCGAGGACATCCGCATCGCCGCCCGCATGCGCCTGCAGCCCGGCCTAGAGGTCCGCATCCACGACATCGCGACCGATGCCGATGTGGGACCGGGCGAGGTCGGCGAGATCCTGGTGCGTGGCTGGTCCGTCATGCGCGGCTACTTCGACAAGCCGGAGGAAACCGCGAAAACCCTAAGCCCCGATGGCTGGCTGTCCACCGGCGACCTCGGCCGGCTCGGCGCGGATGGGCGGCTGGAGTTCATCGCCCGTGCGAAGGAGATCATCCGCGTCGGCGGCGAGAACGTTGCCCCCGTCGACGTGGAGGACGTGCTGCACCGCCATCCCAAGGTGCGGCAGGCCCAGGTGGTCGGCGTGCCCGACGCGCGGCTGCAGGAGGTCTGCGCCGCCTTCATCATCCTGAACGAGGGGGCCGAGGCTGAACCGGCCGAGTTGCTCGCCTGGGCGAAGGACCAGATGGCCGGCTTCAAGGTGCCGCGCTACCTGGACTTCGTCGCCGACTTCGAATCGATCGGCATGACGGCGAGTTCCAAGATCCAGAAGAACCAACTCCGCGCCCACGCGATCCGGCATTTCGGCCTGGCTGGCGTGCAGACGGGCGAGGTGACGCCGGCATGATGCGGCTGGAAACCTCGGTCACTCGCCTGCTCGGGCTGGACGTGCCGGTGGTGCAAGCCGGCATGTCGTGGGCGTCGTCCGATGCCGCCTTGCCGGCCGCGGTGTCCGCCGCGGGCGGTTTGGGTGTGATAGCGGCCGGCCCGATGCGCCTGCCCGATTTGGCCGCCGCGATCGACCAGTTGCGCGCGATCACCGACCGGCCGTTCGCCGTCAACCTGCCGCTCTACCGGGCCGGTGCGGAGGAGGCGATGGCGCTGCTGCTGGAAAAGCGCATCCCCGTCCTCGTCGCCTCGCAGGGCGGGCCTAAGCGGTACCTCGCGCAGTTTCACGCCATCGGCACGCGTTGCCTGCACGTGGTGGCCAGCGAGGAACACGCTGCCAAGGCCGCGTCCGCCGGTGTGGACGGGCTGGTGGTGGTGGGCGGCGAGGCCGGCGGCCATCCCCCTGCCTCGATGGTGTCCACCCTGGTGATGCTGCGGGCCGTCGCGCGCGCGGTGCCGGACATGCCGCTGATCGCATCCGGCGGGTTCGCGGATGGCGCCGGGCTCGCGGCCGCTTTGGCGCTCGGTGCGGGCGCAGCCAATTTTGGCACGCGCTTCATCGCGACGCCCGAGGCCAACGTCGACCCGGCATACAAGCAAATGATCCTGGCCGCCGCCACCGACGGCACCCGCACCGTTGGGCGGGACCTGGGGGTGGTCCGCGCCCTGGCCAACGCGTTCACCGGCCGGATGGCAGAACTCGAAAGCGGCAATGCGCCGCTGGAGGAGCGCAAGGCAATGTTCGCAGCTGCCACCCTGCGCATGGCCGCGCTGGGGGACGTGGCTGGGGGCAAGGTAGAGGCCGGGCAATCCGCCGGGCTGATCGACGACATCGTGCCGGCCGGCGAGTTGGTCCACCGCATCGTCCGCGAGTACCTCGCCGCCGTGAACGCCTTGCCACGGGCAATGGGAGACGCCGCATGACACGTCCGTTCGAGGGCATCCGCGTGATCGACACCACGCATGTGCTGGCCGGCCCGTTCGCCACCTACCAGCTCGCCGTGCTCGGCGCCGAGGTGATCAAGGTCGAACTGGCGGCCGAACCGGACCAGGTCCGCAGCCAGGGGCCGGACCGGGCGATGAACCGGGCCGAGATGGGCGCGATGTTCCTGGCCCAGGCGTCGAACAAACGCTGCATCACGGTCGACCTCAAGACGAAGGCAGGCCAGGACATCATCCGTCACATGGCGGAGACCGCGGACGTGTTCGTCGAGAACTATCGCCCCGGCGCGTTCGATGCGCTCGGGCTCGGCTACGAGGCGCTCGCGGCAATCAACCCGAAGCTGATCTACTGCTCGATGTCCGCGTTCGGCCAAGGCGGCCCGCGCGGCGGGCAGACCGGCTACGACAACGTCATTCAGGCTCTGTCCGGCATCATGGCGATGACGGGCACGCCCGAGGTAAACCCGATCAAGCTCGGCTCGCCCGTGATCGACTACGCCACCGGCACCACCGGCGCTTTCGCCCTCGCCTCGGCGTTGTTCCAGCGCGAGCGCACGGGGCGCGGCCAGCGCATCGACATGGCGATGCTGGACGTGGCGCTGATGATGATGGCGTCCCACGTCGCGACGTACAGCTGGAGCGGCACGCATCCGCAGCCGATCGGCAACGCCTACCCGTTCGCCACCATCGGCAGCTACCAGACCAAGGACGGTCAGCTCATGCTCAGCGCCTCCAATTTGCGGCAGGCGCGCCGGCTGTGGCGCGTGCTCGGACATCCGGAGATGGTGAAGGCCAACAACGACGAACGCCTCGATGGCTACAAGGCGGAGGAGGAGTTGCTCACGCGCCTGATGCTGGAGCGGACCGCCGATGAGTGGGAGGCATTTCTGCAAGCCAACCACGTACCCGCCGGGCGCATCCGCACGATGGGCGAGGCTCTGTTGGACCCGCAACTCGAGAGTCGTGGCGTGCTTCACCGGCACGAGCCGGCGCCCGGCCTGTCGAAACCGTTCACCGTGCCCGTCGCCGCGTTCAAGTTCGAACACGGCGGTCCGAGTATCGAGACCGCCCCGCGCGAGCTTGGCGCCGATACCGAAGCGGTGCTGCAGGAGTATGGCTACTCCGAAGCCGAGATCGCCGGGTTCCGCGATGCGAAGGTTGTCTGACCGCCACGGCTATCGGGTTTAGGTCCCTTGCGCACGTCGGCCAAACCGTCATGCCAGGGCTTGACCCTGGTATCCACGGCGTTCCGCGTGCACCGGCTGCCCCATGTTTTGCATGCGATGTTGCCAAACACTCGTCTGAAGTCTCCAGCCCAATCCCGTGGATACCAGGGTCAAGCCCTGGCATGACGGTGCTTCCGCCTGGAATGCGCAAACAACCCCAACCGGGTAGAAGCAGCCTGACCTTGGTTGTCACGCGGTGAGGCTAACCAGGCAGCAGCTTGCCCGGGTTCATAATGCCCAGCGGGTCGAACGTCGCCTTCACTGCCATCATCATCGCCATCTCGACCGGGTCCTTGTGCAAGGCCAGTTGCGACCGCTTCAATTGGCCGATGCCGTGTTCGGCACTGATGCTGCCGTGAAGCTCGGTGACGATGCGGTGCACCGCCTCGTGCACCTCCTCCGACTGGGCCATGAAGGCATCCGGCTCGGCGCCCGGCGGCTGCGCCAGGTTGAAGTGGATGTTGCCGTCGCCGATGTGACCGAACCCCAGCACGCGGGCCTCCGGCATCACGGCATGGCACGCTGCCGTGCCGCGCTGCATGAACTCGGCGACGGCGGAGATCGGCACCGACACGTCGTGCTTGATGCTGGCGCCTTCGCGCTGCTGGCCCTGCCACATGCCCTCGCGGATTCTCCACAGCGCCGTCCGCTGGGCCGCGGAGGACGCGACGACGCCGTCGATGATCAGCCCTTGGCCGAACCCGCCCTCCATGATGGACTGCAAGACCTGCGACAGGTCCGGTTCCCCCGGCCCAGGCGTGCGGCTGCTGGCGATCTCCATCAGCACATACCAGGGATACGGATGCTCAAGCGGGTCGACCGACCCGGCGTGTTTGTTCGAGATCTCCATCCCGAAGCGCGGCAGCAACTCGAACGCGGTCAGTTGGTCCGCCGTCTCCGCTCGCGCCCATGCGAACAAGCGCAGCGCACTCTGCACGTCGGGCACGGCGAGCAGCGCGGTTTGCGACTGCACCGGGCGTGGAAACAGCTTCAGCACCGCCGCGGTGACGATGCCGAGCGTTCCCTCGGCGCCGATGAACAGATGCTTCATATCATATCCGGTGTTGTCCTTCCGCAGGCCGCGCAGCCCGTTCCAGATGCACCCATCCGGCAACACGACTTCCAGCCCCAAAACCAACTCTCGCATGTTGCCGTAGCGCAGCACCTGGATGCCGCCCGCATTGCTCGAGATGTTGCCCCCGATCACGCAACTGCCCTCCGCCCCCAAGCTCAGCGGAAACAACCGGTCGGCGTCGGCGGCTGCCTGCTGCACGGTGGCGAGGATGCAGCCGGCCTCCGCGGTCAATGTATGGTTCACGGCATCGAGCGCGCGGACGCGGTTCATCCGCTCCAGGCTCACCACGACGCCCGGGTGGCCCGGCGTCGGCACCCCACCGCCGACCAGCCCGGTGCGGCCGCCGATCGGGATGACCGGAATCCGCGCCGTCGCGCACGCGGCAACGACGCCGGAGACTTGCTGCGTGGTCGACGGCCGCACCACCAGCAGCGCCGGGCCACTGAACAGACCGCGCTCCTCGGTCTCGTAGCGGGCGTGCGCGTCCGGGTCCTGCACCCAGCCCCCATCGCCGACGACTGCTTTGATCGTGCCGAGTGCGCGCCCCAGATCGCCGTTCGCTATCGAGCCCATATCGCCAACTCCATCGCCGCAATCGGAACCACGATCGTGACGACGGGGCTGTTGCTAAGTCAACATACCTCTCCGATATGGAGCAACCATCACGCGGAGAGCTCGATATGAGCGCTGACCAAAGTTCCTTAGCCCCTCGCCCGACCCAGGCGCCGAAGCTGGCGCCACCGCCTCGGTCATGCGACAGCCACGCTCACATCTTTGGACCGCCCGCACGATTTCCACTGGCGGCCGATGCGAGCTACACGCCGCCCGCCGCCACGGTCGAGGAATACCTGGCCGCGCTCGGCCAATTGGGCATCGAACGGGGAGTTCTCGTGCAGCCGGCCCCTTACGGTGAGGACAACGCAGCCATGCTGGACGCGCTGCGGCACGTTCCCGACCGGCTCCGTGGCATCGCGCTGGCGTCGTCCGGCGTCAGCGATGCGACCTTGGGCGAATTCAAATCCTACGGCGTCTGCGGGTTACGATTTTCCTATTTCCCAGTGCCCGGCCAGAACGTCGCGACGATCGGCTTGCAGGAGTTGCAACGCATGGCACCCCGGCTGCGTGACCATGGCTTGCACGCGCAACTTTGGCTGCCGTGCGAGGAATTTGCCGCCAACGCACCGATGCTGCTTGGCCTCGGCATTCCCCTCGTGCTGGACCACCTGACGCGCGTGCGGCCTGCGGCCGGCCTAAATGACCCGGCGTTCCGCACCCTGCTCTCCGTCCTGCAAAATGAGGATGTGTGGCTGAAGCTGACGCCGCACCGGGCCTCTGCCGCGTTCCCGGACTACGCCGACATCCGCCCGTTCCACGAAGCGGCCCTGGCAACCCGGCCGGACCGCTTGCTGTGGGGGACCGACTGGCCGTTCGTCCGCATGGGCGCCGCCACACCGGATGCCGGGCATCTGCTCGATCTGTTCAGCGAATGGACCACCGACGCGGCGCTGCAACAGGCCATCCTGGTCGACAACCCAGCCCAACTCTACGGCTTCGATGCCTGATCCCGGCACCCTGCTGATCGAGGACCAAGGCCCGGTCCGTATTCTGCGGCTGAACCGCGCCCGGCGCCGCAACGCACTCGATCTGCCGATGGTCAACGCCCTGCATCAGGGGCTCGTCGCGGCGGACCAGGATGACGGCGTTCGCGCGCTGGTGCTCGGCGCGGAAGGGCCGGTGTTCTGTGCTGGTGGCGACATGCGCGAGGGTGAGGAGAGAGGCGCCGCCATCCTCGCCGAACGGCTTGATTTGACACGGTCCGTGCTGTGTTTGCTGCCTTCCATGAGCAAGCCCGTGGTGGCAGCCGTGCAAGGCGCAGCACTCGGTGGCGGCGCCGGACTGGCCATCGCGTGCGACCTCGTGGTTGCGGCCGAGGATGTGCGCTTCGGCTATCCAAGCGCCGGGGTCACGCCGGTGGGGCTGCTCGTTCTCGGCATGCTGAAGGACATCATGGGCGGGCGGCAGGCCTTCAGCCTGATCTCGCAGGGCCGCGTTATCGGTGGTGCGGAGATGCTGGCCCTCGGCCTCGCCCAGATCGTCGTCCCCGCCCCCAATACCCTATCGGCCGCCATCGGCGTCGCGACCCGGTGGGCCGAGACCGACCCGTCCGTGCTGGCCGCGCACAAAGCGCTGTTCCGCGTTCTGCCGCCGGGTCGCTAGCCGCCTGCCACGCCCTGCGTGTTGACGTAGAGCGCGTAGATCGACGTGCAGGACGCCATGAACAGCCGGTTGCGCCAGCGTCCGCCAAAACACAAATTGGCGCACCGTTCCGGCAATCCAACATGCCCGATCAATGATCCCGCGGCGTTGAAGATTCGTACGCCGTCCAGGTCGGGCGAGCCCATTCCCCAGCCACACCACAGATTGCCGTCGACATCCACGCGGAAGCCATCCGGCGTGCCCTCCTCGGCATCGACCAGCACGCGGTTGTTGGCGAGCGTGCTGCCATCTCCGGCGACGTCGAACACACGAATTTTGCGAGGCCGGGCGCGCGATTCGATGACGTACAGCTTGCTCTCGTCGGGCGAGAATGCCAGGCCATTTGGGCCGTCCACCTCGTCGCAAACCACCGTCATCCGGCCGGTCTGCCCATCGATGCGGTAGATGTTCTGCGGCAATTCCTGCGGGGCACGCTCCCCCTGGTAATATCCGGCGATGCCGAACGGCGGGTCGGTGAACCAGATCGAGCCATCGGATTTCACGACAAGATCGTTTGGCGAGTTCAGGCGCTTGCCGTCGAACGTCTCGGCCAGCACGGTGATGCTGCCGTCGTGTTCGGTCCGGCTGACCCGGCGGCCGCCATGTTCCGCGGTGACCAGCCGCCCTTCGCGATCCCGCGTGTTGCCGTTCGCGTGGCCGGATGGCTTGCGGAACACCTCGACCTGTCCGGTCTCTTCGCTCCAACGATACATCGTGTTGGCGGGAATATCGCTCCAGATCAGGCTCCGCCAGTCACTGAACCAAACCGGCCCCTCGTTGAAGCGGAACCCCGTCGCGAGCCGCTCCACACCGGCGGGCAACAATCGGTATTTCTCGAAGCTGTGATCCAGGATGCGGACCGCTGGATCGGGGTAGTAGATGTCAGGCCGTTCCATCCCGCACTCCTTGCACGGCCCTGGCCGCGATGCTGAATAATACAACGACGGTCGGATGCGGCCGTCGTGTTGTCAACTTGCGCGGGCGACTATGACCGGCATCATCACCGTGAATGACGCTTGGATTAGGTACATCCTTCCACCTTCACCCTCGACATGGGACAGCGCGCCCAGCCGCCCCCTGCCCGCTTGACCAAAGGAGAACAGCATGACGACCGAAGCCGACGAGAAAAACGCCATCCGCGAGTTGCTGGCGGAATACTGCTTCGAGATGGACGCCCGCCGGTTCGCCAACATGGCCGCCCTGTTCGCACCCGACGGCACGTGGGAGACGGCGTTCGGCTCCGCAACCGGCCGTGCGGCGATCGAGGCCCAGATGCGCAAGCTGGCGCCGGCAATGGGGGACGGCCCGCGCGCCGTGCACTTCACCACAAATATCGTGGTCAAGGTGCAGGGCGACACGGCCACTGCCGTCTCCAACTGGCTGGTCGCAAAAAACGCCGCCGAGGGACCGTTCGTCGAGTCTGGTGGTGGCTATGCGGATCAGTTGATCAAGCAGGACGGACGCTGGCTGTTCAAACACCGCACGATCGACCGCTTCCTCGCCAAGGGCAAAATGGCTTGATACCTACCATCGGCCGTCCGTCGTTGATCACAACCAGCCGAGCCGATGCATGGCGTCCCCCTCGCCTCGCAGGAAACGGTCGCCGATATCGGCGCGCCAGCGGAGTTCGGGGGCGATGACGTTAGCGGCCCGTGCGCGAGCAGCGGCCTGTGCGGCGATCACGCCCGGGCCAGTACCGGTGACGATCATGGCGTGACCCGAGCGCCGATGGACGAAGTGTTGGCCACCCTCGAGACGCATGTCGACGAAGTGGTAGTGGGGCTGCTCGGCGGCACTCGGTTCCTGCAGGAAGAAGATCGGCGGATCGGTCGCCGGGTCGGCGTGGTCGGTCCAGGCAGGAAACGGCGGCACAGTCAGCACGATGGCGACAGCCCAACCGGCCACGGTGCGGAACCGTCCGCCCGCGCCACTTGCCATCCGGTCCAACAGATCGCCCCAGCCGTCCGCCTGCAGCGCTGCCAACACGGCAAAGCCCGGATTGCCGAAGCGGCAGGTGAATTCGAGCGGAAACGGGCCACGCTCGTCGACGATCAGGTTCAAATTGACATAACCGACATGCCCGGCCTGCCGCAGCAACGGGGCCACCCGGCTCAGCGTCGCCGCGAACAGCCGCTCGGCGCCCTCGTAGGAGGCGAGCGTGCCCATCTCGCCGGTCATCTCGCCGAGGTCGCCGGGGAAAAAGCGCTTGTGCTCGAAGTCGATGCAGGCGGGCTGCAGGAAACAGTGGCCATCGAAGTAGGCGCCGATGCCGACTTCCACGCCCTCCAGCCGCTCCATCAGCAGCACCCGGCCAGAGTCGGGCTGGCGGCGCAGCATGAACGCGACGTCCGCCCCCGCCGGGTGCTCGCCGACATAGGTGGCGTGACCGGCATCGTATTTCAGCACGTAGCGGCCGGGATGCACGCCGAGCCACGCTAGCGCGGCTGCCGCCGTGTCGAAGCCCTGGCTCCAGGCAGTCGGCAGCCCGGCCCCGGCGAGCACCGACTGGCCATAGGCGCGGTCCCGTTCCAACCGGTCGCCGAGCGCGCTGCCGCCGATCACCCGGTAGCCCTCGGCCCGCAAGGCGTCCTGCAACGCGCCCTGCCCCACGCCTTCGAACAGGATGATGCCGTCCAATCCGACCCAGGCGAGGTGGGCGCGCCAGTCCGCCACTGGTTCGATGATGCCGCCGAATGCATGCTGGCAGGGCGACGCGGCCGCATGAACCCGGACGTCATGCCCCTCCCGCATCAGGCTGAGATAGAGGTCACCGAGGTAGATGCGCTGGCCGAGTGCGAGGATCCTCACGCCGCCAGGGCGCCGAGGGGAACACCGGCCAGCCGCTCCGCGAGGCGTTCGATCCCGGCAGAGTCGACGTTGGCGAACGAGACCCGCAGGTGATCCTCCGACCCGGCGAAAGCGGGGGCGGGAAGCAACAGCACGCCGTGATCACGGGCCAAGCGCTCGGCGACCGCCCAGGCGGACACCCCGGCGAACGGGTGACGCACGTAGGCGAAATACGCCCCGAGCGAGTCGATCTGCCATGTGGGCAGCGCGGTGAAACACCGGCGCAGGGTCGCGGCGCGGGCCGCCATTTCCACCCGGTTCTGCTCTCGCCAGTCGCGCAGCGCCGGGATCGCCCAGGCCAAGGCCTGTTGCGCCGGTCGTTGCGGGCAGATGGTCATGCAGTCCAGCACCTTCATCGCCTGCACGATTGCTGGCTCCGGCAGGGTCAGCGCGCCGATGCGGTGACCCGGCACGGCATAGGCCTTGGAGAACGAATAGAGCCGGATTGCGTCATCGGGTGCGGCATAGTCGGCGCCATCGGGCAGGAAGTCGCGATACGTCTCGTCCAGCATCAAGGTCGCGCCATGCTGGCCGCACAACTCCGCGAACCGCGCGACGATTGCGGCCGGGTAGATAGCCCCGGTCGGGTTATTCGGGGTGATCAGCACGACGGCCGCCACCCCCGCCATCAATGCCGCAGCCCGCTCCGGATCCGGGATGAAACCCTCACTTGCCAAGGTCGGCAGGGCGCGCGCCTCGAGCCCGAGCATGTCGCAGGTCATCTTGTGGTTGTAGTACCACGGCGTCGGCAGCAGCACCGCAGCGCCGCGTGGTACCAGGGTCAACAGGGCGGTGAAGAACGCCTGGTTGCAGCCGGCGGTGATCAGCACGCGCCCGGCAGGCACGCCGGACTCGGCGGCATAGGCGTCACGCAAGGCGGCATCGCCGGTGATGAAGCCGTATTTGGCACAAAGCGGGTCGGCGGCAGCCTCACTCAGGCGATGCAGCAGGTCGGGATGCGGCGCATAGCCCGGCACCGCCTGACACAGGTCGATCAACGGGCCGCGCTCGCCGCCATAGGCCCGGCCCCATCCCTGAACTTCGGGGATGGGCGGCGATCCGGTGTCTTGCACGAGCGGGTTCATGAAACTCCTACGCGCGAGACCGGGATTGTTGCCGAGTGGGTGCTCTCATGCGCGTTTGTCAGGAGTTATGAAAATGCCGAGTTTTTTCTGAAACGTGACAAATCCTAGTCCTGATCGACGGGTGAGACGGTGCTCTCCGACTGGCCGTCAGTCGGCTCTTCGGCGACAGCAGCGTCCTCAGCCGGCTCGGACGCAACCTCCGCGGCCGGTGCGATCTCCGGGGGGGCTTCTTTGGCGCGGCTTCGGGCGGCACCAAATTTGTCGAACACCAGCGGCTCGTGGCCCTCGAAGATCAGGTGGTATTCGGCATCCATGGCGACGTGGGAGGCCTGGTCGATCCTGCCGATTTTCCGGATGATCCAGCCCTCGCCGCGATCGACCAAAGTGGGCGGCAGGTTCACGATGCGGCTGGGCGGGCGCTTGTCGTCACGGCCGCGGCCTGGGCCACCAGGGCCGCCCTTCCCGCCTTTCCGCTCGCGGCTGTTCATGTCGAACTGCGCCGGGGCGGCCGTCTTAGCCTTTGGCGTGCCAGGTGTTTTAGCCATAAGACGTCTCCTATCTCGAGCCGAAGCGGGTGGCCATCTCTTAAAGCGATCCGACGACGACGCATATAGAGCTTGTCGGCCCGGTGACGCGGGCGATCGAGTCAGCCATGCCTCGACCCAGCCCGGTGGGTTGCTGGACCCGTTTTGGCACTGTACCGGCCCCCGAAGCAAAGACACCGTCCTGCCAAGGCTTGACCTTGGTATCCACGGGATTGGGCGCCTGATGTCAGACGCGTGCTTGGCACGCGCCGTGTGCAACACGGACAACGTCAATGTCTGCGGACCGCCGTGGATACCCGGGTCAAGCTCGGGCATGACGGTAAGACAATGATTCAATTGCATTCCACTGACTCAGTATCGACATAGGCGCGCCATCGCGGCGAAGTGCTAGTCAATACGCCAGACCGTGGAGGAACATAGTCCGTGAGTGCCGAGATCGAACGAAGCTGCATGAGCAAGGTTACGTTGCGCCTTATCCCGCTGCTTGTGGTCAGCTACTTCTTCGCCTTCGTGGACAAGGTGAATGTCGGTTTCGCGGCCTTGACCATGAATAGAGACCTCCATCTGTCCGCCAGTGCTTTCGGTTTCGGCGCCGGTGTGTTCTTCGTGGCGTATTTCATCTTCGAAGTCCCGTCGAACGTCATGCTGATGCGGGTGGGCGCCCGGCTTTGGATCGCGCGGATCATGGTGACCTTCGCGCTCGCCTCGGGTGCCATGGCTTTCGTTCGAGGGCCGTTGAGCTTCGACCTGGTGCGTTTTCTCGTCGGTGCCGCCGAGGCGGGCTTCTTCCCCGGCATCATCTTCTTCATGACGGGCTGGTTTCCCGCGGCCTACCGTGCCCGGGCAATGGGCTACTTCATCGTCGCCGTCCCGCTCTCCTTCGTCATCGGCGCGCCGGTCAGTGGGCTGTTCTTCCACCTCGACGGTGTTCTCGGCCTCGCGGGGTGGAAGTGGCTGTATCTCGGGGAGGCAGTTCCAGCCCTGATCCTGTCGGCCGTCGTGGCGAAATGCCTGTGCGACCGCCCCGAGGACGCAGCCTGGCTGACGGCGGCCGAGAGATCCTGGCTGCAGGGTGAACTTGCCGCCGAACTTGCGAGCAAAGGGCAGCGAGGGCATCTCGGCATCATCGCCACCCTGACCGACCCGCGCATCCTCAGCCTGTCGCTGATCTACGCCGGGGCGGTCGCTTCGACATTCGGGGTCGCGTTTTTCCTACCTACGATCGTGCACGGGTTCAGCCTCTCGCTGGGTCAGACGACTCTGGTGACGACGATCCCATATCTGGTCGGTGCGATCGGCATGGTTTGGTGGGGACGGCGTTCGGATCGGCGGCAGGAGCGGATGGGCCATGCCGCGGCGCCCTTGTTCCTCGCGGCGTTGGGCTTGGTCGGGGCGGCCCTGCTCCCCTCCCTGCCTTGGAAGGTCGCGGCCTTCTCGGTGGGTGCGCTTGGGACGTTCTCGCTTTACCCCGTGTTCTGGACATTGCCGCCGCTCTTCCTGTCGGGTCGGGCAGCGGCCGCTGGCATCGCAGCGATCAACGCCCTGGCGAACCTTGCCGGATTTGCGGCCCCGTTCGCCGTCGGGCTGATCAAGGATTACACCGGGAGCTTCACGGGCGGCCTGTTCCTGATGGCGGCGGCGGCGCTCGCCGGCGGTGTAGCCGTGCTGGTGCTGCAAACCAGCCGCGACGGCTTACGACCGCGCTTCGGCGAGCCGCAGCCTCAGGCCATGGCTAACCGGCCATGATCGCCGCGCCCGGTTCTACCGGCCCGGTTCGTTAGCCGCCTCGATCACGGCATCGGCCAGCACACGCAGGCCGATGCCGGCCCATTCGCGGGAGATCGACTCGGTTGGATGGTGGCTGATCCCGCCGTGGCAGGGGATGAACAGCATCACGGCCGGCATACGCCCCGCGGCATGATAAGCGTCGTGCCCGGCGCCGCTGAGCATGTCGCGGTGCTTCGCGCCGTGGCGCCGGGCGGCGGCGCGCAAGCGTTCGGCCAGGGCTGAGTCGAACTGCACCCGCGGAAACGCCCAGTAGGTCTCGCGGGACACGGCGACCTTGCGACGCGTGGCAACGGCGGCAAACGCCGCGTCCGCCTGTGCCCAGAGTGCCTGCAGCGTTTCGGTCGCGGGATGACGGTAGTCCATCGCGAAGTGGGCGCCGCCCGGCACCACGCCATCGGCGCCGGGTTCGACGATCAGGCGGTTCACCGTCATGCGTCCCTCCGGCGCGGTGTCGAGCAGGATGCGTTCCGCCAGCCCGATCATCTCGGCGGCGGCCAGCAGGGCGTCCTGCCGCATGTCCATCGGCGTGGTGCCGGCGTGGCTGTCCTTGCCCCGCACGCTCACCAGCGCGCGTTCTGTGGCGAAGCCGCCGGTGACGATGCCGATGTCGAACCCGTCCGCCTCCAGTGTCGGCCCCTGCTCGATATGCGCCTCGAAATAGGCGGCCGCATCGCGTAGCAGCGCCGGGTCGCCAGTGCCGGCCCACCCCGTGGCACGCAGCGCGTCACCGTAGCGTTCGCCGTCATCCATGGCCCGGCGGTCCAGCACCTCCGCCTCCGACAGCACGCCCATCGCCCCTGCAGCGCCGATCATCGAGGGGCTGAAGCGGCATCCCTCCTCGCTCGTCCAGTTCACCAGGATGATGGGGGCCTCGGTGGTGGCACCCGCTTCGTGCAGCGCGCGAAGGATCTCGAGCCCGGCGAGCACGCCGTATGGGCCATCGAACTTGCCACCGGTCGGCTGCGTGTCGAGGTGGCTGCCGACCAGCACCGGTTTGCGTCCTGGATCGCGCCCGTCACGGCGCAGCGCCATGTTGCCCAGCCGATCCGTCGTGACCGCGAGCCCGACCTCCGCCCCCCATCGCGCCAGCAGCGCCCGGGCCTGCCCGTCGAGTGCCGAGAGTGCAGGGCGGTTGTTGCCACCCTCCGGCGTCGCACCGATAGCGGCCATGTCCATCAGGCCCTGCCAGAGCCGTTCGGTGGAGAGTGGCAAGTTCGATAGGCCGGTCACGTCATGTCCCCCTCATCCGTCACGGCGGCAGTATGAACGCCGCTGCCCCTCACGCCCGATCCAACAGCCAGACTTTACACCTTGACTGTAGATAGTATTCATCCCGGGTATGGCCGCTAAGAAGCATAATCAGCAAGTCAGCGGCATTATGGGCCGGCCGTTCCAGCACCGTCCATGAGGGCGCCAGGTCGGGGCGCTTTTAGGTCTCTGCGAGGTTTCAACTATCGGATCTGGGTCGGCGGCGCCTTCGTCTCCAACGTCGGCACCTGGGTACAGCGGACCGCTCAGGATTGGCTTGTACTCACCCAACTGACCCACCATGACGCATCGGCCGTGGGCACCGTCATGGCGCTGCAGTTCGGGCCGCAATTCCTGCTATTGCCCTGGACCGGCGTCGCAGCCGACCGTTTCAACCAGCGCAAGATGCTGATCGTCACGCAGGCCACGATGGGCGTCCTGGCCCTCGCGCTGGGGGCACTCACGGTCACAGGCGCGGTTCGGCTCTGGCATGTCTACGTCTTCGCCTTCCTGTTCGGGAGTGCCGCGGCATTCGACGCCCCGGTGCGCCAAACCTTCGTGGCCGAATTGGTCGGGGATGCAGACCTGCACAACGCGGTGGCGCTCAATTCCACCTCGTTCAACGCCGCACGCATGATCGGGCCTGCCGTGTCGGGGCTGGTGATCGCCGCGATCGGCACCGGTTGGGCCTTCCTGATCAACGGTGCCTCGTTCGTTGCCGTGTTGATCTCGCTGATGTCGCTGCGCGTCGCCGAGCTGCGTCCGAATGTCAGGACCCACCGGTCCAGAGGCGGTTTCACCGAGGGGCTCCGCTACGTCTGGAAACGGTCCGATCTGAAGGCGATCCTGGTCATGCTGTTCCTGATCGGGACCTTTGGCCTGAACTTTCCGATCTTCATCTCGACCATGGCCGTCAGCGTCTTTCACACGGACGCAAGCGGGTACGGGCTGCTGTCGTCGATCATGGCGATCGGCACGGTGACGGGGGCATTGCTGGGCGCGCGCCGGGAGAAGCCCAGTTTTCGGCTGTTGCTGATCGGTGCAGCATTCTTCGGTGTCGGCTGCACGTTGGCCGCGGTGGCACCGGGCTACTGGTCTTTCGCCGGCGCGCTCGTCCTCATCGGCGTCGCGTCACTGACCCTTCTCAACACGACGAACAGCCTGGTGCTACTCTCGACCGACACCGCCATGCGCGGACGGGTGATGGCGTTGCGTGTGAGCGTGGCACTCGGGGGTACGCCGATTGGCGCGCCAATCGTGGGCTTGGTAGCCAACCATTGGGGGCCACGCTGGGCTCTCGGCGTCGGCGCGGCCGCCGGCTTCACGGCATCCATCGTGGCTATTTTTGCCTTCGCCCGCGGAACACCACGGCGCTCGCCCTGAACGCCCCTCGGTAGCGCTCCCTGACCGGGGGGTGTCGCCGCAAACCTTACCCGGCGAGCGCGCGATGAGCCGCGCGAAGTTCGCTGGCCAAATCCTCGATGTCGGGCACGGCGAGGATACGCCCGTGAAAACAGAACGTCGGTACCGCCCGGATCCCGGCGCGCCTCGCCGCTGCATCCGATGCCGCGACGTCGGCTCGATAGTGCTCCCCATTCAACATCGCGCGCGCCGCATCGGCGTCGATGCCGCTCGTTGCGGCGAGGCCGGCCAACACATCGCGATCACCGATATCGAGGCCGTAGCTGAAAAAGGCCTGCGCCAACGCATCGGCCAAACGCGCATGACGTTCCGGTTCCGGCACAAGCAGCATGAGCCGATGCGCGTCCGAGGTGTTCGGCATTGCCCGGATCAAGTCGTAGCGGAATTCGAAACCAACCGCCCGGCCGGCCTCTACGACGCTTTCGTGATAGCGGTCCGCCGCCATCGCGGAGCCGAAGCGGCGAAGCAGGTGCGCCCCCTGGTCGAAGCCGCCAGGCGGCGCGTCGGGATACAGCAGGAACGGCCGCCACACCCAATCCAAATGCAGCCCGTCCGCGGCCAGCGTGGTTAGCGCCGCGTCCAGCCGCCGGCGCCCGATCGTGCACCACGGGCAGGTGATATCGGCCACGAGGTCCACCGTAGCGCTCGACTGTGGTGTCATGCCGTATCCCACCACAGCCCCGGCGCGACGGAAATGGGGCGATGGCACGGCGCGCAACCTACGCTATGCGTCGCGCAGGGGTTGGAGGGCAGCGGCATGGCAGATGGTGGCGACATGGAGGACAGCGGTCAGGCAGGCCGTGGCACGGTGCGCGCGGTGAGCCGCGCTTTGGCGGTGCTGCGTGCGTTCCGACAGGAGCAGCAATCCCTCGCCCTGGCGGAAATCGCTGCCGCCGCGCAACTGGATCGCGCCACTGCCCGGCGCATGCTGTTGACGCTCATCGCGGAAGGCTTGGTGCGACAGGACGCGGTCACCCAACGTTACGCGCTAACCCTGCGCGTGCTGGAACTGGCCGCCGCCGTGCCGACCGGTGGGCTGCGGGAGGAAGCTCGGCCGGTGATGCTACGGCTCGCGCGGGAGACGGGGGCGACGGTGTTCCTCAGCGTCGCCGGCACTCCGGGTGCGCTGTGCCTGGAACGCGTCGACGGCCACGACCCGGTGCAAGTGAAGTGGTGGGCGGTCGGCTCGCACATGCCGTGGAACTGCGGCGCTGGGCCACGGCTGCTGCTGGCGCATATGGCTGCGGCCGAGATGCGGGCGGCGCTGCGGCACGCCGTCACCCTGACTCCGCAAAGTGAAACGAATTCGTCCGCGCTGCTGGCGCATTTAGCCGAAGTGCGGCAGCGCGGCTACGAGGCCACAGTGGACGACGTCACCATCGGCCTCAGCGCCGTGGCGGTCGGCATCGGTGCGTCCACCAATCCTGTCGCGGCGCTCAGCATCGGCGGTCTGACGGATCGTTTGCTGGGTGCGGCCGGTTTGCCGCGCCATCTACCGGCCCTGCAGAGCGCGGCACGCGAGATTACGTTGCACCTTGGCCATTTCACCAGGTGAACTCTGTTTTGCCTGTTGCAAAGAGCGCGACGGGCGCGCTAGCGTGCCTTAACGAATGCTGGTCCGGCAAAGGACAGCCGAGGAGGATCGCACCATGGGTTTCACCCTTGCGGAAAAAGTGCTTGCGCGTGTGTCGGGTCGGGATGGGGTTCGCGCCGGTGACGAGGTCATGGCCAAGCCCGACTTCGTCGTGGTGTACGATTTCCCTGGCTACACCGACGTTATCTTCAAGCAGATGAAGCAGGATTTCGGCATTCAGAAGATTGCCGAGCCGGAACGCTACGCCATCTTCATCGACCACATGGTCCCCGTTGCGACCCCGGCGGAGGAGCTGCTCCACATCCAGACCCGCGACTGGTGCCGCGATAACGACGTTGCGCTTTACGAACGCCGCGGTATCGGCCACCAGGTTAGCGCCGAACTCGGCTACGCCACGCCAGGCGCGTTCGTGGTGCATTTCGACGGACATATCAGCCAGCTCGGCGCGTTCGGCACGCTTGCCATCGGCCTGCGCCGCAACATCCTGGAAGCGTTCGTGCGGGAGCGTGTATCGCTCAAAGTTCCGGCGACCACGCGCATCAACCTAACCGGCACGCTGCAGCCCGGCGTCATGGCGCGCGACGTGTTCCACCACATCGTCCGCGTGCTGGGCCCGAGTTCATGCCGCTTTCAGGTGATGGAGGTGGGTGGGCCCGCCCTGGCCGGCATTTCCATCGAGGGGCGCCAGGTGATCTGCGGCCTGGCCATGTTCACCGGCGCAATTACCGCAGTGATCAACCCCGATGAATTGACGCTCGGCTACGCGGCCCCGCGTGCGCGCGCCGCGATCGAGCCGGTATACAGCGATCCCGACGCCGTCTACGCCGCCGTGCACGATATCGACCTGTCGAACCTGGAACCGATCATCGTGATCCCGCCGAACCCGGCCAACACCCGCAACCTCACGGACCACACCGGTCTTTCCGTGCAGTCTGGCTACCTCGGCAGTTGCGCCAGCGGACGGTTGGAGGATCTGCGCATTGCCGCGCAAATTCTGAAAGGGCGCCGGGTCGCGGACGGCTTCTCGCTCCACGTCATCCCGACCTCGCAGGAGATCATGGCTGCGGCCGCGAATGAAGGGCTGATCGGCACGTTGGTGCAGGCGGGCGCGTTTACCAGCAGTCCGAGCTGCGACTATTGCTTCGGCCGCATCGCCACCATGACCGCGGGGCAACGTGCGGTTTCGACCGGGACGTTGAACGTGGCCGGGCGCATGGGCAGCCCGGATTCGGAGATCTACCTGTGCAATGCCGCCGTGGTCGCCGCCTCGGCCATCGAGGGCCGGATCGCCGACCCACGCAAATATCTCTGACGGAAAGGGGCAGCAATGGCTCTGGAACCAATTCGCGGCCGGGTCGCCTGGATCTTCACCGAGGAAAACTTCGACGTCGATCAGATCGTCGGCGTCAAGAACATCAAGATCACCGACGTGGCGGAGCTATCCAAGCTCGCCATGACCTCCTACGACCCGGCGTTCGCCAGCAGCGTGCAGCCCGGCGACGTGGTGGTGGGCGCCGGTAATTTCGGCTACGGCCACCCGCACTATCCCCCCTTGCGCGCGCTGCGGCATTTGGGTGTGGCCGCGGTGATCGCCGAAAGCTTCTCCCCCGGTTTCTGGCGGGGTGAAATCAGCATGGGCACGCCGCTTATCTCGTGCCCGGGAATCCTCGACTTCGTCAAACGTTGGGACGAGATCGAAGTGGCATGGGCTGATGGCGTGATCCGCAACCGCAGCGCCAACAGCGTGCTGCCGTTCGAGGCGCTGTCCATGGCCGACCGTGAAATGCTGGAGTACGGCGGCCTGCTGCCGTACCTCAAGCACGCGGCCGCCCAGTCCGTGCCAGCCTCCGTGCCGGCCTGAACCAACAAGCAAGAAGGGAACACGACTATGCAACAGAGGAAGACCTTCCGCGAGCAACTCGCGAGCCGACGCACCATTTGGTCGGCCGGCGCCTATGACGCGCTGAGCGCCAAGATGATCGAGGCCGCTGGCTTCGATGCCTTGCTGACCACGGGTTTCGGCATCTCCGCCTCCATGCTGGGGCAGCCGGACGTGGAACTGTACACCATGACGGAGAACCTGAACGTTGTGCGCCAGATCGTGGCGGCGGTGGAGATCCCCGTGGTGGCGGATTGCGACACCGGCTACGGCAACGCGGTGAACGTGATGCGCACGGTCCGCGAGTTTGAGCAGGCTGGCGTGGCCGCCGTGATCCTGGAAGATCAGGTGGTACCTAAGCGCTGCCCGGCGATCGCCAACGTGGTCGAGGTGTTGCCGCTGAACGAGGGAGTGGCCAAGATCCGCGCTGCCGTCGAAGCAAGGCGCGACCCGGACCTGGTGATCATCGCCCGGACGGACGCACCGACAGAGGCCGAGTCGCTGGAGCGTATCCGCGCCTATGTCGAGGCGGGCGCCGACATGGTCCAGCCGATCTCCAAGACGTTCAAGGATGCCGCGATGCTGAAGCGGCTGAAGCTTGCCGCCGGCGTTCCGGTTTCGCTCCAGGTGCTCGGCTGGCTGGAGGAACTGACGCCCGCCGAGCTGGGCGAGCTGTCCGGCATGGCGACGTTCCCGCTGGTGCCGTTGATGACGGTGGCCCATGCGCTGCGCACCAACTTGGCCGCGCTGATGGCTGCGAAGAACACCGGCAACCTGCCGCTGCCGCGCATGGAGCACAAGCCGTTCGCCGACCTGCTCGGCTTCGCGAAGATCCAGGACATCCAGCACCGCCTGCTACCGGATGCGCCCGCCTGGCCCGACCGCAAAGCTGGCTGAACGAAGAACCCCCGCCTCGAGCGGGGGAAAGATACGCGCAACGGCGCACGAGGGAGAGAACGATGGGGATGCGAACAGCCTGGCTGATGGCGGGTGCTGTCGCCTTGGCGGCACCGATGGCAGCCTCGGCCGCGGTGCCGGCGGGCGATTACCGGGTGGGCTTCATTACGGACAGCACCGGGCCGCTCGCTGCCGCCGGGCTGTCCTACACCCACGGCGCGGAACTCGCCGCGGCGGAGATCACCACCGCGGACGCCATCGCACCCGGCGCCAAGCTGTCGCTCGACATCAAGGAAGCCGGTGGCGATGCGGCGCGGTCGATCCAGGACATGCACCAGTTCCTGGCAGACCGTCGCATCCTGGCGACGAGCTGCTGCATCCTGTCACCGATTGCCAATTCGCTGAAGCCGGTGGTGGCGGGCAAGATCGTACTGGTGATCTACGGTGCGACGGCGCCCGGCCTCCCGGCACTGCCCTGGGTGTACAGCGTTACCGCCCTGCCCGGTCCGAAGGACGTCGAGACGGCGGCCACGGTGGCCAAGGCGCTGAAGCCGAAGACGGTGGCGTATTTCGTCTCGGCCGATAACGACGCGTTCAAGGCGCGGATGGCGGCGGCCGAAAAGGCGGTGACGGAGACGGGGGCGAAGACCGTCGCAACCATCAGCGTGCTGGGCACCGACACCGATTTCACCGCCCCCGCGACACAGGCCATGGGCGCCAACCCTGACGTGATCATGGTCTACACCACGCAGACGCCCGCCGCGGGAATCGTTGCCGCCCTGCGCGCGCGGGGCTTCAAGGGCACCATCGTCGGCAACGACGTGCTCGCCCCCGCACCGATCTGGAAGAAGATCGGCGCGCCCTTGGCCGGCGTGCCGTTCCCGCTCAGCTTCTCGCCGGACATCAACGAGTCTGCAGAAGCCAAGGCATTCGTGGCAGCCTATCAGAAGCAATATGGCGCAGCCCCCGACCTGTACGCGGCCCAGGGTTACGAGGCGATGTGGCTGATCGCCCAAGCGCTGCACGGCATGAACGGCACGCCCACCCGCGAGGGCTTGGCAGAGGCGCTGTCCCACCAGACCGCGATTGACCACAATGTGTATGGCGGCCTGCAGATGAAGGACGGCCAGGCCGAGATCGTGGCGACGACGATCGTGAACTGGACCGCCGACGGCACGCTCGCACCGTGGAAGGCGCCGCAGTAAACGCCATGCTGCTTCTGCTGGAACAGGTGGTGAATGGCTGCGCGGTCGGATCGTTATACGGTCTGTTCGCGATCGGCTTCGGTTTGGTGTTCTCGACGCTCGGCATCCTGAACGCAGCGCACGGCGCCTACGCCAGCTTCGCGGCCATCGCAGGTTACTACGCGGCGACAAGCTTAGGCCTGCCGTTCGTCGGCTCGCTGGTGTTGGGCGTGCTTGCCGGGGCGGTGCTGGCGCTGGTGGTGGACCAGATCGCCTTCCAGCCGTTGCGGCGCCACCACGCGGGGATGCTGGGCGCGTTGATCACCTCGATCGCATTCTGGATGATCCTGGACAGCTTGGCCGGCTTCGCTACGGGGCAGCAGAGCCTCAGTTTCCCGGCCGGCACTTACCCGGCCGGCGTGCTGATGATCGGCGGCCTTCAGTTGCCGGCCATGCAGATGATCGCCATCGCGTCGCTGCTGGTCGTCACGGCGGCGGTGCACTGGCTGATCGCGCATTCCCGCATGGGTGCCGCGATGCGCGCCGTCGGCTGGAACGAGGCAGCGGCGCAGATCAGTGGCGTGAACCCGCGCCTGGTGATCCTGGCCACCGCGTCCCTCGCCGGCGCCACCTCCGGCCTGGCCGGCGTGCTGGGCGGGATCAGCATGAACAATGTCTCGTTCACCCTCGGCGAGGGCATGCTGCTGAAGGGGTTCGCGGCCGTCGTCGTCGGCGGCTACGACGACGTACGTGGTGCCGCCGTGGCCGGGGTCGGCCTCGGCATCGCGGAGGTGCTATCGGCACAGTACATCTCCACCAGCATGCGCGATGCCATCACCTATGCGCTGCTGCTCGGCTTCCTGGTGCTCCGGCCGCGCGGACTCTTCGGCCGCACCTCATTCGTCCGAGCCTAAGATGGAGTGGCTGGAAGATTTCTGGGCGGGCTACGCCAGCACGCTCGCCTTCGCCATCGTCAATGCGTTTTTCGCGCTCAGCACCTACGCCGTGATGTCCACCGGCATCCTCTCGTTCGCGACCGTTGCGTTCGCGGCGGCTGGCGGGTTCGTGGGCGTGCAGATGCTGAGCCTGCTTGGGTTGCCGCTTTGGCTGGCCCTGCCCGGCAGTGCGCTGGCCGGCTGCGTGGCCGCTGTCATCGTGTCCATCGTGTTCCTGCGCCTGGAGAGCCACTGGCTGGCGCTCGCGAGCCTGGCGCTGATCCTCATCACCCGGATCCTAGTGCTGAACGCGCCGGCGCTGACCGGCGGCGTGAACGGTCTGAGCGTCCCGCTCGAGGCGCCGCTCTGGCTGCTGGCCGCCCTACTGGCAGGGGCGGCGCTGGTGTTCTGGCGGCTGTCCGTGTCCTGGTACGGCATCGCCGCACGCGCGGTACGCGAAGACCCGGCGGTCGCATCCAGCCTTGGCATCGCGCCCAAGCGGGTGCAGCTCATCGCCTTCGCGATCAGCGGCGCCACCGGTGGTTTAGGCGGTGTGCTGCTGGCGATGGTGCTGCAGTTCGTCTCGCCCGAGACCTACTACATCAACATCGCCTTCACGATGATCGCGGCCGTCGTACTCGGCGGCTCGTACCATTGGACGGGTGCGATCTTGGGCGCGTTGGTATTCACCGCGCTGCCCGTGATCATGCAGGCGGTGGTGCCGGACCTGCAGGACGTCGCCAATGGCGTGGCCCTGCTGCTGATCATGATCCTGATGCCGCGCGGCCTGGTGGATCCGCGCGCGTGGCGTATCCGGCGTGCAATGCGAGCGATCCGGCGGTGAGCACGACGATGTTGGAATTACGCGGCGTCGGCAAATCGTTCGGCGGCGTGCACGCCGTGTCGGACCTGTCCTTCGCCATCCGCCGCGGCGCCGTCGCCGGGCTGATGGGACCGAACGGCGCCGGCAAGACCACCGTCATCAACCTGATCACCGGGCTGCTCGCCATCGATCGCGGCAATATCGCCCTGGACGGCGGCAGCCTGTCCGGATTGACGCCGCAGGGTATCGCAGGGCGAGGGATCGCCCGCACCTATCAGAACGTGCGCCTGTTCAGCGGCATGACTGCGCTGGAACAGGTCGTCGCCGGCTGCTTCTTGCGTCGCGGCACATCGATGCTCGCGTCGTTCTTCGGCACGCCGGCAGCGCGGCGCGCGGCGCGCCGAACGGGCGCGGAGGCGATGGCGCTGCTGGAACGCGTGGGCATGGCGGATCGCGCCCACCTGCTGGCCGAAGCCTTGTCCTACGGCGAGCAACGGCGGATCGAGATCGCCCGTGCGCTCGGCTCGCAGCCCAAGCTGCTGCTTTTGGACGAGCCGACCGCCGGTATGAACGCCGGCGAGTCCGAGGTAATCGGCCGCCTGCTGCACGACCTGCGGGATTCCGGGCTGACCGTGCTGATGGTGGAACACAACATCCGCCTGGTCAGCGATTTCTGCGACCACGTCGCCGTGGTGAGCTTCGGCCGCAAGCTGACCGAGGGCACGCCGGCCGACTGCCTGGCGCATCCGGCCGTGCAGGAAGCCTATTTCGGCCGCAAGCAGGCGGTCGCATGCGAAAGTGAGAACGATGCTGAGCGTTTGCGGGCTCTCGGCTAGCTACGGCGCCATTCGTGCGGTGCACGACCTGAACGTCGAAGTTGGTCCCCGGCAATTCGTCGCCATCCTAGGGGCGAACGGCGCCGGCAAGTCCACGACCCTGCGCTCCATTGCCGGGCTGCACCGGCCGGTAACCGGCACCATCAACCTGGCCGGCAAGCCGATCGGCACGCTAGCGGCGCACAAGGTGGTGCAGCGCGGCCTGGCCCTGGTGCCCGAAGGCCGCATGGTCGTGGCACCGCTGACCGTGGAGGAGAACCTCAAACTCAGCCGCTTCGCCGGCCGCGGCAACGAGCGCGACCTGATGTGCCGGGTCTACGACCTGTTCCCCCGGTTGAAGGAACGGCGCTGGCAACGCGCCGGGCTGATGAGCGGCGGCGAGCAACAGATGCTGGCAATCGGTCGCGCCCTGATGACCGAACCGCAGCTGCTCGTGCTGGACGAGCCGTCCATGGGCCTCGCGCCATCGATCGTGGAACTGGTGTTCGACGCGATCGACACCTTGCACGCCCAAGGCCAGTCCATCCTGCTGGTGGAGCAGGATGCCGAGATCACGTTGGCCCGCTGCGACTACGCCTATGTGATGAAGCGGGGCAGCATCGTCGCTTCCGGCAATGCCGCCTCGCTACGGGCCAATCCAAGGATGTTCGACGCTTATCTGGCGTAATCGGGAGCAAAGCGCATGTGGCGCACCAAAATCGGCGACGTGACCGTCCAACGCATCGGTGAGATGCTGACGCCTGGCTTCGACCCGGCTTTCTTATTTCCTAAGTTCGACCCGGCGGTGTTCGACGAGGATCCGCAATTGCGCGGCCCTAATTTCTGGAACGCGGACACCGGCCGGCTGATGTCCAGTATGCAGAGTTGGCTGCTGCGTATCGGCGGCGAGGTGGTGCTGATCGACACCGGATGCGGCAACGACAAAATTCGGGATGAGCCGGCGTTCCGCCGCTTTCACCAATTGCATCTGCCCTATCTCGAAACACTTGCGGACGCCGGGGCGCGTGCCGAGGACGTGACAGTGGTGATCAACACCCATTTGCACGTCGATCATGTCGGTTGGAACACGAAGCTGCAGGATGGCCAATGGGTGCCGACCTTCCCCAACGCGCGCTATCTGATCGGGGCAGAGGAGTGGGCGCATTGGCAAGACCCGCAGGGCGGCCCGGCGATGCAGCCGGAAGGCGTGCCCGCCATCGTGGACAGCGTGCAGCCGG
>CAXTCJ010000010.1:0-96576 GCA_964242215.1 uncultured Acetobacteraceae bacterium | reverse complement strand
GCCAGCCCGCTGACCAGCCCGTCCACCATCACCACCTGCGACGGCAAGAACTTCGTAGGCTGGCCCTGCGACCAGACCGAGGAGGATATGCGCATCCGCTACATCCGCGAGCCCGACCCGGTGAAGCAGCGCGCCCTGCTGGAGTCGATGCATGCCGAGTTGTGGAAGTCGGTGCCGTATGTGCCGCTGGGCCAATTTAAACAGCCGTTCCTGTGGCGCAGCAACGTCAAGGGCGTGGTGAAAGCCAACACGCTCGTGTTCTGGAATATCGAGAAGACCTGACCCATGACGTACCAAACGCGAACCGTCGCGGCGCTCGGGGCGGCGCTGCATGTGCGCCATGCCGGGAGCGGGCCCGCCTTGGTGTTGCTGCCGGGAATGGGGCGGCCGGCGACCGACCTCGATGCGCTGGCCGCCGAGCTCGTGGCGGCCGGGTATCACGCGATCCAGCCGGATTCCCGGGGCGACGGCGGCAGCGTGGGCGCGCTGGACGGGCTGACGCTGCATGACATGGCGGCGGACGTCGCCGCGGTGATCGAAGCGTTCGACGCGCGCGGCATCACCATCATCGGCCACGCCTTCGGCAACCGCATCGCCCGCACCGTGGCGGCGGACCGCCCGGACCTAGTATCCCGCGTGGTCCTACTGGGATGCAGCGGTAAGGTGCAGCCTACGCCCGAAATTGCCGAGGCGATCCGGCTGGCCCAGGCGCCGGACACGCCGGAACCCGTCCGGATCGAGGCAGTCCGCGCCGCCTGGTTCGGACCCGGCGCCGATATCACGCCCTGGATGAGCGGGTGGTCGCAGCGTCTGATCAAGGCCTCCCTGGCCGCCGCGGCCGCCACCGATATCGCCGATTGGTGGACCGCGGGCACGGCCGAGGTCTTGATCATCCAGGGCCTGGCCGATGTATCCGCGCCGCCGGAGAATGGGCGGTCGCTGAAGGCCGAGATCGGCGACCGTGCCGCGCTGGTGGAGTTGCCCGGCGTCGGCCACTCGGTGGCGATCGAGGCTCCTGCTGCGGTCGCCGAGGCGGTATTGGCGTATCTCGCCGGATCGAAGGAGTGACGCCGCGCATGACATCGGCCGATATTCTGCAGGTGGCGGGCAAGGTCTGTCTGGTCACCGGGTCGAGCCGCGGGATCGGCGCCGCCACCGCCACCGGGCTCGCGGCGGCCGGGATGCGCGTGGCGGTGCATTACCGCAGCGGCAAGGCCGAGGCGGAGCAGATCGCGGCGGGGATCCGAGTGGCCGGCGGCGAAGCCATTCTGCTGTCCGGGGACATCGCCGAACCCGGCACGCCGGAGCGGCTGGTGGCGGAGACGGTGGCGGGCTTCGGGCGCATCGATGTGCTGATCAACAACGCCGCCGACCTGATCCAGCGCTGCCCGGTCGCCGATACCAGCGACGACCTGTTCGAGCGGCATATGACGCTGAACATCCGCCCGGTGTTCGCGGCATGCCGCGCGGCCGTGCGGCAGATGCGGCTGCAGGGGGGTGGTGGATCGATCATCAACCTCAGTTCCATCGCAGCCCGCACCGGCGGCGGCGGCGGGTCGGCGCTCTACGCCGGTAGCAAGGCGTTCGTGGCGACGTTCTCCCGCGCCTTGGCGAAGGAAGTGGCGGGCGACAAGATCCGAGTGAACTGTGTATCGCCCGGTGTGCTAGCTACCCCGATGCAGGATCGCACCACACCACCGGACATGTTGGAAGCGGTGCGCAGCCAGGTGCCGCTGGGCCGTATCGGCGCGGCGGAGGAATGCGTCGGTGCCTTCCTGTGGCTCTGTTCAGAGCCGATGAGTGGCTACGTCACGGGGCAGGTTCTTGAAGTGAATGGCGGTCTGCTGATGCCGTAGGGACGACGACTGCCGATCATGCAGGACAACCAGATCCACTGGAATAGCCAGCCGATTGCGTTGGTGCTGGCAGAGACGCAGGAGCAGGCGAACCAGGCGAAGTCGATGATCCTCGCGAGCTAGCTAGCTAGGAGACGCCGTCCGCTGTCACGGGCTTGCCGAGGCCAAGGCAAAGGGCACGGAGCGAGGCATGTTCATAGGTCAGCCGCTCAAGCTCGCGATCGGGCATGCGGAAGCGGCGTTGGCGGAATCGCCGGTTACTTTGGATTAAGTCTATGAAACGCCGCGTTACAGCCACAACCCGATTGAACCGTCCGCCGCGACGGTTGCCTGGGATGGCGACGGTCTGGTGGTGCATGAGGCCTCCCACGTGGTCGCCCACACCGCCTGGTCGATTACGATTGCCACCGTGTTCCGCATCGACGATGAGCAGGTCCACGTCACCTCGCCATATTTGGGCGGTGGGTTCGGCTTCAAACGCTCTGGCAGCACCAGATCTTAAGCGCTGCGGCCGCTACCCGCGCGCTTCAGGCATCGCCGAAATAGTCATGTACTGGCGGATCGAGTCGGGGCACGTATACACTTTGATGCCGGGAACGGGGGCCATCCAGCCGCCGCTCGCTCAGTGAGGCGGACGAGCTAATGTAAGCTGAAGTGAATGGCAAGGTGGTGGAAAGCTGCCTGTCCTAATCGGATCGCCATCGTCGGCGCGACATCTCCGAGGGTAGGAGAGCGGCCGAGAACCTAAACGCCGGAACCGAGAAGGACAGGTAAGATGGGCCGCTTGCGGCGCCGGCCTTGGTGCAGCAGCCGAATGCGGCTCGTTGTACGGCGAAACCCCAAACTGATCAGGGTTGGGCTCGAGCGCACGACCCCCGCAGGGGGGGGTTAAAAGCCAGTATATATTGGTGTTTTGCGAGCACATCTCTCACTCTCGGCTCTTCGTGGGTGTCGATTAGCGGGTCGTGGGTGTAGTTTATGGTGGCTTGTGGCGACAACTGAGCAGGAACTGTTCAGGGTTGGGGTCGTAAGTAGGGAAGGGCAGCTGGGCACTCAAAAAGCCCAGCAAATCTAGGCCTTTTTGGTGAGACTACCCGCCAAAGCGGACGTAGAACACAAAACTGGGTGTCGATCAGTGGCAACGTGGGTGTAGCTTCAACGCTCGCTGTCGGCCCGTTTGATGGGGCACGTCAAGGTAAGTGGCGCCTACCGCTCACGTCGAGTGCGCGGGTGGCGTTTTGCTCACCATCCAAAACAATCCACCGAGTTGCTCGACCAGCTATATCGGCTTTGCGCCAATTGGCGTCATTCAGCCGGCGGTAGGCCATGCCCGAAAGCCGCCATTCGTTTATAGAGGCGCTTAAGCCCTTGCTGACTGGGTTTAAACGGCGAGAAATGGTGGTTAACGGCCTATCCGCTTGCCGGCGGCAGATAGCGGATAACGGACATTCCTATCGGCTATTTGCACCGGCGAATCGGCAAAAACGATTTGCGACGTGGACGAGAGAACAACGGCAACTCTGGGGCGGTTGGTAAGGGCCGGCAAACAGGCGAGGTCTGAATCAGACAACGATTTCTGTTTTGAGGCCGCCGTAAAAGTCACGCTGTTCAGCGCCGGCCCCCGCGACGCCATAATTCGGGGTGTCGGCAAGCCTCTTCACTGGACACTCTAAGTCAGGAACCCGACGCCCTTAGTCTGCAAACAAGCTGTGTCTTTTCGTCACTCGCAATATCATTCATTACGTTTGACAACTGTGCACCGTCGACGTTCAAGAGTCCCGGTAGGGTTGACGTCAAGGAAAGCGCGACGGGATCGTCTTGCTTCATCTCAATCAACAACTGAGCTATCTGTGAGGCTCGGGCAAGGCCAGAAATCCTTAGGGTGTCACGAGCTTGTTGGAAGACGGCAGGTCTGAGGTTATCAAGCGGCAAGCTACAATCGCCTGATCCATAATATCTAAAACAACGTCGAAGTCTAGGTTCGTCCTCATCATTACACGAATTGGATCGCAGTTCGCTAAAGCAAGTACAGTGGCTATGTTTTCCGCCATGAGGCGGTGAGCAACGTCATTGTTAATCCCGATTAAGCGTTTAATTTCGTTGCCGTCAGTGTCGGCGTCGTCCGTAGCACCGATAGCTTTGGTAGCCGACGCACGGACAAAGCGTGAAATCGTTTCCAATGGGAACGTGCCGACTGAAAACGCAAGAAATGGACCAATACCGTTAGCAAGCGATGCGAAAGCGAGCCCTAGCGGTATTGCTATCGTAAGGCGTAGCAAGTGGCCATATATGTCAGACGGGAGATAGTCACCCGACCGCATTCGGTTTAGGCCATCTCCCACAATCCACAGAAGAGCCCCGGTTACGCCTGATATTGTAGCATAGTCAAACAACAAATGCGGTGGACCGGTTTTAACGCCAAGGAATTCTAACTGAGAAAAATAAATCCCCGACCTGACGGCTAGACTGATCGATATTAGGCTAACGAGCCCAAGGAGTGTTATCGGTGCAATATATAAAGAGCGTCCGAAGTAACTACTGTAGAGCAATTTGAGTTCCGTAACGACCTTCTCATCTTCGTCAGGCGATGAGAATCCTCCAGTAGAAATGTCCTTCAACGTCGTTATGTTGGATCTTTGGGTGTTTTTGTTAATGGATACCTTTCCGCGGATCCGTTCATTCGGCCAGTATCTAGAAAAATAGAACCTTATTGTGTCAGGATCGAAGTCGTTAAGAATCTGCTTGAGTTTTGTTGGCCACCCTCGAAGAAGGAATGTGATCGGTGGAATAACCACGATAGAAGTGACTATGCATGTCACTAAGACAAGGATGACTCCCTGTCCAACGGTTACAGGAAATGACAGTAGTCGACTGATCATCAGGCTACATTCTCGCTGAGCTATTTTCTATGGCGATTGCAGGCAATAGCACAACTAGCTGTTCAATCTGACTTGATTGCATTTTCACTTGCAGCGGCGCCGGCTTGCGATTCCGCAACGAGTGCCTGTGTTGGTGCTCCAGGATCAGCGGAGATTGCGGTATCCAGATCCAGCACTAAGCGACCACCGGGCGCACCGACGACTGCAATCTGACAATTCTGTCCCAGCTGCCACATGTATGCGCCGGCATAGCCGCTCCCGGCGGGGTGAATATCAGGATAAAGCGGTCCCGGTACTGGATGCGGACTAACCGTGTCGACCTTAAACACCCAAATTAGGGCATTCGGCACGACCTGATGCAGAGCAATGGCAAACGTGTGAGAGCAGTAAACGCCAGGCGCATAGCCACTGTGCTGCACCTGATCGACCCAGGCTACGACGTAAGCTTGCTGATGCGGCGGAAACGGTAGTCCATTCTCTAAGTCTAGATACACAGCAGACCCAATTGAAAACCCAGCCTCTTGCATCAACTGTGAAGCGTGAATGCCGTCTTGGTAGCCATGGGCGGCGTCCGACTGCATGCTGCCAGGAGGGACAGTTTGCTGACCTACGTAAATAGGCGCCAACCCCCAACCGAGCTCTGTGAGAAATTGTCTTTTTGCCATCCATCCATCATCTGGATGACTCGGAGCCGACCCGAGATAGAAGCCGCACCACGTGAAGTTGGTGCTGTTTCGTAAGTAGCGCATGGCATTGTCACCAGGATAGCCGGAGCAATCAAAGCCTGCGAACGCACTCATGCCACGACCCTTACGTCATCGGAACGGAACGTTGCAATTCGCGGGAATGTTGTCAACACCAGCAGCTTTTGGACGCCGGGGTCATTGTCGGCTTCCGATCAGGCCTCTAACCTTTCAAGCGGCAAAGATTGTTCGAGATCAGCCATTGTGCGTAGTCCAAAAGCCCTGAGTTCATTACTAGCCATGCCTCCGGGTGAAAGGCGGCGCGATGAAGAACACGCTTGCCAGCTCCGAACAAAGCCTGAATGTCCGCATTTGAGCGAGCCCGCACGTCCCGGCCATGACCGACTTGGGTCGAAACCCGCCGTTCGAAGGTACTGTCGTCGGCGCCACCCCAGTTTGTCCTTTGGCCATCCCGGCCATTGGAGAAGGATTATGGGTATTTCGGAGTTTGATCCCGCAGCGTCTGACCGACGTGCATGGAACGCTGGACGGAAAGTCGGCGCAAAACGGTCGCTAAAGCCGAGGCAAGTTTGGGCCATCCGCTTCTTCCGTGACCAACATGGTCGGCTGCGGGATCGGGCGTTGTTCGACCTAGCGATCGATAGCAAGCTGCGTGGCTGCGACGTGGTTAGGATCAAAATCGGTGACTTGGTCATTGGCGGGCAAATTCGCGCCCGTGCAATTGTCGTGCAGCAGAAGACCGGTCGGCCAGTCCAGTTCGCGTTGCTAACGGATGCACGAGCTAGCCTGCTTGCCTGGCTGGAACGGAGGAGCGGAACGCTGGCAGACTATGTCTTCCCAAGCCGTGTCGATCGGGCTGATCACATTAGCAGAGCGCCAATACGCGCGACTCGTCGATGAGTGGGTCAGCGGTGTCGGTTTACGCCGTGAAGAGTATGGCACCCATTCGCTTCGCCGGACAAAGGCGTCGATCATCTACAAGGCCACCGGCAACCTTCGCGCTGTGCAGATACTACTCGGCCATACTAAGATCGAGAATACCGTGCGATATCTTGGCGTCGACGTGGAAGATGCTCTTATGCTTGCAGAGAGCACCGAGATCTGATCCCCCCGGCTCCTCGCTCCCCGTGAGGAGCCGGACTGCTACGCGCCCATATAGGTCATTCAGGCGAGCGGCGACGCTTCTCCGAAGCGGCCGCTATCGGGCGTGGCGGCGAACGCCCGGATGATTGGCTTCCGGCCGACCGCTTTCAATTAGGGTTTAGCGACCGTGGACATTCCTCGGGAGCAAATTGACTGCCCTCCGCCGCAGTCGCGGTCAAATCGTCACTTAGGGGGTTTGAAACCGAATATGCGTCCGCAGACGCTCAAAACTCTTCTGCCTGATTTATGCATTGATCCGCTTCATCTGCAGTTGTCGTCTCCTCGACATCGTAGTCGGCATCAATACGTTCTTGGTAAACAAGATTTATGTAGCGTCCGAGCTTCATGAGTTCAGCGCTGTCTGTCGGATGATTTTTCGCAATCTGGCCAAATCTTCCAATTACGGCACCGTGTTTCGTAGCCGCACTCTCGCCATCATGCTTAAGAAGCACGGCACGCGCAGCGTGGTGCATCGCATAATAGGCCGAATGAACTCCAGCACCTGGAGTCCTCGTGCGATCCATTGCTCGCGCTTCAGCGAGATGGATGCAGCCCTTATTCCAAGCCTGCTCATCTTCAGGTCCCGGCTGGGTTTGCTTATCGATCACCGTACAACGGTCCCGTCGCGCGCGATACGGCGCGCCAACTCGGTCCGAAAATGGCCTTGGACAGGTTCCAAATAGTCCTCGGGCAGGACCACAGGAACAAGCGCATAACCCTCGACAACATGGCGGAACGCCTGGTCCGCAACGATGCTTTTGGCGGCGATTGATTTGTGGGATCCATCGCGCAATAGTACTGCCAAGTCGTAATCGCTATCACTTCGGGCATCACCTCTCGCCCTCGATCCGAACAGTACGATCTTCGCCACAATCCCGGGCAATGAATGCTCCAAGGAGTGTTTGAAGTCGCTCAAGCGGTCGGCTGCGTCGGCCGGAACACCAGTCATAGCAGCTCTCCCAGGCACAGACCCATGGACCAGGTAACTCTCTACAATAGAACTCTAGGCCCTCCAACGTAAATAGGACTGAGGAGTTGTTCCACCCGGGAGGATTGGCAGCTTACAAGGTTAGCCTCTCACCAGACCAGCTTCCGCCTTTAGGTCGACGGCGGTCGAGGTCGAGATCGTCCGAACGGCAGCTTTTTGGTGCAGCCCGTTCCAGAGCTGTCTGTCCCCTTTCGGCCCATCCTGCTCGTTCGACGTTGTCCGCTGCGCGCAAATTCTCGCCAGTTCCATATCTGCCTGGGATAGGGAGTAGATACGTGCGCTTAGGGTTACTCGGCGAATGTCCAACGAGCCGCTGCCCTGCGAATGGCTGTGAAATTTAGGTGCCACCAAGAACCTGCCGCGCAGATACCCATGACCTTGTGCCATACCGGTCATTATCGAGCGGTTCCAGCTTGCCGCGACCGCTTGCCATGTCCCGGAGATACTGCATCCCCTGCCATGCTGGAAATACGGCCTGATTGTGCGGGGTCAACGTGCGCGCAATCCGAATCACCAGGCTCAGCAAGCCGATCCCGCCTGCGCGCCATAGGCCGAATCTACTCCCGGTGATTTCCGTCATGATCGCAGCCAGCTGGCGTGTGCTGACCGTGTCGCCGGCAATGCGCAGGAACCGGGGTGTGGCGTCATCGAGAGCGACCTCGGCGACATAGTCCGCCACGTCGTCCTTGGTGGTGAAGTCGAGCTTCTGGTCGGCGTCGCCCCAGTATAGGATCTTGCGCCGCTTGTGCAGGACGATCGGCGCTTGCCCCGTCAGCAGGTCGGAGAACGCGCCGTTCAGCACCGAAGTGGCCCTGATCGGCGCAGCGTCGATGCGCGCCATGATCATCCGGCGCACATCGAGATTGCGGTTATCGCCCGGCCGCGTTCTGGTGAAGTCGAGCGAGTAGTCGGACGGGATGAACCGCGGGACGCAAGCCGTAACCGCGGCATCCATCAGCTTGCCCTGCATGCCGATCATCACAGGTTCCAGGCCGTTAAGGGCAGAGACCACGCAGGAGCACCCAGTGCAGGCGGCCTTAAGTCCCGCGGCATCGTCGTAATCGACTTCGAGCACGGTCGCACCCGCAGCCTCCAGCCCGGCTCGTGCGGCAGTCGAAGTGCCTGGCCGCACGAGAGCCCGAAACGCCGCCCTGCGGCCCAGGGCGGCTGCAATCCGCCCGCCCAGATCGCCCGTGCCACCAGCCAGGACATTAGGCGATCGCTCGTCACGTGCGAAGCCCCCGAAAGCTGGTCCTGATCTCTTCCGTCAGCAACACGGGCTGCTCCAAGGCCGCGAAATGCCCGCCCGCCGCAAGCTCGTTGAAGTGGATCAGGTCTTTCCGGCAACGTGGAAGACCGTGCATTGGGCTATTTCGATGCGGCGCTGGCCCCCGCCATTACCGTTCCCAACTGCGACATCGTGCGGGTCGAGGCGCTCACCCATCGTGCCGGAGACGCGCCCGAGCTGATAATCGATTCGGACATGAAGGAGGTTGCGCGAATGCGCTGGGCGTAAAGTTGGCGCGTGATCCGGCGGCCGCTACATCGGATGGGCGTTGCATCCTGTCGACCGAAGCTGCAGGCAGAGTTGGGCGACGACGGGGCGCAGATGGGCCATGAACCGCACGGCCGGCCGGGGCACAGGCCGCTGCCGGGCGTAGATCGCAGCCAGCGTCACGGGGAGGGCAGGGACGATCTCGCGCAGCGCCAAATTCCCGCCGATGCCTGCCAGCAGCACCACCGGGTCGGTGACGAACACGCCAAGCCCGCTGCGGACCAAACCGAGGGCGGCAAACGCCAAATTGGTCTCTAGCACCCGCTCCAGCCGCACGCCCGCTTCATCAAGGCGTTGACGCAATTGCAGACCGGGGCTGTTGACCGGGTCGAGCAGGATCACGAGTTCGTCCGCGAGATCGTTGATGCCCAGGCTTGCCTTGGTCGCCAAGCGATGGTCGCTGGGCATCACGCAGACCATGGTCATCCGCAGGATCGGCTCCACCGCGACGGCCGGATCGTCTACTGGGGCGTAGACGAAGCCGAGGTCGGCGCCTTCCTGCCTGACTTGGCGCACGACTTCGCGGATGATGTGGGCGTTGAGCCTGATGTGCACCCTCGGCCGTTCCTGTGCGAAGGTCGCGATGGCGCCCGGCAGGATGCATGCGGCCACGTTCGGCATCGAGGCGAGCAGCAGGGCGCCGGCGCTGGAATCGCGTAGTTCGGCGGCGCGGCTTTGCACCGTGGCGAGCTGGCCCAATAGGCGCTCCGCCTCGGGCAGCAGGGTGCGGGCTTCCCCGGTTGGGCTGATGCGGCTGCCGATGCGGACGAATAAGGTCAGCCCTAATTGGGCCTCCAATTCCTTCAACGTCTGGCTGACCGCGGGCTGCGATACGCGAAGCAGCCGCGCCGCCTCCGTCAGGTTGCGGGTCTGCATGATGAGGCGAAACACCTCGAATTGTCGCAACGTGACTGCCATAAGTCCATCTTATGACAGGCTAGGGTTTTGTTGGTAGACCTTTGCCTCCCGCAGTCGAAAGGTGGAGTTGACAAACAGGAGACTGGCATTGGCGGATGCGGCGCCCATCGTCGATATGTTCACCATGGTCGTGCTGCGCCGCCGGTTTGAGGCGATCATCGGCGACATGGTCAACGCGCTGTTTAAATCCGGCCGCTCCGGGGTGTTGAACACGGCCAAGGATTTCACCTGCAGCATTACCGACAGCAAGCTGCAGACCGTCAGCGCGGCCGTGGGATTACCGGTGCATGCCAGCGCAATCGACCTGATCCCGCGCGCGGTGGTGGAGAAATACGGCGATGATATCCACCCCGGCGACTGCTTCGCCAACAACAGCGCCTATCACGGCAACACCCATTGCGGGGACTTCACGCTCTCCGCACCGGTGTTCTTCGAGGGCCGGCTGGTCTTCCACACCATTGCCCGCGCCCATTTGGCCGACATGGGGTTCCCCACTCCCACCACCTACGGCCCCCTGTCGCGCGACGTGTACGAGGAGGGGCTGCTGCTCCCCTGCGTGCGCATCCAGCGCGGCCGCAAGGATGTGACGGATGTGCTGGACATCTGCCGCGCCAATATCCGCGCGCCGACGCAATTCTACGGCGACTACCTGGCCTGTCTGGCGGCGGTGCGGACGGGGGAGCGCGGGATCGAGGAGCTGTGCACGCGTTACGGCAGCGCCACCGTGCTCGCCTTCCTGGACCAGTATCAGGACTACGCCGAGCAGATGGCCATCGCGGCGATCCACAAGCTGCCGGCCGCGCGGGTGGAGAAAGAGGCATGGCACGACGGTGTGGCGCCCGGCGCGCCGGGCATCCCCGTACGCGCCGTGCTGACCATTGATCCCGAGGCGGCAATGATCGAGATCGACCTGCGCAGCAACGTGGACAATTTGCCGCTCGGCATCAACATGAGCGAGAGCACCACCACCGCCAGTTGCCGCAACGGCGTGCTGAGCATGCTGGGCCCGGATATTCCGCGCTGCACCGGGTCCTACCGCCGGATCCGGCTGCTGATGCGGGAGGGCGCGGCCATCGGCAAGCCACTGTTCCCGGCTGCGACCTCGGCTGCCACGACCAATCTGTGCCAGGTGCTCTCGCCGCTGGTGCAGTCGCTGTTCACCGGGTTGGCGCCTGGGCTCGGTGCCGGGTTCAGCACCGTGGGCAACCCGGCGTCCTGCTCGGTGGTCTCGGGCAAGGATTTCCGGTATGGCGGGCGCGCGTTCTCCAACCAGGTGATCATGGGCTATTGGGGCGGCGGCGGCGTGCACGGCCATGACGGCTGGGTCACCAATGGCGGCAGTGGTGCCGCCGGCGTGCTAAACCAAGCCAGCGTGGAAGTCGTCGAGCAGCAGCAGCCGATCATGGTCGAGCGGCTGGAGGTCGCCATCGACTCCGCCGGCCCCGGACAGTGGGACGGCGGGCCGGGTGCGCTCTGCGTCTATCGCGCGCGGCAGGATGACTTGCGCTTCACCGCCAACTCCGGCGGGCGCGACCATCCGCCGGCGGGGGTGGCCAAGGGATGGCCCGGCGGCGTCAACCGCACTTGGAAGATTGATGCATCCGGCACGAAGACCGAGATGCCACCATTTCTGGACACGGTGCTGTACAAGGGCGAACGGCTGGTGTCGCAAGCCTGCGGCGGGGGCGGCTATGGCGATCCCCTGGCCCGTGACCCTGCGCTGGTTGCGGAGCGATTGCGCGAGGGCTGGATCACCGAGCAGCGCGCCACGGATGAGTATGGCGTCGTGTTGCGGGACGGCGCGGTCGATGCGGCCGCTACCCAACACCGCCGGGAAACCTTGGCGCAGGCGCGTCCGGCGTGAGCACCATCTCGCTGGATATCGGCGGCACCTTCACCGACTTCGTGGTGCGCGACGCGGACGACACCGTCTCGACCTACAAATCCTCCACAACGTCCGGCAACATCTCGACGGGCATCTTTAACGGCCTGGCCATGATCGCCGAACGCCGGGCGATGAGCCTGAACGACCTGCTGGCCGGCTGCCGGACCTTTAGCTGCGGCACGACCGTCGCCACCAACGCGATCCTGGAGCGCAAGACGTCCAAGACCGGGCTGCTCTGCACCGAGGGGTTCCGCGACACCCTGCTGATCCGTGAGGGCGGCCGGGCGGACACCTATGATCTGTGGGTGGATTTCCCAAAACCCTATCTGCCGCGCAGCCTGACCTTCGGGATCACGGAACGCATCAACGCCGAGGGCGGGGTGGAAACGCCGCTGGATGAGGCGAACGTGCGCGCCGCGATCGCAAGCCTGCAGCAGGAGGGCGTCGAGGCGGTCGCCGTCTCGCTTCTGTGGTCGATTGCCAACCCGGCGCACGAACTGCGGATCGGCGCGATGCTGGCGGAGCGGTGGCCCGGCATTCCCGTCAGCCTGGGGCACCAGGTGCACCCGACCATCCGCGAGTATCGGCGCACCTCCGCCGCCGCGATCGATGCCTCGCTGAAGCCGATCGTGTATCGTAACGTGAACGAACTGCGCCACCGGTTGGAGAGCAACGGATTTACCGGCGTGCTGAGCCTGATCACCTCCAATGGCGGGCGCACATCGGTCGAGGAGGTGATGGCCAAGCCGGTGTATCTCTGCATGTCCGGCCCGTCCGCCATCTCGCACGCCGGCAGCGAGATCGGGCGAATGGAGGACGTGCCGCATGGCAACATCATCACCGTGGACATGGGCGGCACCAGCTTCGACGTCAGTGTCACCACGGCGTGGCGAACCCCGATGCACCGCGAAGGCACGATCGGCGGCGAGCTGTTCGGCGTGCCGTCGGTGGAGGTGCTGACCATCGGTGCCGGTGGCGGGTCCATCGCCCGGGTGGACGCTGGCGGGTTCATCCATGTCGGCCCCGAGAGCGCCGGCGCCTTCCCCGGCCCCGCCTGCTACGGCCGCGGCGGTACCCGCCCGACGGTCACCGACGCCAATCTGGCGCGCGGGCTGCTGGAGCCGGAGGGATTTGCCGACGGGCAGATGCAACTGTCGCCCAGCAACGCCGCCACGTCGATTGAGGAGGCGGTGGGCAAGCCGCTTGGGATGGAGGTGCAGGAGGCGGCGAGCCTCGTCTGCCTCACCATCGAGCAGAACATGGTGGGTGCGATCGAGGAGATCACCATCCGCCGCGGCGTGGACCCGCGCGACTTCGTGCTGGTGTCCGGTGGGTCGGCAGGCGGGCTGCATGCGGCGGCGATCGCGCGCGAACTCGGGATGCGCCAGGTGCTCATCCCGCAAGCAGCCGGGGTGCTGAGCGCGTTTGGCATCGACCGCGGCGACATAAAATTCAACTTCGCCCGGAGCTTGTTCACCAGCTCCGATAACTTCGATTTCGCCCGGGTCGAGCAGACGATCCGATCGCTGGAAGCCGAAGGTACCGCCTATCTCCACCGCATGGGTGTCCCGCAGGAGCTGCGCGTGATGCAGTTCACTGCGGAGGCGCGGTATGCCGGGCAGGTCTGGCAACTCACGCTGCCGCTGGCCCAGCCACATATCCGCACCGAGGCGGAATTGGCCGTGATGGTGGAAGCGTTCCATCAGTTGCACGAGCAATACTACTCCGTCCGCGCGCCGCAGGATGCGGTCGAGGTGACGGAGTGGAACCTGATCGCGATCGGGCAACCCGAAGCACGCGGCGCTGGCGCGGCGCTGGCGGCCAGCCCAACGCAGATGCCCACGCCACGTCGCCGCGCCGCTTACCTCAAGGAGGAAGGCGGCGCGATCGATCTGCCGGTTTACGATTTGTCTGCTTTGCCGATCGGCATGCCGGTTGCCGGGCCTTGCCTGATCCAGGACAAGCTCACCGTGTCGTTGGTGCCCGGTGGTGCGCGGGCGAGCGTGACGCCGAACCGCAGCATCGCCATCGACCTCTCCACGCACTGAAACAGGAGCACCGAATGCGCCGACCCTGGTTGTCTGCCGCCGCCGCCTTGGCGTTCTTGCCGATGAGTGTCGAAGCCGAGGAGGCCCCGATCAAGATCGGGATCGTGCAGGCGCAGACCGGCGCGCTGGCCGACTCATTCGGCATTCCAACCGCCGAGGGCGCGCTGCTCGCGATGGAGCAGATCAACGCGCGCGGCGGAATTGGCGGGCGCAAGCTGGAGGCGGTGTCGCGTGACGACCGCACCTCGATCCAGCCGACGGTGATCGCGTTCCAGGAACTGATTCGCGACTCCGACTTGCTCGCCATCATCGGGCCGAGCACCTCCGGCGCTGCGATGGCGGTGCGGCAGGTGATCGACCAGACCAAGATCCCGGAACTGTCCATCGCCTATGGCACCGCGCTGACGCAGAGCGACTTCGCCTATTACTACCGGGTCGGCCCATCGTTGGAGACGGGGAACCAGGCGCTGCTGAACGCCATCCAGAAGCACCTCGGCAACGGACAAAAACTCGCCACCCTGGCCTTGGCCGATGCCGGCGGCACGGATGGCGCGCGGGATGCCGCGAGCCGCACCAGCGCCTACGCGATGACCGCCGTGGACAGCGAGCAATACAAATACGGCGACACCGATTTCACGGCGCAGTTGACGCGCATCAAGTCGGCCGGTGCCACCGCCCTGCTGTCGCTGACCCAGGGCATCGCCACCAACGGCATGATCCGCGCCGTCAAGCAGCTGGGCATGGACAACATGATGATCGTCGGACCGAACGGGCTGGCGGACGCTCAGTCGCAGACGCTGGCGGGCAGTCTGATCAACGGCGTGGTGTTCTGGGACTACGCCTGCCTCGATGACCCGGCGAACAAGAACCTGCCGATGCTCAAGCAAGCCTATGAGGCGCGGTTTAAGAAGCCGCTCTCCAACGGTGTCATCAACGGCTACGACATGATGCGGATGGTCGGCGCCAGCCTGCAATCCTTGGCCGATGCGAAGCAGCCGCTAACCCGCGAGGGCCTGAACGACAAGCTCGGCCATCTGACGTTCGACGGCATCGCCACGCGCTACGAGTTCACGCCCGAATGGCACAACGGCCCGCATTTGTCGCAGATCCCGCTTTGCACCTACAAGGATGGCCAGCGTCTGCCGTGGTCCCCATGACCTTGACCCCTTTCCGTCACTGCGAACGAAGTGCGGCAGTCCAGGGGCGCGCGAATGCTGGTGGCGGGGCCCTGGATCGCCACGCCTTCGGCTCGCGACGACGGGAATGGGACAGTCGCCAGTGAAATTAGGTCAAGCCTAATGTCGACGCTTGATATGGTGCCGCAGCTTCTCGGCAGCGGCATCATGATGGGCTGCATCTACGCACTGCTCGCGTTGTGTTTCTACGTGGTGCACGCCGGCACGGGCATCATCAACTTCGCCCAGGGCGACTTCGTGGTGATCGGGCTGATCGCGATCTGGACGGCCTTGGTCTCGTTCCATCTGCCGCTGCTGCTGGCGATCCCGCTCGCCACCATCGCCACGGGGGCGATTGTGATGTTGCTGGAGCGGGTGACGATCGCGCCGGTGCGCAGCAGCGATCCATCCATCCCGCTGCTGGTCACGCTCGCGGTGGGCATACTGATCCGCAGCCTGATCCAGTTGTTCTGGGGCTCGCAGCCGCAATCCGTGCCGTCCTTCTCTGGGGACCACCCGATCGTGTTCGCCGGGGCCGCGATCTTGCCGCAGGCGCTGTGGATCGTGGGCGGCACGATCGTAATCCTGCTGGCGCTGCATTCGTTCTTCACCCGCACCCTGTTCGGCTTGGCCATGCGCGGGGCGGCCACTGACCGGGAGGGCGCGCAGGTGATCGGCGTCAACCCCGGCCATATCAGCCTGTATGCCTTCGGGCTCAGCGCGCTGATCAGCGGGGCCACCGGCGCGCTGATCGCTCCGATTGTTACCGCCAATCCGCTGATCGGCCTGAGCTTCTCGCTGAAGGGGTTCGCCGGCGCTGTCTTGGGTGGAATCGACCGGCCGGGTTCGGCGGTGCTCGGAGGCCTGTTTATCGGCGTGATCGAAACGCTGATCGCCGGGCTGATCTCCTCCGAGTATCAGAACCTGTTCGTGTTCGGCATCCTGATGCTCGTCATCGTGGCGCGGCCCAGCGGGCTGCTGGGCCGGACGGCCCGGCATTGAGCTGGCGTCAGCTTGCCCTGTGGCTGGCATTGCCGGTGGTGGGCGGCTTTGTGTTCCAGGGCAACGGCTACGCGCTGACCATCCTGTGCTTCATGCTGATCTACGGCGTGCTCGCCATGGCGACGTCGATCTGCACTGGGCATGCCGGGCAGGTGACGCTCGCCCAGGCGGGCTTCTTCGCGATCGGCGCCTATGCCGCGGTGTTGGTGACGTTGAAACTTCAGATGCCGTTCGCCGTCGGCTTCGTCGCTGCGATCGTCGTGTCGACTGCCGCCGGGTACGCGCTCGGATACCCCATCCTGCGCGTGAAGGGACACTTCCTCGGCCTGATCACGTTGGCCTTTACCCAGGTCGTGTATGAGGTGGCGCTGCATTGGGAATCGCTCACCGGCGGGTTCAACGGGCTGTACGGCATGCAGAAGCCTACGCTGCCGATCCCCGGGATCGATCCGCTGTACGGGTTCGTACTCATCCTGACGGCGTATTGGTTCGCCGTCCTGGTGGGGGCGGACAATCTGGTGCGATCACGTTACGGACGGGCGATGCACATGCTGAAGGCCAGCGAGTGGGGCGCGCAGGCCTGCGGTATCAACGTCGCACGCTACAAGAGCGACGCGTTCGCGATCTCGGCCGCGTTGTGCGGTGGGGCCGGTGCGTTCTACGGCCATTTCATCGGCTATATCGGCCCGGATTCCTTCACGCTCGACGTGTCGATCTCCGCCATCGCCATGTGCATCCTGGGCGGCGTCACCGATCTGCGCGGCGCTTTGCTCGGCAGCATCCTGCTCACCTTCCTAAACGAGCCGCTGCGAAATTACCCGTTGTATCAACCCGTGATGTATTCGGCGGTCATCCTGGGCGCCATCATCCTGCTGCCCCGCGGCATCGTGCCCTCGCTCGTGCGGCTGTCCGAACGGCGGCGCTGATGTTGTCGGTGCGCGGCATCGGCAAGAGTTTTGGTGGCGTGCGCGCGTTGGATGGCGTGTCGTTCGAGGTCGCCCCCGGGGAAGTCTTTGCCCTGATCGGCCCCAACGGCGCTGGCAAGACGACGACTTTCAACATGATCTCCGGCCTGCTGCGGCCGGATGCGGGCGAGGTCCGCTTCGAAGACAAACCAATCCAGTCGCTCTCGCCGCATCGCCGCGCCCGGTTGTCGATCGCGCGCACATTCCAGCACGTGCAACTCATGCCCGACGCGACCGTGCTGGAGAACGTGATGACCGGCACCCACCTGCTCGGTGGCAGTGGCATGCTGGGCGCCATCCTGAGGCTCCCGGCGCAACGCCGGGAGGAACGGGCGATGCAGGATGCGGCATTGGCCGCGCTGGCGCAGGCCGGCCTCGAGGGTCTGGCCGGGCAACGAGCTGGCGAACTCGCCTATGGCCAGCAACGCCGGGTCGAACTCGCGCGCGCGGTGGCGATGCGGCCGAAACTGTTGCTGCTAGACGAACCCGCGGCCGGGCTCAATGACGCGGAAACGGCCGCGCTCGGCATGCTCATCCGGCACATCCGCGACGGCGGCGTGACGGTGCTACTGGTGGAGCACGCGATGCCACTGGTCATGGGCATCAGCGACCGCATCGCCGTGCTGGATTTCGGCCGCAAGATCGCCGAGGGCTCGCCCGCCGCAATCCGCGCCGACCCGGCGGTCATCGAGGCCTATCTCGGTGTGCCGGAGGACGAATTGGATGCTTGAAGCCACAGGGCTCGTCGTGCGCTACGGCGCCGTTACCGCGTTGGACGGCGTGTCGGTGCGAGTAGGGCCCGGCGAAATCGTTACAGTTGTCGGCTCCAACGGCGTCGGCAAAACGACGCTGCTGCGGACGTTGGCCGGCATCCTGTTGCCTGATGCGGGCACGCTTTCCCTGGGGGGGTGCGACGTGACCCGGCTGCGAGCGCATCGTTTGATACGCCAAGGTATCGTGCTGGTGCCGGAGGGGCGGCGTTTGTTCCCGGACCTCACCGTGGCCGAGAACCTTCGCCTGGGGGCACTGCACTGGCACCGCAAAGCCCCCCGACGCGACATGGCCGAAGCGTTGGAGCGGTGCTGCGTGCTGTTTCCGGATCTGCGCCGGCTGATGGGCCAGCGCGCCGACACCTTGTCCGGCGGGCAGCAGCAGATGGTTGCGGTCGGCCGGGGATTGATGTCTCGCCCGACGTGCTTATTACTGGACGAGCCGTCGCTCGGCCTTGCGCCGCTCGTGATCCGCCAGATCTTCCGCACGCTCGTGGAGCTGCGGAACGCAACGGGGCTGTCGATCGTACTGGTCGAGCAGGATGCCGAGGCCGCCTTGCGCATCGCCGACCGCGGCTATGTCATGCAGCGTGCTCGGGTGGTGCTGTCCGGCACGGGTGCGGCGCTGCGCGCCGACCCGTTGACGCGGGAGATTTATTTCGGCGGGGCAGTGGCGGCAAATGCCGGTTGAGGATGACAATGCCTCATCCGTGTTTGCTATTTGTGCGCACCGGCTCCTCCGAAATAAGCCAGGCCAGGATCCACGCCCGGACGACCACTGGGAGCGTGTCCCGGTATCCGATGACGCAAGGATGACGCGAAACATTGATTCTCCCGTCCGTTGTCGGCGGTTCTTTCTGAATTCAAACCTGATGTTTGAACGCAAAATTATGTCGTTTTTCGTTACGATCATGATTACTCAGACAGGCTCCTAGCCACTCGAGTTTACCACGACGTTGGCGGGATGTTCGCGGCATCCGGCACGGTAGTATTCACAAACTTGAGGTAACTGATCCCTCGGACTTAAGGAGAACGTGCCTTTCCCTCGAGGTAGCTACTAGGAGTGTTACACGCTTCGCAGTAGTTTGGCGGCTGGTCCAACTTATGGCTCGGGTACTGAGGCGGCTCGCAGACGGGGCAGCCCGCGCCGATCACCCCCTCAATGCGGAGCAACATCCTCGATGCCTCTGCCGGCGGACCAAGAATTGGGCGCAGGCTCGAAACGGCTCGGCCTAGGCGGCTGCCTGTCTCCAGACCGTTCACTCGGCCAAAGTGGGCCGGTCGAGCACAAACTACCCCGGTTTGAGGTCGGGCCCGCGACTCTCCGCAGGCGGGGTCAAACATCAGCAAACATTGGTGTTTTGCAAGCGCATCTCTCACTCTCGGCTTTTCGTGGGTGTCGATTAGCGGGTGGTGGGTGTCGTTTACCGTGGCTTGTGGCCACAGCTGAGCAGGAACCAGGCGAGGTTGGGTTCGTATACGAGGCAGGGGGCTAGCGGCCGGGAAAAGGCAGTAAATCGGGCTATTTCCGCACTAGTGGCGAGGCCTGAGAGGACGTTGGCGGATGAGGTGGGCGTCGATTTGCGGCAGACTGGGTGTAGATCTGGCTCTCGCGGTCCGTCAGGTTGACGGTTTGCAGGCCGCGGTCGTCGCTGTAGCCGAAGCCTGGCCCGTGTTGACGGGCTTGCGGTCTCAAACCAACTAAAACATCAAGCCGCCATGGCGGCTTAGCGCCAATTGACGCCCTTCAGCCGTTTATTAACGTGGCCAAAAGCCGCCGTTCTTTCGGTGAGGCGGGCGAGGCCGCCGGCCCTGTGGCCGGCGGATTAGCTACGTGGGAGTAAAAGCATGCCTGTGACCATATACAACGACAGGCGGTTGTCAGCCCCGGTTAGTCGTCTTACGTTGGGAGAGACAAGGAGTCCGCTCATGTTCAGCGTCGAAGACGCACTGTGGGAAGCTTTCCCAGAAGAATGCGGTATCGTTGGTGTCACAGCTGTTACTGAAGTTGTCGAGCAGCAGGGCAAAGGCTTTAAAATCGTGCGGCCGCCGGAAGGTCAGAACCTTGATATCACGCATACGGTGGAGCTTCTGGCTGCGTCAACCGGTCTCATCCATTACACCCTCGAATTAGCGAAAAGTCTCTCTCGGAGAGGGGAGGAAGTCACGCCCGAGCGGTTGCAAGCAGCGGCAACGGAAGAGACTGCGGCATGGCAGATCAGCGCCGATCGAAAACGTAACATCTATATCGTGATAGCCAAAAACTTCCAGGCCTAGTGCCCAGGGCATCCCGACATCGAGTTGCCTTCAATACCGCTTTGGCAACGTTAAGTGGGTTTGCGCTGGATCTCTGGCTCCATGCGGGCTTCACTTTCGAACTTGGCGCGGCGGTCCGAACGTTCTGGCATCAACCAATTTGGTCGATTGCCGCCCTGATCCTCACTCTTGCCGTGTCCTTCTTTGCAACAATGGTACCTGCTTTCATCCACCGAATCGCAAGGATCAATGCCGCTATTGGAGTAATGTTGGGTAACCCCAACATGGCGGCGAGCGAGTTTTCAGTTTCCGACTTCATTCCCGGCGCACAGCCGGCAAATAAGCTTGGAGGACGAGTTCGTTTTGGGTCTGCTCAGCGACTCGCTGCGATTCGATGTTTCGTTTTGAGCAAACGCACCGCGTCCAGTTCGATGATAGCTATGCCGTTTTCGATTAACTTTCACGGCGGCAGCTTCATCTTCCTTCGAGATACGCCGGATCTATTAGCCACTCGGCCGAGCGCTGGTGCAACGGTACGTTTCATGGTCCTTCACGAGATCGGACACGCCAGCGCCGTCACGATGGTTGGGGAGATGATCAGGGTCGTTGGCTCGACACCGATCTTAGTGGTCATCGTGCTTTTGGCTGTCAACAGCAGCTGGACCTATGCCACTGTCGTCATCGAGTTGGTTTTAGCTGCCCTGTTTTTGGGCACTAACCGCGGGGCATGGGACCGCCAGCGCTCGACCATCTTACGAGACGCTGAAATCGCCGCCGACATCTTTGCCTTACAAACGCTGCCCAAAAAGGACTTCGAGACTATCATCAACGTGGTTGAACGTATCACAATCAACGACACGGCCATGTCCGCCGAGGAAAATTTCCAGAGAAACCTTTATCTTCGGGAAAACGCCAAGAATATGCGCTCAGGCCGGACGACGGTGCTCGCACCGCCGACATTGAATCGGGCCCCTCCGTTCATTGTTCTATTGATCGTCACCTTCTTTTTCATGGGTGCGGTAAGCGAGTCCAGCCCCGAGCTCACCACATTTGCAATGTGCGGCGCGCTGCTCCTGCTCGTCGTTACCAATATGATTCTACTCAGCGGTGTAAACATACAAACTAATGCTTTGAACGCGACCCTGCTGCCAAAGAATTTAAACTCGGCTTCGGAACCGTTGAGCAAGAAGTAAAGACCGGGAGCACAGAGTCGGGTAGTCTGATGACGCTAGGTTCGATGGAACGCAGCGCAGCTCGAACGGCAGCTACTAACGGGCGCCGTCCGGAACCTGCCAGACCGGAACCGGCCAGATTTTGTCGAAACCGGCGCGCCAGGGTTGGCAGCCTAGGCACAACGTTCGAGGCCACATCGTTGTTGGGTGAGGACCCAAACCACCCCGGGTTGGGGTCGTATCTGGGGCAGGGAGGCTGGAGCTTTGGAAAAGGCCGGAACAGGCACTTTATGAGCGGTTCACCGGTCCTGAGCGGAGATCGGCAGACAAGCTGGGTGTAAGTTAGCGGCGAGCTGGGTGTATGTTTGGACGGTGACGCTTACCTTTCGGGATACCGACCCGACCGGGACCCCTTGGTTCTTCTGAATGGTCGCGCGATCTCCGTGGCTCGCATTTAGCTGGCGCCCTGTGTTCCTCTCGAGCGTCGCGATTGTAGATCTGAACGGGGAAGCAGCTTGCAGCGCACTCAGCGCACTGGTCATCGGAGATAACCTCGAGGTCGACTTCCCATTCGTAGCCGCAGTCGAAGCATTCATAATAATTTAGGATCATCCGAAAACTACTCCTCTTCTTCCAGTTGAGCGTGACGAATTTGATCGTGTCGCGCACGGTCAATTACTTTTACCTAGCCGGGCTCATTGAGCGTCCTGTCCGTTGGACACGCATGCCTGCGTTGGTAGAATTAGGGCGGACGTAAGGGCTTAACAGCCTGGTAGATCGGGTTGTCGTGGGCCTGCATTGGCACTGGCCTGCGTCGTCCTGTGTTGATTTGGCGCGGTGCAACGGATCGGAAAGAGTTGAATCAGCCTGCTTCGTACCAGCGTTAAACAGGCTCACAACACACGCCACGCCGGTGGGCTCGCCTGCTACACTTGCCTGCTCGCTAACGGGCGGGCGATCAGCGAGGGCGCAAACGACATGAACTTGGATGAGAACCGGCTGGTGTTGCTGGAGCAAGGAGCTGACGAGTATCGAGGCGCCTGGTTTGACGGCAGTCATCGTGCCGCTCTCGCCCGCGCCGCGGCATCGCCACACCGCGCTCTCGTGAGCATTGAGCAATCCAAGCTCGACCAAATCGACCCCGACATCCAGTCGGGTTACCTGCTGCCCGATGGCTCACCCGATACGCTTGCCCTGATGCGTCGACCAGTGTTCGAGCGATTGGCCGGGCTCGCCGAGCCAAGTGGTCTCGCAGCGTTGTCAGCCGCAGCACACAGGCTCGGTCGCCTGGGCGCGCCGCTGCCCTGGTCGGAGATAGAGCCGGGCGCGATCGTGCTTGCTCGGGCTGGAAGGGACGAGGGCTGGTGGGAGTGCGTCGTGGTAGAGGTCGATGGTGGCGGTGCCGTACAACTGCAGTGGCGCGACTACCCGGGGGAATCGTTTCGTCGCTCGATTACCTGCGTGGGGCTGCTGTCACCCAGCGGGCTCGGGTGAGGCATCGGCATGATCGGCTTGCACCGGCATCGGCCGCCAAAGCACGGCCCGTCTCGCCGGCGTCGAAAGCTTGGGTTGCTCGGGCGGTTTGCCGCAGCCATGGCTGGCCTTGCTGGGCGCCCCGGCATATCTGCTGCGTCTGATCGGCAAAGATCCTGGTGCCGTACACACGACAAACAGCTCAACAGCGAGCTGGGTTGCAGTTGGTCGGGGTAGTATACTTCGTTGGTGTTCAATGAAATTCCCCAACCATAAACCCTGGTGATTACGAATGCCTGAACCGACACTTCGCCTTGTATTGCTTCACCATGCCGGGCGGCAGGCGCGAGCCGCTTCGTTCGATGTCGCCCACCGGGCGGTGCTGACCGAGGCTGCCGCCCAGCCTCATCACGCCCTGGTCGAACTCGACACGGCCAAGCTCAAAGCACTCGGCCCCGACGTGCCGTCGGGCAAACTGGGTGCGAGCGGGAAACCCGACCAGCTGCCGCTTGTGCAGCCTGGCAGCTTCCAGCGCCTGCTCGAGTTGGCCAAGGTCGGCTCCCTGGTCGCAGGTACCACACAGCCCGACGCTGCGTCAGGCGAGGTACCGCCGCCCTGGTCGAATATCGTCGTCGGCGCGACGGTGCTTGCGAGCGCCGCGGAGGATGACGGTTGGTGGGAGTGCATCGTTCTCGCGGTAGAGGGCATCAACGTTCGGCTGCGTTGGCGCGATTACCCTGACCTCGACTACTTCAACAAGTCAGTCACCCAGCTCGGCCTGATGTCGCCCAGTGGCGAGCGTTAGGGCATCCCGCCCGGGCCTGACGAGCGATCGTGGCTTCGCCCCCGCGGGTCAATCAATCCCGGCAAACCGTCGCGGCGCATCGACGGCAATTGGTGACATCATCATGGCACGAGCTGATTTAACCAACCCACGGCATCGATCGACGCGGCGTGATCAGTCGTACGGGCATGGGGGACCACGCCTGCGACAAGTCGGTGGGCTCATGGGGGTGATCGCCGGCGTGACCGTTATCGTCGGGTTCCTAATGGCAGCGGTGGTCGGCACCCTAGGGTTGGCGATGAGTGCTGGAGGCGTTGGCGTCACTGCAACACGCCACTGTTCGGGTGAACTCGGCGTGTCGATGCTGTGCATCGTGCTGGGTGTGTTGGCGATGCGTGCCCTGGGCCGATGGCCTAGCGTCTTACTGATCGCCGTCACGCTGCTGGCCATGATCATCGGCGGGGCGTTCGTGGCTATGTGCATGCTATTCGCACTGGCCGGTGGTATGTTGGCCATGATCCCTGACCGTCGCCGGGCTATCGTGACCCAAGTGCTGCCGGGCGGTCACCTCGCGCATTGCGAACCGCGGCATTCACCCGGCCAAAAGCCTTCGTGTCGGGTGGTCAAGCCCGTGTGACCCGAGGACTGCATGGCGCGCACTGCCCCTGCAAACGCCAGCGATGATGGCAATAGTCGCACGCCCTGAGCGGAGACCGGTTGTATCGATGCGCCACCGGCAAACTGAGACCAGCAGGACTGGTTAGGCGGCGCTGCGGACAAGCGACGGGCCGCGATGCTGGTACTCGGTTGCGCGGCGACACACGCCCAAGAACAGCCCCAACCCCTGAACACGACGCAACCAAGAGGATCCGATGACGCACACGCTCACGCGGGCGACGCTCGCTCAGTTTAGCGGTAGCGAGACCTGTTATCGTCACGCCTTCGACCGGGCGGTGGTGTTTACCGAAGGTGCCAAGCACGTCGCCGATGCTGGCGGTGCTTATTGGCTGCTCGATGAAATCGTTATCGCCCAGCAGGCGGCGCAAGCGGTGGCTGTGGAGTCATTCCAACGCTGGCGGCTCACCGTCGCACAGGGTCGAACCGCACAGCTTGCCTGTGACGATGGCAATGGCAACGCCGTGTTCACCAAGCACATCGCCTACACCGATTTCCCGCTGGACAGCATCGACCTCTACTTCATCGACGGCACCATTCTGCTGCCCGGTGAGTACTGACCAGCCGTCGACCAGCGGCCCAAACTCCCTGACACGGCTCTCGATCGACCAATCCCCGACGATAACGTTTCTGTCAGCTCAAACGAAGGCCAAATACCGCCGTTGTGCTGCACTGCCCGTGTCTGTGCGTAGACGACCGGTACCACGTACAAACAGGCTGAGAAAGTTGGTAAGCCATTCTGTTTGTTGTTTTGTGGGCGTCGTATACTGCTTGAGCGATGTGACGAGTGCCACCCACATCGCGACCCGCCCTCGGTGGCCGCGATGTGACATGCCCCTTTCCGACAGCAAATTGCGCGGCCTCCGTGCGACCGGCGCCCGGTTCGAGTTGCCTGACCGTGACGGCCTCGTGCTGCGGGTCGGCGCCAACGGCAGCATGACTTGGACCCTGACATACACCGTGCGTGGGGCAGGGGAGACGCCTGGGGTTCGGGTGGTCCGGCGCGCCAGCGATCGCCGACGCATGACACTCGGCACCTACCCCGCCACGACCCTCTCCGACGCTCGTGATAAGGCGCAGGCCGTCAACACCTCAGCTCGCGCGGGCACCGACCCGCAGCCGCGCGCGGCAGTAGCAGCCACATCGTCGGACGGCCCGATGCAAGTGGTGACCGTCGGCGACTTGCTGACCCGGTATACGCGCGAACACCTCGATCGCAATTTGGGATCTGGCAGCAATGTCGAGCGCTTGTTGCGCCGGCACGTGGAGGCCAGCTGGGGTGACCGGGCCGTGGCGGTGCTGCGGGCGCCCGACCTCGTGGCGTTGCTCGAACACGTGCGACAGCCCGCCGGCGCTGTGGTGTGTGCTTCGGGGCACGAGCAGCATTACGCCGCTAAGCGGGGCGGCCCTGGCGCGGCTGTGGAGGTCCGTAAGTGGGTGCGGGCGATGTTCCAATTTGGGGTGGCGATCGGCGCGTTGCCGGCCAACCCATTTCGCGAGGTGCGCAACCGGGATCGCGTTCGGCCGCGTGACCGCGTGCTGAGCATGGAGGAAATCGCGGCGGTGTGGCGGGCGGCCGGTCGCATGTATTATCCCTGGAGTCCGCTGTTTCGGCTGCTGCTACTCACGGGCAGCCGGCGAAGCGAGTGGGCTGATGCGAAGTGGCCTTGGACGGACAGCGGGTTTACCCGCCTCGAGATCCCGGCCAGCGACTACAAAACTGAGAAAACCCATGTGGTGCCCTTCAGCACGCAGGTGCGCGCCCTGGTGCGCGGCCTGCCAAACCTTGGGCTTGGGCCCTACTTGCTGACGTCGGACGGCGGCAAGACGCCCGTGTCGGGCTTCAGCAAGGCCAAGTTGCAGCTGGACGACCTGGTCACGGCTGAGCTGGGCGGTGCCAAGCCGCTGCCGTGGGTGTTGCACGACCTGCGCCGGTCCATGGCCACGCACATGGAGCGGCTGGGCCTCACGCCGCACTTGGTTGAGGCCTGCCTGGGGCACGCGTTGAAGGGCGTTGCCGGCACCTACCGGCATTACGGGTTCCTCGAAGAGAAGCGGACAGCGCTGCAGCAGTGGGCCGACGAGGTCGAGGCGCATGCCCACCCGATCGCCGTCGCGGCCGAGTAGCCGGCCGTCTCTGACGGAAGCGGTCAAACCACTACACAACAAGGGACGCTAGGATGACCGACAACGGAAGCCGCGGGCAGCGGCTGGTGCTGCTCGCCCGAGGCATCGCTCACGACCCGCGCGGGGCGTGGTTTGAACCGGTGCACGTCGCTGACCTTCTCCGAGCGGCGGGCGCTGGCGGGATGCACTTGGTTGAAGTGGGGGCAGGGGCGCTTGCCCAACTCGACCCCGGCGTGGCCGCTGGTCAGCTGCTAGGGCCGGGCATGCCGGCGCCATTGCCGCCCATGCGGCGCGCGACCTTCGATGCGCTGGTTGCCCTTCCGCCGCTGCTACGGGCGCCACGCGAGGTTGCGACCCAGGCCGCAACCCTTCGCCGATCAGCACCGGCGTTGGTGCACGTGCCGAAGCAGACGATCCGGGTTGGCTCGATTGTTCTGGCTAGCGTGGCGAAGAGCGATGGCTGGTGGGAGGCCGAGGTTGTCGCCATCGCACCCGGCGCTGTGCTTCGGCTGCGATGGCGGGAGTTCCCAGGGTTAGAACAGTTCGAAAAACCTGCGGGAGAAGTAGCGATGGTGCACCCTGCTTAGCCCCGCTTTCGTAACGCTAGCCCCCTATCACGGCCGCTTTCAATTCTAAGTTGCTACCCCGCAACACCTTCAGTTCTCGGGGGAACCGAGAAGCGTCCAGTCGGATGACGTAGAGCCGACCCTCAATGCCCGCGCGCTTTGTCGTTCTGTGGGGTTTATCAAAAATTAGCGCATCAAAGCCGCGGAGGGCGGCGAGTACCGCCTTGGTCAGTCCGAGCTGTTGGCTGGGCGCCCCTTTCTTAACAAGCAATTCTATTCCGTTTGAGTCGTTTGTGCGTAACTGGCCGAGGCTACCCGAGTTGCCACTAACCGCAGGTGTTTTGCGGACGGACAAGTCTGCCAATACCGATCGCTGCGCGTCGAGGAGTGCTTCGAAACGTGCAATCAGATCTTCTGCGCCGGAGCGCATCCCGTGCGCTACTTCGCGATACACGGACAGCGTGGAAGCGAGGGCTTCCTCAACTGTAAGGGGAATTACACGGCACTCTGCAGCAAGATGTGCCGTGGCATGAATGAAGGCGAATGTTTTGCAGACACGCTGTTGTTGTGGCGTCAAGGCTTCGAAATCTGCTGCCTGCTTGAACTTCTGCATGGAGCCCGAGAGCGATTTGACTAAAGCGGCCTCACTTTGGCTGCGCCGCAGCGTGACCACCCTGACAAAAGTACGTGCAGCCCACCCATAGTTCGACCGAATAATGGCGTCGATAGCGGAGATTGTCGCGGCTGCCCCCCCCTCGCCCGGTCGGTCGAGAATGCCATAAGTGCGCCTGCCGACGTCAAGCGAAGGCATTCGAACCTGTACTGCTGCATCTGCTTCACTATGCGAGGTAGAGCCGGCCAAAGGCGCATTGCTAGTGCTGATTACAGTCAGCCGCGTGAGGCTACTATCGGCATCACCAAAGCGGCCTTTAGCTCTGCCTGTGTCAAGCATGAACACCGCTTCGGCCTGGAACTTGGCGCGCTCCGTGGCGGTTGAACCGGCGAGATTGGCCTCGTCGAGTATGAGAAGGGTATCTGAATGGACCTGCATGGTTGTCTCAAGACCGTTCATTGTCGTTCGCCAAGTTTCCATGAAATTACCAGTTTTGTCCGGATCGCCGCCCCAAATCGAACCCGCCAAACGGGCGCCGGTAGTCTTCCCCCGACTGCTGGGCCCGTTGATCTGGAATCCGATGTTGTTCTGCAGGTCAAGGATTTGGCTGAATGGACGCAGAAGGACGGGAGTCAACCCGAGGCCCAGCAGAAACTGCAAAACGGTGTTACCTTCGAGGTGGGGGCGGAGACCCTCTGACCAACCCGCTTTCGTCCCCCGAAATCGAAATTTGGACTGGAGCGGGAAATTGACGATCGCATCTTGGGATCGTTTGCCCGAGGTGCAGATGGTTCCACTCGGGTAAGCGAAGCTGGATAACGCGACCCAGCCGGGGCGTTCGGCAACTACAACGGTCCCCTCTGCTGCACCAAGCTGCTTGATAGCGAGCGCAAGCTCGTTGTGACCGTCCAAGCTGACAATGCCGCGTTCGGCGAGTAGCGGGAGAAGGGGCACGAGGATGTTGACGTGTCCCGCAATTGTCACTTCAGGAACATAGGCGGTTTTGCCACCTTGACAGAACCGGATTAGGCGGCGCTGCCATTGATCTTCGAATATATTCACGACTATGGTGCCGCGACCTGATGAGCCTTTGTTATGAACCATCCCCACTTTCCCCACTAAACTGCCCCAATACAGGTATAGATGTGACGTTGTGACGTAGTGTTGTACATGAACACCATCACCATTGACCGTATTTATTGCCATTCATGACTTTACATGCAGCCATTACCTACCCACGTCGGGGTACCAACCATTACCCAGGCCCAGCCGCAGTTGCATGGTCGTCAAAGTTTGGCGGTCCAACCACAGAAGCACGTCGGATCCCCAAGGCTCCGGTATGCGGCTTCGCGTCCCACGCTTGGTTTTGCCTGCCTGATCGATGTAGCTGGGCCGGTTGAACCAGATGCGCTGCACCACGTAACTGACCTGACGGGCCGCATCTTCGATCTCCTGGCCTTTGATTGGATATTTCACCTTGGCGCCGGATTTGCCCTTGGCGTACGCGCGCAGCCGCTCCTCATACTCAGCCGTGGCCAGGCAGTGCACATGCAGCTGTATCGTGTTCGTTGTGCCGTCAAACTCGCCATGAATCTGACAAAAAAACCACTCACCGGGTGGCGCCGGCACCTTGGTCAGGGCGTGGTGCAGGGCTTCTAATATGTGATCGGTTTTGGTCGTCCTCAGTGCTCCCGCTGGGATGTTCCAAGCCGGGTTCACCAAGGTGATGGCTCGGACTTTCGGCCCCTTGTTGATGCGGGTGATGAAGCCGTCGCACTCCACGCGACGTTTGGCCAGTTGATAGCGTGCAGATGCCAACGAGTTATGAGCGAAGTTGAGCTCTGACTCGTTCAGCTTGAGCGCGAGCCGGGCGCAGTCAGCGGGTCCGTGGCGGAGCGCTCGATACGTCAGATTGCGAGCGCCGCGCTTGTCTTCTTGAACAGCCTGCGCTGGAGTTTCGAAGCCGTGCAGCCGCGGGTTCCATCCGCCGCCCGTTGAGGGTTTCAGCAAGCGTGCCAAGTCGTGGGTCACGCGGTGATTGTTCAGGCGCTGAAAGCCGGGCAATGCCCCCCTGCCGAGCCCGAAGTCCAGTTCTGGCCCGCGAGGCCCTCTCATACTGCACCGTTCAGCCAGCAGATCGCAGCGATCAGCGGTATCAATCGTCGCCGTCCTGCCTTCTTCGAAGCTAGTGCTGGCTCCAAGCCCGGCCCTTGAGACTTGAGCATTTTGTTAACGGTGCTGCGCGCCAGCTTGCTCCGCTCGCAGAACTCACGGATGGCGATAGTTTCGAGCGGATCGACGATGATCCCGTGCACCATGACGAAGCCGGGTGGGATGGCCTGCTGTTCGAGCCCCTGAACGTGCTGGGGCGGGTCGGCTGGGTGGTCGGGGTGTCGGACCGACGCGAGGGCGGTCCCACCGTTGAGGCTATGCCGATACGGGTATGCGACGCACGGTTGAGCGATAGAACCTGGCGAGCCAATGGGGGAAGGCGGGGCCTCCATGGGCGCTATGGCCCCCGGTGCTTTGCCCCTGGCGGTTATGCGTCGGGCATCGCCCAGGACGACGTTGAGGGACGTGTTTCCGGTCGAGTGAGACGTGGTCGGTAGTGTTGGCATGGTTTGCTCCGTTGAAGGAGCGCACCCATTGCATGATGCTGCAGGCGGAACCGACGCGCGCGCCGACGATCGACTCGTCCAAGTCTCGGAACCACTCACTCACGATCGTTCACTCCGACGCGGTGCGGTTCTGATTTAGAGGAGTAAACGACGATGGTTACTTGCCCATCCCACTTCGGGCAGATTTCGACGCAGTGGGTCTTAGGGTCCAGGCGTTGAGCGAAGGTGGCTGATTATACGCGGCGGGGTTTGATGGCGTGGTGTTCCAGACATCTACGACTCGGTGTCGGAATCTACGCCGTTGCCCGAGCGAGCCTATTTTCGCGAGGCGCCAGGGCCAACTGTGGCATGGTTATGAAGCCGAATGTGCTGAGACGAGAAAGCAATACTAGCTAATCAGTTAGTAGATCTTCCTTTAGGTATTTTCTATAATTTCTTTCAAGAACGTCTCGCTCAACACGGTCAAAGACGATGCGACCAGATAGCGCAATCGCTTCTACACCTTCTTTCTTAAGACTCGGCGTGTGAGTGTGCTTCATATAACTTGTGGAGATATGAGCGCGGGGAAGGTCACTGTTCGAACTTTGCTTTGGACTGTTCGTAGGCTGAACATCCTGTAGAATGCCCTTAGCAGATAATCCTAGTCCAATGGCTTCTCTCACAATGTCATCTGAGACTCTCCCATCCCAGAGATCAACTAAGTTTATACCGGCCATCTCAATACCAAGGCACAAGTTAGCTACTTTAAGATATTTATTGAATATTGTACGGAATCTCACTCCGCTCCGGGGGGTTGAATTTGGAAACGTGTCAGTATGCACCTCAACAAGAAAATCCGATGATTTGATTATTCCAAAATCATGATTTCCGGCGAGACTCATGTAAACAATATACTTGCACATATTAGATACAATAAGACAGGTTGGTTCTAAGTTTATCAAGACCGTTCTAATTTCGTGGAAGGGTGGTGCTTCTCCAATCAGGCGAAGGACATCATAGATCGTTCGATGCGAAGTTGGATGATGGCGGTTTAGGAACTGATCTGGTCTGAATAAGGCGCTGTCGAGGGGGTTGAATGATTTATCGGGTTCAAAATCCAATAGAGAACGGAGCGAGGACGCGGCTTCGATTGAGGCGTGAATACTCGGGATTGAGTCGAAATGAACAAGAAGAATAGAGAGTGCAACCGAACGCCCTAGGCGCCGGCTCAGACCGACACAGTTGTTGTCTTTCGGTCCAGTCAAATCATTCGACACGATTATTGCTCGCTTATTCTCGTTGGCAGGCTCTCAGGTCTGTGGCCACTTCAGTCAGTCAGGCGCAAAGCTTCGCGCGGTGGCACCCACATGGGCGAATGTGAACCGCCAACCATAGCGTGTGTCAAACCCATCGATCCAAACAATTGTGCATAAAGCGGCGTTCTCATCAATGAGGTCAACATGACAAGCAGATGCTCGCAAGTGTTGGTTCACAATAGGAACGGTAAGGGCTGTGCATACACCACGGACAGATGCAATCCAGGCTTTGTAGATTGAGGCATAGTGGCGTAACACGTTTGAGTTGAAAACAGTTTCGGCTGGTCATTCAATGTGTCGCGCGGCTTTCTCCTGACCGAATGGTAATCTACCTCGTTTGATGATCATACTGAGGGGCACTCGTGGCGCGAATCGACACCCAATCTACCCGCTGTTCGACACCCAATGCTTGGCACTTGCAAAATCTTGTTTCTCCGGTTGCGTCGGAGCTGCCTCAAACACAAGCTTGGTTGGCGGTCGCGTGCCTTTAACATGCTGCCCGACCACAACCCCGCTGAGTGTGGGGTCGACCAAGATGGCCGGCATCTTTCGCCGTCGACCGGCCTGCACTTCAGCCAAGTCGCTCAACTCACTGCCGCAATCGCCTGGGCAGGGCGTGGCGGAAGCGGCATCGCGTCATGACCGTCCCGGCGAACTCATTGACAGTTCTCGCATGATGCCAGGTATCGCAGTGCGGACTTGATAGTAGCCGCGCTTGGTGCAGGGCCAGGTCAGATCGTCCCACCGCCGGCGTACCCGCAGGCAGCCGGGCGGCAAGGCCTCGGCTGACGGTCCTACCGGCGCCCAAGCTGTCACGACAGGTAGGCCGTCGTTCCAGGCTGGGGCAACCGGCGCGGCATCGCACCCGAAATGCTGCGCGGCCCGTGCCAAGGCGTCGGCCATCGCCTCCCTATCTGCTCGGCGTACCCGGTCCGAGGCGCCCGGATAGTGGGCGAGCAGACCGCCGACGCGCGCCACCTTGGCACTGTCCAGCGCCAGGCTTTCTGGGTGCAGATCGTCGAGGTGCAGCATCAGCGCCACCGCACCGGGCGGCGCCACGGCGCCCGGCAGCAGGGGCACTAAGCGGGGCGGGTCAGGTTCCTCCAGTGGCACCGGGCTTTCATTCAAGTTCGTGGGCGAGAAACGGCCGCTTGTATAGCGACGGATGTTCTCGCTACGTGCGGCGTAGGCCTTGCCCCGCGTATGCAACCCGGCGACCCAGCGCCACGACAGGGTGTTGCTGGCCGGGTCGCCATCGAGCAGGTGGCTCAGGAAGAAATCGGCTCCCAGCACCCAGGGTAGGCGCAGGGTGAAGATCCAGATGGAGGCGAACCACATGCGAGCGTGGTTGTGCAACCAACCTGTGTCCACCAACTCGCACGCCCAGTCATCGAAGCCATCGATGCCGGTGCGCCCGGCCACGGCGTCCTCGTAGGCGTGCCGTAGGCCGGAATCTACTGTAAGACGCGCCTGATCCTTTCTGAGGGCGGCGGAGTACTGCGTCCAGGCCGCAGGATGCGTCTCCAGATGGCCCTTGAAGTAGGTCCGCCAAAAAACCTCGTCGACAAACCGCGTAGCCGCCTGCGGGCCGTGGGCCGCGAGGGCGGCTTCAACGACCTCCTGCTCCAGCAATAGCCGGCGGCGCAGGTAGGGAGACAGCACAGTGGTGGTGGGATCGGCGTGCGGCCCCCTGTCGGTGTTTCGGCCGGCGGCGTAGTCGTGCCCGGTGCGGGGAACAATTTCGGCTAGGCGGTCGAGTGCGGCGGCGCGGGTAAGGACGAAGTGGCGGGTCATGATGGCCATGTGGTGGTCATACGCCGGCTGCCACGGTGGCCGAGCCGCCTATATATCGCGGTATGGCCGATCAACTCGAAACCCCCTCGACGCGCCTGCGCGTCATCGACCTTGAGACGACGGGGGACAGCTTTGCCAATGGTGGCGTGGTCGAGATTGGTTGGCAGGATCTTGCGCCCGGAGCCGACGGGCGTTGGGCGTTGCACGGAGCTCCGGGCGCTCGGCTGGTGCAGCCAGGCTGCCCGATCTCGGCGGTGACATCCGCCGTGCATCACATCGTGGACAAAGACGTCGCGGGGGCACCGGCGTGGAGCGAGCTCGCCCCCAAGATCCTGCAAGACAAGGGTCTAATTGCCTTGGCGGCGCACCGGGCTGCGTTCGAGAGACGTTGGTGCCTGCCAGGGCTGAGCGGGCGGGCACGTTGGATCTGCACCTGGAAGTGCGCGCTGCGGCTATGGCCAGATGCGCCGACGCACTCCAACCAGGGCCTGCGCTACTGGCGCCACCCGCCCGGGCTGGACCGCGCCACAGGGTTGCCGGCGCACCGAGCGGGCCCGGACGCTTACGTGACGGCGCATCACCTACGCGATATGCTGGCTTTCGTAAGCGTGGAGCAGTTGCTGACTTGGTCAGCCCAACCGGCTTTGCTGGTCCGGGTGCCGGCCGGAGCGCTCCGTGGCCGGCGTTGGGAAGAGCTGAATGAGGCGCAACTCGATCGGGTGCTGAGCGGGGAATGGGGGCAGAACCAAGATATGCTGTTCACCGCACGCTCGGAACGAGCCCGTCGGGGTAACGGTCTCTCGTTGCCCGACCAAATGCGATTAGGCCTCTAAGTTCTGCTGCACTCAATCGGATCCGGTCCTCGTTCTTCGCTGTTTAGCAAATCCCGAGCGAGCCTCACCCTGTTCGGGGCATTGTAGATTGCTATGATGGGCAGACTGCGATGTAGGGTAGGGAACGGGGCCGCTGACTGAGGAGCCGACTACATTTCAATGCGACACAGCGACAGACCGGCGACGACGTGCCCGGGCCAACGGTGGCGGAGCGACACGACTAGCGGTATTTGAGCGTTTCTAGAAAGTATCTTCCTGACCGGTGGAGTGTTGACCTGGGCGCTCGATGATTGCTGGGAAGAGGGGCGGATCAGTCGCGGCTCTTCCGTCATCGCCCGCTATGCAGGAGCCGTCCGTCAAGCCAGCTACCTTAGCGCGCTCCCTCGCGACGCTAAGGACTAACTTTCCTGCCTGGTTTGTGATCCATACTGAGCCGTGATGCCACCGTCGATGACGATCTCCGCCGCGGTCGTATAACGGGACTCGTCACTCGCCAGATAGACCGCAGCCGCTGCGATGTCCCATGGGGAACCAGACTGCCCGTTCGGAACTTGGGCCGCACGGGTCTGCATCATGGCAGCCCGATTCTTCGCGCCGTACGTGGCACTCAGACGTGAAACGCGCGGTGTGTCGATGAGCCCGGGAACGATCGTGTTTGCCCGAATGCCGGAGCGCGCGTAGTGCAACGCCAGGTAGCGGATGAATTGCATCATGGCTGCCTTGGTGGTCGCATAGGCAAAGTGGGGATACCCGGTGTAGCGAATGCCTGCGATCGAGGAGATACCGATCACGGTGCCGCCGCCCGCCTCCACCATCGCCGGGAGTGCGTGCTTGCACGTAAGAAAAAGCCCCGTGCAGTTGATGGCCCAGGTGCGCTCCCAACTCTCCTCGGATAGCTCCGGCGGAGCCCCGACTTCGCCGACTGCGACATTGTATAGGATACTGTCGATCCGGCCGTAGGTCCCGAGGCACGACGTGACCATCGCGCGGATAGCATCCGAGTTGCGGACATCAGCTTCGAAGCAGGTGACATCTCCGGACCGGCCACGGATCTCCTGCTCCGTCTCGGCCAAAGCGGTACGGTTTACGTCGACGGCGAAGATCGATGCGCCCTCATCGGCAAAGCGCATTGCGCAGGCCTTGCCGATGCCGACCTCCTTGGGGGCGAAGCAGCCAGCGCCGACGATCAGCGCCACCTTGTTCTTGAGACGGGGGTGTTCGTTCATCATCTGTGATCCCGGTTGAACTCAAGGCGCTGCCGGCCCGGCGCGGTGGTCGACCTCGTGTTCGGCGAGATCCCACAGAAAGCGCCCAATGGGCTGGGTCAACTCCTCCTGCACGTGGCCGACGAGCCCCGCCGCGCGGCTCACGACGGCGATCCCGCGTATGGCACTCAGCGGAATCCCGAGTTCTACCAGGATGGCACCAACCGCCCCCGTGGCATTGATCGTGATATGGCGGCCGGCGGCCTTATCCACCGCCGCGGCGAGCGCGATCAAGGCGTCAACGTACCGCCCCGCGAAGCCGTGCTCGCGCGCAAGCTCCAGCAATTTCGGCGTGCGGGGATCGTCGGGGCGGTGCAGGTGGTGCCCGAAGCCCGGCAACAGCTTCTTCTCCGCGCGGAAACGTGCGACGAGGCTAGCCGCTGCTGCAGCCGTCCCATCCTGGGCATCGGCGATCTCGATGAGAAGCCGCGCACTGTCCTCGATGGTGCCAATGAACTGGCTGCCAACGGCAAGCAGCCCCGCCGCGACGGCCGCCTGGGTGGCCTCCGGGGACGAGAGTGCGATCATGCGGGCGGCGATGGCGCTTGGCGTCAGGCCATGCTCCATAAGCGTGACAAGGATTGCGTCCAACAGCGCTGTTTCGGCGGGTGTCGGACGTCGAGCCATCAAATGGAAGAAGAACATCTCGGTGAAGCTCAGCCGGCCGATCAAATCGTCCACCAGGGACGCGTCGCGTATATAGATGGCGTCGTTCGTGTGGCGGCACAGCTCTGTGGCTGGCCTTTTGCTATCCTGCATTGTTCCTCCTGAACGATATTGCCGGCCGCCAGGACTCTGGCCGCCTTGAGTGTGGAACCGTTTTCAGCGGTGAGGCATGGTCCTCGCGACGGAGCGGGTGGAGCATGCAAACCGAATGAAGACGAGACGTGAGCGGGCCTCCATCCGGGACGTTGCGAAGGCTGCCGGGGTGTCGGTGGGCAGCGTCTCGCGGGTGCTGAACAACAGCGGCTATGCCAGTGAACAGCTCCGTGCTCAGGTCACCACCGCCGCGACCGCCCTCGGCTACGAACCGGACTTCGCCGCCCGCCAACTGAGGTCCGGTCACAGCCGGACGATCGGCTACCTGCTGCAAAACATCGCCAACCCATTCCTCGCGCTGCACCTCAGCGAAGTCGAGCGGCGTATCCAGGCAGAAGGCTACTCCCTGCTGATCGGTAGTTCTGAACGCCAGCCGCGAGACCGGGAGTTGGTCTCCTTCTTCAAGAACCGCCGCCTCGATGGGATCATCGCATCGCCCGGCTACGAATACCCTGACCCGGCGCAATGCCCATTCACCGCGAGCGGCTTGCCGGTTGTCATCGTCGACCGCGACATGGGGGCGTCGTTCGACAGCGTGAAGATCGATCATCACTCGGGTCTCCGCCAAGCAATGAGCTACCTGTTCACGCTCGGCCACACGCGGATTGCCCTGCTCGTGTCGACTGCGCGGTTGCGGCCCGGGCGCGAGAAGCTGTCGGGCTACCGAGAGGCGCTCGAGACCGCTGGCCTTGGGTTCGACGAAGATCTGGTCTTCATGCCGGAGTCCTGGATGGAGTCCTCGAGCCAGCCAATGCGTAAGATGTTGGCGCTCGAGCAGCCGCCCACGGCCATCGTGGCGCTGGGCACGCGTCTGCTGTCGGGCGCGGTGCATGTCGCTCGCGAGGCCGGGTTGGAGATCCCGCGGGACCTGTCGGTTATCGGCATCGGCGCCTACGAGACGCTCGACCTGATGTATCCGCCGGTGACGGCGCTGCGCTACAATTTCGAACGCAGCGCGGAGGCCGCCGTGCGGCTGATGATGGATCGAGTGCACGACGGTGCAAGCGAGGTGCGCGAGGTGCTGGTGCCTTGGGACCTGATCATCGGCGAGACCTGCGGGCCGGCAGGCAACCTGTTGACGACTGGCCAGCGAAAGCGCCGCGCTCACACCCGCCTCGCCTGATCGATCCAATAGCGTTCGCGGATGTCTCGTTTCAGCACCTTGCCCACCGTGCTGCGGGGGAGCTGATCCCAAACCTCGATGGTTTTTGGCACCTTCATGCCGCCGAGCCGTTCGCGGCAGAGGGCTAGGGCCGCCTCGCTGTCGAAGGCGGCACCGGGCTTCAGCTCGACGATGGCCTTCACGGCCTCGCCCCAGATCGGATCCGGCACGCCGATGACGGCGCAGTCGCTGATCGCCGGAATCGTCCAGAGCACCTGTTCGATTTCGCTCGGCGAGATGTTGAACCCGCCGGAAACGATGAGGTCCTTCAGCCGGTCTACGATGTAGCAATAGCCGTCCTGATCGACCTGCCCGATGTCGCCGGTGTGCAGCCAGCCGTGGCGAAGCGCGTCTTCCGTCTTCTCGGGATCGCGGTAATACCCCTTCATGACGATGTCGCCCTGGATCACCACCTCGCCACGCTCACCGGGGCCGAGCAGGGTGCCATCTGGCCCCATGATGCCCATTCGGATGAAGGGCGAGGCACGGCCGCAACTCGCCAGCCGGTGGTTGAGCGAGGGATCTGCCAGGATCTCGGCATGGTCGTGGGCGCTGAGGCAGCTGCAGATGAACGGCGCCTCGGCTTGGCCATAGCACTGCACCATCACGGGGCCGAAAACGTCGAGTGCCTCGGCAAGCCGGTCGGTGGACATCGGTGCGGCCGAATAGATGAAATACCGCAGCGAGGAATAGTTGAACTCCCGGATCTCCGGCCGCCCGAGTAGCTTGTAAATCAGCGTTGGCGGCAGGAAGATCTGCGTGACCCGGTACTGGTCGATAGCCTTCAAGATCGCGAGCGGGTCGGTGGTCGGCAGGATGATGTTGATCCCGCCATAGGCGAGCGTCGCGATCGTGACCCAACTCGACGCATGGGATAATGGCGCCACCACGAGGTGCACGGGGCGGCCCGCCACCGGCATAGCGGCAAACCAGTTGGACAGCATCGCCGTGTAGGTCCGGTGGGTGACCATCACGCCCTTAGGCAGCCCCGTCGTGCCGCCCGTGCCCCGGATGGCGACCACGTCCTCGGGGGTGTCCACGCTGCGGGTGGGCGTGACGTCCTGGGTGGCGGCCCACTCCCGCAGGCTGGGAATGTCGCCGAGCGCCTGGTCGATGCAGACAATGCCCTTCAGCCCCGGCATCGCCGCACGCAGCAGATCGAGTTGGTCACCGAAGGCACTGTGGATAAACAGGAACTCGCACCCGCCTTGCGCCAGGATATTGGCGTTCTCGGCCGCGGCGTTGCGCGCGTTCACCGGCAGCCAGATTCCGTCGGACCGGATGATGCCGAGGATCGCCACCATGGTGAACAGGTGATTTAGGCTGAGCAGCCCCACCTTGCTGTCGCGCGCCACTCCGGCTTTGTGCAGCCCGTTGGCCAGGCGGTGTGTGAGGGCAGCGACCTGTGCGTAGCTGAGCACCTCGCCCTCCGGTTCCACGAGGCAGGGCGCATCGCCGCCATAGCTTGCACCACGTTCGAAAAAATCGATGAGTTGCATTTGAGACCTGTCAGAGAGTATGCGCGGAGAGCGGTTCGGGGCGCGGCCGCGCGGAGACGCCGGGTCCGAGATAGAGCGCCCGCAGGGCGTTGCGATCGTGCAAGCCCGACCCGGCGAGTTCGCACACGACGCTGCCCTGGCGCAGCACGTAAGCACGGTCGGCGCAACGTTGCGCGAGGGTGATGTCCTGCTCTGCCACCAGCACGGCGACGCTATCCCGGTCCGCAATCTCCCGAAGCAGCGCTGCAATCTCGCCCCGGATCAGAGGCGCCAGGCCAAGCGAAGGCTCATCTAGCAGCAGCGCCTTTGGTCCCGGCAGCAGCGCACGGCCGATCGCGAGCATCTGCTGCTGACCGCCGCTGAGCAAGCCCGCGTGGATGTGGCACTTCTCACGCAGGATCGGGAAGCGGTCCAGCACGGCGCCCATCGCCGCGCCGCTGCGCGCGGACGGGTCGCGCCGCAGGAGCAGGGCCTCGCCGAGTTGCAGGTTCTCGAGCACGGTGAGCGAGTTCAGGATGCCGCGGCCTTCGGGCACATACGCAACGCCGCTCCGCGCGATTCGGTAGGTTGGCAGCCCTGTCAGCCGCAGCCCGGCCGGCCCTTGGATTTGCCCCTGAGGTGTCGCCGGGAGGAGCCCCATGATCGATCGCAGCAGCGTCGTCTTACCCGCCCCGTTCGCGCCCAGGACGGCGCAGACCTCGCCCGGTTCGACGTGAAGCGAAATCCCGTGCAGCACCGCTGCGCGGCCGTAGGAGGCCGTCAGGGCGTCGATGCTCAGCATGGATGTGCCTCGTTCGCCGGGCCCAGATAGGCGCTCACGACGTCCGGATTGCGCTGCACCTCGGCCGGTGTGCCGGTGGTCAGCCACCGCCCGGCGTCCAGCACGGTGATACGGTCGCACAACGACATCACGACATCCATGTCGTGCTCGATCAGCAGGATGCCGAGCCGCTCCCGGTGTCGGGTGATCACCTGCAGGACGAGGTCGATCTCGCCGCTGCTCAACCCGGCCGTCGGCTCGTCAAGCAGTAGGCAGCTCGTCGCAAATGCCAGCGCGCGCGCGATCTCGAGCTGCTTCTGCTTGCCGTAAGGCAGGGTGGCAGCAGGCAAATTCGCGATCTCCAGGATGCCGATCTCCGCCAGCAGCCGCTCGGCGTCGAGCGGCGGTGCGGCGGTGCCGGAGCGGGCGGGGAGGCAGCGTCGGCGGCGTTCCAGCGCCGTCTGCACGTTCTCACGCACCGTCATCGCGCCGAACGGCCGGCCCCCCTGGAACGTGCGGGACAGACCCTGGCGTGAGCGGCGGTGCGGCGGCATCGCCGTCACCTCCCGCCCCTCGATCAGCACCTTGCCGTGGCGCGGGACGTAGATGCCGGTTGCGATGTTGATGGCCGTGGTCTTGCCCGCGCCGTTGGGGCCGATCAGGCCATGGACCTCGCCGCGATAGACATCGAGGCTCAGCCCATCGATGACGGTGACGCCGCCGAAGCTCATCCGGATGTCACTCAGCGTGAGCACCGACTCCATCGCCGCTACTCCTGCAGTGGCACGAAGGAACCGGTCGGTCCGATCTCCACCAGGAAGGGCGTAGCCGGCGCTACGTTGTCGCCTTTGCCGGCAAAAGTGTACGTGCCGGTCGTGAGCTGCAGGTCCTTCGTGCTGCCGAGCGCGTCCATGAGTTTGGTGCGATCGGTGCTGCCCGCCGTCTTCGCCGCATCGGCGAGCAGTATCACGGCGTCGTAGCCATAGGCTGTGTAGGTCGGCACGTCGCCCTGGCCGCCCGCGGCCTTAAACCCGGCAACGAGCTTGCGGGTAGGAGGCGCATCCGACGCGCTGTTGAACGGCAGAAAGGTGATCGTCCCTGTCGCCGCGGATTGTGCCAGCTTGGCGATCGTCGGATCGGTCAGGCCGCCGCCGCCGACGAACAGCCCTTTGTAGCCCCGGGCGCGGGCTTGCTGCATGATCAGGGAGACCTCGTTGACGAAGCCGGCCAGCCAGAGTGCATCCGGCTTGTCGCGCGTCACCTTGTCGAGGATTGCGGCGAAATCCTTGTCGCCATTGGCGAAGGCCTCGTCGCCGACCAGCTTCATGTCGCCGGTCGCGAGGACCTTGCGGACGGTATTGGCCTCCGCCTGCGCAAAGTCGTTGGAGCGGTCTTGCAGCAGGCCGACGGTATGGATGTTGCGCGCCTTCCCGACGCGATCGAGCACGGCCTTGATGACGTCCGGCGTCTCTCGCAGGCTGACGCGGACGAGCCATTTGCCGAAGCGGTTCGGCGGGAAATCCGTCGAGGACGCGACGCTGACGATCGGCAGCCCGGCCTGCGGGGACAGCGGCATGATCGCGAGCAGATCTGGCGTGCCGACGGGGCCGACGATGGCCATGACGTCGGACGACCCGGAGAACCGGCGCAACAGGCTGATCGCCTGGGCCGAATCGGAGCCAGAATCCTGGATGTCCAATTCGATCTGCGCACCGCCCGGAAGCCCCCCGGTGTCGTTGACCTCCTTTGCGGCGATCTCCATACCGCGGGCCACTTGCTGGCCGTACGTGCCATACTTGCCGGACAGCAGCTCTATGCCACCGATCTTGACCTTCGGCGTCTCCGCATGCGCGACGGGCGCGTGCAAGGCGAGGGCGGTGATGCTCGCGGCGGCCAGCGCGCCGAGTGTCCTTTTACCGATCTTCGTTGCCATTCCCGTTTGCTCCAGACCGTTCGAGTTCTTCTTCTTGCCCGGGATGCGAACCGCGACTGCGGCATGCACCTCATTGGCCACAAACTATTGTGGAAACGATTTCCGAGTCTATAGTCGATATAACAAGCAAGATTGAGGAGGGGGCGTATGGAACGTTTCTATAAACGGCGGGGCATGATCTGCTGCCTTGCACTGAATCCAGCCCACGTCGTTTGACGTCTGACGTGGAACGGTTCGACTACGTCATCGTGGGCGGGGGAACAGCCGGCTGCGTGCTGGCAAACCGCTTGAGCACGCGCGGCCAGACCGTGTGCGTCATCGAAGCGGGTCCGCCAGACAAGAGCTTCTGGACGCGCATTCCCGCCGGGTTCACCAAGCTGCTTCGCGACCCGACATATAGCTGGCAGCTTACCATGGAGGGGTCGCCGGGTACGAACGGGCGCTCGACCCCGCTCGTGCAGGGGCGAACGCTTGGCGGTTCCAGCACGGTGAACGGCGCCGTGTACAGCCGCGGCCAGGCGCTCGACTTCGATACCTGGGAGGCACTGGGCAATCCTGGCTGGAGCTATGCCGACCTGCTGCCGTATTTCCGCGACAGCGAGCACTATTCCGGGACCGGGGACGACGCGTTCCGTGGGCGCAAGGGGCCGGTCGGGGTGACCGAAACAGCTTGGCGCGACGAGCTTTGCGACGCCTTCATCGCTTCGGCCGAAGCGGCAGGCATCCCGCGGACAGTCGATTACAACGGCTCCACCCAGGCCGGCATCGGCTATTGCCAGGGGGCCATCGAGGGTGGTCGGCGCTGGAGCACGGCCCGGGCATATCTGGCCCCCGCGATGTCCACCGGCCGCATCCGCGTGGTCACGGACGCAGCGGTGAGCAGGATCAAGATGACCGACCGCCGCGCGACGGGCGTGACGTATCACCTGGCCGGATCCGACACCCCGGTCTCCGTCGTGGCGCATCGCGAGGTGCTGGTCTGCGCCGGCGCGATCCACAGCCCGAAGCTTCTGCAGCTCTCGGGGATCGGCCCGGCGCCTCTGCTGCGCGACAAGGGGATCGCGGTCGCGCACGCGCTCGAGGGCGTGGGCGAGAACCTGCACGACCATTTCTGCCCACGCTTGGTGGTGCGGGCGCGCCCCGGCGTCGACAGCATCAACAGCAAGGTCCGCGGGCTGCCACTGGCCAAGCAGATTGTGGCCTGGCTCACCAACCGGCCAAGCGTCATGGCCATCACGCCGATCCTGGTCTATGGCTTCTGGAAGACGCGGTCCGAATTGCCTTCGCCCGATTTTGCGCTGTCGTTCATGCCCGCGAGCTACAAGCTGGGCGTGATCGGACACATCGACTCCGAACCCGGCATGACTTGCGGCGCCTGGCAACTGCGGCCGGAGAGCCATGGCCATGTGCGTATCAGCAACGCTGATTTTCGTACTCAGCCGGTGATCTCCCCGAACTATCTCGACCACGAGACGGACCGCTGGGTCACGGTCGAGGCGCTGAAATGGGCGCGCCGGGTCTTCACCATGTCGCCGGTTCGCGAGCTCCTTTCGGCCGAGCTGCTGCCGGGGCCGGACGTGACGACGGATGACGAGATCCTTGACTTCGCACGCCAATACGGCACGACCGGCTATCACGTGACGGGGACGTGCAAGATGGGTCCGGCGAGCGACCCCACGGCCGTGGTCGGTTCGGACCTCCGGGTGCACGGCATCGATGGGCTGCGAGTCATCGATGCCTCGATCATGCCGACGATCCCGTCCGCGAACACCTGTGCGGCGACGATCGCAGTCGCCGGGAAGGCCGCCGACCTCATTCCCCACAACGCGCGCTGACCGCGGTACCCAGTCATGCAGTTCTTCGCCCAGCAGCTAATCACCGGTTTGGCCGTCGGCGGGACCTACGCGCTCGTGGCGCTCGGGTTCGTGCTGATCTTCGGCATCGCGAACGTACTGAACATCGCGCACGCCGAATCGATCATGCTGCCGCCCTTTCTTATGGCGCTGCTGATCAACCAGGACGTACCGGCCGCCGCCGCTTTCGTCGCGGCGCTGATCTTGACAGTGCTGATCGCCGCCGCGATTTATGCCAGCGCAATCCGGCCCTTCCTGCGACCCGGCAAGGAGGGCAGTTTTCTGGCGCCGTTCATCGCAAGCTTCGGCATCTCGCTATTCATCGAAAACATCCTCGCTAAGGTATTCGGCGCCGAGTCCCTTTCCTTCCCGATTGCCGTGCCGCGGGACGTGTGGCGATGGGGTGGTGTCGCGTTGGTGCCGATGCAGGTCATTTCCATGATCTGTGTCGCTGTCGCTGTCGTGGCACTCCGGTGGCTGGTGATCCGCAGCTCGTTCGGCCGTGCCATGCGGGCTGTGGCAGAAAACCGGGTAGTGGCGGAAGCACAGGGCATCTCTGTCCGCAGTACGATCCTGCTGACAATGATCGTGGCGACGCTGCTCGGCGCCTTGGCCGGATTCCTGTTTGCCGCGGGGAACAACGCGGTGTCGCCGTTCATGGGCATGGAGTACGGCCTCAAGGGCCTGATCGTCGTCATTATAGGCGGTGTGACCAGCCTTGGTGGTGCGCTGGCCGCCGGGCTGATCCTCGGCATCGCCGAGTCAATGACAGTCGGCTACATCTCATCAGCGTACAGCACCGTTGTGAGCTTCGGATTGCTATGCGTCATCCTCGTCATCCGGCCGCGTGGCTTGTTCACGGCGGCCTCTCGTGAGGGACGGCCATGACGGGTTATTGGGAATCGATTGCAATTCCGATCCTCATCGATGCAATCGCGGTCCAGGGGCTCTTCCTCGTCGTTAGCAGCGGCCGGCTCTCTATCGGTCATGCCGCGTTTTTTGGGATCGGCGCCTACGCCGCTGCCGTCGTCTCTATCCAGGATTACCCCTCCTGGCTGTCGATCGTGATCGGGGCGGTGGTCGCCGGGCTCGCTGGTGGGGTGTTTGCCCTGCTGGCGGGGCGGCTCACCCACTGGTTCTTTGCGGTGGCGACCCTGGCATTTTCCATGATGCTGTCCGGGGTCGTGTCGAACCTGGAGGATCTCGGCGGCGCGACGGGGCTCTACGGCGTGCCACTCGACGTCGATCTGACCATCGTTGCCATCGTGCTCTGCGCCGTTGTCGCCTTGAACATTGCGATCGAGCACTCACCCTTCGGGCGATGCCTGCGTGCTGTGCGGAGTTCGGAACTGGCGGCGCAGGCACTTGGCATCAACCCCGGGCTGATCCACGTCTCGGCATTCGCGTTGGGGTGCGGTATCGCCGGTCTCGCGGGAGCTCTCTGGGCGCACTACCTGGGCGTCATCAAGCCGAGCGAGTTCTCCCTGGACCGGTCGCTCTTTTTCCTGGTGTATCTAGCGATCGGCGGCATCGACTCCTGGGCGGGAGCCTTGCTCGGTGTGTTCGCCCTAGGGGCACTGCCGGAGGCGCTTCGCTTCTCACAGGGGTACCGGCTCGCACTGTTTGGACTGCTACTCGCTGTCGTGATGGTGTTGCGTCCGAACGGCTTGATTCCGCACTTACGGTTTATTGGTCGGAAAAGGGCGGCCTGATCGTGCATCGATCCTGACACCAGAGTGCGCACCGTGCGCGGCCCAGTGCGGGATAGGAGGGAGGCAAGGTGATGGCGACAGGGATTGAGGAATGCAAGGTCGAATGGCCCGACCGGGAGTTGGACATCTCCGCACCCAGGTTCGAGCGTTCAAGTTCCCGTCCTCCCCTTCCGGGGCGGATGACTGGCAATTCGGCTGTTCACCCGGCATCCTGCGTCGCGTTTGCCGCCACTGGGTGGATGGTTACGATTTCGCGGCCGCAGTCGAGGATCTCAACAGATATCCGCAGTTCCTGACGCGGATCGACGGCGTCGACGTTCATTTCTTACATGTCGTAGGCGAGGCGCAAGGAAAGCGGCCACTGCTGTTGGTTCATGGTTGGCCCGGGTCTGTCTTCGAGTTCTGGCAGACGATCGAGCGGCTGGTGTTTCCGAGCCGCTATGGCGGTCGCTCGGCCAATGCGTTTGATCTCGTCATACCGTCCTTGCCGGGATTCGGGTATTCGGGGCGCCCCGGTTCCTTGCTTGGTGCCCGCTCGACCGCGCGCATGTTCGGCGTATTGATGCGCGCCCAGCTCGGTTATAGGTACTACTTGGCGCAGGGAGGCGACTGGGGTTCGGCTGTCTGCACGTGCAGCTCGTACGGGGCCTCGACCGCAACCCCGCAGAGTTTGGGGTCAAAGGGGGCAGGTGCGGAGGCCGGCCGCTAGCTAATGATCAGCCGGGTCACGGAGGCCCTTGGCACCGCGATGGCGGCCTCCCACGGGGTCGGCGATCTGGCCCGCTGGGCGCATGGCTGGTGCTGGCGGCGCACCTGATGCTATTGCGCTCCCAGACGCTGGTGTCTTCGACACCGGAGGCGGCGCAAGACGCCAAGGAGAAGGCGGAGGCGTTGCGGCGGCAGATGATGCAATCGGACGGGCGATGGTATGACGAAGCCAATCAAACTTGGCGCGGCCGAAATGGGCGCTCCGCCAAGTGGCCGGATCTGATGGAGGGTAGCCGACAAAGGGTGACCCGGATTGTGCTTGCCGCGGCTCACATGGACGGCAATCCCGCCAACAATCGGCTCCGCAATCTGCGAAGCCTGTGACAGCGGTGACAAGGGTGGACTAGAAGGTAGCTTTGTGTGATTTTCAGCTCCGTCTAGCCCTTAGCCAAGAAGTATTGTGTGATACTGTCGAGTGCCGGACGTGCCAGCTCCGCCGATCAGGAGCTTCTGATCGCGTTACGTAACGCTTGGGAAATAACTCCCGACGCACCGTTCATTGTCATCGGCAGGGTCCGGTCCCGAGGCGAGAAGCCGGTCTTCTTTCTCGAAGAGCTGGAACATCCCACGACTGGAAGCCGCCTCGTCTATCCAGAGCAGGTCGTCTCCGCCTCGGCTTATATTCCCGCCAGTGAGACACAGGGCATCGCCGACCACGTCGACCGGTTGCGGGAGGCGAAATGGGCGATCGCTGAACTCATCCTGTCGCCCGATCGCGAGCGGCTTAAACATGCGAATCCCCATGGCTGCATGGTACGCCGGGGCACGCTGCACCTCCTGCTTGAGGACCTGCCGCGAGGTTGGGACGCCACCATAATGGGCGGCCAAGGAGCCCGGCTGCTGACCCAGTCCGCCCGGGCGGCGCTGGAGGAACATGTTCGTGCTGAACTGCTCAGCGCCCACGAGTACCTCACCCGGCAAATTCGTGCCGATCAGACCACGCTACAGGGCGTCGACGAAGCCTTGGCACAGGCGCAACAGCATCAGGCCCGCATCGAGTCCGAACGCGCGCAAGGCACTCAGACGCTGGCCACCCTGCGGGCGGAACTAGATGAAAAGCGGGAGCTGCTTGACCAGCTTGGCGATACCCTCCTTCAAAAGACCCAAATTATGGAACAACGGTTTCGCCACCTGTCCGATCTACTGGAGAAGAAGGGAAACCGCTTGCGCGCGCTTGGGCTAGTTGATGAGGCCGATATCGACGCGCTCATGCCGCCGGCATCCCACAGCACCAGCCCCGCGCACCGCAGCCTTCAGGACCTGCTCGGCGGGGACTTCGCCCGCCTGGCGCCTTTCCTTCAGGCACAGCTCTGGCGCACGGGGATGTTGTACTCACAGGCACAGCTGCGCGATTTCCTAGCCCTGATGCTCACGCACGACCTCGTCGTGCTGGCGGGTGACTCGGGCGCGGGCAAGACGAGCTTAGTTCGCTCAGTCGCCGCCGCGATCGGCGCACGATGTAGCGTGATCCCGGTCAAGCCAAACTGGACCGGTCCGGAAGATCTCCTGGGCTACTACAACCCCATCGAGCGCTGCTACCACCCCACACCCTTCCTGCAATGCCTCCAGCGTGCCGAGCGCGAGCCTGAAATGCTGCACTTCATCTGCCTCGACGAGATGAACCTGGCGCGGGTGGAACATTACTTCGCTGATTTCCTCAGCCTGCTCGAGGCGCGCGGCGAGGCCCCCGTGATCCCGCTCTACACCTCCGATGAAGAGCGCCACATCGTGATGGAGAACGGGCTCTTCCTGGCCATTGAGGCCGAAGCGCGACGGCGGGCCGGCCTGCCCGAGGACTCGACGCTGGAGGCGTTGCTCAAGGACGATACGGCGAACCACGTCTTGCACCTGCTCGGCGGATTCAAAGATGCTGAATCCGTGCTCCTGCATCACAGCCGCTTGCGCCGCGGACTGGCCGCTAGCATGCGCATCCCCACCGAAATGCGGTTCCCGCAGAATGTCCGCATCGTCGGCGCCATCAACGTGGACGAGACGACGCATTACCTATCCCCAAAGGTGCTCGACCGCGTCCATGTGCTGCGGTTCCGCAACCCGGTCCTGACGGATTGGGGGGCGCTGGAAGCCGAAATTGAAGACTTTGACCCCGATCAGATATCTGCGCCGCTGCACCTCATGCCGGACCAGGTCGGACCCCGCATGGAGTATCCTGCCTTCGAACGGCACACCCCGGCGGCCGCCTTCCTCTTGGAGCTCGCCCGCAACCACCTCGATCCGCTCGGTATCGAGTTCGGCCTGCGCGCCATCCGCCAGTCGCTTGGCTATCTACAGGCCGCCGAGATCGCCGGCATCGACCCGGCCACGTCGTTGAACAACGTCATCCTGCACAAGGTCCTGCCGAAAGTGACGCTCGACACGGCGCGGACCGGCTCCGACGGGCGCAATCGGCGCGACATCCTGGTTGGAATGCGCGACTATCTCCGCCGTTCGATCAAGCCGGAGACGCTGGCCGGCAACGTCGAGGATTGCGTGGTCCTGCTCGACCGGGTGATCGCGGTGGCCGAGGGCAATAACGGGATCGCAAATTACTGGCTCCGCTGATGCCGCTCGTGGTCACAGCGCATTATCTCACTATCGAGTGGCAAGAACCGGGTATGGCACGCCGGGTCGAAGCAAGTTCCGAGCCGATCGAGATCGAGACCGCGGACGATGGCCGCCTGCAGCTCGAGGTCCAAATTTTCCCTGAGGACCATGCCTGGCTCGGTCTCCGGCTCGGCGGCGTGCTGTCCCGCGCCAAGCCCGCTTGGCACGCACCCGACGGCCAGCCCCGCACCTTTATGGCAGTGAAGGATCAGGCGGGCGTGCGCTGGTGGGTGCCCGCACTTGCATGGGACGCCGACGCGAAGCGCCACCTCAACGCCTTCACCCGCAGCCTCGGCAGCTTCGAACTGCGGATCGGCCAACAGCGGCTGGACGTGACCGCCGTCATGCATGGCAGCGGCCGCGTGCAGCTTGAAGATTACCTGCGCGATTTCCAGGATGATCTGATCTGGCTCGCCCTAGGCTTCGATGGGCTGGGCGCCCCCAGTCAGGGCGGCCGAAAGGCCGACTCCCTCCTCGCTGCCGCATTGGCCGACTTTACCGACGCGGCGGCACGCATCGCGAGATCCCCAGCCACGGAGATGCGGGAGCGCACCGGCGTGGCCAGGGTCGCGAAGGTACGGCCTAACGCCGCAACGTTCAGGCAGCACATGCGCACTCCATCAGCGTCCCACCTCCCCGGTCGCCTGGCCGAGGCGAGCGCTGACATCGCCGATAACCGCTTCCTGCGCTACATGGCAACTGCCTGCGCCAGCCTCGCCAGTGCCTTCGGCCGCGCGGCGGAACGCCAGGCGGCCTTCATGGCAAAGCGCGCCGATATCGAGGCCGAACGCGCTGAAACCTATCGCGCGATCACCCATCAAGCGGTCGACCCGGCCGTGTTCGACCGCCAACTCGCCGAGCTGGATGAGCAACTCGAAGCCGTTAGCCAGTGGCGTGATGACGAACCGGCCACAAGCGACCTGCCCCAGGGCCACTTCCCAATCCGTTTGACCAGCGCATACCGCAGCGAAGGCGATCAGTTCTTCTACGATCGACTGGTTTCCAAGAGTGAAGAGGGCATCGCCTACCGTGTCGTCCGCCTTCCCAAACCCCTCGCGCGTTTAGTATCCGCCATCCTGCATTTCTCCCAAGACTATGTTTTTCGCGGCACGGCGAAGTCTGGCACCCGCCCAGATAGCAAACGGAAAACCTACCGCTGGCTCGAACTTGAGCAGGTCAGCAAAGTGGAACCGCGCACCCGGGCGCTGGAGAACAAGCGGCGGAAACGGACCCGGCTGGAACGGGATGGCTGGATGGCACCGCTCAACCTACGGGAGCAGCGGGAATACAGGGAGGCCGCCCGCACAGCCAAGATCCGTAGCCTGACGTTTCGAGCGGTGATGGACAACGCCCAAGGCGTCGGCGCCGGCCTTTCCGCCAGCCTATCCCTGCTGCGCCAGACCGATCTCGGGCTGCGTCGTCTTGGGGTCGCGACGAGCCCGCAGATCCCGCCGGGGATGCGCTACAGCCTGCAGCCGGATTACGCCGCCTGCCTGGCTGCCTATCGGCGCCTGCAGGCGCTCGCGCAGCGCTCGGGTATGGCCGATGGCGCTCTCGACGCACTCGATCGCATCGGCACGCTGCACGCGAGCGCGCTCTACGAACGCTGGTGCCTGGTGAAGATCCTCGCCATCTTGATCACGGATTTCCGTTTCCTTCCTCCGCCGGGCTGGCAGGAGCCGTTGATCGCCGCGGTCACCGGCGTGCCGCAGCCTTTCTCACTCGCCCTTTGCCGCCCCGAACTCAGCTTCGGGGCTTTGTTGGACGTGCAGCCCGTTTTGGGCAACGGCAGGCGGCCGGATTTCCGGCTGCGATTCACCTATCTGCCGCCCCATCCCGAGCGGCCCTCCGCTGGGGGGCTGCACCCGGATGACCTCCCCCTCTTCGCCACGAGTCCCGGGCTTATCATGGATGCAAAGTTCCGCACGGCCTGGCGCGCGGGTGAAATCGAACGGATGCTGGACACCCTGATCACGCAGAAACGCTATGATTGCGAGGGTGACCGGGTCTTTCTGCTCCACCCCGTCGCCGGGGCGGTGGCGGCACCGACCTCGCCGCTGGAGTGGGGTGCCCACTGCGACTACGGCCACAATCCGCATGACGACCACCGGCGCGGCACAGTGTGGCTCGCCCCTAACGCGGGCGAGGGCGATGCGCAGCGTCACCTTCGCCGGTTAATCGGCCTAGCGCTGCAGAGCAGCTTCGCGTCACCGCTGGAGGTCGAACCCAGCGCGATACCAGAGGTCATGCGCAACATACGCGATCACGCCGATGGGCGTGAAAGCGACGGAAACGATCGCTGGAACATCCTGGATGACGAGGCGGCTCCGGCAGAGGAGAAGATCTGGATCAGCCCGAGCTGCTGCCTATCCTGTGGCCAGGCGCAGGCCCCTGATGGGGTTACGGAACGCACCACCAGTGGCAATCACAGCTACTGGGTGTTGTCTTGCAGAGACTGCAAGATGGTGACGACGCGAACCCATTGCTACGGCCGTGATTGTAACACGGTTCTGTTCAAGAACCATCTCGGGACCACCTACCATCGCACCATCGCCAATCAGCCGACCAACGTCGTATGCCCCAGTTGCGGGGTATATTTCGATGAAGACTTCCGGAGTGAGGATTGACGAACCTGCCGCTGAAGGTGAGCGGCCCGGCTGTCGCGCAGGTTGGCCCATAACTGCGCGGTCCCAATCAGCGCAGTAGGCGATTTTCAGCGGACGAGGGACGCGAACGTTGGATGGATCAAGTTGGGACCGGTGCGGGCGACCGGATCGTGGGAAACAGCTGCCGAGACGGCAGAGCTAGCTGGTAGTTCGAGAATGCGTCCGCAGGGGTTCTGTGCTACTCGCGCCAGAGCGCCTGCGAAGTGATCCACGACGCGAACGCATCGGTAGGATCGAGCAACGAAATGCTTTCGGTGAACGAGGACGACCAGGGCCTGATGTTCGATGCCCTCGGAACGTCCACGATGATGTCAGGCCGCGACTCCAAGAGCCTCAGCCCGCAGGACGCTGCCGAGTTCCTATGGGACCTGTTCATCAGGTCGATGCAGGACCGCCGCCGTTGACGCTTCGTCGGGCAGCAGACCCATTATTGTCCTTTTCCAGCGACGAAACCTCACCGTCAGTACCGTGACGCGCTCGGCCGGAGTAGTCATCCTGAACTGGATTCTTCGTCGCTTGCGACTGCCAGTGCGCGCTCACCTTTGCGACCACGGCATCCTTGTCGACGCATGCGATAGCATAGGGAGAACGGTACGAGGGGCGGCGCCCGGGTTGCCTGATCGGCCACGCCGGATAGTTCATCGCCCAAGGAAAGGCGCCGCGCAGGACGGGGTCCGCATTGGCCAGTTCGAGAAACGTGATGAGCAAGCGACGCTCGGCCTTTTGCTGGGCATCAGAGGCGGCCCAGGTGTCTGCCGATAGTTCGACGGGCGGCATTCTCGATGCGGCGTCTTCCAGTTTGGCCCTGCCCACGTTCCGCATGTGGTCGGCCAACTTTTTTACCGACCCGAGCCGACTGTCCATCTTTCGCCGTGGCGGCTTGCCGAGGAGCGCAACGGCTTTCTCAGCGAGCCGCACGGCGCGGCCAGGATCTGAAAAGAACGCTCTTGAGCTAAGATGGCGGAATTCGACATAGCCGCGGCCGGTGATAAGCGGGAGGACGTTGGTCAGGTGGCGTCCGCGGGAGCGCTCCACCATGGCCACGATAACCTCCTCCAGCCCGGGTAATCCCGAATAGGAGGGAGGCAGGTACGCCAGGATTGCATCGAAAAGTGGGTCCGCAAAACCTTCGACGCGAGATAGCGCCGCGCTTCTGAAAGGGTCTAGCACAGCCCACATCGCGGCATCCGCCGCCGCAAGGCCCGGAACTGAAACGTTGACGTGTATGCCGCCCTCGAATCCAGCGGCGAAGTCACCGAGCCCGGACATCATGCTCGCGATATGCCGCACGGTCTCGGTGGCATTAGCCAATTCGAGCGGGGCGTGATGACCTCCACGCCGACCAAGTATTCGTCGTTGGGAGCCGCGCAAGGATCCAAGCTGTAGTCGAAGCGGACCGCCCAGATCGGATTTTCGGGCGAGCTCGTCGGCTCGCGCTGTCCCGGCCGCGCGTTTTCGTCGTCGGAAGGGATGAAGGCCCTGAACGGCAGGCCTGTGACGTCGCGGAGGTGCCTCGCCACTTTCCGGAGCGAGCGCGGCGACGCCTCATCTTCGCCCTCATCGGCCCCTGTCACAAGAACCGAGGCATACGCTTCGATTTCGAAGCCCAGCAATGCCACTGCGTGGCCCGGAAGGTTGTGGACGGTGCCGCGCACGAACTACTCCTAGCTGCGCTCTATGCCCGAGTGCGGGGGGCGCCAACGATGCGGCAGACCCCCTACGTCTACAAGCCCCGTGGCTCGATTACACACGCGGCGGTCCAGGTTTCGCCGTTACGCGGCCCTTGAGGCCTTGATGTCGCTCCTGCGGCATGTTTTCGCTAGTGGCATGCGCGCCGCGAGCCGTGTGACGGCATTTCGGGGTGGCAGAAAGGATGCGGGCTCTCGCAAGTCATTCCGATCTTAAACCCTCGCGGCAGGGATTTCGGCCATCTCCCAATAGGAAGCCTCCCCGTTGCTTCCGGTGAGGCTGGCTCAATTCAGCGAGTCTTTCAGGCAGCTCTCGGCCTACACGGGCCGCTTGACCACAACCCCGCAGAGTGTGGGGTCGAACTGGGAAAGACCGAGACTAATGCCCTGGCAGCGCCTCGCGCCCGTTGACTTTAGACCGAGACGGGAACCGCGTTGACACTACCGCTGTAACGGATGGGGGGAATGGTGTGACGGGCTTATCGAACATACCGCTCCCAAGCCAACATACCGTCCACGAGAACGGAGCACCTCAATCCCAACCTCAGATTGCCTTCCCCTTCGCCTCACCTATGTTCGGCCCTGCACGGCCGGCCGGCTGCCGATAGGAGCTTGAACAGCGAGTGCCCGACCTTATCCGACGAACAGCCGTACCTTCTCTCCTGTATCAGACGATCGCCCAGAACATCACCGAGCGGATCTCGACCGGGCTCTACCCCGTCGGATCGCTCGTGCCGCGTGAGATCGACCTTGCCGCAGAGTTCGCCGTGAGCCGCGCGACCGTGCGGGAAGCAATGCGCCTGCTCGCCACGCAAAACCTGGTGATCCGCCGCAAGCGCGCCGGAACCGTCGTGGCACACCGCAAGGCGCCCAGCAGCAACGGCACGGTGCTGTATGACCCGGCGCGCAGCGGCACCGATCTGATGCGAAACACGCGGCTGGTCATCAGCACCCGGTCGCGCCGCCTGCTGCCTGACCTCCTGGCCGAGGAAGTGCCAGGTCCGGCTGAGCCGTGGCTGTACGCCGCGGGCGTGCGCGCGCCGCTGGCGGGCGGGGCGACGCTGTGCACCACGGAGGTGTTCCTCCATCCCCGGCTCGAAAAGGTTGCCCATCTGATAGGGCGGGAGCCGGGACTGATCCACCAATTGATCGCCCGCACCTGCGGCGAGCGGATGCGTCGCGTGCGCACCCGAATCCAGCCCTGCCGGCTGACGGCGCGGCAGGCGCGATTGACCGGCGTGGCCGCCGGCTCGCTCGGCACCCGCGTCGTCCGCACGATCTACAACGATGCGGAGGAGTTGCTGGAGGTGGTGATCGGCACCTATCCCGCCAGCACCTTCTCGTTTGAGGTCTCGTTCGATCTGGCGCATGAAGCGACGGGTTAAATTTATGTCCGGTCATATTGACCGTCTCGATTTGGCTCGCTAGCGTTTCCCTCAACGATAAGAAGCCTGGCCGGACTCTCTCTGGTAGGCATTGGGAAGGGGAACGCCATGACACCGGAAGACCGGGTCGCGTTTTTGCCTCAGCAGGCTGGTGGTTTCACGCAGTCGGGCGCGCCGGCGTTCGCATCCCTTCGCGTGCTCGACCTGAGCGACAGTGTTGCTGGCCAATATTGCTCCCGCCTTCTGGCGGATTTCGGGGCGGATGTGACGCTGCTGGAACCACAAGGCGGCTCTCCCATCCGGCGTGCCCTGCCGGCGGATCCAGACGATCCCGGCACGTCGCTGCTGTTTTTCCACCTGAACATGGGCAAGCGTTCGGTCGTACTGCCCGGTGGCGTGGGGCAGCCGTTGCTCACCCAACTCCTGGCATCCGCCGACGTGGTCGTGGCCGGTGCCGACGTCGATTGCACCTGGATGGAGGCGGCCAACCCACGCTGCATCGTCGCGGTGGTCTCGCCCTTCGGTAAGGACGGGCCTTATCGGTATTGGAAAGGGTCGGAGATGATCTACCAGGCGCTCTCCGGCATGATGTTCCATAATGGCGACGCGCGGCGCGAGCCGCTCTACGGCTGCGGCCAGCGCGCCTCCTATGCCGCCGGCGTCGCGGCCTATATCAGCATCGTCACCGCGCTGATCGAGCGCGAACGATCCGGCAGGGGGCAGAGCGTGTCCGTCGACATCGTCGAGACGGGGGCCGGCATGTGCTACCCGGCGGTCACGCAATACCTCACCAACGGCTCGATCGAGCAGCGTGGCGACCGGCGGCAGCCGCTGGGTTTCGTGCAATGCAGCGACGGGTGGGTGGCGTTCTGGATCCACGCGCATCGCTGGGCTGTCGCGTGCCAGGCGATCGACGCGCCGGAGTTGATGGCCGATCCACGGTTCGCGCTCGCGCCGGACCGGCAGGACAACTGGGCCGAGCTGGTGGCGGAGATCCAATCCCGCGTGGCCGACTGGCCGGCTGACGACCTGGTCCGCCGCTGGCAGGCCGCGCGCATGGTGACGGCCCGCGCCTATGACCTCCCATCGCTCATCTCCGAATACGAGCATCTGAAAGTACGGGGCTATTGGGAACACTTGAACACGCCGGAGGGAAGCCGCGTCATCCCCGGCCCGCCATTCCGGATGAGCGCCACTCCCCGTGTGGTGAAGAAGGGACCGCCTAGATTAGGTGTGGCCGAACCGGTGCGGGTTCGTGCCCATGTCTGATGCACTGCCGCTTCGCCACATTCGCGTCGTGGAACTGACCACCGCCTGGGCCGGGCCTATGGCGGGCCGCATCCTCGCTTTCCTGGGGGCGGAGGTGATCCACGTGGAAGCCGCCTCCCGCCTCGATTCCTGGCGCCACCACAGCCAGGTGTTCAACCCACGACGCTTCCCTGGCGGTGTGCCTGGCGAGCGGCCGTATAACCGTGCCTCCCTGTTCAACTCGCAGAACGTCAACAAGCTGTCGCTTACGCTCGACTTGAAGAAGTCAGGCGGTAGCGAGGCGTTCGAGGCACTGCTGATGACGGCGGACGTGCTGATCTGCAACTACACGCCGGGCATGCTGGACCGGATCGGCTTCGGTTATCGGCGGCTGCACGCGATGAAGCCCGACATCATCGTGGCGGAGATGCCGGCCTATGGGCTGGTTGGGCCGGCCGCGCAATCCTCCGCATTGGGGCCGACCATGGAAATGGCGGCCGGCATGGCGAGCATGATCGGCTATCCCGGTGGTCCCCCGGTCAGTACGGGGCCTGCCTATTTGGACCCGACTGGCGGTTTCAATGGCGCGGCCGCCATTCTGACCGCGCTTTATCACCGGGACCGCACTGGTCAGGGACAGCATGTCGAGGTGCCACAGGTGGAAGCGGCGATGCAGTTCATCGGCGAGCACCTGTTGCTGGCCGCCGCCACCGGAGAGGTTTTGCCGCGCGCCGGCAATCGTGTGTCTTGGGCCGCACCGCATGACGCGTATCCGGCCGCTGGCGAAGATGAATGGGTTGTAGTGGCAGTGCAGACGGATGCCGAATTCGGGGCACTGGGCGGCGTGATTGGGCGGCCAGACCTTGCATCGGACCCCGACCTAGCCGGGCTAGCCGGACGCCTGCAGCAATTGGACAGGCTGGACGAGGCAGTCTCCACATGGACCCGGCAGCGCGGCAAGGCCGAAGCAGCCCGGCTGCTGCAAGCCGCCGGAGTTCCGGCCGCCCCCGTGCAGAACGCGCGAGACGCCGCGGAGAGCGAATACCTGGCCGCCCGCGACTTCTTCACCGAGTTGGAGCACCCGGAAGCCGGGCGTTACCCCCATCAGGGGCTGCCATTCCATTTTAGCCGCACCCCCGGCTCGCAGCGCACCCCCGCCCCCTGCCTGGGTGAGCACACGCGCTACGTGCTGGAGGAGATCCTTCGCCTCCCGCCGGAGGAAATCGCCCGGATGGAGGGCGCCGGCACCACAGCCTGCGTCCCGGTGGATTAAGGCCATGCTTACGGCTGAAACCGTGCTGGAGGTGACTGAGCTCACGGTGCGCCTGGGTTCCACCGTGCTGGTGGATCGCGTCTCCTTCCGTATCGCCGCCGGCGAGGTGTTCGGACTTGTCGGGGAGAGCGGCAGCGGCAAGACGCTGACGGCACTGGCCATCATGCGCTTGCTGTCGCCGGGCCTAGAGATCGAGGGCAGCGTCCGGCTGCAAGGCACCGAGCTGCTCTCCGTGCCGGACCGCGCGCTGGGGCAGGTGCGCGGCCGGCTGGTCAGTATGATCTTCCAGGAACCGATGACGGCGCTGAACCCGACCTTCACGGTCGGCAGCCAACTGGTGGCGGCGGTGCGCGCCCATAGCAGCCTCTCGCGCCGCGCCGCACGCGCCCGGGCAATAGAGCTGCTGGACGAGGTGGGCATGCCTGACCCGGCGCGCCGATTGGCCTTCTACCCGCACCAACTCTCGGGCGGCATGTGCCAGCGCGTGATGATCGCGGCCGCGCTCGCCGGGCGCCCCCGTCTGCTGATTGCCGACGAGCCAACCACCGCGCTGGACGTGACCATTCAGGAGGAGATCGTGCGCCTGCTGGAGCGGCTGGCGCGAGAGACCGGCGTCTCCGTCCTGTTCATCAGCCACGATCTAGGGCTGGTCGGCCGGCTGTGCCACCGGGTTGCCGTCGCCTATGCCGGGCAGTTGGTGGAGGTGGATTCGGCGCGCCAAATCCTGCTCTCGCCGCGCCATCCCTACACCCGCGGTCTGGTGCGCTGCGTGCCGGACCTGGCGCAGATCGGCGTGCTCCGCCGCGGCATCCCCGGCGGCCCGCCGATGGCCGGCGCCTGGCCGGATGGCTGCCGGTTCCAGCCGCGTTGCGCCACCGCCGCGCCCGGCTGCGAACGGCCGCAATCGTTGGAGGGCACCGGGCATCCCGTGCGCTGCTGGCGCGAGACCGCCGGCGCTGAGGTACTGCATGCCTGACCCGGCGGTGCTGGAGGTGAGCGACCTCGTGGTCGCCTACCGGCTCGGGCTACGGCGCACGATGCAGGCGGTAGCCGGCGTGTCGCTGCGGATCGAGCCGGGGCGCACCCTTGCGCTGATCGGCGAATCCGGCTCCGGGAAATCCTCCCTGGCGCGCGCCGTGTGCGGCCTCGGGCCGGTGGAGCAGGGGAGTGTCAGCGTCGCCGGGGTGGAGCTGACCCGGCACTCCAACCGCGCCGCGGCGGCCGGGCGGAATGGGGTGCAAATCGTGTTCCAAGACCCGATGACCGCGCTCGACCCGCGTTGGCCGATCTGGCGCAGCGTCGCCGAACCGCGTCTGCGCCGGCACCCCGGTCCCCCGGAGCGGGAGCGGGAGCGCGCCGTCGCCCTGCTCCAGCGCGTGGGATTGCCCGCCGGCGTCGCTGACCGGCGCCCGGCCGAGATCTCCGGCGGACAGCGCCAGCGCGTCACCATCGCCCGCGCGCTCTCGGCCGAACCGAAGCTGATCGTGTTGGACGAAGCCGTGTCGGCGCTGGATGTCTCCGTGCGCAACGAGGTGCTGTTCCTACTGGACGATCTGCAGCGGGAGAAAGGGCTGACCTATCTTTTGATCACCCACGACATGGGCGCGGTGGTGCAGATCGCGACCGACGTGGCCGTGCTGTATCTAGGCCGGCTGGTGGAATCCGGCGCCGCCGCCCATGTGCTGGCCAACCCGTCGCATCCCTACACGCGCGCCTTGCTGGCCGCCGTGCCGACGCTGGACAACGCCGCCACGCCGTCCGACCGGCCGCGTGGTGAGATCGGCAACCCGGAACACCCACCCTCCGGCTGCCGCTACCACCCGCGCTGCCTGGCCGCGACGGCAATCTGTCAATCGCAGGTGCCGGAGCTGCGCCCCGTGCGCAACCGCGCTGTCGCCTGCCACCACGCCGAGCAGATTGAGGCGCGGCCGGTGGTGGACGAAACCGCACAGCTCTGTCTGCTCGGAGTGCACGCATGACCGCCCTCACGCGCCTGGCCGCCGCCTTGATGGCCTGCATGCTGCTCGCCCCGGCCAGCCGGGCGGATGAGAGGAACAACGTGCTGGTCGTGGGTATGACCAGTGAGCCGTTCACCCTCGACCCGGGCACCGGCTTTTCCGGTTTCGACTACCCAAACCTGTATCCAATCTTCGACCGCCTGATCAATTTCGACCCGAAGACGCTCGCCTTGCAGCCCGGTCTGGCCACCACCTGGGCGTTCACCGGCGACGACAAGCTGACGCTGGAACTCACCTTGCGCCAAGGCGTGCAGTTCCAGGACGGCACGGTCATGGACGCGGAGGCTGTGAAGGCCAGCCTGATGCATTTTAAGGCCGCCGGCCGCATTCACGACCTCGATCCGGTGACGGGCATCGATGTGCTGGCGCCGGACAAAATGGCGCTGCATCTCAGCATGCCGTATTCCGTGCTCCCCGCCGTGCTATCCGACCGTGCTGGCATGGTGGTGTCGCCCACCGCGCTGGCGAAGTATGGCAACGACTTTCCGCGCCATCCGGTGGGTGCCGGGCCGTTCATGCTCAAGCAATGGTCGTCCGGCTCGACGATCGACCTAGTGCGGTTCCCCGGCTATTGGGATAAGGACAAGCCTAAGCTGGCGGGGATCCAGTTCAAGATCATCCTCAATCCCACATCCCTGGTCAGCGCCCTGCTGTCCGGCCAGGTGGACCACGGGTTCGGTGTCGACCCCAAGGATCTTGACCGGTTGAGGGCCTCGCCGAAGCTGCGCGTTTCGCTGGAGCCGAGCACCGCGTTCTACGAATTGGCACTGAACGACAGCCTGCCGCCCGCCAACAACAAGCTGGTGCGCCAGGCGCTGAACATGGCCGTCGACCGAGCGGCGTTGTCTGACGCGATCCTGGGGCCGGGTCTCGGCGGCGGCTCGGCGCTGATGCTGGTCCCGCCCGCCTCCTTCGCCTATAGCAAGGAGCTGGAGGGTGCCGTCGGCTACGACCCAGCCAAGGCGAAAGCGTTGCTGGCCCAAGCGGGCTTCCCCGATGGTGTCACGCTGAAAGTCTGTGCCACCCCGCTGGTCGGCTACGGCACGGACATCACAGATATCGAGCGCGAGCAGATGCGCCCGGCGGGGATCACGCTGGACGTGACGGTAATGACAGGTAGCGCGTGCTTCCAGTCCTTCGTCCTGCGCAACGGGTATGCCGCCTGGCAGGGTGCCTTCTCCGGCCGACCTGACCCGTTCCTGACCTATGAGCAGAACATGGGATCACACGGCCAATATAATGTCGGGCACGCCGATTACCCGGGCGTGGACGCATTGCTGAAGCAGATCCTCGCCACCTACACGCAGCCGGGGCAGAAGACGCTGTTCACCGCACTGAACAAGGCCTGGATCGAGAACGCTCCCTCCATCCTGCTGTTCTACCGGCCGAATTACGCGATCTACGGCAAGAACGTCGCCGGCGAGCAGCCCAACCAACTCGGCAAGCCGGACCTGACCACGCTGTATTTCGTCAAATAGGGAATTCCTCATGCTCCCGGTGCTGCTGCGCCGCTTGGCGGCGATCGTGCCCACAGTGCTGTTCGGCAGTATGCTGATCTTTGGCTTGGTGCAGGTGATCCCGGGGGGCGCCGCGGACGCGGTGGCGGGTGCCGATGCGACGCCGGAGATGGTGGCCACTATCAATCATCAAATGGGCCTGGACCGGCCGCTGCCGGTGCAATACGGCGCCTGGCTATTCGGCGTGGTGCAGGGCGATTTCGGCCGTTCCCTGCTGGATAACCGGGAGGTGGGGGAGGACCTCGCCGATCGCCTGCCGTTGACGGTCGAATTGGCGGCCAGCGCATTGGTGGTGGCGCTGCTGATCGGCATCCCGCTCGGCGTCATCTCCGCCGTGCGCCGCCGCGGCCGGGTGGGGGCGGCGATCACCAGCCTGTCCGGGCTGGGGCTCGCGATGCCGGAGTTCTGGCTGGCGATGCTGGCCGTCGATCTGTTCGCGCTGCGGTTGGGCTGGCTGCCGGCGACGGGCGTGCCGGCGTGGAGTGATGGGGCGGTCGACCATGTGCTCGCTATGGTGCTTCCGGCGCTCACTTTGGCTTCGGGAGCGGCGGCGATCATCGTGCGCTTCACCCGCAACGGCATGATCGAGGCGCTACGCTCCCCCTATATCCGCACCGCCTTGGCGCTGGGTTTGCCGCGCTGGCAGATACTCACCTGCTTCGCCCTCCGCAACGCGTTGGTGCCCGTGGTGACGGTGGTGGGTATCGTTGCGGGTGGGCTGCTGGGCGGCGCCGTGCTGGTGGAGCAGGTCTTCGTCATTCCCGGCCTAGGTGCGCTGCTGGTCCAGGGCGTGCTGCAGAAGGATTATCCGACGGTGCAGAGCGTGGCGCTGGTGCTGACGGTCGCGGTGGTGCTGATCAACCTGACGGTGGACATGGCCTGCGCCGCGATCGACCCGAGGACAAGGCGATGAGCGGCGCTGCCTTGGCCGCTCCCGCCGTCTCGGCCCGGCATGCGCGACCGCGTGGCACTTTTTTGCTGGCCGTGATTTTCGTCGGACTACTGATCGCCGTCGCCATTCTGGTGCCGCTGCTGGCGCCATACGATCCGCTCTCGATCGACCTTCGCCACAAATTCGCGGCGCCGACGCTGCAGCATCTGCTCGGCACGGACAACGCCGGGCGCGACGTGCTGACTCGGCTGATGTGGGGCGCGCGCCCGGCTCTGCTGGGCGTGGCTATCGCCCTCGGCGTCGCCACGCTGGTTGGCCTCCCGTGGGGCGCCTGCGCCGGCTATGTCGGCGGCCGGATGGATACCCTGCTGATGCGTGGCGCTGATGCCGTATTGGTGTTCCCTGGCCTGATCCTGGCGCTGGTGCTGACGGCCGTGCTCGGTCCCAGCCTGCGCAGCAGCATGGTGGCGCTTGGCATCGTCTACGCCCCCGTGCTGGCGCGGGTGACGCGCTCCGGCGTGCTGGGCGTGCGCGACCGGGAGTTCGTGATCATCACTCGGCTGTTCGGCCTATCGCCGTGGCACCGCCTGGCGCGCCATGTGGTGCCCAACGCGATCGGCCCCGTAGTGGTGCAATTGACGCTGCTCGCCGGCATGTCGCTGCTGGCGCAGACCGGGCTTGGCTTCCTCGGTGTGGGCTTGCAGCCGCCGCTGCCGAGCTGGGGCGGCTCCCTGGCGGAAAGCTTCCAGTACATCGTGGTCGACCCGCAGGCGACGATCGCGCCGGGTGCGACCGTAGTGCTGACGGTTCTGGCTTTTTACCGGATCGGCGACGAACTGCGCGACCGGCTTTCAAACTAAAAACGGGGAGAGAACTGCATGCCAACGATCAAGGTAACGGCCCGGGTCGGAACCGATCCGAGATTCAAGGGATCGATCCACGATGATTCGTCCGCGCAGACCTTCGGCTATCAAGGCGCGTTGGTGCCGGGTCCGCTGGTCTACGGCTATCTAAGCCGTCTGGCGGTGGATCGCTGGGGGCAGCATTGGCTGGAGCGCGGCACCATGAGCTCTCGCAACCGCCGTCCCACCTATGACGGCCAGGTGCTGACGATCACCGCCGATGACCCGGTGTTGATGGAGGGTGGCCTCCGCATGGCGCTGGTCGCCCGTGACCCCGCCGGCAATGAGGTTGCGTCCGGCGAGGCGACGCTGCCGGAGTACGTGCCGCCCCCGCCCGATGTCTCGGCCTACACCGTGACCCCGTTCGTGGAGCCCGCACCCGCCGTGGCGATCGGCGGCATGCAGGATGGTGCGCCGCTCCGGTCGCAATCCGACCTGTTCACCGCGGCGGACCTCGCAGCCTCGCTGGCCGATTTCGGCGAAACCTGGCCGGGCTATCGGGCCGGCAACATCCTGCATGCCGGGCACCTGATGCGGCGGGTCGTGCGGGACGGGGTTCGCAGCTTCACTTGCCCAACCCCCGGCATCTTCGTGTCCGGCTGGGCGCAGCATTTCGCCCTAGGGCATGGAGGCGACACGCTAGTGACCGCCGGTCGGGTGACCGGCAGCTACGAGCGCAAGGGCTCGCATTACTACGATTCCGAGCAGGTGATCATCGCCAATGGCAACACCATCTTGGCGCTGATCCGGCGAACCTCGATCTACGCGGTGCGTAAGGCCCTGGCGGCGTGATCCCGCTGCTTCGGGATGACGGGTGGGTCGAGCTGCGCTTGGCCGCGCGGCTCGGTGATAGTCCGCGTTACGCCGGGTCGATCCACGACCATGCGACGGCACGGCGCTTCGGTTATGGCGGCGCGCTGATCCCGGGCGCCTTCCTGTACGGCTATATGAGCCGGCTGGCGGTCGCGACCTGGGGCGAGGAGTGGTTGCGACGCGGCACGATGCGCTCCCACAGCCGCCGGCCGGTGTATGACGGCGACGGTCTGCTCATCACAGCCGACCCGGTGACGCGGGTGGGGACCGCGCAACAAGCGGCGATGACCGTGCGGGACGGGGCCGGCAACGTTGCGGCCACCGGCGCGGCCGGTCTTCCTGATGCGCCACCCCCCGTGCCCGCCACTCCGCCCGCGATGCCGATCACCGACCCGCCGGAAATCACAGCCGGAAGTTTGCGGCCGGGCGACCCGTTCGGCACGCTGGCGCTAATCATCTCGGCGGAAGAGCACCAGATATCGCTGCGGGATTTCGGCGAGGTTTGGCCAGGTTACGCCGAGCGCGGCATCATCCATCCCGGCATGTTGTTGCGGCTGTCGATGCGCGACGCCATTGCCTCCTACCGCTATCCCACCACCGGCATCTTCGTCGCGGCCGAAACGCAATTCCTCGGTCTGGCCCATGTGGGTGACTGCGTGCAGACCCACGGCGGGGTAACGGCGGCCTATGAACGCAACGGAAACCATTATTACGAGAGCGAGCAGTTGATGACCGCCTCCGGCAATCCCATCGCGCTGGTGCTCCGCACCGCGATTTACGCCGTCCGGAATGCGAAGGCCAAGCCTAAGCCGTTGGAGGTGAGCGCATAATGGTCCGGCCGATCCAGTTTTCGTTGCTCGCCGCGACCCTTCTCTGCGTCAGCCCCGCCAGCAGTTTCGCCGATGCGCGCAACAACCTGCTCACCGTGGGCATGACGGACGAGCCGTTCACCCTCGACCCGGCGATGGGCGTGTCCGGCACCGACTATCCCTATCTCTACGCCCTTTACGACCGGCTGATCGGCCTCGAACCCAAGACGCTCGCCCTCCGCCCCGCCCTCGCCATCAGTTGGCGATTCGTCGGCGACGACATGAGGACGCTGGAGTTGACGCTGCGGGACGGCGTGACGTTCCAGGACGGCACCAAGCTGGATGCGGAGGCGGTGAAGGCGAGCCTGATGCATTTCAAATCGACGGGACGGATCCACGACCTGGATATTGTCACCGGTATCGACGTGACGGCGCCGGACAAAATTCAGCTCCATACCTCCCAACCGTACTCCGTGTTGCCGACCGTGCTGGCGGACCGGGCGGGGATGATTGTGTCGCCGACGGCACTGGCCAAATACGGGCAGGATTTCGGCCGCCACCCGATCGGCGCCGGGCCGTTTATGCTGAAGCAATGGACCGCCGGGTCGACGATCGAGATTGTGCGCCACCCCGGCTATTGGGATCAGGCGCGCATCAAGCTGGCGACGGTGCGGTTCCGCATCATTGAGAACTCCACTTCCCTGATCAGCGCCGTGCTGTCGGGCCAGGTGGATTACGCCTTCCGCCTGGACCCCAAGGACGCTCCGGCGCTGAAGGCCAATCCGAAGCTGCGTGTCGCGCTGGAGCCGAGCACCGCCTATAACGAGATCGCGCTGAACCCCAGTGTGCCGCCGCTGGACAATACCAAGGTGCGGCAGGCGCTGAATATGTCGGTGGACCGCGCCGCGTTGGCAGACGCGATCATGGGGCCGGAGGCGGGCGGCGGCGCGGCCGTTCTGCCGGTACCGGAGGCGAGTGCCGCCTATAGCAAGGAGGTCAGCGACTCCGTCAAATACGAGCCGGCACGGGCCAAGGCACTGCTGGCAGCGGCCGGCTTCCCCAACGGCGTCACGATCAAGGTCTGCGCCACCCCGGTCACCGGCTATGGTACCGACATCACCGATATCGAGCGCGAACAGATGCGCCCGGCCGGCATCACGCTGGACGTCACGGTGATGACCGGCAGCGCCTGCCTGCAAACCTTTAATGCCAAGCGCATCTATGGTGGGTGGCAAGGCAGCTTTTCCGGCCGGCCCGACCCGTTCCTGACGTTCCAGCAGAATTTCGGCTCGACGGGGCAGTACAATCTATCCCACACCGCCTATCCAGGCGTGGACCAGGCGATGGACAACATCCTCAAGACCACCGACCCGGCGCAGCGCGGTTCCGACTACCTGGTGCTAGACAAGGCTTGGGTCGAGAACGTTCCGAACATCGTGCTGTATTACCGGCCGAACATGGCAGCCTACTCCGTCCAGATCGCCGGCGACCAGCCGAACCAGCAGGGTAAGACGGACATAACCACGCTGTACTTCAAGCCTTAGAACAGGGGATCATCGATGCCGGACATTGCCGAGATCTACGCAGTGAAGGCGATCAACGTCGCCCACGCGTCGGAGAACAAGATCCATGACGACACCGTGGCCCGCCGCCTGGGCTTTAGTGGCGGGCTGGTGCCCGGCGTGGACGTCTACGCTTACGCCACCCACGCCGCCGTCGAACGCTGGGGCCGCGCCTGGCTGGAGCGCGGGACAATGGAGATCCTGCTGAAGAAGCCAGTGTACGAGGGCAACATGGCCGAGGTGCTGTCGGAGGAGGCCGGTGACGGGTTGCGGATCACGGTCCAGAGCATGGGCGATCTATGCGGCACCGCCGAGGCGTATCTTCCCACCGCAGCGGAACAACCGCCCCCACTCGCGGACTTCCCGGAGGTGGTGCTGCCGGACGAGCGCCCAGCCGCCACAGCCGCGGGGATGCCGGCCGGCAAGCTGCTCGGCTCCCGCCCGTATGAGGTGACGCCCGATCTCGCGGCGGACTACCTGAAAAACATTCAGGAGCGCCATCCGCTCTACGCGGAGGAAGGGCTGGTGCATCCGGGCACGGTGCTGCGGATCTGCAACTGGGCGCTTGCCCATAGCGTGCGCATGGGTGCGTGGATCCACGCGGGCAGCAAGGTGCGCAACTTGGCGACGACGCCGGTGGGATCGCTGCTCACGGGACGGGCTAGGGTGCTCGCCACCTATGAGCGCAAGGGGCATCAACTGGTGGACCTCGACGTACTCGTGGTGGCGGATGGCACCCGTCCAGTGGCCCGTGTTACCCACACGGCGATCTATCTGCCCCGGCAATTGGCGGAACAGGCGGCATGAGCGAGGGTGGCTTCCGCGCCCTGGTGGCGCGCAAGGACGGCAAGACTCAGTCGATCGCAATTGAGACGTTGACAGACGCCGATCTGCCGGATGGCGACGTGACCGTGGACGTCGAATACTCCTCGTTCAACTACAAGGACGGGCTGGCGCTCCAGCCTAGCAATCGCATCCTCCGCAACCATCCGATCGTGCCCGGCATCGACTTCGCCGGCACCGTCATCGGGTCTCGTTCCGGCCGCTTCAAAGCGGGTGACAAGGTGGTGTTAACCGGGTGGGGCGTGGGGGAGGGCTGGTCTGGTGGTTTCGCCGAGCGCGCCCGGGTGGGGGCGGATTGGCTGGTGCCACTGCCATCCGGCATGACGGCGCGGCAGGCGATGGCGATCGGCACGGCCGGGCTGACGGCGATGCTGTGCGTCATGGCGCTCGAGCAGCGGGGCATCCGCCCAGGCGGCGACGTTCTGGTGACGGGCGCCGCCGGCGGAGTGGGCAGCGTCGCCGTCCGGCTGCTGTCCCAGCTCGGCTATACCGTCTCCGCGCTGACCGGCCGGGACGCAGAGGCGGACTTTCTGCAAAGCCTGGGCGCCGCCGCGATCGTGCCCCGCGCCGAGTATCAGGGTGCGGGCAAGCCGCTGGTGGCGGAGCGGTGGCACGGCGCGGTCGACACGGTGGGTGGTTCGTTGCTCGCCAACGTTATCGCCGCCATGGCGTATGGCGGCGCCGTCTCGTGCTGTGGCCTGGCGGGCGGGACGGAGCTTCCGACCACCGTGTTCCCGTTCATCCTGCGCAACGTGGCGCTACTCGGAATCGATTCCGTGCAGTGCCCATCCATCCTGCGCGAACAGGCCTGGGCGCGGCTGGCAGCGGCGCTGAGCGCGGAGGACTTGGCCCTGGTATCCCAAACCGTCGGGCTAGACCGCCTCGCCGGGCACGCCTCCGCGATCCTGGCCGGGCAGGTACGCGGACGCACGGTGGTTGACGTTCGCAGGTGACCGGGCCTGGGGGGCCGCTGGTTCCGTATTCTCGTTCTTCAGCGCAATGCGGCTGCGGAGCTGCTGACCCGCTTTGCCCACTGTCCGTCGCCTACGTCAGCGACAGCATGTCGCGCATGACCGCCGATAGCGCGCGTGTGCGCCCGATCGCTATTGGAAGGCGATTGTCGGCGATGGCGGTTCGGAAAGCACGTGCAGCTGGTGCAAGGACCGCTGGGGCTTTTCATGGCAGATCGTGCCCCGAGCGCTGATGGCCGGGCTGGCCGATCCCGACCCCGCGGCCGCCAAGCCGGTGATGGAAGCGATGATGACGATGCGCAAATCGGCATCGCCCAAGTCGAATTGGCGCGTGCCGGAAAGACGACCGATGCGTAAGATCGTTGGCGGCATGTTCGTCTCGCTCGATGGCATCATTCAGGCGCCAGGCGGGCCGTCCGAAGACCCGACCGGCGGCTTCGTGCATGGCGGCTGGATGTTCCCCGTCGCCGACGAGCAAGTCGGTGCGGCGATCGGCGAGTTCTTCTCGCGGCCGTATGACCTGCTGCTCGGGCGGCGGACCTACGACATCTTCGCCGCCTACTGGCCCTATGTGGACGGTGAGGGCACGACGATGGGCGAGGCGTTCACCGCAGCGAACAAATATGTCCTCACGAGACGCGAGCAACCGTTACCTTGGGCAAACAGCCACCGAATGCGCGGTATGGACGACGTTTCGATGCTCAAGCAGGGCGATGGCCCTGATCTGTTGATCCAGGGCTCAAGCACGATCTACCCCGCGTTGCTCGCAGCGGGCCTGCTTGACCGACTGGTTCTGTATACCTTCCCGATTTTGCTTGGCAGCGGTAAGCGGTTGTTCGGCGAGGGTACTCCGCCCGGCACGCTCAAGCTGGTCGGTCACCAAGTATCGCCCGGCGGCACCGCAATCGCAACTTACGAGCCTGCAGGTTCGGTCGAAACGGGGTCCTTCGGCCCAATCGAAAGCGCGCGCGAAGAGGAGCGGCAGCGGCACATAAAGGACGGCACATGGTGATCCAGCTCTTCGGCCATCCCTTCTCGTCCTACACGTGGAAGGCGGCGATAGCGTTCTACGAGAACGACACCCCGTTTGAATTCCGGATGGTAGATCCCGAGCATGCGGAGAACAACGCTGAGCTCGCGCGCCGGTCAGCGATAGGCAAGTTCCCGCTGCTGGTCGAAAGCGAAGCGGCGGTGTTCGAGGCGACCGCGATCATAGAGTATCTCGAAGCGGTTCATCCCGGTCGGGTGAAGTTGATTCCCACCGATCCTGAGGCCGCGGTCAAGGTGCGGACAATGGACCGGGTGTTCGACAATTACGTGATGAACGTGATGACAGTGATAGTCGGCAATGCGCTGCGCCCCGAGGACCACCGCGACCCCTATGGGGTCGAGCGCGCCCACGCCAATCTAGACAGGATCTATGCCTGGCTCGACGGAGAACTGGGAGGCCGCGACTGGGCGTGTGGGGCGGACTTCACCCTTGCCGACTGCGCTGCCGCCCCCTCGCTGTTTTACGCCGATTGGGTGCACCCGATCGCTGAACAGCACGCCACGCTAAAAGCCTATCGCGGCCGCCTGATAGCCCGCCCGTCGGTCGCGCGCTGCATCGACGACGCGCGACCATACCGCGCTTATTTCCCGCTCGGCGCGCCCGACCGGGATTAAAAGCGCCGGCTTCACTTGCGGCGCGACTGCGCACGCGAGCAATGCTCCCACCCGGCTGACCCCGTCTCTCGTGTGTTTGCCATTTTGCTTGGCCACACGATCCATGACACTCCCTATGCGGCAATCATTCTCGCGGCGCGCCGGGCCAGCCCGCCGACTGACCTGTTGGAGGCAGCCTGGGCCCGATCGTCCGGTCCGGTTCGGAGCGCCTCGAGCGGAAAGCTGTCGGGCACTGTTTGACGCTGGCATGAGTCGTCCTTCGAGCTGTAACGTCGGGCTGCTCGAGAACTACATCCATGCCCAGCATGTGCATGTTCTATTTTTAGCGGAGAGGCGTGAAAACCTCAGAGTCGGCGAGTGTTTTAGGCAGCCGGCAGCCTTTACGCGCAGCTCGACCACAACCCCGCTGAGTGTGGGGTCGACCCTTTGGAGCGCCTCGCGCCTGTCCGCAATAGACCGAGACGGGGAACGGCGTTCATCGACATACAGCCAGGCCCGGACCGCCGGCTCCCGGTCCGCAATGCGGGCGAGGCACGAACGAACAAGCCCTTCGGCTGACACTTGTCCTACTCGATGAGCGCGGATGCCTCAAACGCAGTGAGGAAGCACGGAAGCACGGATCCCTCGGTGCTTTAATCCTCGCGCAGTTTGCACCGGGGAATAGGCATGAGCCGAGCCAACTGCATAATTAGGGCAGGCCTCATAGATGAGGCACTGCGTTTCAATCTTGCTCAGCGCTGGCCTTTGGTAGTGCACTGCCAAGCCCGTGACCGTGGTGGCGCGCACATCCCAGACCGGCCGGAACCGCCCTCCCGGATGAAATTGGCACGTCCCATGCATTGCGGCGTCATGTTCGCCAAATGGCGACGCTCGCAAGGATCACCAGACCATTCCGATAGGCACCGCTGGAACAGCTGTTTTGGCCCATAGTCATGATGGCAATATTCAAGCCCGATACCGCACGTCTCGTGCGCATCCTGACCCCAGCTGGAGAGTTCGATGATAGACGATCTGGTACTGGCTCCGTGGCCGATCGGCGCCAACGATTGCGGTGTGGTCCGCATCCGGCGGGACCTGCACGCCCATCCGGAACTCGGCTACCTGGAGTACCGCACCGCCGCCAAGGCAGCCGCGCACTTGACGCGGCTGGGTTACGCCGTCAAGGCCGGGCCCGAGGTGATGGTGGCAGAAGCGATGCTCGGCGCCCCGACGGAGGCGGCGATTGCCGCAGCCCGCAGTCAGGCCCTCGCTGAGGGCGCACCCGCGGAATGGGTCGAGCGTATGCCCGGTGGCCAGACCGGCCTGGTCGCGGAAATGCGCCGCGGCGACGGCCCGGTATTGGCTTTCCGGTTCGACATGGACGCCCTTCCGGTGCCGGAAGCCGTGGCCACCGGACACCGCCCCAATGTGGATGGCTATCGCTCCCTGCACGCCGGGCTCATGCATGCCTGCGGGCATGACGGCCATACGGCGATCGGCCTGGCCGTCGCCGAGCGGTTGGCGCAGCCGGCGTGCCGGTGGCGCGGCACCGTGCGATTGATCTTTCAGCCGGCGGAGGAGGCCGGGCGCGGCGCCCACCCCATGGTGGAGGCGGGCATCGTCGACGACGTGGACTTCTTCTTCGCGGCCCATCTCGGTTGTCACGTCCCCAGTGGGACGGTGGCGGCGGATGCCCGTGGCTTTCTGTTCGCCAAACGGAGCGACGTGTTCTTTCACGGTGCGTCCGCCCATGCCGCCGCAAGCCCGGAAGCAGGGCGCAATGCGGTGCTGGCCGGCGCGGCGGCCACGCTGAACCTGCATGCCATCGCGCGCCATGGCAGTGCCTCGACCCACGTCAATGTCGGCCGCATCGTGGGGGGCGCCGGGCGCAACATCATCGCCGACGAGTGCCAACTGCAGATGGAAGTCCGCGGCGATACCAGGGCCGCATTGGACTACATGGTGCGCCGCACCGACGAGATCGTCGCGGCTGCTGCCGCAATGTATGGCTGCACGTACGACACCAAGCTGATGGGGCAGAACGTCGCAGTGGAGAACAGCCCTGATGCCATCGCCGTCGTAATGCAGGTTGCCGGCCGGACGGCGGGGGTCACCGAGGTGCTGCCGTTCCGTCAGATGGGCGGCTGCGACGACGCAACCACGATGATCACCCGGGTCCGGGAGCGTGGCGGCAGCGGCACCTACTTCATCGTTGGCAGCGATGTCGCCAACGTCCATCACGCGATCGATTTCGACATCGACGAGGCGGCACTCGACCAGGGGGTACGCTTATTCAGCGGCATCGCCGAGACGGTTCTAGGGCAGGGCGCGTAATGCGCCGCCGCACCCTGCTTGGCGCGGCGCCGGCCTTGGCGCTGGCCCGGCCCGCGATCGCTCAACCCGCCCGCACGCTGAAATTCGTGCCGCAGGCAGACGTCGCCATCCTGGACCCGATCTGGACCGCCGCCCACGTGACCCGGCACCATGCCTTCCTGGTGTTCGACACGCTTTACGGCCAGGACAGCGCGACCACTATCTCGCTGCAGATGCTGGCGGGGGAAGTCGTCGAGGATGACGGCAAGCTGTGGACGCTGACACTGCGGCCCGTCCTGCTCTTCCACGACGGTACGCCGGTGCTGGCCCGCGATTGCGTCGCCAGTATCCGGCGGTGGGGCCAGCGCGACATCATGGGGCGGCTATTGCTGGCCGCCACGGCTGAGCTGTCGGCCCCCGACGACCGCACCATCCGCTTCCGCCTCGCGCGGCCGTTCCCGCAACTGCCGTTGGCGCTGGGCAAGGCGGGTGCAAATGTCTGCGTGATGATGCCGGAACGGCTGGCCGTGACCGACGCCTTCACGCAGGTGACGGAGATGGTCGGCAGCGGCCCCTTCCGGTTCAACACGGCCGAACGCATCTCGGGGGCCCGCTTCGTCTATGACCGGTTTGCCGGATACCAGCCGCGTGATGGCACCGCCGACTTCATGGCCGGGCCGAAACGGGTGCATTTCGACCGGGTGGAATGGCTGGTCAATCCGGACCCCGGCACGGCGGTCGCGGCGTTGCAGGCCGGCGAGGTGGACTGGGTTGAACAACCGTTGCTGGACCTGCTGCCGGTGCTGCGAGCTGACCAGAGTATCGCGACCCCTATCCTGGACGTGCTGGGTGATATCGGCATCATCCGAATGAACCAGTTGCATCCCCCGTTCGACAACCCGGCGATCCGCCGCGCCCTGTTGGGTGCAGTGGTGCAGGCGGACTTCATGCGCGCCGTCGCCGGCAACGACCCGCAATTCTGGCGGGACGGCGTCGGCATGTTCTGTCCGGGCACCCCCTCAGCCAGCCACGCTGGCATGGATGCGCTGCCGCCCCCCGGCCTGGATCGTGCCCGGCAGGCCATCAAAGCCGCCGGTTACGCCAATGAGCCGGTGGTGCTGATGAGCGTCACCGACATCGCCTCGTCCAAAGCGGCGTCCGACGTGTTGGGGGACCTGCTGCGCCAGCTGGGCTTCAACGTCGATGTGCAAGCGCTGGACTGGGGCACCGTCGTGCAACGACGCACCAACCGCGAGCCGCCGGGCAAGGGCGGCTGGAGCGTGTTCTGCACCTTCAACTCCGGGCTGGACCAGGCAAACCCCGCCACCCATGCATGGCTCTCCACCTCCGGGGCCACCGCCGCACCGGGTTGGCCCGACGACAAGGCCTTTGAAGCACTGCGCGTTAGTTGGTTGACGGCTGCCGATCCCAATCAGGTGGCGGCTTCCATCCAGGAAGCGGCGTTGCAGCAGGTGCCCTACGTGCCAATCGGGCAGTATTTCTCCCCGGCCGCGTACCGCCGCACTCTGGCGGACGTGTCAAAGGGTTTCCCGGTGTTTTGGAGCGTTCACCGGGTGTGACGATGTCCATTACCAATTCGCCTTCGTTCGACAGGTCGGCTCAAGGATGTGTGCAAGGCAGGCGCTTACGTGATCGGTTGAGGTATGGCCACCTGGATCGCGAACTGACCCTGACGTGACCGGCTTATCGAACCTGCCGCTCTCCACCGAACGGCTCTGGCACAGCCTGATGGACATGGCCGCCATCGGGACGACGTCGGAGGGTGGCAACAACCGGCCCGCGCTCTGCGCACTCGACGGGCAGGCCCGGGCGCCGCTGGCCCAATGGGGAGCGGAGATCGGGAGATCGGACTCGCGGTCACGACAGATCGGCTGGGCAACATGGCGCTACGCCGCGACGGACGCGACGCCGGGCGCAAGCCCGTGCTGGTCGGCAGCCACCTCGACACGCAGCCGACCGCCGGTAAGTTCGATGGCCGCTACGGCGTGCTGGCCGGGCTCGAGATCTTGAGGCGCTGCATGAGGCGGGTGCCACCACCGAAGCACCCACCCTCCTGGTAAACTGGACGAGCGAGGAGGGGTGCCGCTTCAGCCCCTTGATGATCGGCGCTGCCGCCTTTTCACGGGGATATGCCGTTTAACCGCCAGGCGGGTTCCAAAGCTCGTTATCGAGGTTGATCAGATATACCGACTGCCCCGCTGCTGTGCAACATAAAGGACATTATGTTGCACAGCATAGCTTGTCCAGATAATTAGACAATTATTGTTGCTAGATCGTCCCAGGCGTTAACTGTATGCCTTGTCACCAAATTATTGACTGGGTGGGAAGGCTGGCAATGACGATTGAGCGCATCTCGCTGCTCGGAAATATTGGGCAATTTCACACTGTCAATGCCGGTGCCCAGCTCCCGTTTTCAAAAATCCAGCTCATTTATGCAGAAAATGGCAGGGGCAAGACAACGCTTGCCACTATCCTGCGATCATTGGGAACGGGCGTTACTAGTCTTGTAACGGAGCGGCAACGTCTGGGTGCACAGCAAACACCGCACGTCATCATCGCTTCCGGTAGTCCGGCCGGAATCATTCAGTTCCAACATGGAACATGGACCGGGTCGTTGGATACCATCACGGTGTTTGATGATGCTTTCGTTTCGGCAAATGTGTGCTCCGGCACAGAAATTGATGCCGAGCATCGTCAGAACCTTCACGAATTGATCCTGGGTGCGCAGGGTGTCGGGCTGAACACAACGCTGCGTGGGCATGCCTCTCGCGTGGAGCAACACAATCAAGCGCTACGGGTAAAGGGAGATGCAGTCCCAGGAGCGGCACGCGGCACGCTAACAGTGGAGGCCTTCTGTGCCCTGAAATCCCGGCCCAACGTTGATAAAGAGATCGAGGAGGCACAGCGGAATTTGTCTGCCGCACAAGCGGCGGACGCTATTCGTCAACGAACTGCATTCCTGCCTTTAACGCTTCCGATGTTCGACATTGAAGCGACAACAATGCTGCTCAGAAGAACACTTCCCGATCTGGAAGCGGAAGCGGCGGCGCGCGTGCGCGCTCATCTCCGCAACCTCGGTAAAGGCGGAGAAGGCTGGGTCAGCGAAGGTATGGCCCGCATCACCAGCGTGTCTGAGGGACAAGCCGGTGAAGTGTGCCCTTTTTGCGCGCAGGATCTCGATACGTCCCCGTTGATCCGCCACTACCAGGCATACTTTAGCGATGCCTACTCAGCTCTACGAACGGCGATCACGGACACAGGCAAAGGCGTTACCACGGCGCATGGGGGGGAGATACCGGCCGCATTCGAACGTGCCGTCCGGGTAGCGATCGAGACTAGGGATTTTTGGAGCAAGTTTGTCCAGATTCCAGAAGTCGCCGTGGACACCGCTTCGTTCATGCGGACATGGGTGGCAGCGCGCGAAGCTATGCTGACCGTCCTACGCGCGAAAGCTGCGGCCCCACTCGAAGCCATGCGGTTGCCGGAAGACACAGCAAAAGCGGTAGAAAATTACCATGCTCAACGCCAGACCCTTCTAGAATTATTCGGCCAGCTAGAAGCGCTCGGACCAGCCATCGCCCTCATCAAGGAGAAGGCCGCCGGCGCAAATGTCGTTACGCTGACGGCGGACCTCGCAAAGCTGACTAGCGTGCGGCAGCGTTATCTCGCGGCGATCGCGCCGATATGTGACGCATACTTGGCCGAGAAAGCGGCTAAGAAAGCCACTGAAGTCCTCCGGGATCAAGCTCGCGCTGCTCTCGATCAATACCGACAGCAGATATTTCCTATCTACCAAACTGCAATCAACACTTATCTAGGGCATTTCAACGCGGGATTCCGTCTACATGAAGTAGGCTCCGTGAACAACCGCAGCGGGTCTTCGGCAACATATCAGGTACTAATCAACAACGTGGCCGTAAACCCGACAGCGGATCAAGGACCGTCCTTCCGGAACACCTTAAGCGCTGGCGATCGGAATACGCTGGCGCTGGCTTTTTTCTTTGCGTCAATTGAGCATGACCCTCAGATCGCTAGGAAGATAGTCGTTATCGACGACCCTATGACAAGCCTGGACGAGCACCGCTCCCTGACAACTGTGCAGCAAATTCTTGGTCTCGCAACACGAGTCACCCAAGTGATCGTGCTCTCCCACTCTAAGCCATTCCTTTGTGCCGTTTGGGAAGGAGCGCCAAAGAATGCGCGGAGCGCCATTAGAATCAGCCGCGACGGTATGGGGTCTACACTGGAGACCTGGGACGTAAAACGAGACATGATTACGGAGCACGACCGGCGCTCTGAAAGAGTGATAGAGTATATTAGGGCAGGAAATGCCGCAATGGAGAGAACTGTAGCAGCCGATCTCCGCCCGATGCTGGAAGTATTTGTCCGGGTAGCCTACCCATCTGCGTTTCCGCCAGGCACGTTGCTAGGCCAGTTTATTAATACGTGCAGGCAGCGTGTAGGCCATGTCAATCAGGTGCTAAACGCGACCGACATCACGGAGCTGAAGTCGGTGGTGGATTACGCGAATCGGTTTCATCATGACACTAATGCAGCTTGGGAAACTGCTGCCATAAATGATCAGGAACTAAGTCATTACTGCACTAGGGTTGTTTCCTTCGCTCGACGGCCTTAAGCGGCAGCACGTGATAAACTGGATTATCACGTGCTGAAGACACAGATCCGTCTTTACAATTGCTACCCCTCTAGCCGGGCCACAAAACAACTCCACAGGTATTCAGCCGTGTCCGTTGCTGTCATTCTCTTTGTGTTAAATTCCTTTCCGCCAAGCGACGCGCCCATTGCCATCGTGGCTTTAAAACTTAATTCGTTTTGGTCTTCTGAGAGCGTAATGATCTCATTGCAGGAATTGTCGGGCATCGAGCGCCCTTGCCCGTAACAAATGTTATTTTCAGAATACATGCCACCCTGCCAAATTCGGCATACGCACTTACTACTACCGTCGAGGAATATTTCCGCCCGGAAGTCGGTGGCTGTTCTCAGTTGGAAGTCTGTTTCAATGCGGGCTTCCTCCTGCGAAGCTTTTTGTAAGTTGCTTTCGAATAGTCCCTTAATTGCTTCAAATCCACTCCTTACAAAGCGCCGCTTTTCGACGTCGGTAGGAATACGATTTAACCGAGGAAGCACGCTCAAAGCTGCCGTTTGTTGAGGGAGAGCCATCGAAGTAGCACCGGGGAAAGCCTTTTGCTCTGGTAAGCTGGCCCCCGGAAAAGGCGGACGACTGGAAGGCTTGGCGCGTTTCTGGTCGACTCCTGCCAGGAGCACCTTACGTGCGACGGTATCGTTAGCAATACCTGCTATCCGAATCTGAATAATCGATGCCAGGAGGCCGGTCGGACTGCAGGGCCTGACCTGAACCGGAACTAGTTTCAAATTAAGGCCTTGCGGGTCAGCCGAGAATGCTGCGGCCCATTCGGGTGATGCAAATTGTGATTTTAAATAATCCGGGGAGAGCACCATCAATGTCCGGTCGGCTTCTGCCGACGCTCTCTGCATCTCCAAAACGAAGTTGCTCCCAGGTCGGAAATCCCACGCTTGGACAATCGTAGAGAAGCCCTCTTCTTCTAAAACATAGCTGATCCACTCCGCCCAAGCGGTATCAACGTGCGTGTAGCTGATAAAAAAGTCCGTCATAGAGCGACCTACCTGTGCACCAACCAGGGATGGATCGACCCCCACCTCCGGGTTCGGCATTATGCATTGATATTCGCCTAGAAATAGCGCGAAATCTCGCCCTGCATAACCTCCAAACGTTGGTTTGCATGCATACACCCTGCCGCCGTTAAGTCAATTAATGGCGCTTCCTAGCGTTAAACTCCTTCAAGTCATTCAGAAGTTTAATAGTGTCCTTGGATGCGTCGGCGTTGAATTCATGGGTGTCATTCTGCCAGGCCTGCGAGATAATGTTCAGTATTTTTTTCGATGTATCAATCAGGGCCTTCAGGTTATCTGGTGACATGTCGGCCTCTTTGAACAACGCTGCCGTTGTGTGGGAACGCGAACGGTGCCCGAACGCTCTGTTACGCAGAACCTTCACTTTCTCCCACAATGGCAAGGCCTGCTTGTTGAGATTGTCGATTTCGACAAAGGCGAATGTAGGCAATAAAGCGCCATGCCGAAGGTCCGCTAGCAGCCTCGGGATGTTGTAGGTGTCGGCCTTATTCTCAAACAAGCGATAGAGCGGAATCAGTAAGCCAACAAAGTGTGCGTTGATGCTAGTTATAAAGAACCCTGCATAAACGTTCATCGTGTCGGTAAACTGCTCTCGTATCTCCTTATCCTTGAGAGATCGCCATACATCGTAATTGAGAGACGCCACTGTGACTGTGTGGCGCAGCTCATCAATGTATTCGCTAATCTTAGAGTTATCGATTTTTGCCAACAAAGGCCTCCAACTAGTGTTAGTACTCCCGTCTGTCAGTTGCCCCCGGGCATGGTTGCTAGAACGATTTCGTTAAAACCTGTCTTAAACAGAATGACTCTTTCAAATATGGGTGATGCTGGAAGAAGAGTGTCCATTGATATTTCTTGATCTTGTGCGCGGTCAATAAAATCAATCACCACCAGAAGCCAGTATACATCGCATTTGCGGTAATCTAGCTTCATGGCGGAAGCCTCTTTCGCTCTGATGGTTTTGACTAGACGGTCTTTGTCAAGCAGGTGTCCCCCATGCACCTGCATATCCCTCCATGTTGGTTGTTCATGGTGCGCGACGTAAACCATTGCAATTTCTTCCAGGGCCGATGGGTAATAATGCGTTCCGGCCGCGGCCCCGCTTTCGAGCGTCCATGCCGCGATACGCTTGGGAAGCGTGCGCATGGAAGCCGCGCTTACTGGCCTGTCGCTATGGAATGAAATTGTAAGCTCTACGTCGTCGGTGCCTTTTGCCTGTCGGTAAATATTGTGTGCTTTTGCCACAATATTTCGCCGCATGGCTCTCTGTTGCTGCTCACTGGTTTGGCTCGTTCCGTCCTCAATATATAGATTAGTAATTTCGATACCGATGGTCCGTCCGGTGGATATTACGGTCACATCCGGCTTATCTGCATGTGTAATTTCGCCCTCTGGAAAGTCGGCGTATGCGCCACGGAACTTCTCAAAATAATATGCCTCGATTTCTTGGTTGGATGGACGCGGCATGCTTCCCTACTAATGGCTTTTGAGAGGTGGCTTTAAACGTGGGGCGGTTCACCCATAAACAATGCCGAAAGGTCCCGGCTCCCATGCAGCACACGAGCAACCCCGATGGGCTGCGTCCCCGGATCATAGACAATCAAATACGAGAAGACGGCCCAGAATTTTGCCGGCTCGTCGGTCAAGTCCTCGCGGCTGTGTCCGGCTCCTGGGGTGGTGGCGAGAAAGCGGAAAGCACGGGTGATCTCGGCCAGCACATAGCGCGCAACGCGCGCACCGGCCTCCTGCACGTAGAACTCCCGAATGTCGGTAATGTCCTGCTGGGCCTCCGGCGAGAGGCTGTAGCCCTGCGCCACTAGAGTCCTTGCCGTTCCTGCACGGCCAGGTCGGCATCGAGCGCGGCCATGAAAGCTTCACCGTCCACGCCTTTGCCTGCACGCAGCGAGGCGACCCCGGCGGCGATCTTCTGGCGCATCTCGTCGCGGTAGGCGTCACGCTGCGCCGCTTGCCGTACGGCCTCCCGTAGCACGTCCGCATCGGACGCCAGCGCGCCTTGCCCTACTTGCGAGTGAACGAACTGCGCCAGGTCGGTCGGCAGCTCGATCTCGAATCTCTCTGAATTTGCCATAGCTCGGCCCTCCAAACATTCATTATGCCACGTTATTCGAAAAATACCAGTTCTAGCGGGGCCGCCAAATAGCGGCCCCGCATCACCCTAGTATTCACTAGGAAGCATGAGCGTGTGATCGCAAAGATAGAAGCTGACTTCATCGAGCGGGAAGTCGGTGAATTCTATTTTCTTCGTGAAGATTACCTTTCCATCGCCATCGCCGCCCGTGAGCGTTGCTGCACTGCCTTTGACTGTCAGTTTTCACACCTGAAAAAGAAGGCCAATCACCTTCGCTTCAAACTGCTGGGCAAGCGCGATTTCATCGATCAGCCAATAAGCCCCGCCATGCTCTGCCACGTATTGCACGCCCTCGGTGTAAACAATTTTCTTCACTAGCCGGTGCCGGTACAGCTCTTGCGTACCGATGAACTGCCCTAAGTCAGTCAGTGTGAGTGTTTTCGTCATACTTCCTCCATTGGTTAAAAGTGCTGGTCATCAGCACTTCTGCCCACTGGCGAAGTCAGGGTGCGCAAGCCGCAAGGGCGGCCGGGGGGAGGGGGATCACCCGGAATGCGCAGCATTATGGGGATACGGCCCGGCCGTTCATCGAAGACCCTTGCGGGGCGCGAGGGGCAGCGCCCCTAAGCCTTCCTGCCGGCGTCGGCTGGCGCATCGCTCTCTCGCATCAAGGATTGGAGCCGAATGGCGGAGACGCATTGCGGCTCCGGCCTGCCCGCAAAGCCTGCCCCAACGGGGATGCCCAGGGACAATTCCGAATGCCCTGTGTTAGCTCAAGGCACCATCAAAGGGGAAACCATGGACGACGGCGACGAGACCGCTCCAGTGACCGTCACCGTAAATGCGGCAAGGCCCGTGCAGGGCAAAGCCGTGTTCGCCCTGGTCGATGTCGAGGTGCAGGTGGCGGGCGTCAGCTTCGGCATTCTGGGCGTCCAGGCGCGGCGTGAGCCGGGCGAACGGACCTCGGTGCGCTTGCCCACCTTTAAGGATGCCGATGGCGCCTGGCGGCCTGCCGTCCGGCTACCGCCGGAGCTGGCGGCCCCCATCGCGAATGCCGTGCTCAACTTCCTGGTCGAGGAGGGGCTGGCTAAACCTCGGTTTGAGCCCGTGAGCGGCTAGACATTCCATCTCCGGTACTCTTATCTCGGTGCACGATTAGCAGACTAGCTTCCTTAGAAATCCCCAGCCATGTTTCGAGATGAGGGCAAACTGAAACAGTATCCGATAAGAGTTCCAGGAGAGGGTTATAGCGGCGCTGATCCACGAAAACGGCGCAAGGCTCAGGAATATAATCGGGTAGCAAGACTGGTCGAACAATATCTCAATACTGAGGTTGAGAAATGGCCAGACGATACCGCGTCTTCGGTTCTAAGCTATCAAGTCGCTTCAGCGATTGGCGAAGATAACGATTTGGTTCACCGCATCATTTTTCGCATTGATGGTGGTTCGGGCGGCGTCACCATCTGGAAAGGTGATTATGAACGCGCTCTCGCCCGCACGATGGGATCGTAGATTATGTTCTAAAGTGGATCCATCATGGCAATGGTATCCAGCCCTTAGCTTCGGCTTTGCGCCTGAGGAGTTGGCAGTAGCGGAACGCGAAGACCGCCGCCGCAAGCTGCGGTGCCGCATTTGTTTGGTCGTATGGTTGATGAAGGTAGCCGCGGTGAGCAACCTCGTCCCGCTGCCCCCATAAGCGAGCAACCTTCTGCAGAATTTCATCCTTTAATATTGGTACGCCTAACTCGATTGCGATCCTCTGTACGATGAAATTAGGCAAAATGTCCTTATCTTTAGCGTTAATGGTATCTAGGGACAGAATTTGTTTTAGGTCCTGAATGAGTCGCTTGCACGTAAATTCAACTGCCATAATAGCGGGAATTACCATCTCTGCGAATTCGTTGACGGCCAGCGCCACGAAAGCACTCATTAGCGCAGCTTGCGCATGTTCTTCTGCAGCGGCCTCTGCATAAACGGCATAAACTGTAACTTCGGCCGGAGCTACGGCAAGACCTTCAACAAGGGGGTCGAACGATCTGCCGTAAAGAGTTACGTTGCCGCGTCCACGCCGCAACGGCACGTCATTAGAGTGAAGCTCTACGGGATGCACCTTCGCACCATTGGGCGTATAATTGATCCTCAACATTCTCGAACCCGGCGGCACACCGTGTTGCTGGAAGTCGATGATCGTGGTGCCTCCGGGCACGACAAAAACAGAAAATATTGTGGTTTTGAAACCAACAAACGCGGATGCCTTATCGCGAATAAATGGGCTCTCATGGCGTATCGTCGCCAAATAAGCTGTCCATGCTTCGGTTTTTGTATGGCAGCGCTGACATCGCAGCGAACTACCTAGAAGGAAGTCGTCAATTATTTGTAGCCCGTGAGCTATCCCATGCCCACAATGGGGACACACAAGAAATGGCGTGCTCATTGCGCTATTAATTTCAGCAGCCGACGGAATTATTATCACTGGTGTTCTCTCTTCCTTTCCTGCCTCGTACTAAATCCGTAGCAGCTCATCGAACCGCGTGGTGTAGCACTGCGAGATATACTCCCGCCGCAGCTTCCATGTCCGGCTACGGCCGGAGCTGGCAAAGCTGATGGTGTCGCGGCCGTAGCGTGCATTCAGCGCGTCCACGGTCCGCATTAATTGCTGCCGAGAAGGGGTGTCCGGTGGATCGAATAGCCCGGCTTGCACATCGGGCGCGCGCACCAGGTCGAGGAACATGACCCCGGCCTTCTTGTAGCGAAACCCGTCGCGCCATAGCACATCTAGGCAGCGGGCAGCGGCCTGCCCAAGTTTGCCGGTGTCGGCCGTCGCCACGGGGAGCTGCACGCCCCGGCTGGCACAATGCTGCGGCTCGCCTGGCTTGAAGGTGTTGGTTTCGACGAATACTGAGAGGCGGGCGGTTGCCAGGTTCTGCCGGCGCATCTTCTCGGCCGCCCGCGCCGTGTAGGTCGCGACGGCCTCCTCCATCTCGGCGCGTGTCGTCACCACCCGGCCGAAGGAGCGGGACGCGACGATGCTCTTGCGGTCGGGGGTCACTTCTTCGAGCGAAAGGCAGGATACGCCGCGCAGCTCGTAGACCAGCCGCTCGATTACTACGCTGAACTGCTCGCGCATGTGGCGCGGATCGGCGTCACGCAGGGCGAGGGGGGTCGTGATGCCGATGGCCGTCATACGGGCCGCCATGCGGTGCGCCACGCCCCATAGGTCGGTCAGCTCCATCCGACCAAGCGCCTCCTCCTGGGCCGCCAAGGTAAGCAGGATGGCGACACCGCCGGAGGCGGGGTCCTTCTTCGCCATGCGGTTTGCCGCCTTGGCGAGGGTCTTGGTGGGGGCGATGCCCACCGAGACGGGAATGCCGGTCCATTGCAGCACAGTCGCCCGCAGCGTCCGTGCATGGGCGTCGAGCCGATGCTCGAAGCCGCCCATCCCGAGAAAGGCTTCATCGATGGAGTAGATTTCGTGGTCGGGCGTGAAGTTACCCAGCACCTGCATCACGCGGGCACTCATATCGCCATAGAGGGTGTAATTGCTCGAACGCACGATCACCCCGGCGCGGTCGAACTTCTCCCGCTCGAGGTGCCAGGGTGCGCCCATGGGGATGCCCAGCGCCTTCGCCTCGTTGCTGCGGGCAATGACACAGCCGTCATTATTCGACAGCACCACCACGGGCTTGCCCCGCAACCCCGGCTGAAAAACCCGCTCGCAGCTCGCATAGAAGTTGTTGCAATCGACCAATGCGAAGGATGTCGCCATGGCTACAAATTGCGGATGGTGTTCTTTATCACGCCCCAGATTTCGAGGCCGGTTTCCTCAGAAATCTCGATGTTGGGATAGAGAGGATTTTCGGCCAACAGGACGATCCCGCCATCCACCCGGCAATAGCGCTTGATGGTGAACTCGCCTTCGATCAGTGCCACCACGATAGAGCCATTGGCCGGGGTAAGGGAGCGATCCACGATGGCAATGTCACCGGGATAGATGCCCGCGCCGGTCATGCTCTCGCCTTCAACCCGCACCGCGAAAGTCGCTGCCGGGTTCTGGATCAGCAACTCGTTGAAATCGAGTGCACGGTCGAGATAATCGTCGGCAGGCGAAGGAAAGCCGCACGGCACCCGTGAGCCGAAGAATGGGATGGCGAGGCGAGTGCGCGCCTTCACAGGCAGGACAGTCTGCGCGGCCCAGCGGCGGGCAATGTTGGCAATCGGGACCGGAAGGCGGATCACGACGCTAGGCGGCCCATTGTGACGGCCAGCGCCTTTGCGTGCTCCTCCTCGCATAACCGGTTCCATAACCCTCCGTCTGATTTTCGTAACAGAAATCAAACTGCCTTAAAGAGGGTCACCCGGCAATCGAAATCTGCCGGGCTGGGGATTATGCCGGGTTCTGTCCGGCCGGGGCATCGCTCGGCGGCGGCGCGTGCGGGTCGTCGATCCGGTCGAGCAAATCGGCTTCGTTATTGCGCACACTGTTCACGGCCCGGCTGACCGGCCAGAGGTGCAGCACGTCATCGGCGGCGGGCTTCATCAGTTCGGCCGGGTTACTCCCATCCTCGCTCAGCCAGCGCGGCCAGTCGGCCGCCTCAAGGATCACCGGCATGCGCTCATGCAGGGTGGCCATGGTCGCATTGGCGGCCGTGGTCAGGATGGTGAAGGTTCGCACCGTCTCCCCCTCGGGGGATCGCCAGCCCTCCCACAGCCCGGCAAAGGCAAGCGGCGCACCGTCACGCCGGGCGATGGCATAGGGCTGCTTACCGTCCGCCATGGCGCGCCATTCATAGAACGCGTCGGCCGGGACCAGGCAGCGCCGCTTGGCAAGCGCGCTGCGGAACATGCCGGAGCTGGCCACTGTCTCGGCACGCGCGTTGATCGACTTGCGGGCCGCCTTCAGGTCCTTCGTGAAATGCGGGATCAGCCCCCATTGCAGCCGATCGAGATGCCGACAGCCACTCTCGGGATGGCGGCGGATCACCATGGCCGCTTGCGTCGGTGCCACGTTCCAGGAAGGCGGCTGGTTGATGAGCGCGTTGGTGGTGGCGAACAGGGAGCGGATCGCCTCGGGCGGCAGCGTCGATGCGAAGCGTCCACACACGGGATCACCCCGCCTTTTTCGCAGGCGTTACCAGACGCGGGCCGTTCTTCTCATCGCGATCGGGGACCGCTGGCTCAACGATATCGATGCTGGTGACCATCGAGGCTCCTGCTTTCGCCAGTCGGCCATCGTGTTCATGGACGGCTGCCAGAGTGAGCCGCAGCATCCCCCTATAAAACTCCTCGATGCCGTTGCCCGTAATTATCACGACTTTTGGGGGAGCAAGGAAGCTCACAATCTCCTCGCCATCCTCGCCCGTTTCGTATTCTGGGAACTTGATGTCGTGGTATTAGAAGCCTTTGCGCTAGCCGGGTTTGAGCATCAAGTCCACCGACATCACCGGCCTGCCGTTTCTGTTGCCGCTGTAAGCCGCATAGAGGCGGGGATCGTCCTCCCCCTCGACTACGGCCGCTTCCGCTCCAGCGCGCATCGACAAGATGTGTTTGTGGCTACTGCCGCTCTTGGTTACCGCATGCGCAAGCACGATCAGTCCACTGGCGCCGAGACCTTGCGCCGCCCGAAACGCAATCAGCTCGATCATACCGCCGGCCAGGCCGCACAGCACCCAGCCGATCAGGAATACATCGATTGTTGCATCAAAGGCTTGCGGTCATAGAGGTCGCTAGACGGCCGCACAGGGGCGCGGTGAGCGATGCTGGCCACCACGAAGGTGGTGCTCACGCACGACCGGCCTGCAAACCGCCAAGCTCGCCAGTGACGCGGGGCAGGGGCGGTGGCCACGCTGCTTTGGACGAGGGTTGGACGAGGGCCACCAGCGTCAGTGCCAGCCCCGTTAGCACGAGCCGGAACTCCCGGCGCGAAGAGACTAGGCCTGGCGTGAGCGGGTATTATGAGCCGGCATGTCAGCAGTGCTTGCGAAAGGTGAGCATGATGGAGACTCGTCGTGAGTTTGTGCTCTTAGCCGTTTATTTGCCTGCGCGCAGCACTGCAGGCTGGTTGAGGAGCAAAGCGCTGCGGGTTCACGGCCGTAGCGGCCCGACTCGCCTGAACCGCCGGTCAGAGCAAGCCCAACCATCGAATTCAACGACCGATCTCAAACCGGCCTTTCGAGGTTTCAGGCCGCCGATGACCGCCATTGTGCGTCGATGGTCGCCGGCAGCCACCGCAAATCTACACCCATATCTACACCCAACATACAGGTGCACTCCGGGCACCCATTTATTTAGTGAATCAAGCCATTGATATCATTGATAAATTGGAGCGGGCGAAGGGATTCGAACCCTCGACCCCAACCTTGGCAAGGTTGTGCTCTACCCCTGAGCTACGCCCGCACTCCGGCGGCGGTGATTAGAAGGCTTCAGCGGCGAATGCAAGGGCCGACGATGCTTTACGATGAAGAGCGGCAGCGGCATCGTCGGGCCGTGGCCAAAACGACCCGCTTGCGGCCCGCGGCGGCGGATACATGTTAATCACACGCGCCGATCGCGGCAGGCGCAAAGGAACCTAGTTATGGATACGATCATCGGGCAGCAGGCCCAAGGCGCAGCAGCCGCCGGGACTGCAACCATCATCGACGCTGATCAAACCACCTTCGTCAAAGAGGTGATCGAGGCCTCACGGACCGTCCCCGTCCTCGTCGACTTCTGGGCGACGTGGTGCGGGCCCTGCAAAACGCTGACACCGATCCTGGAACGCGTCGTCACCGCAGCAGCAGGCCGGGTGAAGCTGGTCAAAGTCGACGTCGACAAGAACCGTGGCCTGGTCGAGCAACTGGCGCGTATGGGGCTGCCCATGCAGTCCATCCCGACCGTCGCAGCCTTCTGGCAGGGCCAAATCGCCGACCTGTTCCAAGGCGCGCTGCCAGAAGGCGAGGTCAAGCGGTTCGTCGAACAACTGCTCAAGCAGGCCGGCGGGGCGATGCCGGCGGCCGAATTGCTGGCCGAGGCGCAGGCGGCCATGGAGGAGGGGCAAGCGCAGGAGGCCGGGGAGCTGTTCAGCGCCGTGCTCGGAACCGAGCCGGAGAACCCGGCGGCCTGGGGCGGGCTGATCCGGTCGCTGCTGGCGCTCGATCAGACTGAGCAGGCCCACGCAGCCCTGGAACAGGTGCCGGCCAAGATCGCGCAGCACGCCGAGATCGCAGGCGCACGCAGCGCTCTGGCCCTGGCTGAGGAGGGGCGTAACGCGGCGGCTGGGCTCACTAGCCTGCAACGCCGGGTCGAGGCCGATCCCGCGGATCACGAGGCGCGCTACGAACTTGCCACGGCGCTGAATGCGACCGGCGAGCGGGAGGCGGCAGCGGCGGCGTTGCTGGAAATCGTTCGGCAGGACCGTGCTTGGAACGAGGGCGCGGCACGGCTGCAATTGCTCAAGTTCTTCGAGGCGTGGGGCCATGCCGACCCGGCGACCATGGCAGCCCGGCGCAAGCTGTCGGCACTCCTGTTCAGCTAACGATGGACGGCCCACATCCCGAGCTGCGCGATCTGCCGGCCGAATTTCCGGTATTCCCCCTCACGGGGGCGTTGCTGTTGCCGCATGGCAAGCTTCCGCTGCATGTCTTCGAACCCCGCTACAAGGCGATGGTGGAAGATGCACTGGCTGACCAACGGCTGATCGGGATGATCCAGCCCGACCCTGGGCTGCCGGAGGGCCCGGAAGGGCCTGGGCTGTTCCGGGTGGGATGTTTGGGGCGGCTGTCCTCGTTCAGTGAGACGGGAGACAGCCGCTACCTCATCGCGCTCACCGGCTTGATCCGCTTCCGCGTCGACGCGGAGATTGCGGGCCGCCGCGGATACCGTCGCGTTTGCGCAAACTTCGACGGGTATGAGGCCGATCTCGAGCCACAAACAGGCACGTTGCTGCAGCGGAAGCGACTGCTAACCGCGTTGCGGGCTTATTTCACTGCGAATGGCTTTGATGCGAATTGGACCGCGATCGAGGGTATGGACGACAACGAGTTGGTCGTGACCTTAGCCATGGTGTGCCCGTTCGAGTCGGTAGAGAAGCAGGCGCTGCTGCAGGCGGCCGAGCCCGGCGCGCGGGCGGACACGCTTGTCACTCTGCTTCAGATGGGGGCTCATGGCGCCGCAGAGGGTCCGGCAACCGGCGGCGGCGCGCGCTCGCTCAGCTGAGCCGGGAGAAAAGGACGACGATGTCAGGCATTGGGAACAGCTCTGGGGCAGATATCTCTGGGGCGAACAGTAAGGGCGCGAACAGCACGGGAGTCGATCCGAAGCTGCTGGAGATCCTGGTTTGCCCCGTTACCAAGGGGCCATTGATCTATGACCGGGACGCGGCTGAGCTGATCAGCCGGGCGGCTGGATTGGCCTATCCGGTGCGCGACGGTATTCCCATCATGCTGCCGGACGAGGCGCGCGTCTTGGAATGATCGGCCACGCCAAGCCGCTGGAGATCCGCGTGCGTCGCGCCTCGCGTCGGCTGGAGGTGGATTTCGAAGGCGGCTTGCAGTTCCATTATCCCGCCGAGTATCTGCGAGTGGAGAGCCCAAGTGCAGAGGTTCAGGGCCATGCCCCGTCCGAGCGCATCACCGTGCCGGGCAAGGCGGAGGTGGGGATCAGTTCGGTAGACCCGATCGGCCACTACGCCATCCGCGTGCACTTCGACGATGGGCACGACACCGGCATTTTCACTTGGGACTACCTCCTGCAACTCGGGCAGGAGCACGAGGAGCGGTGGCGCCGCTACCTCGACGAACTCGCCGTCAAAGGTCTCAGCCGCGACCCCCAGCCACCTCGATCCGGACGGCGCTGAGCCCGGCAGCCAATACGGCGCGCAGGTCGGCGGCAGACAGGGCGATACATCCCTCCGTCGGGCTGTAATCGGGTGTGGCGATGTGGAGGAAGATCGCCGAACCCTGCCCCCGCGCGACGGGCTGGTCGTTCCAACCCAGCACGCCGACGACATCGTACAGTCCGTCCTGCCGCCATAGTTCCTCGTGATGGGCGGGGTAGGGCAGGCGCACGGGACGGTTGTATTGGGCATCCGTCGGGTCGTCGCACCAGCCATCCAGCGCGGAAATCGGCTCGATCGGGGCCACCGTTCTGGGGGTGGGTCCGCGGTCTGCCCGAAACAGCACGCGGCGGAGCGGCAGCAGGCCAGCCGGTGTCGCGCCGTCACCCTCTTCCTTGTGCTGCCGAATGCCGCTGCGGCCGACGCAGCATCGCCACTGACCCCCGGGGATGCGCAGGAAGCCGTCGCCGGTGACGAGCGCCTCCATCAGCCCATCCCGAACAGGGATCCTGCCTCGTAGGCAGCGATCGCCTGGCGCACCGGGGTAACCGCCGGTATGGCGGGCGTATCGTCGTCCGCAACGGCCGCGGCCGATCCGGCGGGTGTATCGTCGTCTGCCACGGCGGCACCTTGTGTGGCGGGGGTATCGTTGTGGGTGAAGGCGGTGGCGCCGCCGCCAAGGAACTGAGGGAGCACCGTGGCCAGGGTGGTGTAGCCGTCCGCGGGCATCGTCTCGCCGGGCAAGCCCGTCTGGATGCCAGCCTCGCTCCCCGTGACGTTCATGCCGTATGGCACGGGCGGCCTCGAGGTATCAGCGCCGAGATGGATCAGCTCCGAGGCAAGGTTCAACAGCACCGAACCCAGAATACCGAGCGGGCCGCCCAACATCGCCCCCGTGACCACCGAGCCGGCGATCGAGAGCGGGGCAGGGATCGTTTCCCCCGTGGCCTGGCGGTAGATCATGCCGACCAGCGGCACATACTGCAGGGGGTTCAAGGCATTTCTTGCCTCCTGCGGGTCGAATTCGATCGGGCCAGGGAGCTGTCCCTGCGGGCATTGCTCTGACCCGGTGTCGAACGCGCTCAGGCGCGGCGGGGCGTAGGGCAGGGATGGCTGGGCTGTGACAGATTGGACCATGGTGGGCCTATGTGCGGGATGCACGGATGGTTCAGCAAGCGCCGTGCCGGGTCACCCAGGGAGATGGCCGAAGCGGTTGGTCTTGGTCTGCATGTAGCGGTCGTTCACCCCGTTTGCCGCGAACAGCAGGCTGGCCCGGCCGGCGACGTCGATGCCGTGTGCGGCCAGCGAGGCCAACTTGTCCGGATTGTTGGTGAGCAGGCGGATCCGGAGCAAGCCAAGCTGCCGCAGCATGGCGGCCGCCGTCAGGAAATTCCGCTCGTCGGCTGCGAAGCCGAGGGCGAGATTGGCGTCCAATGTGTCCAACCCGCGATCCTGCAGCGTGTAGGCGCGCAGCTTGTTGGGCAGCCCGATGCCGCGGCCCTCCTGCGCGAGATACAGAACGGCGCCGGCACCCTCGGCCGCGATCCGGCGGATGGCGCCGCGCAGTTGGGCGCCGCAGTCGCAGCGCAGGCTGCCGAGCAGGTCACCGGTGAAGCATTCCGAATGCACCCGGATCAGCGGCGCCGGCACGTCCTCCGGCCGGCCGATGAGCACGGCATATTGGTCGGTGCCGGTGCCGGGCGAGCGGAAGGCCACCAGGCGGGCGTCGGCGACGTCCTCGAGCGGCACCACGGCCTCGCTGACCCGGACGAGGGCGCTGGCGCTGAGGGCGGCGTTGTCGAGCACGTCGGCTTCGTCGATGCCTCGCCGCCCGGGTGCAGGCACCACGAGCAAGGCAGGCAGCAAGCGGGCCAGAACGGCCAGCGCCAAGGCCGCGGCACCGCCATTTGGCACGGCCACGACCGGCGGGTGGGCGCCGATCTGTGCCAAGGTCGGATCGGCCAACGCGTGCAACTCGGGCAGGCTCAGGCCAACCGTGCTCAGCGCGACCGCCGAACCGGCCCCGGCCGCGAGTGCCACGGCGCGGTTGGGTGAGAGCAGCAGGACGGGCGGCTCCGGGCTGATACGCCGCAAGGCGTCCAGACTTGCCGAATCGGCGGTCTCGACGGCCAGGATCGCCAGGGGCGGTGTCGATCCGATGATGGCCGGCATGCCTCGGCGGAGCGTATTTGCCGCTGCCTCGATCGCGTGCAGCCGGTCCGTGACGCCGGGTGGGGGAGAGTGGTCAGGCATGAGACGCCGGGATCCTGTGGAAAAAGGCCGGTATCCCGGCGTCGAGTTGCGGTTGGTACAACAAGGATATGGGTCGGAGGACCCTTGCATCCGGGGCGTGTTCACGGGAATGTGTGGCGCCTGAGGCGTGGCAAGGCAAGTTGCTCGGCGAATGGCTGCGTTGTGGTGCCGGACCGGTCGGAGTGACGACGAGTTGAAAACAACACAAGTTGTACGCAGCCCGTTCGTCAGCCCGACCTCCGCGCCGTCCAGTCCCGGACGTTGCGGGCGAAACGAGTGAAGGAAGTCGCTTATGGCGGGCGAGCGCCCCATCTTGATCGTGGACGACGATCTGACACTCCGCGAGACCCTGGTCGAACAATTGCAGGTCGACGGCGAATTCAGTGCCGAGGAGGCCGGGTCGATCGGCGAGGCTGAGACCAAGGTCACGGCGCGCGACGCGCGCTTCGACGCGGTGATTCTGGACGTCGGGCTGCCGGACGGCGACGGGCGCGACTTGTGCGCGGCGTTGCGCCGGCAGGGAATGCGGATGCCCATCATCATGCTGACCGGGTCGGATGACGAGGCGGATGTGGTGCGAGGCCTGGATTCGGGCGCGAACGACTATATCGCCAAGCCGTTTCGCCTCGCCGAACTGCTGGCGCGGCTGCGGGCTCAGCTTCGGATCTTCGAGAACAGCGAAGATGCAGTCTTCACGATCGGGCCGTATACGTTTCGCCCGTCTGCCAAGCTGCTGCAGGAGCCGGTGAAAAACCGCCGTATCCGGTTGACGGAGAAGGAGGCGGCGATTCTGAAATTCCTGTATCGCGCCGGGACCAAGCCTGTGGCGCGCCAAGTGCTGTTGAACGAGGTATGGGGCTACAACGCCGCCGTCACGACGCACACGCTGGAGACGCATATCTACCGCTTGCGGCAGAAGATCGAGCCGGATCCAGGCAATGCTCGACTGCTGGTGACCGAAGGCGGCGGATATCGGTTGGACCCGCAAGGCGTTCCACCGGTCGGGTGACGCATCCTTCTCGCGTGCTTCACGAGCATTGTAATCGCATTTAGCTGATCCTCCCCCGTTCTTCACGGGGGAGGTGGCGGCGAAGCCGACGGAGGGGGAGCGGGCACCGTCCGAGCCGAAGGGCCCCCACCATGCTTTGCATGGTCCCCCGCCCCCGCTGCGCGACAGAGGATAAGCAAAATGCGATTGCGTGGCTGGACGGGATAGGGGTGTTCGGCATCGCTGGTTCTTATCCACCGGCGACGAACCGCTCCAGCCAGTGGATGTCGTAGGTGCCGGCGTTGAACTCGGGATCGGCGGCGATCCGCTGGTGCAACGGAAGCGTCGTCTTCACACCGGCAATGGCAAACTCCTCGAGCGCGCGGCGCAGGCGGGCCAGGGCGGTCGGCCGGTCCGGCGCGTGCACGATCAGCTTGGCGATCATGCTGTCGTAGTGCGGCGGCACGACATAACCGGCGTACAACGCCGAATCCACCCGAACACCGAGCCCCCCCGGCGCGTGGTAGACGTCGACCCGGCCCGGTGAGGCCATGAACGTCTCGGGATCCTCCGCCGTTACCCGCACCTCGATGGCGTGGCCGGTGAAGCGGATGTCGGACTGGCCGTAGCCCAGCGGCTGCCCGGCGGCGATACGGATCTGCTCGCGTACGATGTCGATCCCGGTGATCATCTCGGTCACGGGATGCTCGACCTGCAAGCGCGTATTCATCTCGATGAAGGCGAACTGGCCGTCCTGATACAGGAACTCCAGTGTCCCAGCATTGCGGTAGCCCAACTTGGCGAGCCCGGCCGTAACGGTTGCACCCAGCGCGTCCCGCTCCGCCGCCGACAACGCAGGGGAGCCGGCCTCCTCCAGCAGCTTCTGGTGGCGGCGCTGGAGCGAGCAATCGCGCTCGCCGAGATGCACAACGGTGCCTTGGCTATCCGCCAGCACCTGCAGTTCGATATGCCGGGGGCGGTCCAGGTACTTCTCGATATAGACGGCGTCGTTGCCGAACGCGGCACGCGCCTCGGCTCGGGCCACGCGCCAGGCCTCGTGCAATTCGCCGGCCTCGTGCGCGACCTTCATGCCACGGCCACCGCCGCCGGCTGCGGCCTTGATCAGCACGGGGTAGCCGATGCGGTCGGCGACCGCGGCGGCTTCGGTCAGGTCCACGACCGCACCGGCGCTGCCGGGCACCAGCGGGACGCCCAGCGAGGCCATGGCGGTCTTGGCGGTGATCTTGTCGCCCATCATTCGGATGTGTGCCGCGGACGGGCCGATGAATGTCAGCCCATGATCCTCCACCATCTCGGCGAACCCGGCGTTCTCCGACAGAAAGCCATAGCCGGGATGGATCGCATCGGCGCCGGTGATGGCAGCGGCGGTCAGGATGGCGGGAATGTTCAGGTAGCTGTCCCGCGCCGAGGCCGGGCCGATGCACACGCTCTCGTCTGCCAGGCGCACATGCATGGCCTCGGAATCGGCGGTCGAGTGGACGGCGACGGTCGGGATGTCCAATTCACGGCAGGCGCGCTGAATACGCAGCGCGATCTCGCCGCGGTTGGCGATCAGCAGCTTCGCGAACACTATTCGACCACCAGCAACGCCTCGCCGTACTCCACCGGCTGGCCCGAGGTGACCAGGATGCGGGTCACCACGCCGGCGCGCGGTGCCTTGATCTGGTTGAACGTCTTCATCGCCTCGATCAGCAGCAGCGTCTGTCCCGCCGCAACCGACTGCCCCGGCGACACGAACGGCGGGGTGCCCGGCTCCGCCGAGAGATACGCGACCCCCACCATCGGGCTGGTCACGGCCCCGGGGTGTTCCGCCGGGGCGACCGGCTGGTGCGCCATGGCGGGTGTTGCGGCCGGCGCCGCCCCAGACGCGAAGGCCTGCGGCGCCATGGCCGACACCTGTACAGTAGCCGGCACCGGCGTGCGGGCGACCCGGACGCGGTTCTCGCCATCCGAGATTTCGATCTCGGTCAGGCCGGTGTCGGCCAGGATCTCCGCCAAGGCGCGGATTTCCGCGGTATCGATCGGCAAGCGGCTCATGGTTGCTCCGAGCGGTCGAGCAGCAGGGCGGCCATCGCGCTGAGGGCCAGGGCGTAACCGCGGATACCGAGCCCGCAGATCACTCCCTCAGCCACGCGCGACACGTAGGAGTGCTGCCGAAACTCCTCACGCCGGTGAATATTCGTCACGTGGACCTCGATGATGGGCAATTCGCTGGCGAGCAGCGCATCCATCAGTGCGATCGACGTCGTGGTGTAGCCGGCCGGGTTGATCACGATACCGGAGGCCGTGGCGCGGAACTCCTGCACCCAACTGACCAACTCACCCTCATGGTTGGTTTGCCGGAAGTCGATGGCGAGATCGAGCGCCTCCGCGGTTTCGGCGCAGAGCGTCTCCACGTCATCGAGCGTGCCTGCACCATACAAGTCGGGCTGGCGGAGCCCGAGCATGTTCATGTTCGGCCCGTTCAGCACGGCAATCAGGGGCAGTGGGCCAGGCGGGGGGCCCGGCGGGCGGTGATCGGACATAGCGGGCGGCCCTAGCATGCAGTTAGGTGCACGTCCAATGAACCGCAGAAGCGGGCGGCAAGCGCAGGTTCCTGCACAACGCCGTGATCACAATTTTCGTGATAATGGCGGATGCGCCACAGCCTCTGTTGCGCCGAAGCGACGCCTCTCGAGTTCGCCTGCTCAACTTTGCGGCTAGTTGCGCGCGGCCTCCCGCCGCCGTGATCTGCCAATGAAGACTTGGGAAATACACTAAACCGAAAGTATTAATGTGAAATAAACTGACATAAAGAGCGTATAAATCTCACCCTCTCAGAGTGTAGTGTGGTCTATATGGCACAGGCTCAAGGTCAAACCCGGAACGTTCCGCAGGCTCGCGGGTTAGTTACCGCTTGATCATCCCCGCCCTGCCGAGAGACTATGTGGTTCTGCACCCTATCCCGGTTGCACTTCTTCGGACGAACGTATGTCACGAACCAGCACGCTTCTCCCCGTCCTCGCGATCGCCACTTTGCTACCAGGTATGGCTCTCGCTCAGACGGTCGGCGTCGCGTCCTGGTATGGCGGACGGCATGACGGGCTTCGCACCAGCTCCGGCGAGGTGTTCGACCAAGAGGGTCTGACCGCCGCCAGCCGCAGCATCCCGCTCGGCTCCCGCGTGCGGGTGACGATGAGCGAAACGGGGCAGTCCGTCGTCGTCACGGTGAACGACCGCATGGGCGGCCGTAGCGCCATCATCGACCTGTCCAAGGGCGCCGCCCGGCAGATCGGGCTGCTCGGCCGCGGCCGCGGCATGGTGTCGATCGACTCTGCCGACGACGCGCCGATCGAGGTGGCCGAGGCGACCGAGGACGAGACCGACGATCTACCTAGCGTCGCGCCACGTGGTCGGCGACATACGCGCCGCGGCTCCCGATCGGTTGCGGCGGCCCATCGGTGCTGTCATGGGCCGTCTGTAATTCTAGCTCGGCATTCAGTTCAGCGCCGAGTAGTACAACGTAGACTGTAACGAAGAACCACATCATGACGCCGACGACGGCGCCGAGCGGGCCATACGTGGCGTCGTAGCTCGCAAGATGGCCGACATAGAAGCTGAACAGGGCTGACGCGAGCACCCATAGCAGCGTGGCCAGGATCGAACCCGGCGTGATCCACACCCATCGCGCGGCCCGGCGGCAGGGGCCGAAGCGGTACAGTAAAGATAGCGAACCCAGCACGAACCCGATCAGCAGGATCAGGCTGGCAATGCGAACCAAGACCGCCGTATTGCCCTCGTAGCCGAGGGCCACGAGCGCGGGCGGCAGCCCCACGATGAAACCGAGCCCGAGAACGGCTCCCATCAGGGCCATCAGCGTCATCGCGAACGCAATCAGTTGGAACTGCAGAAACGACCGGCGCTCCCGCTCCTCATAGGCCAGGTTGAGCGCCGAGATAATCGATTTGGTGCCCGTTGCCGACGACCATAGTGCAACCCCCGTGCTGATCAGCAGGCTCATGGTCAGCGTTCCCTGCGGCTTCGCGACCAGCATGTGCACCCGCTCCGAGATCAGCAGGAACGCGGACGGGGGCAGCAGGTCCTGCAAGGTGGCGAGTTGCGGCTCAACGGTCGCCGGGTCGAACACCAGGCCATACAACGAAATCAGCATCGAGATCGCCGGGAACAACGCCAGCGTGCCGTAGAACGCACAGCCGGCCGCCACCAGCGACACCCGGTCGGAGATGATCTCCCGCCAGGTCCGCATCAGCACGCGTTTCCAGCCCAGCCAGGGGATGTCCGCCGGGCTGCTGGCCAGCCGGCCGAGCGCTTGCGAATCGGCGGCGGCGGTGGCCCGGGCCGCGTCGATCACGTCGGCGCGGCCGGGCAGGGGAGGCACCGGCGAGTCAGTCGTGTTGGCGGCGTCCGGCATGGTGATCCGATCTGCTCGAAGGCTTCGATACGGCCTGTTCTAACAAGGTGTTAAGACGGCGTGCGATTTTCTTGATGCAAGATGGAATTACCGCTTGCGCCTCACCCCACGTGGTCCTATTTGCGCGATCCACGCAGCAACGCACGTGCCTCTGGCCTCCGGGTTACGCAACGACGTCAAGCGTTCTGGCAATCGTTCTTTTTCGCTGGTTCGTTCGACCGTTTCGTCAACTCTCGCCCATCGCCTGGAAAGGTGGGCGTCTATCCAGAAGGCTCTCGTGCGATGACCCCCAAGATCGCGCAGTACCTGGCCGACTCGCGTCCGGCCACCCCGTGCCTCGTCCTCGACGTGGATCGCGTGGAGGAGAACTATCGTTCGATCCTCCATTCCCTCCCGCTCGCGCGCATTTACTATGCGGTGAAGGCCAACCCGGCGGCGCCGATCCTGGAGCGGCTGGTCCGCCTGGGCAGCGCCTTCGATGCCGCGTCCTTCGAGGAAGTGAGCATGTGCCTCGACGCGGGTGCGGCGCCTGGCACGATCTCGTTCGGCAACACCATAAAGAAGGTGTCGGCGATTCAGCGCGCCTTTGCGGCGGGGGTGGAGATGTTCGCCTTCGACTCGCTGGAGGAGCTGGAGAAGCTGGCGCGTCATGCCCCGGGCAGCCGCGTGTATTGCCGGCTGCTGGTGGAGAACAAGGGGGCCGACTGGCCGCTCTCCCGTAAGTTCGGCACCACGGTGGACAATGCGCGCGACCTGATGATCCGCGCCGGCGAGATGGGGTTGGACCCGTACGGCCTGTCCTTCCATGTTGGCAGCCAGCAGATGTGCACGTCGGCGTACGAGGTCGCGATCGGCCGCGTCGGCATGCTGTTCAGCGATCTGCGCAACGCCGGCGTCAATCTGCGGATGGTCAATCTGGGTGGTGGTTTCCCGATCCGCTACCGCGAGGAAGTGCCCACGGTGGACCGCTTCGCCAACGCGATCATGCACGCGATGACCGAGCATTTCGGCAACGATTTGCCGGAGATCCTGATCGAACCGGGCCGGTCGATGGTGGGCGATGCCGGCGTGGTGCACGCGGAAGTGGTGCTGGTCAGCCAGCGCATTCCGGGTGACCCGACCCGGTGGGTCTACCTCGACATCGGCCGCTTCGGTGGCTTGGCGGAGACGGAGGGCGAGTCGATCAAGTATCGGATCGAGACGCCGCATGACGGCGACACGACCGGCCCGGTCTGCATCGCCGGGCCGACCTGCGACGGCGCGGACATCATGTACGAGCG
>CAXTCJ010000009.1:0-98355 GCA_964242215.1 uncultured Acetobacteraceae bacterium | reverse complement strand
CCCCAGGCACTCCCTTGGTCTGTCTATCGAGCGTATGGTGAACGGTTGAAAGAGTGTCAGTCATCGGGAAGCTCCTTTAACCCTGACATCTAGGCCATCGCTTTTGGGCAAAGATGTGACGCAGTAGCCCGCCAGCGCTCGGCGGCACAAAAGGGCGCAGGACAATGGACGAGTGCGCCAATTTCGCTGACGTCATCTGTCGGGCGTCATTCAAACGGATGACGACGAGGGCAAGGGGTGACGCTAGCAAATCGGTGGCCGCCGGCGGTTGATGGACACCTTCGACAGGCAGCAACACAGCAGTCGTGCCGGAGACAGTGATGCCCTATGTGAGCGGAAGCAGCGCCGACGGACTCTTCATCGGAAACGGCGATTCCCTGGACGTCGTGAGCGGCGGCGACGTCACGGACACGACGATCACCGGCACTGGCACCGGGGAGATCGGGGAAGGCGGATCGGCGGAGGACAGTTTCGTCACCGCCAGCGGCTATCTCTCCGTCGGTAGCGGCGGCACGACTGCCGACACCAACGTCGGCGCTGGCGGTACAGAGGAGATCGACGGCGGTGTGGCCAGCTTTGCCACCATCAGCACCGGCGGCACTCAGACGATCTATTCCGGGACGGCCGAGGACAGCCAGGTCGCCGGCGGGACGCAGTACGTCTTGGGCGGAGTGGTGCAAGGCGCGGAGATCACGGCCGGCGGCATACAGGTTGCGGGGCTGACAACCATCATCGTGACCTCGGGCGCCGCCGAGATCGACGGGACGACGGTGGGCAGCGGCGGCACGGAGGTGCTGGTCTCGCAGGGGCCGGTTACCAGCCTTACGTCCAACGGTGTTCCACTTGGTCTGCTGACGAGTAGCGGTGGCGTGGTCACCCTGTCCTACGGGAACGTCAGCGGTGGCCTGGCTGGCTACTCCATCCAGGACGTGCAGGACGGCGGCGAGGTCTATATCAGCGAGATCGCACCGGACGGCACCGTGGTCGATACCGCGAGCAACACGGGATACATCAGCCTGCCGGCGCAGGTGACCGACACCACCGTGTTGTCCGGTGGCACGCTGCAGTTCGAGGGCGGCACGGCCGTGGGCCTGACGGCCGAGTCGGGTGCCACGGAGCTGATTGGGGGCACATTCACCCTCAGCAACGTCATCGTCAGCACGGGGGCGATCACCGTCTCCAACAACGTCGTCGGCGACGGGGTGACGGAGGTCATTGAAGCCAACGGCATCACCGTTTCCAGCGTGATCCAGAACGGCGGCATCGAATACGTGTCGTCCGGCGGCGTGGCATCCGGCAGCACGGTGCGGAGTGGCGGATTCCTGTATGTCGAGAGTGGCGGCACGGTGTCAGGCGGCGTCATCAGCGCCGGCGGCATCGAGTATATCGAGCCCGGCGCCACCGCCAGCGACGTCCAGGTGCTGAGCGGCGGCACCCAGTACGACCTGAACGGCGGCAGCGACGACAACACGATGATCGACGCCGGCGGCACGCTGTACGTGTCGTCCGGCGGCGGCGAGGGCAACGTGACCGATGCCGGCACGGAGGTGATCCTGCCTGGCGGATCGGGCGGCGGGATCAAGATCGACAATAGTGGCGTGCTGAGCTTCTCCGACAGCACGGCTACCGGCGCCAACACGGTCTATGCCGGGGGTGTGACGGTGTTCACCGGCGGGGCCACGGCCGGCACCGCCGGCTTCGACGTGTTCGCGAGCACCCCGCAGATCGTCAGCAGCGCCCGCACGGTGCAGAGCGGGTCCAGCACGACCCTGCCGCGGTTCGAGGCGGCGACCTTTGCGGCGGCCAGCGCCGGTGCGGTGCTGTTCCAGGACAGCAGCACCGCGGGTGGTGCCACGATCAACGTCAGCAGCGGCGGGGCGGCGTGGTTCGAGGATTCGAGCACCGCCGGCTCTGCCACGATCGCCGTTACCAGCGGCGCGTTCGCCTTCACCAACCAAACCACGGCCGGGGGCGCCGCGATCAGCGTCAACGGCGCGGGCGCTGGGATCTTCGTGGACAGCAGCACCGCCGGCTCGGCCACGATCATGCTGAACGCGACTGCGAGTTCGGGTGGCGTATTGCTGTTCGCCAACGCGGCGACCGCCGGGTCGGCCACGATCGACAACGTCCCGGTCAACGGTGATGTCGGTGGGCTGATCGCCTTCGCCAGCGGCACGACGGCGGGCGGCGCCACGATCAACAACCAGGCGCGCACCACGACGGACCTGTCGCGCGCGATCGACCAGATTATCGCGGACGTCGTGTCGAGCGGCACCACACCGGAAGTCGCGGCATACAGGGCCGAGCAGGCGGTGGCAGCGTTCCCGGGCCAGTCGTCCGCCCCGATCGGCGGATTGCTGTTCTTCGACGGCAGTTCGCCCGGCAGCGCCACGATCAACAACACCCAAGACGGGCTGACCGACTTCTTCGACAACGCGACGGCCGACGCCAGCCCCACGATTACGAATTCCGGTACCCAGGACGAGACCGTGGCACCCTCCACGGTGTTCTACAGTGCGACCGCGGGCGCTGCGACGATCATCAACGAGATCGGCGGTGCAACAGCCTTTGCCTACGGGGCGAGGGGTGGCACGGCGCATATCACCGACGAGAGCGGCGGGGCACTCGTCCTCGGCGACGGCGCCGATCTCGGCCAGGCGCAGATCGACAACCAGGCCGGTGCCGTGATCATCGCATTGGGCGGCACCGTCGGCACAGCCACCATCACCGATGCAGGCGTCATGGTGTTCGGGGGCGACAGCACCCTCGGCAGTGGCACCGTTACGCTGACGAGCGGCGCCGTGCTGGGGTTCGTCGGTCGTGGCGACGGGGGTAGCGCGCAGGTGACGACCACCGACGCTTCGGTGCAGGTCGATGCCTCGGCGGCGTCCGAAGCGGTGAATATCGGCTCGATCGCCGGGCCGGGCACGTTCGCGCTCGGCGGCAACACGCTGAAGGTTGGGGGCGCCAACTTGGACAGCACGGTAACCGGCACCGTGACCAATGGCGGCATCGTCAACTCGGCGAACGGCTTGCGTTTCACCGATGTCCCGAATGTCGGCGGTGAGGCGACACTCGACAAGGTCGGTACCGGCACGCTCACTCTATCTGGGACGGTCAACCAGACGAACCTGGCCGTCGAGAAAGGCAGCCTCGTGGTGGCCGGGCCCATCACCGGGTCGAGCACGGCCACGATCAGCGCCACCGGCACGCTCGAACTCGGCGGCGCCTCGGCCGAAAACGTGACCTTCGCGGCCGGTGCTACGGGCAGCTTGGTCGTGGACCAGCCGCAGGACTACACCGGCGTCGTCGGCGGTTTAGCGATAGCGCAGACCCTCGTGCTCTCCGCGCTAGCCCTGCCCGGCGCGACGGCCAGCGTCGTTACCAGTGGGGGCGCGGCCACGATCGCGGTCAACGATGGTGGGCAGCTGTTCACGATCGCACTCGCCGACGCGAGCCTGGCCGGCTTGGCGCTCACCGCGGGCGCAACGGCGGCTGGGCTGCTGGCCGTCACGCTGTCCGCGCAGGTCGTGAGCACCGCCATCGCGGTCGGCTCCGGCGAGACACTCAGCAACCTGGTGATCGTCAGCGGCGGCAGCGTCAGCGTGCAGGACGGCGGCACGATCAGCAACGTCGTCGTCAATAGCGGCGGCAGCGTGACCTTCGACGAGGGTGCCACCGGGATCCGCAACCAGGTCAATGACGGCGGCGTCGAGACCATCGACGATGGCGCGACGGTGAACGGCATCCGGGTCAACGACCCCGGCGAGTTGGCGGTCTCATCCGGCGGCACCGCCTCGGCCACGCAGATCATCGGTGGCCGGGAGGACGTTTACGGCCTGGCGGTTTCCGACACGGTGGCGAGCGGCGGCATCCAGGCTGTGCAGAGCGGCGGTGTCGCGACGGCGACGCAGATCGATCCGGGCGGCACCTTTCTCCTGGCCGGCGGTGCTGCTTCGGACATCGTTTTGTCGATCGGTGGCGCAGTGGATTTCACCGCCCTCGCCTTTGCGACGGGCGCTAGCGCCTTCGTCGACCCGAATACGGACCTGCTAACGGTGAGCGCGGGCGGGATGCAGGCGAGCCTTCAGCTCGCAGGAGATTACGCGTCGGACTTGTTCCAAGTGGCGGGCGACGGCGCGGGCGGCACGCTGGTGTCGGCCGAGGGTGTCGCCTGCTATTGCCCCGGCACCTTGATCCTGACGAACCGCGGCGACATGCCGGTGGAGATCCTAGCGATCGGCGACAGCGTTCTGACGGCCAATGGCCAGATAAAAACGGTGCGCTGGATCGGCCGCCGCTCCTACGCCGGGCGGTTCTTGGCTGCCAATCCCAACGTGCAACCAATCCGCTTCCGCGCGGGATCGCTCGGTGACGGCTTGCCACGCCGTGACCTACTGGTGTCACCGGAGCATGCGATGTTCCTGGATGGTCTGTTGGTCCCGGCGCGCTGCCTGGTGAATGGTAGCACCATCATTCGGGCTAACGTTGAGCAGGTGGACTACGTCCACGTCGAACTCGACACCCACGACGTGATCCTTGCCGAGGGGGCGCCATCGGAAAGCTTCATGGACGATGAGAGCCGCGGCATGTTCCACAACGCGCACGAGTTCGCGACACTATACCCGGACGCTGGCGATCCGGGCCAGTTCTGCGGGCCCAAAGTGACGGACGGCTACGAGTTGGAAGCGATCCGGCGGCGGCTGGCGATGGTGGCTGGGAAGATGGCGGCGTAGCCGGCCGGTTGGGCGCGCGAAATGCTCAAGACGGCACATCTGCGTGAAAGGGCTCAGAAGCCGCTTGCCCTACATGGACTTCGAGGCGCCCGAGATATATAAATCAGTCTCTTACACGGGAGACTAAAGACGTGCTCTCAAGACACTTCGGAAGCCGCCCGTTAAGATTTCCAGCACCGACGTCCCATCATCCGGTCACAGTGGGCTGTGACAAGGGCTATGGTTTGCCGCATGATTCCGGTGACCGCTCAAGTCAAACGGAACCTCAGCATGGTGGCACTCCCGAATATCTCGGCCTGAGCCCGGCAGAGAATCTGGCAACCTTGCTCGAGCAAACGCGTGCATTCAGTAGAGCGGTCAGTCAACTTCAGGCTGATATGGAGCAGTCGATTGGAAAACCCGACGTCGCCTACTTAGGTCGGCACCGTAGGATTGTGTAATCTCAGTGACGAGTTACTTCGCTAACATCGTCCGCACGGTATTGTTTAGCCGTCCACCAATGTGCCTGGTCTTGTGATTGGAGCAGGATACCAATTTCCGCCCTTAGGCGCTCCGACGCGATGACCACGGTGGCTATGTCGTTTTCGATCAGCCGGAAGATATTGGTCGCGTCCATGGCCACATAGAAAACCAAGTCGCGCAGTATGTCCCCGTAATAAAACGTGAATCGTTTGTTGTCGGACGTTGGTGTGAAGTGGTGCGTCGAATCAAGGTCGGATGGAGCAGGCAAGTGCTACGCAGTCGAGAGGTTCGCGCCACTCCGATGTAGAATGCACGATCAGACCCGCTCAGTGATGTCAGTCCCGCACGAGCCTCCGCCTAGTAGGTGTCGAGGCGATAAGCGCTGGCGTGCCGCGCCAGCCCCACCACTTGGCAAGTCGACGCGGCCGAGATCTCCTGTCCTTACGCCTGGGTCGAGCCGGCTAAAGGTGGCGTCTGCTGATGCTGAATCACCCGCCACTTATCATGCTCAAGGCGACGGTAGACCGTCGTGCAATGCGCCTCATAAGGTTGCTCGCCCTGCCGCTCGGCCCGTGCCGTATAGGCAATCACAATCAGTCCCTCTTGCGGGCGAGCGACCTGCCGGTCCCCCAATATCACGCTGGACCATCGGGGCGTGGCGGACACCGCCTCCGCAGCCTGCCTTCCGGTCACGATGAAGGGCTTGGCTGGTAGCACCATAAGGCACTGCTCATCGATCGTGACGCGATAGTTCTCTGGATCACCCGTCCAAAGACCCTGCTCGGAGCCCCAAATCCGCTCGTCGTCCATCTGCTTCTCCCATAACTTCATCAGATTTATTGGAGGCCCGTCTCCAACCTCAAACGCCGGCTGTCTCGCCCTTACTTTGATTGTTGAGGTAGGCATGGACGAACCCGGGAAGATGGCTGCCGAGCCAGTCGCCCATGTCCTGCTCCTCTCGCATCGATTGCTCGAGCGCAGCCTTGTCGGCTGTGGCTCCAGCCGCCTCTGCGAGAGCAAGCAGCACCTTGTAGGAGCCGATCTCGTAAGCTTTGAAGGCGACCGCAGCGAGCACGTTCTTCAGCACCTCGTCGGCAGCAGTGACGTGGGCGAAGCCCGCCACTGTCGCGACGGCTCCGGTTACCGCTTCCTTCGCCAACGATTTGCTGCTGCCGTGTTTGGCGAGCAGGTCGTCTAGCCGAGCGGCTTGGGTTTCTGATTGATCCTTGTCCTGCTGCATCTTCGCATGCAGCTCGGGATACGGCTTCATGCGCGGCAACTCGTTCTGGATAGTCCCAATCGCCTGCGTCTCGACGGCGTGCTGGTTGCGCAGCCCCGTCAGGTAGATATCCATCACCGCGCTCATGTCGTCCGCTCCAAATGCCTGGGCGCAAGAACGCGCGCATTCGTTGGCGGCTGCGGCGGGCGTCATCAGAACTAATTGCACTTGCAGTCGGGTGTACTGGGAGCATTTAGGAACGCTGTTTTGAGAGTCAGGCTCCCGGCATGTTGCGCCGCACAAAATCGCTTGCCAGCTAAGTGGCAGGGTGGCTTACTGAAGCCGCGGCGCTTGCGCCGCATTCTTGGACGTTTCCTCCCTAAACTTTGGCGGCATCGAGAGGTGCCGCCCTTCTTTTCATTTGGGGGCAGGGGAGTCAACGGCAGTCGTCGATGACGAGCAGCCAAGCGTGTATGGTTCACAGTCTCGAGCTGCCTCGCTGCAGGATGATCGGAGGCACCTTCGAGGAGCCATTGATCGTGCAATCCGGCGGGACGCCAAGGCCAACGAGGCGATGAACGCGTTGAACTTTGCCGCCGCACCTGTCCAGCCTGACGGCACCATCTCAACTGCGTTGCACCCGGTCCGGCCGCAGACCCTAAAAACGTGCTGAATAGCGTCGAGCGTCAGAAGACCCACCCTTAGTGCGATCGTGAGGCAGACCTCATGGCTTCCGATAGGGCGCGCAAAGGCCGTGTAACTCGCCAGGACCTGCTTGATCGAAGAGCCAAGACTTCGCGCTGCAGTTGTCCCCGGTGCTCCAGTTGTTCGCGCAGCATGTCGCGATCGCCTTCCAGCACCGCGCGGATTGCTTCAGCTTCGGCCGCCTGAGACCGTTGGTGCTCGAGTTGTTCGCGCAGCATGTCGCGATCGCCTTCCAGCACCGCGCGGATTGCTTCAGCTTCGGCCGCCTGAGACCGTTGGTGCTCGAGTTGTTCGCGCAGCATGTCGCGATCGCCTTCCAGCACCGCGTGGGTTGCTTCAGCTTCGGCCGCCTGAAACCGTTGGTGCTCGAGTTGTTCATGCAGCTTGGCGCAATCGCCTTCCAGCACCGCGCGGATTGCTTCAGCTTCGGCCGCCTGAGACTGCTGGTGCTCGAGTTGTTCGCGCAGTTTGGCACCCTCCGTTTCCAGAGTCTTACGGCTTCCTTCGGCTTTAGCGAACTGCTTGCGCAACTGGACAAGGCCGCGTCTTAGGGCGGCATTGTCCAGGGCACGAAGACTTGGACCTTTGAACTCGCCTGAAAGAGATGATGCCTCGGTCTCGCCGCTCAGTTCATCTTCGACCCTGACCATGGCCGCACTGAATGTAGCCGCATGCGCCTCTCTCGCCCCTTCGATCGAGACCTTAATCGGTAACACTGTAGACAGTTTGTCGAACAGATAATCTGGGTCTGAGGTCAGCCTCGGGAAGGCAAGAAAGACGATTGGTACGTCAGCCCGAACCACGCGCTCAAGTAATCGATGAAAACCCACTGCCAGTAGACGCGCTTGATCAATTGGGTTGAGTGAAAATATCGTGCCGCCAGGCGTCGATGCCCAGTGCTCCCATGTGGTTGACAGCTGCGCCATCCAGTCGGAGTCTTGGTGTATTGCCTGGACCTGCATGATAGTGCGGCTTGCTGCCGCCTCAGTTAGATCGCGGATTGGCACGATCACGACATCTAGCTCGATATTCGGGTCGGAAAGTATATCATCGACAAATTCGTACGACCAAGGAGACTTGATTACGAAGGGCAAGTCCGGAGTGATCGTAGAGACCGGGAGGTCTTCTAAGCCAGCTTGAGCTGAATCGAACCATGCAGCAGCTTCGCCATTTTTGGAGAGGTGCGTCTCAAGGCCAAGAGCGGTCAGGTATCGCACGAGTGCGCTAGTGCCGGCTCGTCCAGTTCCCGCAATTAACATATGATGCCGACGGCCGCTATGTTCAACGCGAGCTGCCGGGTCGCCGTTCTGCTTGTGCGTCTGTTGTGTAGTCAAAGGGGCTCCTCGGTTGCAATTGCTTTGGCTGTTGCTCATGAATTTTGGCACACTCTTGGCCAAATGCTGCGTGCCAATAAGAGTCGGTCCAAGATCATGAGGCGCTTTGACAGAGCCTTCGCACCATCAGCCTGACAGATGCCCAGCGTAGGAAGGCGAGGGCGTTTCGGTTCAGGCACTCCCAATCCTTGTCCAGACGGCGATACCGATTGAGCCAGGCAATCGTGCGCTCCACGATCCATCGCTTCGGCAGCAGCACGAATTTGCCGTGTCGCACCGTCGCACGCGCTTGATGGGTTGAGTGAGACTATCGTGCCGCCAGACGTCGATGGCGCAGGACCAGGGCGGCTTCTCGGCCGAAGCCTCGCCGTTCAAACGCTACAACCTCGTGCTGCGCGTGTCGCCCGACGCGCTACTCGGTAGCGTTCACCACACCACGCCATCCCCGCGCCATCGCAGCCCGGATGTGGACGCGCTGAGGCCGATCCGGCCGGAACTGTGCTGGTTTTCCTGCCGCGTGGGGTGGACATCACCAACCAGGGGGTGATCATCAAGCCATCCCGGCCGCCCGTCGCTCCTAAGGTCATCGCAGGTCGGGCTGTTACGTCCGGGTTCTGACGCTTTCTTCCGAAAGTCCACACTGGGCCTGAGTCCCGCCGACAGGGTTTGCTCTCCACTTTCCCCAATCGGTGCGGACTCTCGGAAGGCGCCCTTTATCGCCATTCTACGCCACCCTCGTCCTTGGTGATTGGCTTGCCGCCGCGGGCTGGACGAGAAAACCTCCGTCCGGCTGCCAACCTTCAAAGACGCAAACGGGACTTGGTTACCGGCCATTCAGCTGCCCGAGGAGGTCAGGGGGCCACTCGTCGACGCGGTCCTCGCCTTCCTGATGGAAGAGGGGCTGGCGCGACGTAACCGCGTGCCGCGGGTTGCCGGACTGGTCGGCGCATAGATCGCGGCCGGCTGACGCGCCACTACCATCGCGGTAGCTCGGCCACGGGATCTGACGCGATCGCCGCCGTGTCTCGCGTCTCTCGAGGAGCATCGCGCACAGAGCATCCTCTACCGCAACGGCTATCGTGACCGAACGCTGGGCACGCGGCTGGGGAGCTTACAGCTTCGGATCCCCAAGCTGCGGCAGGGCAGCTACTTCCCGCCCTTCCTGGAGCCGCGCAAGACGTCGGAGAAGGCCCTGGTGGCGGTGATCCAGGAGGCGTGGATCGGCTGTCGCGCACACGCTTGAGCGGCTTCTGCAAGCGATTGGAAGTGCGGCCGAACGAATCCGGCAACGGCCAGATCGGATGCGCCAGCGTCGGCATGAGGCCGAACTGGCCGCAGGCCGGGAACGGCTGCTGCGGTGGCACATGAACACCGCCTCCGGTCGCTTGGCCACGTAGATCACCCGGAATGCCCCGGCCTCATCCCGCACCCGTTGCACGCACTCACCAAGCCAGCACAGAGTGCCGCCACATCGCCCATGCGCGGACGAGCGCGGACACGACAAGGGCAACCAGCATGAGGCGCCAACCGTAGCGCTTCAGCCAGCGGTCGAAGCCGGCTGGCGTTCTCATTGATCGGCCGTTGCCCGCAGGCTCAGCGTGGCGCGTCTCGGTTCGGGAACTCGATTTCGGCACCTTGAGGGCGCGTCGTTTCTTTTAAAGGGGCGCAAGTATTCGGGAACGGCGGCGTTGTTAGGCAGCGATCCGAACGTCGTGCATGCTCTGTATAACTCGTCTGCCCCGGAGGGCTTGTCGAAATATGACGTCAGAACGATGTGAAGCTCCCCGTCGTTAAAAACTAAGGCGAGTCCAGGCGCTCTATCTTCTGGAATGCTGGCGCGAATGGGGTATCGGCGGCCAGCAAAACTACCCGCTAGGACGTGCCGGCGGGGTTATGCGTGTGAGGCTACGGCCGCTAGCGCCAGCTTCTCCGCCGCCGCCAGCCGCCGCCGGATCGCCTCGAGCTCGGGCCCCTGCTCCACTCGCCGGGCACAGAATCCGTCCGACCGCAGCGCATCTGGATACAGCGCCGCAAACTCGCTCGCATTGTGGAACATCCCGCGGCTATCGTCGTCCAGGTAGCTCTCGGACGGAGCGCCCTCGGCCAGCAGCACGTCGTGGGTATCGAGCTCGACGTGGTAGTAGTCGACGCGCTCGACGTGATCCCGAAGGATGGTGCTGCCGTTCACCAGGCAACGCGCCGGGATCAGAAGGTCGTCCAGAAACATTGCATGCTCGGGAGACACCAGGAGGTCACGGCGGGGTAGGCCATCACCGAGAGACCCGGCATGGAAGCGGATCGGGTGCGTGGCCGGGTTCGATGCCAAGAAGCGCCCGGCGTAGGAGCGGCGGCCGATCCACTTGATCGGGCGATGCTCCCCAGAGGCAGTCACGACCGTGTCGCCGATGGCCAGGATCTCCACCGGCATCTCGCCGCGGTTGGTTCGGATCAGGGTGCTGGGGCAGTAGCAGGCCGTGGTGTTGACCGTGACCTGCGTGGCCGATGCGTTGGTGGGGACGGCGGCCGCGTGGAAATACTCGCCCGCGTAGTTGCCGGACAGCGTCTGCGTGTAGCTTTCGGCGCCTTCGGTCACGGTCAGCACGTCAGTCGCGTAATTGAAGCTGGCCATCCCGCCCGAGCTGACGGCGATGTTCTGCAGGATGATCGCGCCGCCCTGTTGCAACTGGGTGCCGGATGCCTGGCCACTGGTCTGCAACGATAACGTGCCGCCGCTGCTGATGACGGCGCCGCTGGCAAGGCCGCCAGAGTAGACGATGTCGATGCCGCCGGACGCCACCTGCGCGAAGTTGTCCTGGCCGCCTTCCGAGATGGTGGCGCTGCCGCCGAAGCCGATCTGGGTGGCGCTGGCGACGCCGCCGGAAATTACCTCGATCACCCCGCCGCTCGACACGATGGTGCCGGAAGCGGTGCCCACGGTTTCCACCAGGAAGTCTGCCGTGCCACTGACGACGGTCGCATTTGCGTTGCCGCTCACGACCGCCGCATCGGCGTAGTTGAACAGCACCATTCCCGTGGCGGTGCCGCCCAGGATGCTGATGGAGCCGCCATTCACCATAGCGCTGGTCGCCTGGCCACCGGCGTAGACGTTCTGCTCGCCATTGCTAGTCACGATGGTGCCGTTCGCGACGCCGCCGCTGAACACGGATTGCTGGCCGTTGACCACCGAACTGGTCGCGGCGCCGCTGGCCAGCACGAACTCAACCTGCGACTGCGCCACTGCGTCGTTCTGGCCGGTTTCGATCGCCACCACCGGCGGCGCGGACGCATCAGCAAGCAGGTTGCTGACGAGCGCCACGCCCGAGGAGATGACGGTGCCGCCGTTAGACACTGGATTCAGGAATACAGCGCCCGGGGTCACCAATACGATGCCGCCGCTGTTCAGGATCGTGCCACTGGCGCTGCCGGTGCCCTCGTCGAAGATTTGCAGTGCGCCAGAGCCCACGATGGTGCCGTCCGCGACGCCGCCGCGCACGACCTCGGTGCTGCTGATGAGCGAGGTCTGCACTGCCGATCCCGGGGTAATGAAGCTGACCACCAATTGGGTGGAACCGGCGATCAGGCTGGTTCCGCTGGCGACCCCGCCATAGACGATTTCGGTGCCGCCGCTGACCATTGAGCCGCTGGCCAGGCCGCTGAAGACCTGCTCGCCCCCGGCGCCGACATTGTCGGCGAAGCTGGCCCCTCCCTGCACCGTGAGGCTGCCGCCGCTGGTCAGCGCCGCGTTGACGACAACGCCGCCAGAGGCGATGTCGAGCGTGAACTGACCCGTGATCGCCGGATTGAGCAGTTCGACGGTTGCGCCGGTCAGCTCCGTGACGCCGCTGAAGGTCTGGCCGTAGCCAATGGAAGTGAACGTGGCGCCGCTCAGCACGGGGTTTGTGAACACCACCGTGCCGCCGCTGCTGTCCACCACCCCGTTCGCGACGCCGCCGAGCGAGATCGTGGCGCTGCCGCCTGCGTTCACCGTGGTTGCCGCCGCAGTGCCGCCGGCCGCGACCTGCTCCGACCCGCCCGCGTCAATGATAATGCCGCTGGCGGTGCCGCCGCTGCTGACGACCAAAGTGTCGCCACTGGAGAGAGTGATGCTGTCGATCGGGTTGCCCGAGGTCGCAACGTAGTTCGTCATATCAGCTCCGAATGGGCCAGGGCGTTCAATCCAACAGGCGAATTATCTCCCAATGCCTCGTGCGTCGTCATCCATTTGCATGAGAGCAGCGCAAACCGTTGCCGTGTCCTCTACATCGAAGTCCGTCGTGATCGCATCCTTGCCGAAAGCGGATCATCAAACCGACCGAACCACCAGATGCCGCCGCCGCACCGCTTACTTTTCACGCATTGCGCCAGGACGAGCTAGCAAGTTGCGGGTGAAGGACGCCCAGCACGCCCAGCACGCCCGTCGCGGCGGCGTCCCCCATTTGCCCGTGCAAGGCTAGGGCGACAAGACCCGCTACGTGCCCCTGCATCCAGGCAGGGCGGCGCTCATTCACGACTACCGCGAGGCGGCTGGGCACGGCGAGAATGAGGCTGGTGCGCTGTTCCGGCCGTTGCGTAACAACCGCATCAGAACAGTGTAGGGGGCGATCATCCCGGGTGGCATCTATAAGCTCGTGCGAGCCTACTCCAAGTCGCTGGCTTGGTACGTTGCTCAATCACTCTGCATTTGAAAGCCGGTAGGCACCGTCAGCCGATATCCCGCTGATGGCGGCACACTGATCGGGTGCCATGATCCCGGCCATCCATACTCATCGAGCGTGAAGACAGAGGATACTTGCGGCAGATGGTGAAGCGGGCCAGGTGAACTTCTGGCGGGATCGCTGCTACCAGATAGCTTTCCGCTCGCTGACGTTTTTGATGTCGTAGGGTGCCAGACCCGTATGCTCCAGGAGAGATACTCAACAGCGAGCCGGCTAGTTAATGGACAGGTCATCGCCTGATGCAGTCCCGGGGCTGAATCAGCCTTGGCGTGGCTTCATGCCTTGAAAGCAGATGTCGAAGTCTCCTGGCCAGCGTTGTGTGCTCAGTTGGGAGCTGGTTATGGTCGCCTACGGGACTTGCTCTCGCCGTTTATTCAAAAGCACGGGTGAGTGTCGAGAAACGTGGCGTTGTGTTGCGTCCAACCCGGCCGGCGTGGCCAAGGTCTGACGCGGTAGAGGCTAGGCGCGCTCACCACCTTCACGGCACAGGCGTCGCTCTTCTGCTCGGTGTATGCGGGAAGCCTGGCGGCAGATGCTGCCCCAAGCCTCGAAGGAGGCATCGATAGCATCCTCCGGCGGTGCAAACCGGTCCAGGTAGCCGACCAGGAAACCCGCAGACCGGATCTCGACCGTGCCCGCGGCGTGATCGTGGTCAGCGAGGGTCACAAACAACAAGGTGTTCGGACCATAGCACTGCAGGATCGCCGCCAGCGGAAACACCTCATCCTCCGGGATCGAGCGCATGGCATGAAAGACAAAGATCTTCTCGCCGAGTTCCATGTCTTGGAGCAGCTTGCGCTTCAGGAACGGCAGGCGTTTCAGCTCGCGGTCTTGCACGGCTTCGATCGTCTGCTCTCCTGTCTTGACCCAGGCGTGATACAGAAAACCGAATCTCTGGTCCTCCACCATCAATTCGTGACCGCTGGACGAGACGCCGACCGTCAGCGAACCCCGTTCCCCAAGTCCGTCGAGTTGTTGCTCGAGCGCCAGGAGTAGCTTCGGCAGAGGCGTGCTGGAGAACCTGAACAAGCCCAAGGGTTCTGCCTGATAGTGACGCTGGACCAGCCCGAACTCACAATTTTCTCCGAGACTTTCGAACTGCAGCATGATGTCCGCAAACCCCATCGCCTCGGCTTGCGAGTTTGATTCCACGTCTGCGCCGGCTTGATCACTGATATCGGGTTCACGCATCACTGGGCGGAGCACGGCTTGGCTGAAGGCAACGGCCAGGGGGCGCCGGTCCGGGCTGCCATCGATATGCTCCGGAGACACGGCACCGGGCGTCTCGAATAGAAGTTTGACCTTCGATCGATTGCCGATGATGTCACCCGGGATGATGCAGGCCCGGGTCGTCGGGCCTTCCAGCGTGAAGGTTACGAACCGAACCCCGTTCACGATAAGGCCGAGGCGCTGCGCTTGCAGACGCTCCCCGTTGACGTGGGGCCGGAGCCGCAAAATGAGCGCATGAGGGCCCGGCGTCGCCACGGGCAGCTCCAGCATGCACTGAGGACCGACTGACCATGTCTCACCCGGCTCTGGCTCGGACCAGCCGAAGGTGCAAAAGGGAGCGGCATTACCGTCACTGCCGAAGGAGACAGTTAAGCTGTCGGCGGCCGATCTCACAAAATGATCTCGCGTTTCAAAAACGGGTGATGGTGTATTTTCCTGCATCATAGGATGCTGGTCGGATGGGCTGCAAATGCTCTCCGGCGAGCCCGTGTCCCTGACGCTTTTCCCGTTCAACCCACGAGTTTGCTCCAGAGGCGCCTGAACCAGCCGCGTGGTTGCGGTACAGCTGCGGGTTTGTCTTCGGGTCGGGGCTGCTGGACAGGGATGGCGAGCGGGGGCGCATCGATCAACGCCGGCGCCGGGTCGTCCTCGTGGGTGACACCGACCGGATCCGGTGTTTCAGAGAGGGTGGGCTTTGCTGCGGCGGTTTCGGGTTCGTCCAGGGGAGGACTGGCTTCGAGCGGAGCTGGCGGCGACGAGAGCATGATCGCTTCGGGGGCTGGCTGAACTTCCTCGCGGGAAGCCAGGTCGCCTTTATGGAGCTCCCAGGCGTTGTGGCAGAGCTCGATCCACTCGGCGATGTCGCGATGATCCTGGCCGACAACCGGCCGTGAGAAGCGTCGCATCGTGCCGAGGTACAAACCCTGGTAGACCTCGCGAACGGACCCCGGTGTGTCGCCGTCACCGGCTTGCGTCACCCAAAGCAGGGCGTTCGATCCATGGGCCCGGATCGAACGGTACAGCGTCTCGATCTGGGGTAGCTGGCAGCGGTCCCAGCTTTTGTAGACGAAGATCTTGCCGCCTGACGTGAGCTGCTCGAGAAACTTCCGCCGGAGAAAGGAGAGTTTCTTAAGCTCTCTGTCATACATCGCATCGCGGGTAATATCGGCCTGGTACTGGAAGGTGTGGTAACGCAGCTTGTAGTGCCGCTGCAGCGCGATGTACTCGTCGGATGGGTCGATCTCGAAGTCGAGCGCGCTGCGGTCATCGACACCTGCAAAGTCTGTGTCGAGGCCGGTGACAAGCGGCAAGAGCGGTACCGTGGAGAAACGCAGCAGGCCGAGAGGCTCGGCGTCGCATTCCCGCTGCACCAACCCGAACTCGCAATCCGAGCCAAGACTCTCGAAATTCAGCATGAGCGTCCGGGCGTCGAACCCGGTCACCTCCTTGTAGGCGGCGGCTGCGGCGTCGGCCTCGAGTGGGCTGTTGAGCAGCAGACCTGCCTGCGTCCGAGGGTTCTCAAGATCCATTGCCGGGTCGATGTCGTGCAGAAGGATGGTGAAGAATGCGACGGCGGTGCTTTCTGGCGTGTAGTCGAGGCAGATCCGACAGCCCTCGGACAGGATATGGGCCGGAATACGGAACGTCAGCCGAGCTCGGTCCCCGAACACATCCTCCCCGATGGCGAAATCGTTGATAGAGACCGATATCCGCACGCTCGTGCCGGCTTGTGGGCCGGCCTCTATGACCAGGGCCTGCTCGATGGTCTGGGTTGCGCCCTCATACTGCAGGACGGCACGACCGCCTTCGCCCCAAACAAGCATCGGCTCGGGCGGTTTGAAGCCGTCGCTCAGACGGAGGAGCGGTGACTTCCAGGACAGGTCTAGTTCAGGCCCAGACTCTGGAAGTACGGGCTCCGCAAGCCCAGGCTCCGAAAGCACGGGGGTCGCTTCAGCGATCTGCCGCTCGATAGCGGTGAGGCGTGCGATAGCGTGGGGGTCGGTCGGATTGATCGCGAGGGCAATTCTCACCGCTGCCGCCGCGTCCTTGAGCTCGCCCAACTGCCATAGCGAGAACGATAGGTCGATATAGGTTTGCAGCCCGCCTTTGTGCAGTTCGATCGAACGGCGGTAGTGCGGCACTGCGTCTTGATGCTGCCCGGCTATGGCCATGGCCACACCGACGACGCGCTGCAAACGCCAATCGTTTGCCAGGAGCGTCAGGGCCGCTTCCCCGGCCGCGGCAGCCTCGGCTGGCCGGTTCGTCGCGAGCAGGCTTTCGCACAGGAACAGATTGGCCATGCCGGAATCCGGGGTCTTCACGACCGCTTGCCGAAGCTGCTCGATGGCCTCTTCGAATTGCCTGTTGTTGAACAGATCGAGCCCGGCGCCGAGCTCGACGTCGGTGTCCCAGATCCGGTAGCGCCTGATGTAATCCGCGAAGGTGACCCGGCCGGCATTCAGCCACTGATACGTGTCGTCGGGGCCGCCGTAAGCCAGACCGAAATGCTGCGCGACAACCGGGTGAATCGGCGCCTGAAGGCGCGGGTAGAATGTGTCGGTGAAGTATTCCTCCACCGTGCCGAGGATCTCGTTCGGCACGTCCAGTCGGCTGAAACATTCGAGGGCGAGGTAGCGCTCGAGGCTGAGTGTCGGATGGTAGGGCGTCGAGAACAGCCGCTCGGTTCGAATGTGGCTTTCGATGAAATCAGCGGTGGCAAATCCCGTGACCCGGTCCCGCTCGCGCTGCTTTGCCATGAGCAATTCGTAGCGACGGTCCAAGCCGACAATCGATTTGGCGTCGATCTGCATGTAATTCGTGACGGTCTGTTCCTCGTCCAGCCCGCTTTCGATGTAACGGTTGATAAAAGCGTCGGCACAATCGGCCATGGCGTCGAGGTTGTACTTCAACCGTCCGGCATGGGGGTGCCGCGTTCCATGATAAGGCCAAAGCCATCCAGCCATGACGAGTGGTATGTCGACAATCCGAACCGATGGGTCCAGGCCGGGCGGGGGTGATAGCTCGGCTGGATCCATGACCACCCGGACGCAGGTGGTGACATCGCGGAAGGTGCTCGCATCCGATACGGGTGCCCCGGTGTCGTCGGTCCGGACGTAGACCGTCTCCCAACCAAGATGCGGCTGAACGAAGTAATCAAAGGCGTCCTTGACCGCTGACGCCTGGGAGTTGCCGACGAAGGCTATTTTTGACACGGCGCAATCGTCTCCGAAGCTAATTACTGGTAGCTCTAAGGTGTTTTAAGCAGAATTTCGTACCCTTCGGCGGGCACTGCCCGTGGTGATGCCAAAGCGAGCATACGCCGGCTCGCCTGCCAGACATCGGCCACGCGGAGGCCGGTCAGGCAAGCGAGCCCGCGATGGCAGTCGGCGGCGCGGGCAAGATAGCAGGGGCTGCACGTCATCTCCCGCCGGATCGTCAGGCTGTGCGGCCCCATCGGCCCCCATTCGCCCGCATCGACCGTGCCGGAATGGATGCCGACCGTCGCCACGCCCAGGGCCGCGGCGATATGCTTGGGCCCGCTGTCATTGCCGACATACAGGTCGGCCGCCGCGATCACGCCGGGCAAATCCTTCAGTGGGATTTTCCCAACCAGATTGACCACTGCGGCAGGATGGCGGACCAGCTTGAGCAAGGCGGCGACCGCCACGGCTTCGTCCGGGCCGCCGATGAGCATCACCGTGGCGCCCGCCTCCGCAGCCAGCAGATCGATCAGGCCGGCAAAGGACGCGCCGGGCCATTGCTTGTTCACCGACCCGGCGCCGGTGTGAAGGCAAGCGAGCGGTGCGGCCAGGCGGTCCGGAGGGAGCCCGTTCGCCAGCAGCAAGGCCGCGATCCCGTCCCGCGCCGGGCCGCGTGCGGCGGGCGCACCCAGGACGTCACGGTCCGGATCGCAATTGGCCGCGATGGCGTCGACCAGGTGCACCAGGCTGTCCACCACGTGCTCGTGCTTCAGGTGGTTGGCGAGGTCGCCCTCGAATTCGACGGAAAAATCCAGCCAGGGATAGGCGTAGCCGCGGTCGAAGCCGGCCAGCCAACGGGCACCGGTATGGCGCAGGATCTGGCGCGTCTCGGGTTGGCGGCGCAGGTCGATGGCCAGGTCGAACCGCTCGCGGGACAGCTGGTCCTGCAGGTCGCGCAAGGCCTTCTGGCCCATCGCGCGCTCCCCCTTTTCCGAGCGGGCGTGGAAGAAGTTGAACTCGATCGCGCGGTCGATGGCGGGCTCCATCGCGACGAGTGCCAGCGATGCCTTGGCCGCGAGCACCGTCAGCTCCGCATTGGGGAAATGCCGCTTGATCTTGCGGAAAGCCGGGAAGGCGGTGACGAAATCGCCGATATGGTCGACCTTGATCGCCAGGATGCGCCGGATCGCGTCCTTCGCCACGACAGGGTGGCCGACGGTGAATTGGCGCACCGGCTCGGCATCGGGCAGGTAGTCGTCACTGTCCAGGGACAGATGCGGGCTGAAATACGGGTCGCCCTTGAGGAAGATGTTGCCCCATTCACGTTGGAACGAGACGGAGTCGAAGATGTCCCTGATCTCGGCCCGGCTCGCCATCTCGTGGTGCACCAGGCTGACATAGGGGGTGAACAGCACCGCGTAGCCGGCGCGGCGGACGCGCAGGTTGAAGTCGAGATCGTTGTTGATGACGGCGTGGCTCTCGTCGAAGCCGCCGAGGGCATCGTACACGGCACGACGCATCAGCATGCAGGCGCCGGTGACGCTGATAACGTCGCGCTGCGTCCGGGCCAGGCCGAACGGGCCGGGCTCGTCGCGCGGATAGAACCGGAAGGCGTGCCGCGCGGCCTTCTCCGCCAGGAACATGCCGGCGTGCTGCACGCGCCCGTCGGCGTAGAGCAGTTGTGGGCCGACCACGCCGATCTCGGGCCGCTGCGCCTGCTCGACCAGGTCGTGCAGCCACTCGCCGTCCAGCACCTCGATGTCGTCGTTCAGGAACAGGAGGTAGTCGCCTCGGGCCGCTTTGGCGCCGCGGTTGTTGAACCGGGACCAATTGAAGCGGCTGGCGATCTCGATCGTGCGGTCGGCATTGGCCGCGATCCACGCCTTCCACCGCAGTTGGTCTGGGGTGCCGTCCCGCGGGATGTTGTCGAGGCAGATGATCTCGTAGTGCTGCCAGCGCGTGTGCTTCCGGATGGACCCGATCGCCGTCTCGATCAGGCCGCGCGCGGCGATGGTCGGGATGATGATCGAGACCATCGCCTGCTCGGCAACCGGCCGCTTGATGCGAAAGGTGCCCTCGATCAGCCACGGTTGCACCTGCGCGGCCACCCCACGGCGGCGCATGGCCTGCCGCAGTGCCTCCGACGCCCGCCGGGCCGGCCTGCGGATCGTGGCGCAGAGCACCTTGGCCACGTGGTGCACCGCCTTGGCCTGCTCCGACAGTTTTAGGACGGCGTCGTATTCGGCACCCGCGAGGATGTCGCCCTGCAGCAGCCCGGCGGCCGCCACGAGACCCGGACGCGCGGCCCAGAGCCGGCCGATATAGTTGGTCGATAGCAGCAGGTCGGGCGACCAGTCCGGTTTGAAGAAGGCTTTCACCGTGCCGTCGGCCGGGTCGGTCCGCTGCTCGTCGCTGTAGAGGAAGTCGGCCTGTGGCTGCAGCACCGCCTCGACGCTCATTTCCAGCAGCGCGTCCTCGCCCAGGCGATCGCCCGGGGCCAGCAGGGCCATGAAGGTCGCATGCTCGCCAAGCTTGGCCAGCGGGCGGGCAGGGGCGGCTTCGACGACCTGGATCCGGTGCCCGGCATCGGCCCAATCTTGCGACAGAAGCGAGACCTGACCCGGCCCCGTCAGGATGGTGGCCTCCCAATGGGGGAGCGCCTGGTCCCGCAGGCTCTGGATCGTCGCAGTGACGGGGCCCAAATCGCTGTCGCGGGCACATGGGATCACGATGTGCCAGCGGGGCAGGTCGCCATTGGCCGCCAGGATCGCCGTTTTCAGCATGATCTCGGAGTGCGGCAGCTTGCTGCGCAGCGCCCAGGGGCCGGCGCCCGTCGCCACTTTGTCGGCCCGGACCGAAAACGCGGTTTCCCGTGTGGTCCCTTCTTCGTCCTCGACGACGATCCGCAGTTGGTGGGTGCCCGGGGTCATCACCCGCGGCGTGAGAACCATGGCAAAGCCCGACAGCAGCGCGTTGGGGCCGGGCAGGTTGGCCAGAACGTCGTCGCGGCGGATCCCGTAATGCGCCCGCCCCATCGAGACGTCGTCGACGAAGACCTCGACGCGCGTGATCTTGGTCGCGGCCACGGCCCACCCCCCCAAGGAGAGGAAGCCGCGGACAGTGTCGACGGCGACCCCTTCGCGCACCGTCGGAGCATCGAGGAAGAACCGGATCGCCTCTTCTCCCGACCGGGCTTGCCCCGGGCTCGCCGATCGGGGTGGCAGTTGCTGGGCGAAGTGCGGCGGCAGGCTAGGTAGCGTCTGCAGGATCTGGGAGACCGATTTCCGCCGCCCATCGGTTCCGATCACCGTGAGCTGCATGACGTGCTCGCCCGTGAACGGCTGGCCCAGCGCGCGAACGAGGCTGAACCCGGCCCAGTGCGCCGAGGCAATCTGCGGGTAGCGGTTGCCGACGTCGGGGCGGCTCTCGTCCACCATGGCATTGCCGACCACGACGTCGTCCAGCGTGACGGTGAGCGCCTCGATCTCCGGTGCGCAGACGGCCCAGCCTCTGACGCCGAACCCGCCATCCGCGGACAAGCACGCCTCCTCGCACAGCAGCTTGATGATGGCGGTCGATGCGGGGTTCGGGTCGGAGGTCTCAGCCGGCGCCTTGTCCGGGTCGGCGCGGATCTCGATCGAGTGCTCGACGTGCAGCACTTCGGTGCTGGTTTGGATCTCGAACAGCATCGTCGATGCGCCCGCCAATACGGCCGGAACGTTGATCGAGAAGACGAAGCCCAAGAGGGTGTCGCCGCTCGACGCTGGCAGGTCCTGCCCGGTCAAGGCTTTCCAGTGCGCCGGCGGCACGCCAAGCCTGGCCCGCACGGGCGCCTGGTCGGCAATCCTCACGACGAGTGAGACCACCCTGGCATCGCAGCTCAGCCACCCGACACCGCTCGACACACGTCCCGACGTGAGCGTCGACCCGGCGGCGGGCCGGACTACCTGGAGGCGCAGCAAAGTGGCGTTCTCACGGGATCAGGCGGCATGCTTCTCGAGGATCGTGCGGGCGAGATCGCCGACATTGTGCAAGCTGTCGAGGTCCTTGGTCCGGAATCTGATCTGATAGGCCTCTTCGACAGCGATGATGATTTCGATCTGCTTGAAGCTATCCCATCCCGGAACATCCTTTGCCGTCAGCTCCGGCGTGAGCGTCAGATCGTCCCGCATGAAGATGTCCTGAAAAATCTCGGTCAGCTTTCCATAGACCTCTGTTCCTGATGGCACTGTATCAGCCCTCGCGCACAACGATGAAGGTTTCGCGGGGGATATACGCGGTGAGATCCAGCACGGCACGGGATCCGGTCTCGCTTTCCTCGACCACCTCGAAGCCGAGCCGGGCGTAATGGTCGCGCACCATGCCGTTCTTCTTGGTCGCGACATACTCGCCGATCAGCCGCCGGGCCCCGAGGCGCTGCGCCTGGGCGGCGACCAGGTTGAGCGTCGTCGGTTCCACCTGCCGCCCCAGGACACGGCAGCTCATCAGCCATGTGTCGATCACCAGATCGTCGTCCTGCATCTTACCGATCACGACTGAAATAATGCCGTTATCGCCGAACCGGTCCAGCAGGCGCAATTGCAGTCCAAAGGACCGGGCGTCCTGCATGATCGCCACGACGTCGCCCTCCGAATACCGCCGCGTCGTCAGGTTGAATTGGTTGGTTTTGTTGATCAGCTGCGCCGTCCGCGACAAGCCGATCCGGTCGAAGCGGCGCCAGGTCAGCTCCATGTCCAGGCTGCGGAGGTAGGCGGGCAGGTTCGTGGCCGACGCCCTCAGCGCCTCACGCAGCTGATTGCCCTGGTACTGGCCGGTTCGCTGCCGATCATCCTGGGTGATGGTCAGCGCTTCGAAATAGCCGGCATCCGCGATGGTTTGGGCAAAATTCGCCGGGTCGTCGCCGACCTCCGGAACGGCCACCATGGGCAGCTCCTGTCGCACGAGGGCTCGTTCGAAGGGGTTGTCATCGACGAACACGAGGCTGTCGAGGCCGATGTTCAGGTGGGCGGCGATCGCTCGGAGATTGGCCGCCTTGTCCGACCAATTGGCCACGAAGCTGGCGATGTCGGTCTGTTTCAGCAGCATTTCGGGGTGCTTATCGAACGGTTCGGTCGCATTGGCGGCGTCGTTCTTGGAACACACGGCCAGGATGACGCCCCGACGCGACAGCTCGCGCGCGTAGCTCTGGAACCCGATGAAGGCCTCGCCGAGGGCGCTGCCTTGCCCCAGGGCGATGCCTTCCAGCCCGTCATCGCCAATCACGCCACCCCATAGTGTGTTGTCGAGGTCCAGGACCAAGGCTTTGTAGGATCGGCCGAGCTTTGCCGCAACGATCCGCATGACCAGGTCGCCATACAGGGGCGCGGTGCTGGGCGACACCTCCTGTTTGGCGCGGTGCCACAACACCGGGTCATGCCATGCGGCGATCCCGTCGCGCAGGGCGCACTCGTCGAGCGCGAGCAGGTCCACGCTGGCTGCATCGCACATCGGTCGCAGGGCCGCGTTCAGCCGTGCGATGAAGGCCGCTTTCGATCCCGGCAGGCGGTGTTCGTTGCTGCCGAGCAGGGCGGGGTGCACGGGGAGAGGGGTCTGCTGGATGACGGGGCAGTGGAACGCCGCCTGCGTAAGGCGCCAGCATTCCCGGATATGGGCTTGTCGTTCGTCGAATGCCGCGTCGGCCTCCGGGGCCCCCATGCCAGCCGTTAGCCCGGCGGCGAGATGGTGCGAGTCCAGTGCCAACAGGATAATCGTGGGCCGGAAGTGATAGAGCCCAGAGCTGGGATCGGTCAGTTCCTGCCAGTATTGGCCGTAATCGACCTCGTAGACCGTGACATGCAGGTTGCGGCGCAGGCCCGCGACCCGGATGGCGGCGTTGAGGTGCGCCGTCGTGCTGGAGCTGAGAATTGCCAGGCGCACGGGTTTGGCCGCCAAGTCGGTCGGGATGGTGCTGTCCAGGGCCTGCTGAACGAGGGTGTCCAACTGATTGGTGCGGATGAAGTCGAGCTGGTGATTGGCCAAGGTGACGGCATTCGGCCAAGGGGTATCACCCAACGCCTGGGCCATTGCTTTACCGGAACGCTCAAGCTGCAAGGGCGGAAGCCAGGACAGGCTGGTACTCACGGTTAAACTCTCATGGTAGGCCGTACCGTCTACTGTGATGTCCCCTGCGCGTGAAGGTCGCCGCCCCTCGATCAATTTCGTATCGGTAGGACACCATTTGTTCCGGAGATCTTAACATCTGAAAGATTGAATGAAATCAAAGCGTATCGGTAAAGTCGCTTCATTCCCGGGGTGATCATAGAATCGTTGTGCGGTGCGAAAAGACTCTGGACGCGATGCAACCTCTACTGCAATAACGGCCGGGTGCTTGGTTGCATGTCAGCGCGTGATACGGCGATCGCGGGCGGAGCATTGTTGGGTCGCCAAATGCAAGAGAGTCTGATGGAACCTCTATCAGCTATGATCAATAAAAGACTGATTATTCCATCTCAGAAAACAAATTATATTGCCGTAGAAACCCATTACCTGTCGCAAATACTTAAAAACAGAATCGGTGAGGTATTTGTCGACGAACGATGGTATATCTCCAAGTATCCCGATGTAGTGGACTCCCTTAGTGGCGGAGACTTGTCGACGGCATCCGACCATTACAGCCTTCATGGCTATTATGAGCACAGAATGCCCTATGCTATTATGGTAGACGAGCCATGGTACCTTGAAGAATACAAGGATATTGCTTTAGCGGTCAAGGCTGGCGTCTTCGTTTCCGGGCAAGCCCATTTCGATATAGCGGGCTACCGCGAGGGTCGTATTCCATACCCGCATTTTCGGCTTAAGCTTCGAGGCAAAGACGCCTAAGCTTCAGCATGGCAACTCGTAAACGCCCCAAACCGGCGGCTCCGGGGGACGCGTTTGAAAATGATGACGTGACCGAAAAAGCGTTCGATGATGCTCTGTCAATCATGGAGCGAGAGCTATCGGGGAGTGCGACGCAAACCAAGCAAACGCCGCAACAACAGGATATCGAGCCTGAGTTGCGCGACGACGGGTTTGTCGAAAGCCGCTACCTTCTTGCCTTCCCCGACATTGCGGACGCAATCACTGCGGGAGAATGGGCTTCTGGCCTAGATCATTATCTTCGCCACGGCGCCCGAGAAAACCGGCTCGCCAACCCGCGCTATCTCGCCGCCGGCCAATCCAAGGATACGGCTACCTTCCCGGCAGGCGGCCTCGATGCCGTGTTTGTCGCGCGGAGTGGGTGGTGCCTCGTCATTGGCTGGTTGAATGATGAAACGGCCCCGCTTCGTGAGGTGTCCTGCCTCAAGGCGGGCCTGCCGATCGCCGCCGTTCGCCACCTGGCGCGCTGCCGACGCGAGGACGCGGAGGGCGTGGTCGTGGCGCGGCCCGGCAAGCTGCTCGGCTTCTGGACCGTCTTTCAGGTCGCAACAGGCTTTGCAGCCGCCGACAGCATCGCGATACGTCTCTCGGTTGGCCCTGAACAGAAAACCTTTTCTGTGCAACCCCAGCATGTGGACGACGAAAAACTGCGCGAGGTTGCGCTTGAATACCTTGCCTCGGCCCGATACTTCGCGAACCCGCAGGCCGAATCCGCTCTTCAGTTGAAGGACGGTCTGGGTAAAGTCTTGGTCGACTACAATGTCGAGTTGTCGGGCCAGATCATCGACGGCGCGTACATCACGCGGTTCGGCACGCCCGTCGGTAAACTGGATGGATCGATCATCGTCTGTCTTTATGGCCGGGCGGAGTATTTGTTTCTGCAGGCAGCGATGTTCACCGGCTGCCCCGGTGCCGACAGATACGAGTTCATCTACGTATCGAATAGCCCGGAGCTTGCGGAAACGCTGCTGAAGGAAGCAGCCATGGCGCACCGGGTCTATGGGATCACGATCACCATCGTCATCCTGCCGAGCAATGCCGGCTTCGGCGCAGCAAACAACGTCGCCACGGAGTCTGCGCGCAGCGAGCGTATCCTCATCGTCAACCCCGACGTGTTCCCACGCGATCGGGGCTGGGCCACCACGCACAGCGCCATCGTGGCCGGCCTCCCCGCCGAGCAGACGGCAATCTTCGGCGCGCCGCTGTATTACGACGACGGCTCCCTGATGCATGCGGGCATGTTCTTCGACATCGATACCGGTGTGTCGATCCGGGACGGAAAGATCGAGCGTCACGAGATGATCCGTGTCGAGCACTACGGCAAAGGCGCCCCGCCCGACACCAAGGCCCTTTTGGCCTCGCGCAAAGTCTCAGCCGTGACGGGGGCCTTCATCTCGGTCGACCGTGCCTGGTTCGAGGAGCTGGGCGGGTTTTCGCTCGAATACGTCTTCGGTCACTATGAAGACGCCGATCTCTGCCTGAAAAGCCTGGTGGGCGGCAAACCAGTCTGGGTGCATCCCGTGCCGTTCTGGCATCTCGAGGGCAAGGGCTCCACCCGCAAGCATGTCCACGAGGGTGGCTCGACGGTCAACCGTTGGCATTTTACCCAGCAATGGAAAGAGTTCATCGCGACCAATCTCCGCGGACGTAACCCAAAACTCCTTGCGATGCCGTGAGCGCCACGATCCCCGTGCCGGCGGCTAAGCGGAAGGTTTTGCTGCTCAGCCTCTTCCATCCGGAGCTTGTCCGGGGGGGCGCCCAGCAGATTTGTTACGAGCTGTTCGAAGGCCTGCGCGAGCTCCCGGACATCGAGCCGGTGCTGTTGGCCTCAATCGATTCCAGCTACCCGGCGCTCTATAAAAGCGGCGCCCGGATCACCGGTTTCGACGGTCGCCACAACGAGTTCCTGTATCTATCCGCCGACTACGACCACCTCTGGCACAAGACCGGGTCGCCCCTGCATATCGAGGCGTTCGTCGAGTTCTTGGAGACCATCCAACCGGAGGTGGTGCACTTCCACCACTTCCTCATCTACGGCATCGATCTGCTCACGCTGACCCGGCGTGTGCTGCCGAATTGCCGCATCATCTTCACGTTCCACGAGTTCCTCACCATCTGCGACGCACATGGCCAGATGGTGCGGACCACGGACCGGTCGCTCTGCACCCATGCGAGCCCCGTGCGCTGCCACCAGTGTTTCCCCGGCCGCTCGCCGGAGCAGTTTCTGATGCGCAAGATGTGGTTCATGCAGCATCTCTCGGTGGCCGACGCCTACACCTGCCCGAGCATTTTCATGATCGAACACTTCGTTCGCTGGGGCATCCCGCGGGAGAAGATCCACCACATCACCAACGGGCAGCGTATCTACGGCAAGCCGACACCGCCGCCGGACGGGCTCAAGACCCGGTTCGGCTTCTTCGGCCAGTTCGTAGACAACAAGGGCATCCACATCCTGCTCCGCGCCGTTCGCCTGCTTCGTGCGGAGGGTTTCACCGATTTCTCCGTGGACCTGAACGGCGACAATCTACGCTACGCCACCCAGCCGATCCGCGACGAGATCGAGGCGTTCCTCGCCGAGGAAGGCGAGCGCCCGCCGGACGAACAGATCGTGACGCTGAACGGCTCCTATCACGTCGACGAGTTGCCGAGCCGCATGGCGCGGGTGGATTGGTGCATCGTCCCCTCGACTTGGTGGGAGATTTTCGGGCTGGTGATCTCGGAAGCCTGGATGTTCGGCAAGCCGGTGATCTGTTCCAATGTCGGCGGCCCGGGTGAGCGGGTGCTCGACGAGGTGGATGGGCTGCATTTCCAGTTGGGCGATCATCGCTCGCTCGCGCGGGTTATCCGGCGGGCCGCAACCGAGGCGGGGTTGTGGGAACGCTTGCGCGCGGCCGTCCCGGAGCCGCCAGCGAGGGACGTGATGGTGGCGGAATTCGAAAGACTGTATTTTGAGCACACACCCAGCCTTGCTTTGGCGAGTTGAACCAGCCCAGCCAGCCCCACGAGGATTTCATGGACGCAGCTGAGCCGACCAAGGACGCGCTATTCACCGCTGCAGACCAGGCGTCTCGCGGGCTGCACTGGGATCTGGCCGTCCAGCTCTGGGCCAAGTACCGCGCGAGATTCCCGGCGGACATGGCCGGGTATGTTCGCGCGGCTCAGGCGCTGGGCAGTGCCGGACGTGTGGCCGAAGCCGAAGATCTCGTCACGCAGTGCGTCACGACCCTGGGCAAGCACGTTTGGCCCGCCCACTGCTACGCCGACCTCGCCATGATCGCGGGGAACTGGATCGAGGCGGCCCGCCGCTGGAAGGCGGCGCAGATCGATTTTCCGCATGACCCGGCGGCCTATCTCGAGGGGGTGCGGGCGCTCACCAGGGCCGGCTGGCTCGATGAGGCGGGAGGCTTGCTGGACGCGGCGGCCAGACGGTTTCCTGCGATTGCGCCGGTCTTGGAACAGCATGCCGAATTCTCGATGAGCCGGGCCGCATGGGCCGAGGCGTCGGCCCGCTGGGCAGTCATGCGGCAGCGCTTCCCGGAAGCCGCCGCCGGCTACACGCGGGGAGCCGTAGCCCTGCACGAGCTTGGCGAGGACGCCCAGGCAGAGGACCTGCTGACCTTGGCGGAGCAGCGTCTGGCCCAGGGTGGCACTCAGGATCGGGGCCAAATTGCCAAGCTCCGCCGGTTATTGGCCGAGCGTGCGATGGCGGTGGAGGACTGGGCGGGCGCGGCCGAACGATGGGCCGCCATGCGCGCCGAGTTCCCCGACGAGGTCGCGGCCTACGTCCTGGGCGGCACGGCCCTCAGCAGGCTTGGACGGGTGCATGACGCGGCCGAGGTGATCATCGAGGCGTTTGCCCGTTTCCCGAACTCGTTATGGGTGGCCCACGCCTACGCCGAAGCGGCCGACGTGGCCGGTGATCTGCCGGAGATGATGCAGCGCTGGGAGCAGGTTCGCCGCAATTTCCCCGGTGATCCCCGCGGTTTCGTTCGCGGCGCAGAAGCCTTGATCCGGTCCGGCCAGCTTCCCCAGGCGCTGGCCTTGATGGAGCAAGCGGCCACACGCTTTCCGAACGACGACGAAGTCACGCTGGCCAACCTGGAGTTGAGCTTCACCCCCAGCAATTGGAGCGAGAGCTACGGTCAGTGGAACCGTCTGGTGCAGAACGCCTCCAATCGGACGCCCCGGTTCTACCGGCTGACCTGGCTGCTGTATCTCAACCGGACCGAGGCCGCCCCGGTCGAGCGCTTCCTGCCCATTCTCCTCGAGGAAAAGGAACTGCCGCTGCCGAACTGGCTGCCGCAGATCGTGGTCGGCCTGACGGAGCTGCTGTTCCTCGATGGCAATCGGTTCAAGGTTGTGAAAACCGAGATCGTGACGTGGCTCGACCGGCAGGACTGGCCCATTCTGGGGATGATGTCGAAGCTTGTCGGCGTTGCCCTCGGGTCGCGGCATGGCCAGGATGCCGCCGTCGACGAGATCGTGGCCCATTACCTCCCAACCCCCAACCGTTCCCTGTTGGGATTCATGCTCAGCCCGGAACTGGCCAGAGTGTGCACGGGGCGTGCGTCTGGGTTCCTCGACGCGGTGTCGCGCGCCGCCGCGGCGAAACTCGAATCTTTGGAGCAGGCCCCCGTGGGGGTACGCGACGCGGAGGCGTTGTACAACCTCCTGGTGCTTTCGTATTTCGGGGAACGGCCGGAATACCGCCGGTTGCGGGACGGCGTTGGCCAGTTGTTTCCCGCTAGGCCGCTGCCAGCGCAGGGTGTCGGCCGGCAGATCCACGCGGCGCTGCTCGCCATTTGCAGCCCTCGCGTGCCCGTGCCGGGTCGGCCGGCGCACCGGCGGCTCAGGATCGCACTCTGCGTGTCCGGGCAGCTACGGGGCTACAAACGGGCCAATCCAAGCTGGCGCCATCTGCGGCTGGAGGAGCACGACGTTACGACTTTCGTCCACACGTGGCAGGATATCGGCCGCAAGATGCCGGTTGGCGTGCATGCCAATCGATCGTTCACCGGCAACTTCCTCACCGCGTTCCGCACGGTCGCCGGCAATGTGGACCGCCGCACGCTCCTGGCCCAATACCCGAATTTCTTCGACTACTTCCGCTCCGGGCAGGCGATCTCTGCGGCCGATGTGCGGGATTTCTATCGAACGGACCACGTCGTCGTCGAGGACGATGGCACGCCGGAGTTTGCCGGGTTCAACAACCCGATGAAGATGTACTACAAGATCGCCCAATCGCACCGGATGGCGACGGATCACGGCGAGTTCGACCTCTATATCCGGATCAGGCCCGACAAGTTCGTGGCCGAGTCCAACCCGGATTTCGACTGGCGCGAGGTATTGGACCGATCATCGCGCGACGACATCGCATTTTGCGACCGCCCTCCGACGATCGTCCCGGAAGGCGCCTTCATCATCGGCGACCAATTCGCCGCCGGGTCACGTCATGCGATGGACGTCTATTCCAGCGTGTGGTCGTTTTGCAACCTGCCCGAAACCAAGGAGCTCTATGGCTTCCCGCGGGGTTTCTCGGGCCACACGAACCTTGCCTACACCACGCTTTATCAAGGCGTCAGCGTCGAGTTGCTGCGGGGGGTGAAGTTCGAGGGCCCGGTCGACGAGGGGGCATTGCCGGCGGCGGACATACGCCGATTGCTGTCGGTGGATATTGGCTCACGGACACCAAGTGAGACGGATCGCGTATTGCTCGATGCCGCGGAGGCCGACATGGCGGCCGCGATGCCGGCGTAGATCTACAAAAACGCAAGTTATTTATGCTAACATTGCTGCTTCGATTATTCGTGGAGCACTGATGACCATAACGTCCCAGGCCTGGCTGCTGCTCGGTGTTGCAGGGGTTGGCGGGATGCTCCTGCTTCCCCAGCCTGTACAGGCTGCGAACGTCTCTCCGGCGCCGGGTATCCCCCTGGCCACACAGGGCAAGCCGAGCGGTCCGGCGGTGCTGGACAGCGTTGGCACGGTCGGGGGCAACACCGTCACGTCGACCAACGGAACGGCCAACCTGTCGCTCGCCTCCATCCGGGGCGAAAGCATCAACGTGCGTGATTTCGGCGCCGTCGGGGCGACCAACCCGGCCATCACCGGGCTGGATGGGGTGATCGCGGCGGGGAGCCAGTCGTTCGCTTCCAACGCGGCGACATTCACGGCCGCCGACGTGGGGAAAGTCATCCAGATCGACGGGGCGGCAGGCGTCGGGCAGCCGCCACTCGTGACCACCATCGCGGCCTATGTGGGTCCACACACCGTCACCCTGGCAGCCGCCGCGACCGCGAGCGTGCCGCAATACTACCTGACGATGGCGAACCCGTCGGGAGCCGGCACCGCCGGCAGCTATGTGCCGGGTGAGACGGTCGCCATCCAGGGCGGCACGGCCGCAACCGCCGCGGCGGCAAAGCTGCTGACGACCCATGTGCGCAAGGCGACCCAAGTCGCCAACGGCACCGGCGGCACCAACGGCGCCTGCACGCTGAGCGGCACGACGGGCAGCGGCGTCAAGTTCAGCGCCGCGGCCACCATCGCCAGCGGCGCGATCTCCGCCATCGGCAGCATAACGGTGTCCGGCCACTACATCACCAGCCCGGCCGCGATCACGGCCGAGCCGGTAACCTCGAATTGCGGCCTGACCGGCGCCACGGTGAGCCTCGCGATGGATCCGGACGCTTTGTCCGTCAGCAGCGGCGGGGCGTACTCGGCGGCTCCATCCAATCCATCCGCGACGGGCGCCGGGTCGGCCTCCGGCGCGTCGGGCGCCACGCTCAACCTTACGTTCCAGCGCACCGGGACCTATGTCTACGGGGTGGACGACACGGCCGCCTTCGCGGCGGCGATCAACAAGACGATCGCGCTGTTCGCCGCGGGCAAGCAGACCTACGTTTTCGCGCCGGCCGGCGTGTACTACATCAACGGTTCGGCCCTGCCCGTGTTCACCGGCTTGCCCGGCGGCATCGTCGGGGACGGCCAGACGAAGACCCGCTTCATCGTAGGGGCGTCCTATGCGGGCGATCTGTTCTCGTGGTCGCAGGACTACCTGGCGTCGTACCACCCGTTCAACGGCCCCTCCGGCCAAATCACCGCCAACCCGGCGGGCCCCTTGGCGCGGGGATTTTCGGTCATGGGCGACCGCCTGGCCGCTAGCCAGCAGAACGCGCTCACCTTTTACGACATGAACGATTACGCCCGGCTCGACGACATCACGGTCGAGTACCTGAATGGCCGCTGCTTCTCGACCGGGACGCTGAAGAACAGCATTTTCTCGTTCATGCGCGAGAGCCGCATCGGCGCTGTGCGCTGCTTCAACGACGGTTCTGCGGCCGCGCCGGTATTCGAACTCGATGCAGCCGGCGGTGGCGACAGCAGCAACAATGTCGACCTCGACAACATCGACATCTACGCGCCCTACGGCACCGGCATGGTCTTCCGCAGCAATGGCTCCGGCATTGCCGGCATCCGCGGCAGCCGGATCCGCGTCGAGGGGCTCGAGAGCGACAGTGCCAATATTGCCGCCGACCTGATGCAGATCGGCGATGGCACGATGGTGGGCAGCATCTCCGACATCAGCCTCAAGCAGGTGGAGTTGGTCGATCCTTATCTCGGGTACTCCGCGCTGCACATCCTGTCGCCGACGGCGGCGTCGCAACCCTATCTGATCGACATCGATGGCAACGCTATGGCCGGCGGGCTGCCGCTCGGCAGGGGCATCCAGGTGGATACCGGGCGCAACTTGTTCTTCCACCTGTCCGCAATCAACACGATCGACACCGGAGTGACCGTCGGCCCGGCCGCCAACGGCGTGGGGGCCATCGTCTTGAGCGGCGACGGCAGCGAGCCAACCTGGACCTACGCCATCGACCCGACGTCCGTCGCGTCCGTCAGCGTGTTGTCGACCAAGCAGGCGACCACGGGCCTGGCCAACGTCACGGGCATTGCCGGGCTATTCAGCGTGCCCAGCAATGATAGCAACAGCCTCGCGATCGGCAGCGGCGCGCTCGCGGCCCAGAGCACAGGCACCTCTAACATCGCCATCGGTCGTTATGCCGGGCAGAAGATCACGAGCGGAAGCAGCAACGTCGCCATCGGCTACAATGCCGGCGGCGTCATCACCACGGCCAGCAACAACCTTGCCGTGGGCACCGTCGCGCTCTCCCAGAGCACGAATGGCAGCAACGTGGCACTGGGCTCCTACTCCCTGCAATTCGCGACGGCGGCGTGCTGTAACGTGGCGGTTGGTTCCTCCGCCATGCAGGGTGTGGCGGCCGCGCCGCTGACCGGCAGCGCCAATACCGTGGTCGGCGTGTCCGCCGCGCCGCTGTTGCAAGCGGGCGGGGCCAACAACACGGTGCTGGGGGAAATCGCCGCCGCCACGATGACGACCGGGTCGGCCAACGTCGTGATCGGGCAGAGTGCCGGGGGTGCGCTCGTGACCGGCGGCGGCAACATCCTGATTGGCAACGGCGTCAACACGCCGAGCGGAACCGACGTGTCGAGCAAGTTGAACCTCGGCGGCGTGCTGGTGGCCGACCGGGTGAGCGGCCATCGCGGCTATGGCGGCACGGCGCTGTCGGCCTCCGCCCTCAGCGCTTGCGGGACGAGCCCGGCCGTCATGTCAGGCAGCACGGACGCCAGCGGCGCGCTGACGGCCGGCAGCGGGGCGAGCGCTTGCACGCTGACGTTTGCGTCCGCCTACCCGGCCGCACCATCCTGTATCGTCACGTCCCGTGCTGGCCTGGCCGTGTCCTACACACCGGCCGCGGGCTCGCTGCTGGTGAGCGCCACGGGCCTGGGCGGCACAACGTTGGACTATCGTTGCATCAATCTCGGCACCGGGACCCCGTGAGGCTCAGCCGGAACCGAACAGACGGCTGATCAGACCACGGCGCCGGGTCGCTCCTCGTGGACGCTGTGGATCGCCCAGGCCAAGCCCGAATTTAGCTTCGAAGGAATTCGGGGAGGTGGCGGCCTGGAACTGCGCGTCGGCAGGGAAGCGCCTGAGTGCAAGGGCGGCACAGCGTCGGCCCACATCCCGGTCCACGCCGGAGCCGATGTCGAGCAGGAAGCTGAATTGATCCCGCGTCAGCGCAAGCCCGTGCTCGATTTTGCGGAGCAACGCATCGATGGACGGTATGACTTCCGCGGCGGATTTGGCTCGCGACAAATAATGCAGGTGGACGATGTTCGGATGCGCGTCACCCGGGTGCTTCGCCAACCACGCGGCCGAGAAATCAGCCGCGAGTTGCGGCTCCTCCAACCGCGTGGCCCATTCCGCCAGGCCGTGGCCATAGTCGGCGATGCGAGGCCCAAGGCTGAGGATCTTCCTAAGCTCGGTGAGGGCAGGCCGCGGGCGTTCGGCGGCAGTCAGCACCTCGACAAGCCGCAGGCCGCCGGTGATCGGATCCACGTTCGGCGTTTTCATGGCCCGCTGCGCCGCGATCAACGCTTCGTCGAGGCCGGTGATGTTCCCAGCGACTTTGGATAGCTTCAGCCAGTAGTGAAAATCGTCGGAGGTCCCGCTCATGAACTTGCGGACGGCGAGACCGGCCGCGGCCCTGTCCGTCCGGTCGAGGAGATGAAGGGGATACATCATGGCGATCGCATACCGGGGTGAATCGCGCCGGACGCGGGAGGCGGCTGCTGCGGCAAATGCGAACTCGCCGATCTCGAGGTAGGCGTCGGCAAGGTGGAGCAACACGTCCTCGTCCTCCGGCCCGGCAATATCATCGAGTATCCGCAATTGCTTGAACAGGAGCGGCCGGTCGCCACTGGCACGGCTCGCGCCGATTTGGTCCAGCGCTAGGCGGACACGAGCGGCCAGCGGCCGGCTTTCGTCCCTGCAGAGAATTTCGGTATGCACGGCCGCCAGATCTGGGCGACCAGCCTGCCGGTAGAACTCGACGAAAAAATGCGCCTCCGCTTTGGCGCCGGGGAGTGCGGATATCTCTCGCAATTCCTGCAACGCGGCAGCGGTCTGCTTCAGGCGGAGCATTGAATTGACGCCGTGCAGGCGGACGTTCACGGCTGTCTCGTAACACTGCTTGTAGAGCGGCGCGACCCGGCTCTCTCCGTAATCGAAGCCGGCACGCCGGAAGTCCGGCCAATACCGATGCGGGCCGAGTTGCCGCAGTGCTTCGTCGGGAATAAGGCCCATCAAGCTGGCTGCGGTGCCAAGATCGCCCGCCAACACCGCGGCTATGACGCGTGCCATGTCCTGTGCTGCACCCCTGGGCAAGCCTTCGATGGCTGCGGCAAGGAAGCGCGGGTGCTGCTTCGATGAACGCTGCAGGGCGGCAACTTTCTCGAAACGATAGGTGGCGCTTGCGGCGCGGGAGGCCCGTAGCAGCGAGCGGAGTTCGTGGCCGGATAGTCCCTCTTCCCGCAGGAAAAGCTCCACCAACTGGCCTCCTGTCCGGGCTTCCGATAGCAAGCGGACCGAGTCATGGCCGCAAAAGGATGCTTGCACGAGGCGAACGCGTTGCAGATCGAGAAGGTGCCGCGCATTTGCAGCATCTATCGGAAAGGCGAGATCCGTTACGATATAGTTTTGTGGGCAGAGATCGTCCTGGGTGATCCTGCTGCCGTTCTTCAGCTCCGGATCGTAGAATTCTTTGAATCGCGGATCGAACTGCCCGACATCCTGCGGGTCGATCGACCATTGCGGGCTGAAGCCGACCGCAAGACTGGCTCCGAGCTTCGCACCGAATTTCAGTGCGCCATAGCCGCCTTGGCTGAACCCGTAGGTGACGATCCGGCGGCCTTGCGCCCATGTTCGCGCCGCTGCGATCGCGAGTTCCATGTCGGCCGGCGGGAACCAGTTCGGCCGCGCCGATACGAACCCGATCGCGGACACACCGCCCTTTGCGAGCAGCTTCTGACCCCAGAAGTCCGTTCCGGAAACAGAACTTCCCATCTCGTTGAATGTCGCCACGACCGTGCGCGAGCCGGCATCCTGCCCGATGACGGTGACGTGCTCCGAATGAAAGAGAATCTCTGGCATTGCCCGGTGCTAAACGTGAATGGCCGCTGCCATCTCGTCCTTGAAGGATTGCCGCACGCGCCCGATTTCGGGGGTCCGGCCACGTAGGTTGACGACCATGCGCGGTATGCGGCTGATCGGCATGTATCCGTCCGCCAGCAGCATGTCGAACAGAACGTCGGGCCCGCCGAATGCGTCCAAAGAGCTGCGCTCGCCTGGGTTCGCCGAGCGGTTCGGCCGCCAGGGCAGCAGGCGCGTGTCGCCACTCAAGCAAACGCGGGCAAAGATACTGGCAATGGTCGCGAATGCGTCCCGCGGCAGCACCATCGCGTAGTCGCCGAACGACGTCTCGGTCACGAAACTCGACCAAACGATATCGCGGCGCGCGAGACAGGCACGAAGGTCGTCCGCGCCAAGCTGGACGATTTCACAATCCGGGCGCGCCCAGATGACATGCGAGAAGAGCTCACCCGACCGCACCTCGGCCTCCTGGATCAGGGCGTGCAGCCGGGCAAACTTGTAGTACATTTTCAGCATGTTGGGGCTGACATGTGGATGCAGGACCTGCTCCAGCAGGCGTTCGGACTCGGTCTCCAGCGCGAGCACGTTGCACGAGCTGGCGGAGACAAGGTCGTGCAGGCTGGCGGCGTCCACATCCGTCTCACCGAACAACAGGCGAGCGGTTGCCGGGTAGGCTGTCTCGAAGGTGTCGGTATAGCGCTCCTCGGGCCGCAGCGCCTGGATGATGTCGTCCGGCAGCGTGCGTTCGAGCCTGCGGGCGTGGCGGCCCTTGGCATTCACGCTCTTGTCCCAGACGCTCATGACCAGCGGCGCCCCGGTCGGCAGGACCAAGTGGCGGTGGAGGGAGGCCCAAGCCGTCTCGAAGCCGCGGAGTTGCCCCGAGATCGCGAGCACCGGCCGCACCGGTGCGCTCGGTGCTTTTGCCGGGGACACCACGGAGACTCGATTGAGGCGCCCGGTCGTCACCGCGAGCAAGCGGCGAAACCCACGGCCAGCCACGTGATCGTGTGCCGGCATCTCGTCGGTGGTCCAGGCGCCTGGCGCCATGCCGAGGGATGCGAAATGGTCGTGCAGCACACAGCGAAATCCAGGATCTGCCTCGGGCAGGCGATCCTGCAGCTTGGCCGTCAGTGTGGCGACAAGCTCGGCATCCATGAAGGGTGGCACGGTTGCATCCTGCTGCAGACGCAGCAGCAAGGTGACGAAGAACAAGGTATCGTCGTCAGCCGGCTTGGCCAGCAGTTCGTCGCAATAGATGGCGGCATCGCCGTAAGCGCCGATCGCGATCAAGTAGCTCAGCCAACCAAGCTGTACTGCGTCGGTGTCGGGGCATGCGAGACGGGCTGCGGACAAGACGCGATGGCGCACGGGGGCTTGCTCCCAGTTCGGGAGGAACCAAGCGAACCGCACATAATCGATTTCGGTCATCTTGCCGCTGCGTAGGAAGCCGATCAGCGATAGCTTGCCCCACAGAATGCGGGTTGGCTCGATGCCGGGTTTGGACAAGGCGTCGAAGATGACAGCGGGATCGTTCGATGGCGGCCCATAGGTCTGGACTGCCGCCGCCGCGGCCTCGCGGGCTGGACGCAGGTCGGCGGCGAGTGCCTGGGTGAGCGCCAGCAAACCGGGATGGTGTCGTGCGATCGTCGAAAGCGCATCCAGCGCGGCGTGGTAATCGAAGGCAAACACGGCCTGGTCGAAGACGTATCGGACCTCACGCTCCTCGCCACCATGCAAGGCCGCCTGCAGTGCGACGATCTGCGCTTCGTCGAACTCCAGCAGTTGCTCGAGTAGAAGATACCGGCAGCGCATGGCCGTCAGGTTGAGCTCTGCGTCTTCATCCCGGGCGACGCAGCGCAAGGCCTCGCCGATCCGGCCGGCCCTGGCGAGCACCCGTGAACGGCAGGCGGCGATGATCCCAGCCGAGAACTTACCCCGCTGCGTACTGTCCGCGATGAGCTGTGTGGCCAGTTCGGGCCGTCCATTGCCAACGAGTTCCTCGACGGCGGAGAACAGCTCCGGGTCGTTGGAAAATCGGCCGCTCCCCGCGGCCAATTCCTCGAGTGCACCGCTCCGGCCGGCGCGGAATGCCGCCAGGACCCGGCGTAGGAAAATACCGCCACTCTCGGGCAGTAATTGCTCGAGCAGCTCGAGCCCCTGCAACGCCGGGTCATAGGCTCCACGGCGGAAATTCGCCTCGGCGATTTGGTCGAGAGCCCGCACGAAAGACCAATTATGCGCGACGAATTCCCGACGGGAGTTTGGCAACGCGCCTACGTCATCGTCTCGGATCGCACGGCAGAATGCTTCGAGGGCGGCAGTTGGGATATCGCTCATGGATCGGCGTTCTCTTGGGCTTTCAAAGCCTCGTATTCCGCGGGGACGCCGCAGAAGATGACCTCGGATGCTGGGATGACATCGTAATGCACACGCCCGTGCCCTGAAATGAGGTGGTTATAAAGCGGTGCCACATACAATTCCGGGGACGTCGGAGCCGCCCGCTCTTGCTCGAGAGCGGCGAGAAAGCGGCCTGCATGCGTAAAATGGTACAGGCCCGTGCAGCATAGATTTGAGATCGGCCGCTTCTCGGCGGTCTCGGCGACCAGTCCGGTTTCTTGTGGGTCTGGCCGCACATAGGACCAGTTGGCACCCTCGCCCTCGAACACTTCCAGATACCCGTCCGACACGCCCCAGTTCGCCATGTCGGGGAAGCTGAAGCTGGGACGAAAGGTATCGATATTGAAAATCGTAATCGGCGTCGCATCCGAAACGCCGGCGCCGCGGAGCCCCAACTCGACGGTTTCGGCTTGACCCGCCGTCGCGGCACTCAGCGAATGGAAACGCGCATCATCGATCCCCATCGAGCGGCAGGTTTCTTCGACGAAATCCGGCGTGCCGGCGACGTCCCGCCCGATGAACAGGAATGGTATCGATCCGAAATACCGTGAGAAGCTCAGCACGGCGGCGTGGAATACGGTCTGTCCACCCAATGGCAGCATGTATTTTGGATGGTCATAGCCGGCCACGGCGAAGCGTTTCGATAGGCCAGCCATCGGGATGACGATCACGGCGCAAGCCCCTCCAGCCCGCGATACAGCCGCAACGCGTTGGCCACGAAGGCGCGTTGACGGTCGGGCCGGTCGGAGTGGAGGGGTAACATCGAGAGGAACAACGCGATCGTCACGGCGCGTACTTCCCGTCCGCCGGCGCGGATCCCGGCAATTTCGAACGTCTCGAGGGATTGTTCGAGCCAGGCATGATGCGGGGCCTGCTCGAAGGTGAGTTCGAACCGGCCGCTCGAGGGGGCATTGAGCGTGTAACGGCCGGCGATAAGCTGATCGTAGCGGCCAACGACCGAGTGGCACAGCTTCGCCAGATCGTACCGGACATCGCCGTAGATCGTGGGCGTCTCGGGTTCGACGTAGCCACGTGGGTCGATCACGCGGATGCGCTGGACGCGTGAGTCGTACAAAATATTGCTGAAGCAAAAGTCGCCGTGCATGACCGCCGCGTTGCGGCCAGATCCGAAGTCGATATAGGTCGAGATGTCGTCGGCGATCTGCATCAATGATGGCAGTGGATGACCATCGTAGCGCAGCATGCCGTCGACATCGAACCCGCTTTGGTCGGCAAAAAGCCGCAGGCGATCGGTTGTTTTCTTCAGCACGAGTGAGCGGAGTACATCGTCGGCCGAGAGATTGGTTTGTGCTGCGACGCAGGTGTTCAGAAAGTCGCCGCAGGATTGCAGGATACGCATCCAAGCAGGCCGGCCAATCATGCCATAGACAAACAGTTCAGCGAGGGTCGGCAGGTAACCGTATTCGGTCTCGTAGAACGAGCGGTCGTCGCCCTCTTCGCCGCGATCGATCAATCGCGCGGAATAGACGCGGAGGTCTGGTGGGATATTCGCAAGCCAATCCGCCTCCGCTCGCATCTTGGAGCGGTCGCGGCTCGACTTGCGCGCAATCCTCCCGTCGATTTTCAGTTCGTTGAAATGCCGGGCGCTGGTGACGATACGGCGCGACCGGAAAAAGGTTTGAACGTGACCAAAGTCATTCCAGGCGGGAACACGCAACGCCTGTAGGTCGTGGTGGTGAGCATAATCCAACACGCCCGCGATGAAGTTGCCACGGGCGCGCGTTATACTGCGCACGAGTTCCATCGTCTCGCGAAATGCGAAGTAACCACAAACAATAGGCCGCGCCAGTTCGGAAGAAACGCCGGCATCGACGGTCTGCAGCCCAACGATACGATCGCCGTCCAACTCGACTTCCGCCCAGGAATACCCCTCGCTACCGGTCGCGGTGCCGATCTGGTCGAGACCTTCGAACGGCATGCCTTCGACCAACGTGTCACCGTGCAGCAACCTGACCGGCTGGTTGGAACTGCCGATGAGGTTCAGCGCGAACACGATGGACTCACCGAGCGTCGTGCCGACCGGGACGGGTAAGACGGTCACGCCAAGATCGCTCAGGCGGGTTTGGTCGAAGTCGGGGATCTGGAATGTTTCGGGAATCGTCAGGTATATCGTCTGCCCCGGGCCAATCCGCTCGAGCTGATACTCATACAGGCGGCGCGTGCCGATCGGGAGGAAGGCGGGCGGCATTTGTCCGAACTCTGCCACGAGTTCCTGGCTGATGTAGGCCCCCGATGTGATCAGCCAGAAGCCGGCCGTCATGCTCAGGGTGCCTTGGCGGGGCTGGGTTGGCCGGCAGGTGGCTGCTGCGCCACGTCGCCGACCAGCGCACGGATCTCCTCCAGGGACAAGGAAACGAACTCCGAGGGTCGGATGGCTCGATCGTCGACGTAGAAGCCCTCGGTCCCACACCAGGGCTTTCCGACCAAGACCTCGTCGTAAGGTACATTGTACCTATCGAGCCACGCGAGTATTACCGGGAGCGTATGCACGTTAATTTTTCCAATGGAGCCGCTGTATGTTCGCATGTTACGCGCTGAATGAATGACGATCGTATAACCGTTGTCCTTGTAGGACCGCATTTGTTCGATAACTGCTAAATTCGGCTTCTTATCCGCGTAAGATAGGGCGGCATCGTCCTGTGTTATTGTTCCATCGAGGTCCATAACCAGACGCTTCACCAAGGCTGCTCCCGATCAGGCCAGTGCATGGCTCCGATCCGAAGAAAAGTACTCCGTGCCGTAACCGTAACCAAACACGCTCATCACGTGATCGCAAGCGATGCGCAACTCTCTCAAATCGTCGGGCGGTAAGGCCAGACTCTCGAGGCTAGCCGAAATCCCGACAGCACTCGAAGTCTGCTCCGGATGGTCCGAGGCAAGCGCTTGACGTAGTAGCTCAGCTTGATTGGGCGGGATAGTCAGGAAATCACTCACTTTTCCTGCAAGTTTATCGTTCTCCCGGGCCATTTCCAGTTGATCGACTTCGATGGCGGCGCCGGAGAGCTGGTCGCGGACGTCCAGCCAAGCCGAGAGAACGTCCACCCAATCGAGATAATGGTTCTGCAGTGTGTCTTGGGGAAATTTGCGGCGCCGAGACAGGATGTTCTCGATCACGCGCCGCTTGAGGAAGATGAACCGTGCGTTCGGCCAAATCTCGAGCATAAGCGGCGCTGCCCGAACCATTGCAGCTGTCGGCGTCTTATCCAACCAATAGCCGCTCGGGTAGGCACCACGCCCCAACTGGACGAAGCTGCGCCTGATAGCGCGCTGAAATGTCTCGTGGTGCACGGCCCGCAGGAACGTGTCGACGCCGCCTAAGTCCTTCCGAGCGGCATAGTAAGTGTCCACTGTCGCGAGCAGGGTGTGGGCCAGGGGGAGGAGATGCCCTTCCCCATACCCTTCATAGCGTCCGCTTTTCAGCAGCGCCAACGCGAGTGCGCTCGTGCCGGAGCGCGCCGGGCCGAGGATGAAAACCGGATGCTGCGTTTCGTCGCGGAACGGGATCGTGGCGTCAGACGCCTGGTCGGCCCGTGAGTGATTGCTGTTACGCAGCATCGCTAGTTTGGCGGGCGGCTGATTGCCGCTCTCGGCGCGTATCTCAAGCCGGGACAGCACTGTCGGCGAAAGAAGGGGCTGAAAGCTTACGCGAAACTCGTGATCGCCGTTGCCGATGCCGGCAACCTGCAAATCGGAGCGCATGGTATTGGCGATAGCCTTGCCGACCTGGTGGCCGTCGAGCCAAACGGAGATAGAAACGTGCTCGTCTGGGATTGCTTCATCGAACGCCCACCCGCGGGCTTCGTGCTCTGCGACGGCCTCAACAAAGCCTTTCATTGCCTAAACAAACCTCCGACGCCGCAGGACCCGGCAGACCGCCGATAAAACCCCGGACCTCGCCAAAGGTCCACTTGACCCGCCGCCTTCGACCATAATCCGAACTCCTCCTCGACCGCTCGGGCCCTACAGAAAGATTGAGAACCGGATCTGGCTAGACCACTTCAGCGTTGGTAAGAAATTCTTAAGGTGCAACCAATACTGATGCCTTACAGCCGTCAATGCGACTAGAGACCTAGTGAATCAACAATACGATCGCTGGCTATTTCGGCACTTTCGCTCGGGTTGATAATCAGGTCTGGAGAGACAGGCCTCTCGTAGGGGCTGTCGATGCCAGTGAAGTTCTTCAGCTGACCCGCTTTGGCTCGTGCATAGAGGCCCTTGGGGTCCCGTCGGATGCACTCCTCGATATCAGCGTCGACAAAAATCTCGACGAACTCTCCCGGTTGCACCAACTCCCGCACCATCTCTCGCTCGGCTTCGAACGGCGAAATGAAACAGCACAGCACCACGAGACCGGCCTCCACCATCAGCTTAGCCACTTCACCGACCCTGCGGATGTTTTCCACCCGGTCCGCATCAGTAAAGCCGAGATCCCGGTTCAGGCCATGGCGCAGGTTGTCGCCGTCGAGCAACATGGTGCGCACGCCGCGTGTATGGAGCGTCTTCTCCACCAAATCGGCGATGGTCGATTTCCCGGAGCCAGACAAGCCGGTGAACCAAAGGATGCGCGGTGCATAGCCGGTCAGCGCCGTGCGAGCCGCCTTGTCTATGGCGTGGTGCTGTCGATGAACGTTGGTGGCGCGGCGTAGGCCAAAGGAGATCATGCCTGCACCAGCAGTCGCGTTGCTCATGCGGTCGATCAGCACGAAGGCGCCAGTACGCCGGTTTTCCGCATACGGGTCGAAGCTGACGGGGCGCGCGACCGAGAGGTTGCACACCCCGATTTCGTTCAACTCCAGCGTCCGTCCGCCTCGTTGCTCGAGGGTGTTGACATCGACCTTGTACTTTAGCGACGTCAGGCTCGCGGGCACTGTGGCCGTCCCGATGCGCATCAGGTAGGAGCGGCCCTGCAGCATCGGTTCCTCGTTCATCCAAAGCAGTTGGACGGAGAACTGGTCGGTCGTTTCCGGTCGCTGCGTAGGGTGGGCGAGCATATCGCCGCGGGCGGCGTCGATCTCGTCTGCCAGGGTCAGGGTGACGGCGTCGCCGGCCTCCGCCTCTGCCCGATCTTCGTCGAAGGTCACGATCCGGGTGATGCTGCTTGCCGCCCCCGACCCGGCCACAACCACCTTGTCGCCGACCCGCATGCGGCCGGACGCAAGCGTGCCGCACAGGCCACGGAAATCCGCATTCGGCCGGTTTACCCACTGTACCGGAAACCGCATCGGCTTGGCTGTCGCGTCGTGCCCCGCCTCGACCAACTCGAGGTGCTCCAACAACGTCGGGCCATCGTGCCAGGCCAGGTTGGCAGATGGTGTGGTGACGTTGTCGCCGTAACGGGCGGAAACCGGGATCGCCTTGATGGCCTCGTAGCCCAGACTCTTCGCAAAGCCGACATACTCGGCCACGATGCGGTGGAACACCTCGGCCGAGTAGTCGACCAAATCCATCTTATTGACTGCAAGCACAACCGACTTGATACCCAGCATTGAGCAAATGATGCTGTGCCGCTTAGTTTGTGTCAGCACACCTTTACGCGCATCGACCAGGATAATCGCAAGATCGGCGGTAGACGCCCCGGTCGCCATGTTGCGGGTATGCTGCTCGTGGCCCGGCGTATCAGCAACGATGAAGGCACGCCGTGCCGTGCTGAAGTAGCGGTAGGCGACATCGATGGTGATGCCCTGCTCGCGCTCGGCTTCAAGGCCGTCCACCAGAAGTGCCAGGTCGACTTCGTCGCCGGTTGTCCCGTGCTTTTGGCTGTCACGCGTTACGGCAGAGAACTGATCCTCGAAGATCTGTTTGCTCTCGAACAACAGTCGCCCGATTAGCGTGGATTTGCCGTCGTCGACTGAGCCACAGGTAATGAAACGCAGCAGGTCGCGCCCTGGCACGGTCTGCAGCATCAGAAATACCCCTCGCGCTTCTTGCGTTCCATCGAGGCAGACTCATCATGGTCGATCAGGCGCCCCTGCCGCTCCGACTTACGCGAGGCAAGCATTTCAGCCATTACCTCGTCTACATTGGCCGCATTGGACTCGCTCGCTGCAGTGAGCGGATAGCAACCCAACGTGCGAAACCGCACGTCCAGCATCTCCACTTCTCCTGGCTCAACAGGTAGGCGCTCGTCGTCTACTAGGATGAGCGCGCCCTGCCGCCTGACGATCGGACGTGTCTTAGCGAAATACAGCGGAACGACGGGTATTTCCTCCATGCTAATGTAGGACCAAATGTCAACCTCGGTCCAATTGGACAACGGAAAGACTCGAATCGACTCCCCGGGCGCGATTCGGGTGTTGTACAGGTTCCATAATTCGGGCCGTTGCCTGCGCGGATCCCAGGTGTGCTGCGGCGTACGGAACGAGAACACACGCTCCTTGGCGCGGCTCTTTTCCTCGTCACGCCGACCGCCGCCGAACGCGGCGTCGAACTTCCATTTGTCCAACGCCTGTTTGAGGCCTTCGGTGCTCATGACCTGAGCATGCACGGTCGAGCCGGACGCAATCGGGTTGATGCCGCGGCGAAGCCCGTCCTCGTTGGTATGGACGCGTAAATCCATACCAAGATGGCGCACCAGGATGTCCCGATAGCGGATCATCTCGGCGAAATCCCAGGTGGTGGCGATATGCAGGAAGGGAAAGGGCGGCGGAGCCGGGTAGAACGCCTTTCGCGCGAGGTGCAGCATCACGGTGGAATCTTTGCCGATCGAGTAGAGGAAGACCGGGTTGCGGAACTCCGCGACGACCTCCCGCATGATCTCGATCGCCTCAGATTCGAGGCGCTTCAGCTGTGGGGACAGGTGGCGGCCTGTCTGTCGGTCGCGTGCTGCGTAACGGGTGATCGCCTGCTCGAGCGGAGTATCAGCCGTTTGAATGAAACGGTTGGCTATGACAGCCTTGGGTTCTGGTGCAGGCAGTAACTCATCGGGGGAACGTTTCAAGGTAGAGTCCCAAAAATGCGTTACAGTGGGCACATAAGAATTCGACGTGACATGGTTTGCCGAACAAAAAAGGCCTGGGCAAGGATTAATCGCCAACGTGCCGGCCGAGTAACGCGGCTAGGTTAGAGGGGGTGCTAATGATCCGAGGCTGCATGATACCCTCGATCAAACGCCCAGTGGTCCCATCCTGATGCTCACGACCGGAGCGTCAGATAAACCGGCCCATCAAATCAAAGGCTAGTGGCTAAATAGAGTAATTTCTATTGTAATTCAATCCACTAGACGGTGAGACCAAGCGACCCGGCGGTGGCGCAGGCATCCTCCAGACGAGGTTGCCATACCCCGCTGCTATCCAATCAGGTCTTGTACGTGCACCTTCACCGGCTCGTAGGGGGCGGTGCTCTCGGCCAGCCGGCAGAGCGGTTCCACAGCCCGTTCCGGGTCCGAGAAATCGATGCTCGTGAGTTGCCATGGTGCAAACCGCCACCACGCCGATTGCTGCAGCCCGGCGATCACGGCGGGGGGCATTCGCATCTTGACCAAGCGGGCCGGATTACCCGCGACCACGCCATACGCCGGCACGTCCTGCGTGACGACCGCCATGGCGCCGACGATGGCGCCGTCGCCGATCGTCACCCCGGGCATGATGAAGGCGCCATGCCCGATATAGACATCGTTGCCGATCGTGACGCGTTTCAGTTTGGTTGATTGCGCGCCGGGCCGGACTGGCGGAAGGTAGTCGTGATAGGCTGCAGCGGGTTCGAAGGCGTCACCGACGTCGAACAACTTCTGCCGGAGATAGAGGAACGGACTTGTACTCACCCAACTCAGAGCGTGGCTGGCACGGCCGATCTGCACTTGTTCGCCGATGGATGTGTAGCGGCCAAGGCTCACTTCCGAATAGTAGCCAGATACGGCGTAGCTGAACGCTCCGAGATCTAGCCCGTTCTCGATCTGCATCCACTTAATGCTGCAGGGCGGTTCAAATGTTGCGTTGAGCGAGATGTTTGAGTTTATGGCGTTAAAATTTTCGATCCCTTGGGCACGAAGCGCCTCCTTCAAGCTCGGGGTGATTTTTGTAAGCATTATTAATGAGCCCCGTAACCGCCGTGTGTAAAAAGTTTTAACATCAGCCACGGCAGATCATAAATTAAGGCCGAGATCAGAAATGACAAGCTTTTTAGCATGCTTATCCATGTCTCATTCGTAGAGGCCTTTGGAAATTGCTGATTTCAGCCGATATTAGTCAGGGCAGAAAACTCTTTAGCAGCCGACGAGGCCAGGACAGCGTTCGAGTGGCAACAGGCGCGCCATGTAGCCATTCGATCGCGGGAGCAGTTCGCTGGATCGATGTTGTAATCTGCGCGATCTGTGCATTTTCGGGGAGCCGGGCATGCGCGCTGGCCAAGAATGGCTGCAGGAGGTCAAACCGGCCGGCGGCTTCCAATATCTTTGCCGATGCGATAACTGCATTCGCACCACCGCAGCGTTCGAGGTGGTCAAGATGTTCCAACAGTAGCTGGATCGAGATATCTGGCATTCCTGCTTTGAGTAAATGATGGCAGTGGAACACGCGATTTTCAGGTGTCGGGTAACGATTGTCCAACTGCTCTGCAAAGGCCACGGCTAACGGCTGGAAGCCCAGCCCCGCCGCCATGTCGGCCATGTTCCTCAAATTGGCGGGGTTTAGATCAGATGACGCGGCAATATCGTCTAGGACCTTTTTGGTTTTTCGTCGGGGTATATCGATGCTTCGCTCTCGGAGGAGGCTTTTGGAGCGGCTCATACTGTCGTTGGTCACATGCAACCGGGCGAGTTGGATGAGGGCAGCCGATCCTGCGCCGCTTTCGGCAGCTCGCGCGGCTGCGTCGACGGCCCGTTGTATCCAGAATTGCCGAAGAAAAATCGCGCTTGCCTTGAGTAGCAGATCTGGTGGGAAATCCGGTCGACCGATTAGCGCCTCCAACGAACTGCCCAGCGCATACCGATCAGAGCGTCGTTGATGGCTCAACGCCTCGATAAGGGTGAGTTCGATCACGGGATCGTCGGGGCTCGCCCGCAGTAGGTCAGTCAGCAATTCCGATGCCGAGCCATGTTCGCCAGCGTCGATCATAGTGCGTGCGACGGCTAGCAAGGCAGCTGCGTCCTGGCCGGCAGCAGCCTTGGCAACGAGGATGTCGGAGATAGGAGAAGTCTTGGCGGCTTTGCTCACCATGATCTATCTTTCGCGCGCCAGTCTAATCTATCTGATTTGGCAGCATTGAGTCAAGGATATGATCAAACGGCGTATGTTGCGTCGCGTAAATCCGATGTAGGATGTGGCTATGGTTGCACTGCCGTTGTTGATCTTTGTGGCGCTTCTGTTAGTAGCCAAAATTGGATCCGACCTGGCATTCAAGTCCACGCTTTATATAGCACTTGCCTTTTACTGGTCAGTCGCTGCCGCTGTGGTGGTTTATGGTGGATACAGGGCGGAATGGGCTGGCACTCTAATCTGGCATATGGCTCATCTCTCCGCGCCGGGTGAGCAGATGGCCTTCCTCGCAAACGTCAACGTGGATACGGCCAATGGACCGTACTGCGAGATGGACGTTGATGCCACGAACTGGGTCGGGGCAGTCGAGACAGCTATCTTATCCTTAGACAGAAAGAGCGTCTACCTCGTCGTCAAGCTGGGCCCGAGTCTGATCGCCTCAAGCGTTCCCACCTACAGCGACGTGACCGATACGCTTCGAAACGATCCAAAAGTACTTGATGAGGCCCGCCTCTTGGCGCCAGACGACCGGATTATCGTGTCGGCCCGGCTTCGGCCAAATCAGCGATTTTGTGCAGGGGGTGAGAGTGATGACGATGAAAGCCTCGAGTTCGTAGCAGATTTTACGGGATTGCAGCGGGTCGGTTCAGCCGAAGGGTGGCGGACGGCCCTCGTATTCGGACTAATCTGGGCAGGCTTGGCAATGCCGGCCTGGGTTTTAGTTGGAGTCAAAAGACTTGTCCGGACTTGATCCCCTATTGACGAGGATCAAGAGCTTTGCCAGAATTTGTATGTTTATCAATCCCGGTGCTAATGTTACGATTAGATTTGTATCGTGAGGCAAGTCGCCTCGGATTGATTAGGGGAGAGTGCCGAAGTGACATCATTGATTTCCCCCCTGGACGGCTCACCTTCGGCCGACCCGGTCGACGTCGACGTCGAGCAGGCCGACATTGATGGTCTGAAAATCTATCTTCACGCTGCTCGTTACTCTCCGCAGATGCTCAACACGCTGCGAAAGGGTGCCTACGAGGGTGGCGAGCGCTTCCTGGTCAAACACATTCTCGCCCCGAGCGACCGGGTGCTCGAGATCGGCGGGGCAGTCGGGCTCATAGCAATGGTGGCTGCCAAAATCGTTGGGCCGGCTAATGTCGTCTCGTTCGAGGCCAACCCGAGCCTGGTGATCGACGCAGGCATGAACTATCGGGCGAACGACCTTCCAATACGGGTCGAAAACGCTGTTCTCGTCAACGAATGGCGCCTGCCGCAAGTTGGCCCAACGGTCGAGTTCCATGTCGCTCGGCATTTCTGGGCCTCCTCCCTAGTGCGCTCGGCCCAGACAGTCGAGACGGTTCACGTCCCTGTCCGATCCCTTGAGCAGGAGATCGAGGCATCCGGCAGTAACGTGCTGGTCTGCGACATCGAGGGTGGCGAAATCGATCTACTGGAGGCTGCCGATCTCGCTGCGATCGAAAAGATCATCCTCGAGATCCACCCTAAGATGCTCGGCTACAAGCCGACAAACCGGCTGATACGCTCTCTCGTCTGTCGCGGCTTCAACCTCGACTACGAATCGACGAGGGGCCAGGTCGTCGCATTTTACAAAGGCGACAGCCCGGCATGGTTGAGTTGAGCTTATCCGTGTTGGCGAGCCGCAAATGGGGCCGGTGGGTCAACCTAGTCACCATTATTCTGGTATCCCTGGTGGGCCCATCTGCCTGGGCGGAGTCCTTCGAGTTGGTACGGCCGTTTGGCGATTTTGCGCTGATGGAACCAGCACTCCCGCCGCCGACTGGCGGCCCGTTCCCCTACGCAGCGACGGGGTCCGCGCCGGGTTGGTCGATCGCTCAGTGGAACATACCCGATGGCAAGCTCCCGACCTTCTCAGAAAACGATACAACCTCCGGGAAGGCCTTCCAGTCCAGTGCTGCTGAAGCGGCCATCCACGTGGAAAAGACACCTGGAGGTGTCATACTTAGTCTGTCGCAGGACGGATCCGTCCTGCCATGCCTATGGCCGAGCACCGGCCGTCCCCGTGAGTCGGACTTACTTTTTGCGCCGCAGAAGCCTTCACGCGCTCCAGGCTACGGTGCATTCAGCGAGAAGGCTGCCGACCTGCCCGGCCTCACGGGGCTGTCGCATCTCTGGCTGACTATGACGGTCAGCATGCACGGGACCGAGTCTCATCAGCAGAACGGCTGCGCTGTGAACAAGGGAAGCGTGATCTTCGCCCTCGTGCTTAATAACGGGCCAGCACACCAGACCCTCTTCTACCAACTCGCGCTCGGTTTCGTATGCCTTCCTGAGCGGACAGCTCAGGCGTGCGGACCAAACATGGACAAGGCGGCCTTTTTCAGCAGCAAGAACCCCTTTGGTATCGACGACAAACTGCCGCTGTTCGGTACTAACTGGTTGGGCCAAGATGAGCCTCGAACCATACATGTGGACCTGCTGCCCCGCCTCCTGGATTTGATCCGTCACGGGCCAGCCGGCATGCAGAACGATAACAATAGCTGGCGGTTGGACGGATTGTATGCCGGACAGGCAATTTGGGGCGGCACCACGATTCAGACCCGTTGGCGGGATGTGAGCCTCGTCGCCACGACCCCTGGCTGAGGGCGCCGCGGGTTAGCGCGATCCGTATATCTCGATCTCGTCGAGGTGCAGTGAGGTCTGCTTACGGGAAATCACACGTAAGTATCGTGCCTTCGGCGGATCGGCCGGGCGAATGACCAGTGGGATACTGTTTATCCCCCCGAACGCATTGCCGCGGTTATCAAACAGTTCACTCCAGTGATCACCAGCCTGGCTCGTCTCGACAGCAATATGCTCCGCCCGGCGCGCTACACCCGGAGCATCAATGCGGTTATAGATATGAATTTCGGCGATGGAGTATTCCGCTAGTAGATCGACCATCCACCAGGGTGCATCCTCCAGCTTGGTGTGGAAACCGAAGGATCCAGTGCGGAAGCCGTCATTCCCGTGACCTTGCAAATGGGCCAGGGCGGGTATCGACTCAGTGTCGAAGCAGGAGCTTTGATAGCTCGGTTTGCCAAGCGCTTCGTTCGGCAAGGCTGGCCTGGGAACAGGTTGGACCGCCACCGTCTCGAAGAAGAACTTTCCCTGCCCGGCCCAGTACTCGGCTAGGTAAGTGTCGGACACCTGGTTGAATTTACTAAGGAGCTTGCGGTAGCTCCCATCGGCGTACATGCGCTCCCAGGTTGCCGCGACTTCGAAGCCGCCGCGTTTACCTCGACGGACGAAATCGTCCTCGGACTTGAACTGGAAGTGCGCGACATAGGCTTTGGCGATGAGCCGATCGGAAATTCCTGGTTGGGTCACGTAGCGGATCGCCGCGCGAGGAAACTCCTCGGTGTAATCATCGATCCTGTCACCGATGGCATTGGTGATGCGGGCTGGATCGAAGCCGTAATCGTTCCAGAAATGCCAGAACCCGATCGATCCCGACAGAAACCGCCGTTTGACGTCCGCCGGGTCGATCGCTGCCGAGCGTGTCAGGACTTTCGTGTGGTGATCGATCTTCACGGCGTGCTTGTTATGCGTCAGTAGAAGGCTTCCGTTATGACGCTGCATGTAGCCATCATTTCCATAGATCAGCCAGTTCAAGTATATGGCGTCGTACCGATCCGAGAACTCACTTAGGAATACAGAAACGGAATTCGTTCCTTTGAAGACGAGGAACTCATCCACGTCAAGAAAGCAAAACCATTCCGTCTCCTTTAGGAAGTTTTCTAGGAAATTGAAGTATATCCTGGGCTGTTGACCCACTTGAAGCCAATGCCGATAGGTTACAATTGGCTGTTCGGCGACGAGATACGGCGTGAGCACACGTAGAAGCGGCCACGGCGTGTCGTCGTTGGAATATATATAGAAGTGATCGACGCCGATCGAACGGTGATATTCGATCCACTCGACGATGGCGTCTTCTTCCCACCGAGCGCAGGTGGCGACCGAGAATCGGTGCAAGGGTCCGGGCAGCGTCACGGGCTGGGTTTGCTCCAAGTAAGGACGTGGGGTCGCAGACGCGATATGCTCGTATGCCTCCAAGTAGCTAGGTGCCAAGCGCCTTTGCGAGGCTGCGCTGAAGTGGATCTTGTCGTTTGGCCAGCGGTTACCCTCCAACCCGTCTACCGAAACGTAGCGGCACCGGCTGTCGATCTCACCCACGCGTTGCAGGGCAGCTTGGATAGGGGCTGCTTCCGGCGTAACGGCAGCCCATTCGGGGACAAAGCCGCCGCACAGGAACGCAGCCTCGCTTCCCCCTGCTATCCGCGACCGGAACCCTGCGACAAGCGCCCGAAGCAGGGTAAAGTGCACCTCCTCGGAGGTGCGTAAGAGCGTGTCGGCCTCGCCCTGGTGCCACAGGATCCCCTTGAACACGCCGCCGGTGGCCTGGATTGCCGCATTGCATTGATGAATCGCGTCTTCGAAGCCCTCTCCTCCAGGACTTCCAGGTGACCAGAACTCGTTGCGTAGACGGCTACCATCTTTCCCGCGTGGGACGAGAAGGACCGGGGTGCCTGTCCGCTTGGCGTAGAGCACACCAAAATGATAGCCGAACCCGACCCGGGCCGGAGCCGTGTGGTGTTTCAGCGGGCAGACGGCGTCGATGACCCGTCTTTTCGCCGAATCCCATTGCAGCACGCCCGGCACGACACGGCAGTCCAGGTCCGCTTCAAGCGGGTCGCCGTTGCCGCTGGCATTCGACTGGCCGGCAATAAGGAATACGTGATAATTCATGCACGCGCCATGATCCGTCGAGGCGCTTTGCGTACCATGGACGGTCTTGTCGCGCCAGGGCTCGATACGCGCTGGCGGGTCTACCAGCAAATCGATCAATGACTTTGCCACGGAACATCGGGCCTGGCAGTATTATGCCCCGTGCCCGTTAATCAGCCTCGGTCCCGGCTCGTTCCATAGACAGCCATAGGTCTCCATGCCATTCATTATTAAAGACAATGGACAAAACAATCTGGTCGATATGGACCCTGTCATACTTGCAAACGGGCAAGGAACGATAGTGTTTGAGGGAGATAACAATGTCCTTATCGTAGCCTCTCCCGTCATTGCTCTCTCTGGACATATTCACCTGGGCGGTGGGTCTGCTGTCGAAATCGGTAGGGACGCCAATGCGGCCAGCGTGTTCATCTACGCCGTGGCCGGGTCACGCTTGACGATCGGCAAGATGGCCGGCTTCAACGGGCTGGTCCGCCTGCTCCTGCACGAAAAGGCGGTCATGTCCATTGGTGACGGATGCTTGTTCGCAAGCGACGTCGATATCACCGTCAGCGACATGCACTCGATCATCGACTGTGAGACCTCGGAACGGATCAATCCCGCTCGTGACGTTACGGTCGGTAATCGAGTCTGGATCGGGCAGCGATCCATCATTCTCAAAGGGGCCAAGATCGGCGATGGCAGCATCATCGGGGCAAATTCCACCGTGTCGTCGACCGTTCCGGCGAACTGCATTGCAGCTGGCAATCCTGCCCGCCTGCTGAGGGTGAATGTCACCTGGGACCATCGTCTCCTATAGGCACTCGGCCCTCTCTGCTGACGCAATCGCTCCGGCCTCAGAACATCGTCGAGTTACCCGAGTTCCGCATTTCGTTGTCCCCGACGAGGAAGCTGTATTTGCCGATTCCGCGTCGGCTACGCAGTCGCGCAACGTCGATGCCCTCCAGTTCGATCTGGCGAGCTGCCTGTTCGAGACTAATTGGAGCCCGTGCCTCGACGAAGGCGCGATTGATGAACCCTTGAGATTTTCCTTTCGGCGTTTCACCGCTACGCACGGAGAGCATGCGCTGCACCGTCTCGGCCATGTCGGCCGTCATGGAGAAGCCGACAAACTCAAAGAGTGTGGCAACGTCAATATCGCCACGGACAAGCTTCGAATACTCAACAACCATCGTAGCGGCAGGATAGGACTTAGCGATTTGATCCAAACCCGTATTGATCGCCGTAAGCGCATAGGCACAGTCGTCGACGACCCGGATCGCTTCTTCCTCCGAAATCCCCCCGCCCGTCAGACCAATGTGCAGCAGTGACCAAGTCGCCATGATGTTCGAGACACATTGATCAGCCAAGTTACGCTTCAGGATGATGAAGCGGGCTGTCGGGTAGATACCTAGTATGAAGCGTATCGTTTCCGGGGAGTGATAGCGGATCTCCTTGACACCCCAGACCTGCCCCGGCCGCAAACCGGTGTTGAACCACTGATCGAGCAACCGCCGGGAGAAATCATTCAGCGCCGACCCATCAACCGGGTTGATCCAGGGGGAGAAGTTCGTCGCCACGGCCTTGGTGTCGAGATAGCGCGCGAGTCCGCGATCGGTCACCGGGGACGCAAGGGCCAAATGCCGCCGAATGATTTCGGCCATTTCTGCCAACTTGTTCAGTAAGCCGCCATGCTCGCCCCATATGACAATGTCGGGATGAGCGTTCAGCAGCCTTGAGAGCAAGGTTCCGCCCGAACGGTGTGTGGTCAACAGGAAGATCGGGCCCGTATTCGTCACGACAATCGACTCCTATTGGCGGACGTTTCCCTTCCGGGACCCGCCATGCTCCACGATCGAAGCGGCCGTTTCCAGCCGCTTCGGCAAGCTACCTGGTATATTCGACACGAGCCGGGTCGGCTTGATTGGTCAAGGCATCGATCTGGCTTCGGACTTTAGATTCGTACGCGCCAGAAAGAGGCAATGTGCGTCGATAGATCTCGAGCGCATCATCGTTACGACCTTGGGAGCGATAGAGGCCAGCGAGTTGGAAGAGGCAACTGAACCCGCCGCCAAGGGCAACCGCCTGCTCGCCGGCCGCTATTGCCGCATCGACCCGGCCCAATTTTACCAGGACCGAAGCCAGCATGTGATGGGCAAGGAAATTCTTCCCCGACAGCTTGATGGCCGTGGAAATCGAACGCTCGGCGCCCGGAAAGTCCCGGCGCTGGATGAGACAGCGTGCCTTGAGGACGTAGGTCTTCGACAGAACCGGAAACCTGATGGTCGCTTCCACCAGCCGCTCCAATGCCTCGGCGAAGCGCCCAGCTGCGATCAATGCTTCCGCCAGGTCGTGGACGGTCGTGGGATCCGTCCGGGCGCTAGGATGCTGCGAGAGCAAGTTAGCAGTTGTTTCCGCATCGGCTTGGCGAGTCTTCCAACGCAAAACGGCCTGCTCGGCCTGTAGATCCTGGTAGCTCGGGTTCCTCTTTAGTGCTTCCGCGACTTCGCCCAGCGCATCCTGCTGCCTACCCGCGCCCCTCAGATAGGCCGATAGTTCTAACGTAAACATGGGGTTATCGGGATTGGCAGAGATAGCGGTGCGCAACTGCGGCTCGGAAAGCCTGTTCTGGGTGTCGAGGTTGTGTGAGCCGTCCTGGACTCCGAGGATTTCCCGCCCCGAAAGTCGATACGGTTGAGCGACAAGTTTCTCCTCGAGCAGAATCCTGGCCCAATTCACCGAGTCACCCACGCTTGAGGTCGGCTTATCGGCGACGACCGCATGGCCTCGACGTGTCACAAACCCATCCGTGCCATGGATCAGGTACAGCATTTGGAAGTCGGCGTTGGGAAAGCGTTCTTCCAGCGCTGCCTCTAGCTCTGCTGCCTTATCGGGCGTGATGTCTCGACGAACCAGAGTGACGGGCCTGGTCGCCATGTATTTACGGAAGCGCTCGGCAAGGTGAGCAAGCTTGCCCGCGAAACTTGAGTAATACAGCAGAAAGTCGGGCGGAACATGCCCATTGAATACAGGAAATTGATGAAAGAAAACGACCTTTGTGCGCGCGTCAACCACCGAGTGCGGAATTGTCTTGCAGTCAAGGACCAAGTCATCTGGGTTGAAGACCTTGAAATCCGACTTGATGATATTGATCAGGCCATCAACCGGTGTGACCAACCAGTCAAAGAAGTGAGACACGTTTGATCCGGAATGCATTCGAAGCTGAAATGCGACGTCGCATCGGAGACCAAGGCTGATGAGTGAACGCTGAGGATGGTCCATTTCAGATTCCATCGTTGTAAGATGGGCTAATTCCGAGTGGGCCACCCATGAAATTGTCCGACTGAGCTACCGGGACTAAATCCTGCGGTCTTCCAGAACCCGGTCCCATGAATCCGTCTGAGAACGAAGCCAATATTCTAAGAACCTCCAGCGGTGATGCTGGAAATGGATAAACGATCCCGAAATCGGCGGCCCGAACCCGGTCAACGGGCGCGCCTATATCAGGTACAATCGGCATCAACCCCAATTCGGCAACTTCGGTCAGTGTGTAGGAAAAGGTCTCGGGCCAATTATGCAAAAAGAGCGCCGCACAAGAGTCGGTCATGTCGACCAAATCAAGTAACTCGCCATTTTTGTAGGGTCCTGAAATAGAAACATTGCCAATCTGCTTGAGCGCTTCGTCGCGGTCAGTGTAACCGAGCACGGTGAAGTGCAGCGCTGGGTATTTCAGTCGCGCGTGACGGGCAATGTCGAGGAGTAAGGCAGATCCCTTGTGGTGGCCGATCGCGCCGACCAGGGTGAAGTTCGACCGGCTGCCGGAGCGCATGGTGGTTGCGCCAACGCCACTCGTCGACGGATGCGGAATCGCCGTTATGGCAAGGGATGGGTGAATCCGCCGGATCCAGCGGGCTGTGTCTTCCGACGGGGTGACGACTTGACGCACCGCCCGCAGCAGCCGGCCGAACAGATCGCGATGCTCGCTGGCTGTCAGGTCCTGCGACCGCGAGTGTTCGTGCTGGCCGCCGAGTTCTAGACACCGCTCGCATGTCTCGGTCGATGCAGCGCCACAAAACTCGTTTACGGCGTCGATCATTGTGACGCGAGGGCAGATTGCATAGAAATCGTGTCCGTAAAAGACGCTCGGCACCCGGCCGAGCCAACCCACGAGGGCCTCGATGATGGCCGCATCGTATCCCAGCACCTGATGCACGAAAACGCCGACCGGCTTCGCGGCATCGAGCAGCGCAATCAGGTCAGCGCCCTCGCTGGGGTCGAATAGGGCTTGGATCACGGGTTCGGCGATGGTGACCTCTACCCCGCCCTCGCGCAGGCAGCGGACGGTTATCGTGCACTGCCCAGGGCCGAGTGCCCGTTCGGTAATATCCGCCGCGGCCTTACGCGACCCGCCGCCAAACCACGCCTCGATGACAACCAGGAAAGTGCCGGCGGCCTTTGCCACGCGATACAGGTCCAGGGCGCGGCGGGCGTTGCGAAGCGGATCCGTGCGCTCGAACGCCATGATCGTTGGCGTGTACTCGGGATAGCGTCCCTCCAGGATCCTTAGGTTGGTCCTCAGCAGGTCGGCCTTCTCGGAGGTAAAGGAGACACTCTCCCGATGCTCGACGAGCGCACCGCATGCCGCGACACTGCGATAGCCGAGGTCGGCGGCGCGTTGACAAAAATCGTTTTCCTCGCCGTAGCCGCGGCCAAAGACCTCATCCAGCAATCCCACCTGATACAGCACGGTGTGGCGGATCAGCATGCAGAAGCCGTGGCCGGTCGGCACGTCGATGACCATGCCTTTGTTGGATGCCGCCGCAACCGCCGCGAGCTCGTCCCAACTCGAGTCGGTCAGGTCCCGGCCGCGTCGGCTCGGGTGGGGATAGCTGAAGATGGTCGCGTTGTTGGACATCGCCGTGACGATGCCGATATCTGCGGCTGAGTGCATCACCGCGGCCAACTCGTCCAGGGCTCCCGGAAACATCTTCGTGTCCGAGTTCAGCAACAGAACGTCACCGCTCAGGCAGAACTCCAGCCCACGATTGACGGACTTTATGAAACCCAGATTTTGGTCATTGACCAGCAGAATAACGTTGGGTTTTGTGGCGAAATACCCAAGTATGGGCAGCATCTGAGGCTCGGGTGGTTTGTCGGCGACAATGATCAGTCGATCGGAGTCGGCGTTCCGCGTTGCCAGAACGCTCTCTATACAGGCCCGTGTCTCGGCCACTCCGCGGTAGACCGGCACGACGATCGTCAGGCGGATGTGAGTTGGCCGGTCCTCGAGGGGGGCCTTGATCGGGACGAGGTGAAACTGGTCAGTTTCCCGCGCCGTCTTCAGCATTGCATGGACGCCGGATTGCAAGAGGGCCAGGGGTTCCGGCCGAAGGTGGGTCTCGCCGGATTTGCGCGCTCGCGTTGAGATTTCGCGCGCGAGCTGAACGAAGCCGGGTCGGGTGACGGCGAGGATCGGGCCGTCGAATATCTCGTGGTCCGAATCCAGTAACCGAAATGACAGGAGGTGCTTAAACTCCGGGCGGTCGGCCAAGCTCAAGGCGAAGTCGAACCCGGCAGCAAACGCCATAGGGTGGACCGATGTGATGTCGTGCCTTGCCACGTTGCAAGGGCCGGAACCGACCAGTTTGCCTTCGGTGTAGACCGCGATGGCAAATTGCCGGTGAGGAGCATCTGGCGAATAAAGCCAACCAGCACAACGGTGTGGTGATACCTGATCTATATATCCGATGAGCCGCAACATCGAGTCGCAACGAGCAAAGGCAACTCCATTTGCGCTTACAGTCAGATGCAGGGATTTGTTGTTGAACGCCCAATTAGGGACGTCAACTTTGAAACGAGCGGGAGAATAGTTTTGATCTGCAATGACATTGTCAAACGATGCCTGGGCCGTTGCGATGACCCTGAGATCCTGGTCGACAATCTCGATGAATGGTGGACTGAACCCACTGATCCGTTCAGTGACCCAACCTGCGACAACCCCGTCCTTCAGTGAGGCATCGCCATCGAATATGGCTGGGCCGAGCTTAATCGGCGAGTTGGCAAGCGGGAAGTCGTCGGCTCGGACCGAAAGCTGCGTGGCCGAGGTAATCGAGGGTAGCAGCACCCGAAAGGCAAAATCCGTCCGGCCGTGCCCCAAGACAGCTAGATCCGGCCGCTGACGGGATGCTCGTCCCTGTGCAACGATGGCATCGTTCTCGTCTAAGACCGTTATCTTACACGTACGATTAGGCGCGCTCTGATCATACGCCCATCCTGAGAGATATGATCCTTCGACGCTGTCGATCAGACCCCTGATATCGGCCATAGGTATATCTTACTCTGAATCAGCCCTCAGTAAGAGACCAAGATGCCGAGGGAAGCCGTCCCTCGCGAAATCCGTCCGACAGGAAATGTGTCTGCGCGGTTGAGATCTCACCGCGACGCACAGCGTCCCGGACGTCGGGGTAAGTGTCTAGGTACCAAGGTTCGTCGACCGTGGTCCACCGAGGCATCCGATCCTCGAAATAGCCTGCCGATATGTAGTGGTCAGTTGCAGACCGAGCTTCCCCTCTGTCGATTGCCTCATACACGTCTCGGTAATATTCGAGGTACCATTTCTCGTCGACCCTCACCTTCCTTAGCAGGCCAAGGATAAGCATTCTTAACCGAGAATCGGCCACCTCAATGATACGGCTTTCAGAAAGGTAGAACGGTGAAGCGAGAGAGCCGTAAGTCACCAACAACGAAGGTTCCTTTCGCCGCAAACTAGATTTTGAGACTTGCAGTTTTCTCAGTCGAGCTCGTGCGCCCAAGAGCGCCCGCGCATGAGCACACGGTTAACACAACCCGAGTTCGCCTGACTACACTGTACATTCGTATGGTTCGGTTCTGCTCCCGTTTATTCACGGGCATGGGGCGGGGCGGTGACCGTTGGTCGCGTAAACTACTGATTGCGTTACGCGTCTACATCACGCCGATGGCACGATTGAAATAGCCAAACGCGCGCATTCCCGGCGGATATCGGGTACGGACGTGATCTCCCACCAAGCGCCCTTTGTTGCGGGCCCAACAGCATACAGGTCGGGCGCGACGGTCCCGTCGGATCGCAGGAGCTCACCCGAAGGACTGACGTTCAGCCCGAGCCGCAGAGCATCCGGCGCAGCCAGGTCCTGGGCCAGCAGTGACTGAAGCAGGGGATCGTCGCTGCGCGTAACGTCACTCGCAGGCCCGGTACAGTTGATGACCCTGGCAGCCTGGATGTGCACCGGCTCCGAGCGTCCACGGGGCGTATAGACGATGTCCACGGCGCCGGGCCCAGCCGTCAACGAGCTGATGCGGCCGGCGTCGATCCGCAATTGGCCGCTCGTGCGGGCCTGGTCGATGCGGATGGCAACGGCGGGCGCGATCCGATGACGGTGGATGTCCCACCAAGGACGGGCGTGGCGTAGGAAGCGGCGGCGCTCCGCCTCTGACGCTCGGCACCAAATCTCCTGGACCCGGTGGCGCACGCTATCCATGACGGCCTGCCAGGGCACGCCCTGTGCCGCGGCCTTCCGGGCCTCGCGACGCAAATGCTGCAACTGGCGTGACAAGGGCACTGGGTATGCCTCGGGCAAGGCGAAGGGTGCATGATGCGCCGCCACGTGCGGCTGCGGCAGAAGACCTCGGCGCGAGATGGCTTGGATCGGTCCGCGATGGCCGGCATCGAGCAGGGACACGACCACGTCGACCATGGTCAGCCCGCTGCCAACCAGCAGCACGGGCGCATCGGGATCGAGCCCGGCCAGAGCGTTCGGCGCCCATGGATCACCGCGGTAATACGGGCTGGCGAGGAACGCCGCGTCTGCCATGGGCAATCGCTGGGGCCGATGATTGCCCATCGCCAGGACGATCTGGTCCGCGCGGATGCGCCGGCCGCAGCCGAGTTCGAGCACCCCGCCAGTCGGTCCCATCACGATCGCCGTGGCGTCGCCGTGCGCCACCTCTAGCCGGGCAGCGGTGCTATGGGCCACTTCGGCAAGGCGCTGGCGAATATAGCAACCAAAGAGCCATCTCGGGACGAAGTCGCCGGGTTGCCCGCCGTGACCACAGTTGTTCAACCAACGCAAGAAGTCGCCCGGATCGTCGGCAAAGGCGCTCATGCGCTCGGCGGGCACGTTGAGGCGGTGGTTCAAGTTGTGGGTGGAATAGGCCACACCCCGCCCGAGGGCATGCTCCCGCTCGAGCAGGACGACGTTCGGCGGCATGGGTTGCCGGAGCAGGTGCACGGCGAGCAGCGTGCCGCTGAAGCCTGCCCCAACGATGGCGACAGTCTGCCTCTTCATACCGGTCTCTCTCACGTCGTGTTCGGAAAGCGTCAGCCGGGCCAGATCCGGTTCAGGTCCGTGCTCAACCGCGCGAACGGCGTGCCATAGACATGGATCGAGACGGCAGGGACCACGCCCAAATTTGCCACCCGGTGATAGCAGTCAGGATCCACGTCCGACCCGGTGACGGCCCCGGTCGCGAGCTGGCGGCACCCTGTGACATGGAGTTCGCTTTGGCCGCTCTTCAGCGATGGGCTCGCTTTCAGATACGTTTCGACCAGCTCCCCCTGCTGTACACCGAGAACGCACCAGGCTTTGTGTCCGTGGATCGGTGACATTTGCCCAGGATGCCACACAATCGCCAAAATGGAATATCCCGGCCCCGCGTGCAGGAGTTCGCGCGTGTATTGCTGACAAGACCCGGTACAGGAAATACCTTCGAGGAGGTCGGACTGACCAACGTGGTCTCCCAGAACACGCAGCATAGTCTCGTGTATTGGACTATTACTTGAGCCAATTGCCCGATCAACGTCGCCAAAAAGCCGGTTTCGCAGACTATTACCAAGGGATACCAGCGGTGGTGTTTGCAATAACGCCGGGTTTTCTGCAGCCCGGTCCTTGGGCCCCAAATGGTTCATCATGGCAGAACCTCCATTGTTCGAGCCGCGACGCAGATCGTTGCTGCGCGGCTGAGAGGCAGTATGCCGTTATTTAATTCCTACTCGTCAAGTAGAATTTGGAAGCCTGTGCTACAGCAGCTCCGGGTGGCGGAGAAGATCTGCTATGCTGCACCCTTCCAGCACGTTTGCCGCCGCGTCCCGCACCTGCTGCATCAGCTTTGTGAGCTGACAGGTTCGAATGTCCTGGCAATCCTTGCACACACCGGGTTGGGTTCGGCTGGCGCAGGGTGTCAGTGCGATCGGGCCGTCCACGACGCGGATGATGTCGGCGGCCGTCAGCATCTCTGCCGGGGAGAGCAGCCGATGGCCGCCGACTGCACCGCGGCGGCTCTCGACAAAGCCGCTTTCGCGCAACTGCACGAGGATGGCTTCGAGAAACTTGCGCGGGATAACGGCTTGTTCGGCAATGACGTGGGCGCTCGTCCAGGCACCACTGGCTTGCGTGTCGCCGAGCACGAGGACGGCACGCAGAGCATACTTCGCCCGGCTAGACAGCATTCGATCCGTAATCCTAAAGGGCTTTGGTGGTCGCAGCTATGACGACCGTCAAGAGGAAGGGGCAGGTGGTTGGAGCTCTCGCCCGGCTGCAGCAGGCGATCCGTTAGTTCGCTGCCGTCAGATCGGTCTTCGGGAAGTCATCGCCTTTGAACAACAGCGGCAGGCTGCGCGCCTTGGCGACGGCATAGGACGCACAGTCGCCAAGGTTGAGCCCGGCGGGATGGCGGCCCTTGCCATACCGCAAGAAGGCGTCTCGAGCCTCCCCCGTCAGCTCTGCATCCTGTGCTACGATCTGTATCGCGGCCCGCCTGATTAGTGCGTCGAGTTCCAGCCAGGACGCGGCATCGTCAGTGCGACCGGCCAGCACCATGCTGGTCTCGAGCAGGCTGACCGACGACATCAGGCAGCCATCGGCGGCAGCAATAATCTGCAGGAAACCGTCGGCTTCTTGTTCGCGGCGCAGAATGGCGATCAGTGCCGAACTGTCGACGACGATCACGTCGGCAGACCATCCTCGTCATAGAGGTCGGCCTCCGTCAGTTGTTCGTGCCCCTGCAGCCGCACGGCACTGCGTAGGCTGATCGTGCGGAGATCGTTGTACAGCGTGCGCGCGTCCGGCCGGGCTGCCCGTCGTCGACGCACGCCATCTGGGATGAATTCTGCCCCCGCCTGCTCCAAGGCCTGACGGATGCCCTGAACGGTCGTGGACGTGACGCGCTCGCCCCCATTTGGCGCCTCGAGGCGGCGGATCGTGACGACCGATACGTGGGCACGCTGGGCAAGTTCGGCCTGCTCGAGGCGCAGGAGAGCGCGAGCGGCCCGGATTTGTTCGGGGGTGACATCCATGAACGATAGATATCTGCGGGAGCGCTTACGTTCAAGAAAGACGACACGAGCCTCAAACCCAGGTGGTGCCCATCAGCAGCGCCACCCAGGACCTTGAAGGGAGTAATGAATTTCCTTACCTTTCGGCATGATCACCAGCAGGCTTACCAGCAAGGCCCAGACGACGGTGCCGCAAGCTGTTCGAACCGCCCTGGGCCTCAAGCCCGGCGATGAGGTTGCTTATAGCATCGAGCAGGGACGGGTTGTGCTGACCAAGGCTGCCACGGCCGCGATCGAAGATCCTTTCGCGGCATTCGGCGAATGGCACAGCCCCGACGACGCCCAGGCCTATGGGAGCTTTTGATGTTTGGGACGTCATCAAGGTCCCGTTTCCTTATACCGACCCGCCCTTTCAACAGCGACGCCCGGCGCTGGTGGTGGCGCACCATGCAGCACCGGGCATGCCGGTGCTGCTCTGGGTTCTGATGATCACCAGTGCCGGGCATCGACGCTGGCCGGGTGATGTCGATGTGTCCGACCTTCTCGAAGCCGGGTTGCCAGCACCTTCCATCGTGCGCCCGACGAAGCTTGCGACCATCGAAGCCAAGGACGCCGAGGTCGCAGGACAGCTTCCTTTGATCGACCGGCAAGCGGTCATGGATTTTCTCGCAGCAACGCTGCACGGCGCGACCGCCATCAGCGACTAACGCAACTAAATCTGCTAAGCGCGATAATGGCTGTTATCGCGCTTTTCGCGTCCGTGATAACCGCTGGTGCAAGTGATTGACGAGTTGGGGTCGGCAGGAGCCGCCGTGAGGAATGGCGAGGTGGAGTGGTTTGTCGCCAGTCCGCTTCCAGGAGCGGATGGAGGATAGCGGACACTTGCACCGGCACGCTGCACCGAGCAATCGGCTGCTCGAAAGCGACTGAATCACCAAATCCGACTTTGCCTCTAGGAGGTGTAGCAGTTTCGAGCATCGGGCTGAACCTGGTGATTGCAGCGATCGTCTATTGGAACTCGACCTACCTGGCCGACTCCGTGCAGAATCTGCTCGGCTAGCGCCTTCCCGGCCACCTTGGCCAGGGTAGGTTTCAGGCGGGCTTGCCGTCCACGGCACGCCCGGTCATGCCAAGCCATTCCGGTAGGACAGAAAGACGGGGCGTTCCAATCATCCCACCAGCCTCACCAGCTCGGTATAAGGCGGCAGCAGTGGGTCGACCGTGTAGAGCAGGACCAGCTCGGCCATCGCCTGCGCCACCAGCAGCCGGTCGAACGGGTCGCGATGGTGCGGCTGTAGGTCGGCGACACGCGCCGCCACGGCGGCCCGCACCGGCAGCTCGCTGAAGCCGGTGTCCCGTGCCGCCTGCGCGATCACCTCCGGACGGACGGTGAAGTCCGCCCGGCCGAGCCCGGCCTTGATGGCGATCTCCCAGATGCTAGCGGCGCTGAACAGCACCTCGTTGGCGGGGTCCTCGACCAGACCGCGCGTGGTGGCGTCCAGCTTGTCGGGTGCGCTCACCGCCCAGAGAAGGAGGTGGGTGTCGAGCAGCAGGCGCATCAGCGCCCTTCGAAGGCGGCCAGGACAGTCTCGGGCAAGGGCACGTCGAAGTCGGCCGGGACAGACACTTGCCCGGCCAGAATACCGAGCTGGCGCCGAGCCCCCGCCTCCGCCAGGGGAACCAGCCGGGCCACAGGCCGGCCCGCCCGGGCAATGACGATCTCCTCGCCAGCCGCGGCTTGGTCGACCAGCCGGGATAGGTGGGTCTTAGCCGCGTGGATGTTGACAGTCTGCATGGCCATACCCGGACTAAGTCTAGTCCATAGATTAGCGATGCCGTGATGAAGATACCAGAGCAGATTCGGGCGCTGCCGAACCAGCGCGCTCCCGGCAAGCGCCAGCGATGTAAAGCTGGGACAAACGGGATCCGCCCTCCACTTGCTCGGCCACATCCGGGAGGAGCTACGTGCCGCTGATGCTATCCAGTAGCTACTAGCTAGCTATTTTTCAGGCATCCGATAGCTTCTAGGTAGCGGTAAGCTAGCTCCGCTGGCCTGTAAGCCACGAGACCATGAGGATCAGCCTAGCTGTAGCGACTTGCAATCATCCCGGGCCATTCACCGCTCTGAACGCCTAAGACAAAAGTCCACACCACGCGTGCCGTGTAGACGACGTTACGTCTTTGCTTACTAGGCGTGTACCCGCTTAAAGGTAAGATCAAACCCGCCGGCCTGGAGCCCATTCATACCACCAGGCGAGGCTCCCAGTGTCCCGGAACCCAGTGTGTGGCACCAGCAACCTCTCCATATAATGTCCCGCAAGCCACGAGTAATTGTAACCGTCCCAATGCCAGCTTTTACCGAATCAGGTCCCACTCGTCTGCCAGGATGAAGTGGAACCACTTGGCCGGAGCGGTGACTAGGGTCGCCAACTATTAAGAGCTTAGCTGCCACAGATGGCGATGCGGACCTCGCTCACGATTTCACCCAACCAGTTGCTGCCCAGCCAACTGCTCCGCTGCGCAGCGCGGGGATCGTCCCGGGCCAAACCGATGCCCCAGATCCTGTCATGTGGCGATGCTTCGACCAGAGTCGTCCCGCATGTCTCGCGCAGCTTTTCCAGCAGGTCCGGATGCTGACTGAACTTTGCCACGTTGCCACGAAAAACGATATCGCGTGCAACCGCGCTCCAGGCCGGTGCAGAGAACCCGGTCACCTTCCGGCCGAGGGATTTCTGCTCGGCCGGGTCGCGCTCCGCGAGGATCGCTTCAGCGATAGCGGTATCCCCAAAGAGCAGGGCCTTGCGCCAGTGCATCCACTGTTCGCAACAGCAGAAAACGACCGCCTCGATCGTCATCTCGCGGGGGTAGAACTGGCTGCACTCCGCATGCGACGCTTCCTCGCGGTGCGTCCAGAAAAAGGTCAACCTTTCGGAGTTGGCAGCAGCCATCGATACGTCCTTACCGCTCCAGCAAACATGAAGTAATGCTTGTTCTCTCTAACTCAAAAAAGCGGAATTCAGGGTGGGAAAATGCTTCGTGCTGTTATCAGCGTACGGCTGAGGCCGAACTGCTCGAGACGCTGCAGCGCATAAAGGCGTAGGCGCGTAGGAACATAAAGGCACTTCTCAGGCGGACGGTGCGAACACGTTCACCTGAGGACTTGGCAATCCACGGTGTCCGCCATGGCCCCCATCCGCTCACGACAGCGTCACTTCGAACATGTGCATTTGATCGTCACTTCGCAACTTCGGCGTGCGACAGCCGTAGAGTAAGCAGGTTGCCGAACCGAAGGATTTCAAAATGAATGTGTCAGAACAGACGTTCGACTGGATTTTCTTTGCCATCGTCATCCTGCCCTGCGTCTACCTAGTCTTTGACTGGTATAAAAACCGGTAGGCAGGCCGCGCGTAGCGGAGACAACCAAAGCCTGGGCTGTAGCTAGTTAAGCAAGGAAAGCAGGCCTTACTTGCGGCGAATCCACGTCGCGCGAGTGACCAGGACTTGATTGTATTTTACTTCGTGAAATCCCCGGCTCGGTTGGGCCATCAGTGCCCCGACAGCCAACCCAAGCGCCATGGCAGCATAGGTGGCTGCCATAGACCGCTTGCTGAGCACGAACTCCCAGCCCGGCGTAAACCGTTCCGGGGTAGCGCCGTAATCAACGGCTGCGGCCACGACGGACGTAGCAACGGCATGTCCCAGCATCGGTAAGGGCCGGAGCGGACGCCGGGCTGATATCCACCATTCGAACAGGGCTGCCCAGAAAAAGGTGGCAGCCTGATGCGTGGCCAGGCCCACTGCTGTGTGGGTGACGTCGGCGCCCCTCACCGAGGCTGCCTGTTCTCCGTTCAACCAGTGGCTGGTCGAGTTGAGGGGTTGGAAGACGCTCTTGCCTTCCATCCGCGCCAGCAGGCCCAGGGCCAGCGTCGAGGCCACTCCAGCTGCGGTCCCGGAGAGCAGGATTGACCTCACAGCCAGGTTCAAGCGCGGAATTCCTGCTTGCCACGCATCTGCATCGGCACCGGGTCGGGTGGCAGATCACTCGGCGGCTCACCGACCGGCAGGGGCGGCAGGTCATCGCCCGGCAGTGGCTCGTCGGGCGTTGGAGGCGGGGGCATCGGGTCGGGCATCTGCATGTGCATAGGAAGGTCTCCCTGGGCCTACCAACAACGCAGGTCGGAGACCCGTGGTGCATCAGCGCCACGCCAAACTGGAAAGATGCTGGCTTCGTTCGGTATGACCGCCCCGTGAGAACGGAACCAGAAAACGCCCTCGACTCGGGCGCAGAGTTCCCTTTACGTTCCAGGCCATGCGATACCTTTTGCTCCCCGCCGCCGCCCTCCTCGTGCTGGGCCTCCCTGCGCAGGCAGCCTCGCCGATGAGCGCCTTCTTCCAGACCAGCGCGAGCCACTTGGTGCACCAGCACGCCTTCTACCGCGGCAGGCAGGCGGGGCCGGCCTGCACGGCCCACATGCCGAGTGATCACGGCTGTATCGGTCGCGGCGGCGTGGTGGTGTGGCGATGACGACGGCTGGCTCGTGGAGCTACGACCAGCTTACCCTAGCGCGTCGAGAAGATGCCCTCTTTGCCCTCGATTACAGCCTGCGGTTCGGTTTGACCGGCAAGCCGCATAAGGCGACTGACAGCGGCCGGATGGCTGAAATCCAACTCGCCTATCTGGAACGCAGCGGGTTCGTGCTCATGCGCAAGCCGTCGCTGCCGATGCCTGGGACCGCACCGGTCACAACCAAGCGATAATCACCGCACGCGCGGCGCCTGGCTTCCCGCCGGTGGATCGGTGCCGAACGTGGCATTGCCGGCTTCTAGATAGCTATCGGCTACCCTTCGGATACTTGACGAAGTGCGTCGATCGCCTTCTGAAACGCCTCCCCTAAAACCCACCCGTGCTGGTCGGCCAAGGCATAGAAAGCGTCGGCGTCCACCTGTCGCACCTTGAGGTTGAGCTGAACGTTACGTCCGGTACGATGCCGGCGTGGCTCCCGGACCACTGGCTCCCGGACCACTGGCGCGGGTTCGGGGTCGCGACTGTGGAAGGATGCGGGTCCCGCGACGGCCTTCACCTGCTCCCGTTGCACGCCTTTGTCGCCAGCCGAGGGCTTGAAATCGCTGACGTCGAGGTCTTCGGAAAAGACTGATGCCCGGCGTCCGGCCATCATGCCGCCCTCCCCTTGCGCGTTTTCTGCGACGTGGCCCGTAGAAGCGCTACGATCTCCGCTGCAACTCCCCGGGCGTTCGCCGCGGCCGCCGGCAGATTGCTGACCTGGGACGGCAGCAGCGTGTCGATCGTGCCGCCGAACGAGAAGATGGCACGGAAGGCTTCACGCTCGTGCATTTGCGCCGTCATGATGGGCACGCCGGCGGTATGCAGCTCCTGCTTGATGTGCCCGAGCAACCGCGGCCGGATCACGGTGCTCGTGCGTGTAAACAGCACCGTGTGGGGGATTTCACGGGCGAAGGCCTTTTCCTGCTGGCGGATCAACTTGATTGCTTTAGCTGCCTCGGCCGCATCGAGCTGACTGCCTTGAACCGGAACGATCACCAGATCGGCTCGACTGATCGCGTAGGCGACGGTCATGCTGGCCGTGCCCTCCAGGTCTACGAGGAGAAAGGGCACCTGGGTCGCCCATGTTTCGATCTCGTCGATGATGGTCGTCTCCGTCACGTCGGCGACCACGGTTAGGTTGGCCGGCCTGCCGTCGAGCTTGGCCCATTTCGACACCGGGCGGTTCGGGTCTGCGTCGATGATGCAGACATCGGCCCCACTGCGGGCGAGTTCGCAGGCCAGGACGACGGCACTGGTCGATTTCCCGGCGCCCCCCTTGGGGCTAGCAAATACGATGACTGGCATGCCCGTGCTTTCGGAAAGCAAGTTGGTAGCGACCAGGACGCTAGTGGATAGCTATCCGGGCGTCAATCGATAGCTATCCGAAAGCTATCTAGTGTCTGGCCGATATCTGGGCGGGAGCAATTCGACCACATCGTTGGCCCAAGACCCTGAATTCTGTCCGATGTGCTTTCGGCGACGCAAACATCTGGCGTCTCAGCCGTTTAGCCGTTTCGCGATGATGAAGGAGTTCGGCTTCGTGGCAAAAACAACGACTGACAAAAGCACGAAACCCAGTTCAGAGAAGGCTGATGCAGCCCCGGTGAAGGGCAAGAAGGTGTCTCCGCCCAAGGCTGGCAACGCCCCGAACGCCTTGCAAAAGCCGCTGCAGCCATCCGAGGATCTTGCCGTGATTGTCGGGTCGGAACCGCTTCCACGCGGCGAGGTGGTCAGCAAAGTCTGGGAATATATCAAGAAGAACAATCTCCAGAATCCCGCCAATAAGCGCGAGATCATGGCCGATGCCGCGCTTAAGAAGATTTTCGGCAAGGACAAAGCGACGATGTTCGAGATGAACAAGTTCTTCTCGCAGCATCTTACGTAGCGTCGCACTCCGACCCTGCCGAGGCCGCGAACATCCACGTCAGCGCAGACGTTCGTGGCCGAGGCAAATCCTCATCCGGCCCGCCCCGAGTAAAATGGCTGCAGGGTTAGCACAGACCCGACCAGCTGAGCCGGCGGAGCCGGGCTAGCCTGGGACGCTACTGCGTCTTGGGCATTCCAGGCGTAGCGGGCATCGTAGGAAGGGCGGGCATGCCGCTTGGCATACCGGGTATGCCCGGCATCGAACTGCGTTGCGCAACTGCCATCTTGGCAGAGTCGGCAAGCTTGCCGCACAGCGCCTGCACCGTGGTGTGAGTCTGAGCAGCCATCGACGAGAGCGGCAGGGCCGTGCCGTTGTCGAGCAGGCTGCCCGTCTTGCCGGTCGCCTCAGCCGCCAAAATCTCGGTCGTGTCGGTCGCGGGCGGTAGGCTGGAGGCGTTTGCTTTCTGCGCATCGACGGCCGTCTGATCCGCCCAGCCTTGCCCCTGGCAATACTCCATAACGCCCGTCTGATTGGCGTCCACCAGCCGTGCCAGTTGCATCGGATCGGACTGGGCGAAAGCGGTGCAAGGGAGTGTGGCGCAGGCGAATGCAACGTGAAGCCCGGCGAACGCCTTCAGGCATGGGGACCGGGTACGCCGTTCAATCATGGATCCTCCTCATTGAGGGAAGGATGACGCTTGGCTGTGGCTTGTCCAGAGATGTGCGGGGACTGACCCGATTCGCACGCTCGCCAGCGGGGAACGCGAAGGGAAGTTATCCACAGCGCCTCCGTGGACTCTTGTCGCCCGCGGTGTGGACTCTTGTAGCCACCTGACTTTAATGCATCCCGGCTAAATCAACGGGTTAGCAACCTTATCCCGTGGACTCTTGTAGCCCATACTAATAGAGTCTTCAAATATCTTAGCTAGTAGTCCCGGCTACAAGAGTCCACGGAGACAAATCGTTGGCCAAACGCTTAGGATTTATCCCATGGCTAAGGTGCACGATAACCTGAGAGATTTAGGTAGGCAGGGCGCATTGTTGTTCGCCGAAACCAACGTCGAGCGTCGGGCGCTTGAAGCTGCAAGCGACTACCTATCGAGCGAAGAAAGTATAATCGGCTTCCTGTTCTCGGGTTGGTGCCAAACGGCGCTCCCGCACAAGAGGCTTGACGACAACGAGATCTGGTCGCTTGAGACCGATTACGTAAAGCTGATGATCGAACCAGGGTCTGTACACGGCCCAGACGGCGCTATCCGCGTTGGCGTCCCATTCGGCTCACGCGCGCGCCTCATCCTGCTCTATCTCCAGAGTGAGGCGATCCGTACAGACTCACGCGAGATCGCGCTGGGACGCTCCCTGAGGGTGTGGCTGGGCAAGTTGGGCGTGCCGATCGGCGGCAAGTCGATGAAGGACGTGCGAGACCAGGCGTTGCGCCTCTCACGCTGCCGTATGACCTTTCAGATCAGCCACGGGGCCAAGATTGGTTTCATCAACCAAAACCTGGTGGATACGGCGATGTTCACCGACGACAGCGGCGGCACGCTGCTGGAGACGGTGAAACTCTCTGAGAGCTTCTTCGACGAGCTCAAGCGCCATCCTGTCCCGCTACAAGAGTCCGCAATCAGAGCGCTCTCGAACAACTCCCAGGCCCTCGACGTCTATTGCTGGCTGGCCTACCGGCTCCACAGCCTGAAGGCGCCCACACCGGTCACGTGGCCGGCGCTCTACGCCCAGTTTGGTGCCGGTTACAGCAGCCTGAAGAACTTCAAGATGCGGTTCAACGACAGCCTCACGATGGCACTGTCCGTCTACCCCGACGCAAAGGTCGATGTCGAAGCAAGCCGCCTGCTACTGCACCCCTCGGCACCGGCAGTGCCAAAGGCTGAGGCTCGACGGTTGGGCGTGGGGTAAGCCCCGGTAGCTGCGTGGCCCCATCCGCACCGCCCGTTAGCCGGGTGGTCCACCGAGCAGTTGCCGCTCGAGCATCAAATGCAGCAGGATCACCATCTGCTCGATGTCATCCAAATCCGCATAGATTGCCTGAGTGGACGCGCTTGTTTTACCATCATCGGGCACGGCACGCGTGACACCAAGCGGATTGAAGGCAATATCTGGAACCTTCATGACACAGGTGGCTGAGCACTGATGCCGCCCTCATAGTGCCCTTGGTTCGATGAAAATGCCGGTCCGACAGCGTTGGTTGCTTGGTGCGCTATCCGAGCGTGCTCCCAGTGCTCCAGGTGTCGCCCATCCGGCCGGCCGGCGGCCTCCCATGAAAAATACGCCTGTTGACGGATGCGCGCTTCCGCATCGAAGTCCTCTGAGGCAAACCCTGACATACTGCTCCCTTTCCGCTACAGCGGCTTCAACCTCAGCTTGGCCCATCGTTGGACCTCAGAAGCTTAACGAGGGTGATCGAGCATGCAGCGTTCGCAGCTGTTCCGGCAGGTTCGGAAACTACTCATATGATAGTGCCCGTGCGCGCGCATCGTCTTTCACCGTCAGCGCGGCGAAATACGGCCGCGCCTCGAAACCCACTCTAGCCTGACAATCCGGTGACTATCTCCGCCTAGAGGGATTTCTGGTCAGTTCATCGTAAGTGCTCAAATAACGGGGGAAGGAAAGGCTGTAGATGACACGACGTGACCTAATTATGAAATACATGTCCGCCGATCAGCGCGGTATTGAGGTTGGACCATGGTTCAGTCCGTTGGCTCCGAAGCGAGAAGGTTACAATTGCCTGTCGATGGACGTTTTCGACACTGAGACGCTTCACTCACGAGCGACAAACGATCCTCACATCACTGCCGAACAGCGAGTATCGATAAAAGATGTCGATATAGTTGGATCATCAATCGCGATCGGCGATCTTGTCGAGGCACGCGGAGAGACTGGCACATTTGATTACATCGTCTCGTCGCACAACTTCGAGCACCTGCCGAACCCGATCCGCTTTCTGAACGGGTGTAGCGACGTCCTGAAGCCGGGCGGGATGCTAAGCATGGCGATCCCCGACCACCGCGTGTGCTTTGACTATTTTCGGCCGATTACGCGTCTCTCTGACTGGATACAAAGCTTCCACAACGATCAGCAGAAGCCCACGCTCGCCCACGTCTTTGAGGGTCGTGTCGCATTCGCCCACTACATGGACGGCCCGCAAAAGCGTCATGACTTCTTCCCAACGACTCCAGCCGAAACGGTGAGTTGCGATATCAAGCTTGCGGAGGAGTGGGACTTCTGGACTTCACATGTTCGGAAACAAGATCTAAGTAACGGCGTCGGTGTCGATGAGTATTTTGACACTCACTGTTCTGTCTTTACGCCTTCGTCATTTGAACTGCTTGTGAGAGATTGTGGATTCCTGGGTTTGACCAGTTTCGCTGTCGTAGAGATTGTCTCGGAAGGCTTCGAATTTCATGCGCATTTGCGACCAGAAATAGACAAGAACAACCTAAAGCCTGACGATTACGCGACGATCAGAACCGACCTTCTCCACCGCATCAAGAACGAAGAAGCAGAAAGTTCGGCCGCCTATCAGCGTTGCAAACGATTGCTTGAGGCCGCTCAGGCCGAGGTTCGTCAACTGAAGCTACTTCATGGTGTGCAGCATATGGCTGACGTGGAAACTCAAGGCTGAGCATGTTCAGCGCTCGTCAACTTCCAAATCTAATTTCAACCAGGATCGGCATAAAAGGCCCGGCGATTTAGGCCAGACTGGCATCTACATATAGGGCGTGGTTTCAGGCTGGAGGTGGGTAGGCTGGGTGTGCCCGTGTCCCCAGGATTCACGCGACTCGGTCTTTTCCGGGTAAGCTGCGAAATAGGACCTTGGGTCGTCAAATCATGAAACTGAGCGCTGGAGCCATGCCTTTATGCGGAAAAGCGCGGCCTCGCTGCCACTGAATATGGCTGGCGCGCCACAGGCTCGTCACGAGGACCAGCAAATAGATTATCAGCGCGCCGAGGCCCAAGTTTGGGCTCTGCAAGCTAGAGTCAAGCGTTTAACGGAGTCCGAGGCCGCGGCCAGAGAAACGCTTGCTGCAGTACAGACGGATCTGGATCGGCTTCGGCTGGAGCATGCTCGCCTCCTTGGTCGGATGAGTTGGCGCCTGACCCGGCCGCTGCGGCAAGCCTTCGATCTCTTTCCACGAGCGAGCCGGATAGCAATCCCGCTCGCTCGGTTCACCTGGTGGCTGGTCACGCTGCAAGGCAACCGCATCGCGGCTACGCTGCGCAACCGATTACTCCTCCGGCAAGAAGAGGTTGAAATTGGCGCAGATCCGATGTTCGACACGGCATATTACTGCCGCATCGCACCCGATGTCGCGGAATCGGGCTGGACCGCCATGCGCCATTACTTGCTGCGCGGCCAGTTCCGGGGATTAACTCCGCACCCCCTGTTCGATCCGCACTGGTACCGCACGACCTACCCCGATATCGGGGTTCAAGACCCGTTCCTGCATTACATCCGGCAGGGTAGGGCTGAGGGCCGACAGCCAAACGCATTCTTTGATCCGGCCTGGTATCGCCAGCAACACCCGGACGTCGCGGCGTCCAGCCAGGATCCGCTGCTGCATTTCATCAGGGTAGGGGCGAGTCTGCGGTACGACCCTTCCCCATTGTTCCAGATCGGTTTCTATCTGGACCGCTATTCAGATGTCGCGGCCGGCGACATGAACCCGCTCGCGCATTATCTGGTCCACGGCCTGCGTGAAGGGCGAACCATCTCGTCCGCGACAGTTAACGCCAAGCCAGTGGACCGCACACCGATCGAGGTACGCAAACGGCCGCAGGGCGGGCCGGAAATTGCGTTGTTGGTGACACACTCACCCAATGGCCAGCTGCGGCCGCACATGCGCCACTACCTTCAAGCCCTGAAGTATGAGGGCGTGGCTGTCACGTTGATCGTGGCTGCCGACTGCGGCTTCACGCAAGACGAGCCCTGGCTGTACGAGCTCGTGGACGGGCTATATGTGCGGACTAACGAAGGGTGGGATTTCGCTTGCTGGGCACATGTCTTGCGGCTGAACCGTGCGTTCTACCGGGCCGAGACGCTATACTGGCTAAACGACAGCTTGATCGGCCCAACCAACCACTCGGCATTCCATGCCGTGCTGGAGCAAATGAGGGCTAGCGACAGCGGAATGGTGGGGCTGACCGGCAGCCTGGAGCAAGCCTACCACGTGCAGAGCTTTTTCCTGGCGTTCAAGCCGGGGGCGCTGCAGTCGGCCGCTTTCCAGCAATTCGTGCTCGGCATTCAGTCGCTGCGTAACAAAGAGGACGTGATCGACGCCTACGAGCTCAAACTTACGGCGTATTTGAGGGCAGCTGGAATTCCGACCTCGGCCGTGTTCGAGCCGACCGGTCGCGACAATCCGGTTATCCACAACTGGAAAGCGCTACTGGAAGCCGGTTTTCCATTCCTCAAAGTGGCGGCGATCACGCACAACCAGGAGCGCGCTGACAAAACCGGCTGGCGCGAGGCGCTGGACCAGCACGGCTTCGACGTGGCGTTGGCTGACGCCTTGCTGGCCGAGCGAGAGATCCTGCCGTCTGCGGCCGTTGAATCGGCGCACCGCCCGTCACTGGCCAATGACCCACCCCAACTCACCTTCATTGGTCCGTTCAACTACGGGAACGGTTTGGGGGTCGCTGCCAGGGGATACATGGCTGCATTGATGCATCTGGGCCTCCCGACCACCATGCTGCCGATCGAGCGGCCGTTTCACATCCATCAGCGCGTAACGCCAACCCTGCCGAGCACCGAGTGCGTAGGGCCGGGGGACGTGGCGCTCGTGCACTTGAATCCGGATGCGTGGGAGGTAATGCTTACGCCATCGCAGTCCGCGATCATCGATGCAGTAGAGCATAGGATCGGCCTATTCGTGTGGGAGTCACAGGACATCCCACAGTCCTTCATACCGATAACACGTCGCCTGAGTGCTTTGTGGGTGCCGAGCCGCTATTGCGCGGAGGGTTTTCGGCGGGTTTCCGAAGCACCGGTGTCTGTCATTCCCTACGCGGTCCCGATCCCGGCATCGCGTGTGACACCGATGCGCGTGGTAAGGCTCAAGCAGGATTTGGGGATCGCTCTCGCCAGCCGGGTCATCTTGTTCAGCTTCGATGCATCGAGCTATCTGGCACGTAAGAACCCGCATGCCCTGGTGCGGGCGTTCGACCAGTCCGGGTTAGCCGGCGCGGGCTGGCGCCTCGTGCTGAAAACCAAGCACCTGCATGGGACGCAGGCAGACGGGCGCGCATTGCTGGAGATGGCTGAGCGCAGCAGCGGGACACTGCTGTTGAACCGATCGATCGGCGTGGAGGCTGCCCGCACGCTGCTGGACATGGCCGACATCTATGCCTCGCCGCACGCCTCTGAAGGGTTCGGCTTGACGATCGCGGAGGCGATGGCAATGGGCAAGCCCGTTGTCGCAAGCAATTTTGGCGGCAGCACCGACTTTCTCGACGATAGCTGCGGTTTCCCGGTTCCCTGCACCCCATGGCAGCTGCAGGAGGATGACGGAGCCTATCCTCGTGGTACGACATGGGGTCGGATCGACGAGGACCGGCTGGCCGAGACCTTGGTGACAGTCGCATCCCTGTCCGCCCCGGCCTTGGCTGAGTTGGGAGTCAAAGCCCGCCAACGTATCGAGGGGCAGCTATCCCCCCGCGCGGTCGCAAACCGAATGCGAGCGGCCATCGACGATGTGCTTGCATGTTGATGCTTGGTCAGCAGGGTTGCCGGTGATGCTCGATCTCATGGTCCTCGCACCCGATGGAACGTGGACCACGGTCGCCGCAACCCCGTCGACGCAGGGTACTGAGACCGCATGGGACGATGCCTGCTGGTACGTGTTCACGGCTCCGGAAGCGCAGTTCCACCCTCAGCTTGCAGCCTTGCTCCACCGGCACGGGACGGAGCGGCCGGACGTAGACGTCGTCTATGGCGACGAAGTTATCGCCAACGCGCCGGGCCTTCCGCTGCAGCTCCTGTGCAAGCCGGATTTCGACGAGACCCAGCTGATCTCACAAGACTATATCGGGCTGCCCGTCGCGTTTCGCGGCCGGGCAATGAGCGTGCTCGGCGGGCTGGATGCGTCCGCCGCTTCGGCACAGCTCTACGACATGCTGCTGCGTGCGCTGGCAGCTGGCCTAAACATCGGACGGATCACCCAAGTGCTGGCGGTGAACCGTACGGACGTTGGGCGTGCCACGACGGCAGATCGGATGGCCGTGCTGAAGCAGGCCTTGGCCCAAAGCCGTCCCGACTGCGATGTCGTACCCGGCCTCACCGCCTCAAGTGTCGAGCTGCGCCGAAAGTTTGACGATCCGCCACCTGTGACGATCCTGGTCGTGCCAGGCCGCGGGCCCGTGCCGGATCGTGCCCGGATGAATCAGGGCCTGCTGGAGAGCCTTACCCAGACCGACTGGCCAATGAACCGCCTGCACATCCTGCTCGAGGAGGGCATGGCAGCCGGAGAGGACCAGTCCTGGCCGTTCGCCCTCCGCAGGGTGACCGTGGCGCCCTCCTTGACCCAGACCGCAACGATCAATCGGCTCTGGCATGCCAGTGAGACCGAGCACCTCGTTTGGTTGGATGAAGGATTACTAGCGCGCGGACCGGGCTGGCTTCGCGGGCTGATGACCTTTGCGGTGGATGAGAGCATCGGCGGCGTCGGTGCTCGGCTGTTGAACCCAGATGGCACCAACCGGCACGGAGGAATGCCCTACGGCGTGCCCAGCCAATCTGCCTTCACCAGCCAGAACGCTTTTACCAGCCAGAACTGGGCGATGATCCAGCGCGAGTCGTCCGTGGTGTCTGGAGGGGCATTCGCGACCCGGCGCAGCATGTTGGATCACGTCAACGGCTTGGACGAGCGCTTTGGGTTCAATGGCAGCCAGGCGGATCTGTGTCTGCGCCTGCGCCTGCTCGGCTTGCGCATCGTCTACACACCGCATGCCGAGTTCACTCAGTACGACGGCCCCTTTCGCGACAGAATCGATGCAGATGAAACGGCACTCTTCCTGGAAAAGTGGCGGGCATTCATCGCTGACGATCCGGCCAGTCATCCGCGCCTTATCTGCAACGCACCGATTACCGCAGCCTCACCATCCGAAGAGGATTGGTGGCGTTAGCGCCCGAACAGCCGCGCCAACAAGCCACGGGGGGCAGGGGTCGGTGGCGCCGCCGGCGGCGGAGCGGGCGGTGTCCAATCGGAGTAATTGATCCGGTTCGCCTCCAACTCAGTGAGCTTTGCCAACGGGGTGGGGCGGCGGCGGGCGATGATTGCGGTCTGGTAGCTAGGCACCACGCCGCGCTCGGTCAGCATGCGCTCCATCAGCACGATCAGTCGGCCAATCGTCTGGTCCTTCGGATCCTCCCAGTCGAAATTCGGTAGGATCCCGGTGAAGAACGGCCGCATGAGGCTGCCGCCATAATCGCGGCGGTCGATCACGTCGAAATACTGGTAGGTCAGCGGCAGTATCTGTGAGGCATGCACGCCTTCGGAGGGGTCATGCTGCAGCATCCACTCAAGCGAGGGTTTCGGGATGCCGTGCCGCTCGTGCTTGGCCAGCACGTCCCACCGATAGCGCGGCGCCAGGCAGGCATCGATGCGGTCCATCACCTCGATGACGTGATCGTCGTAGATGTGGTTATCGGGCCCGATATACTCGTCGAAAATCAGCAGGCCGTCGGGCTTCAGCACCCGGTGCATCAGCTGATACATCGCCTCGATCTCGAAGAAATGGTGGATCGCCGCCTGCACGAACACCACGTCGTAGAATCCGGTGGGCAGGTTCTCCGTCAGCACGTCGCCTGAGCGCAGTTCCAACCGGTCGGCATAGGGCTGCCCGGCCACCCGCGCCTTCGCCGCCGTGATGGCGGAGCGCGACATCTCGTAGGCGGTGATGTGCTGTGCGAAACCCGACTTGGCCATGTGCTCCTCGATGAAGGCCATGCCGCAGCCGATAGACAGCATCTGCGCGGGCGCTGGCGTGAGGTAGCGCTCGCCAATCGAGTCGATGATCCAGCCTTCGGGCGACCCGGTGGTCGGCTCGGCGATGGCATGCCGGTAGAGGAATTTGTGCTGGGTGTAGTCGACCGGGTCGCCATCCACGTTCAGCTGCGAGCCGACATGCTCGCCGCCTTCGTATCGCTGGTCCCAGACCGAGGTGGCATCGGTGACCTTGTCGGTCATGCTGGGATCAGTGACCTTGTCGGTCATGCGCATGTTCCTTGCTGGTGTATCCAGGCTGGGGGCTCCAGCGAGCATACCACTCGTTGTTGAGAACGATCTGCGCCAGCCGGCGACTCGACTCGGTCCATGACACGGTCGTGATGCGCGCCGGGTCGGGCACGCGGCCGGCCTGCCGCAGGGCCAGCCAGCGGCGCAGCGTGGCGGCGAGCGGGGCGGCGCCGCCGGTGAAATACAGGGCGTTGTCGCCGCACACCTCGCGGAAGATCGGCAGATCGCGGGCGATGACCGGCAACCCGGCCCGCGCGCCCTCCACCAGCGGCAGACCAAAGCCCTCGCCTTCCGAGGCCATCAGCAAGGCGCCGCTGCGCTCGTACAGTGCGGACACCAGCGCATCGTCGGCATCGCGTACCCAGTGCAGGCGGCGGCCAAGCTCGGGATGGCTCAGCACCCGCTGCTCCAACCCTTGCATGAGCCAGCCGACCCGGCCCACGAACGTCACGCCGACGTCCACCCCGTCCGCCCACAGAAGGTCGAAGGCGGAGAGCGCGTCGGTATGGCCTTTGCGCGGCTCGAGCGTGCCCACGATCAAGGCTGTCGGCCGCTCGGACGCGGCTTTTAGGCAGGCCTGCTCTGCCGGTGGCGCGGCGGCGGTGCGGAAATCGGCGCCCAGGTGGAACCAGCCGATGTCGAGCGGGCGGGTGCGGGCCGGCTGGTTGGCGTCCAGCCAAACGAGCAGGTCATCGGCTACTGCCTTGGAGATGCACACCAGCCCGTCCGCCAGGCTGCCGATCGTTCGTAGCCAGTAGGGGAACATGCTTTGTACCGGTGCTGGGAAGCAGGCCGGCATCTGCACGGGCAGCAGATCGTAGATTACCACCGTGGCCCGGGCCCCGCTGGCACGGACTCGATGGATCGTGTCCGCCAGGCCATCGACATCGTGGATGTGAAGGTCCAGCCCCACGAACACGTCGCCATCGCCGTAGGTGGGGGAGGGGGGTAGGATTTCGATCGGAGGCAGGCCGAACAGGCGCTGGCCGAAGCCGTGGGCCAACACGATGCCACCCGGCCCGGTGCTCACCGGCTCCATGCGTGCATCGAGATCGGCCATGCGACCGAGCTGACGGACGGTTTCACGCACTACCCGCTGGATGCCGGTGCCCGCGTCGTAGGCCGCGATGGTGGAGACATCCAGCAGCAGCTGCCGCCGCCCGGGGCGGCAGAAGGTCGTGGCCAGAGCGGATGCGACCTCCGGCAGGGCCAGCCCCTGCTCGGTCAGGCCGGCCAGGCAATTCTCCAGCGCGCCGGCGGGGCTGGCGGAGTAGGCCTGTTCGATCGCCATGTGCATGGCAGCGGGCTCGGCCGCCGGGTCGGCGATCCAGTGGACGGCGCGCTCCGCCACGGCCTCGTCGAGCGGAAATCGCTCCAGCGCCGCACTGCTCTCGTGCACGGCGGCGGCGGCGTACCAGCCGTAATGCTCCAGCAACAGGGCTTGCAGGATATCGGCGGACGCACCCCCTGCCTCCTGCAACAGGATGTTGAACGGCACGGCGCCCGCGACGACCACGCCGGGATAGGCGTCGAGCATCTGCACGGTCAGCGCCGCAAAGGCGGAATCGTCACCGGGCCAGTAGAGCAGCCGGTCGGGCACCTGGTCCGCCAGGGTTGCGAGCGGGCGAATGGGGAAGCAGGCGCGGAGCCGAGGGTCGTCCGGCTCCGGATCGTCGGACAGGATGTCGACGGCATACCAGCGCGCCAATCCCTCCAGCAGATGGCGCAATGGGATGATGTCGCCGCGCAACGGCGTCACGATGGACAGGCTCGGTTTGCGCCGGCTGCTGGCAGGCTGGAGGCGCGCGAATGTCGCGTCGAGCGCAGCCCAGGCACGTTCTGCCGTCTTCGGCCAGGTGAACCGCGCTGCCCGGGCTAGGCCGTAGCGGCCAAGCTCCTCGGCCAATTGCGGGGAGTCGAGCATCGCCTGCAGCCGCTCCGCCAGGCTCGCCGGGTCCGTCGGGTCGAACAGGGCAGCCGGATGGTCCATCACCTCGGGCAGGCTGCTGGTGTTGCTGCACAGCGACGCGACGCCGCAAGCCATGGCTTCCGCTACCGACAGGCCGAACCCCTCGTGGAAAGACGGGCACACCGTCACGGCGCTGCCGCGATACAGCCCGGGCAGGTCGTGGTCCGGCACGAAGTCGGTCAGCAGCCGCATTTCCTCTGCCGTCAGCCCGGCTTCGGCAATCATGCGGCGCAGCAGCGGCAGCTGGGTGGCATCGTTCCAGCAGGTCGCCACCAATTGATGCCGGCGACGCAGCGCGGCCGGCAGTAGCGCGTAGGCGTGGATCAACCCGGCGAGGTTCTTGCGCTCCTCGACCGCCCCCACGCACAGGATGTAGCCAGGCCGCAGTCCGTAGCGCGTGAGCAGACGCTCCTGCGGCTCGTCCCCCGGTGCGGCGGGCCGGAACCGCTTGTCGACGCCGGCCTGGATGTTGAACACCCTGGCTGGATCCAGCCGCAGCCCAGCCAGGATCTCGTCGGCGCTGGACTGGCTGATGCAGAGCAGCGCCTCGTTATGGGCCATCTGCAACAGGCGGGGGTAATACCAATCCTGCTGCAACCGGCTGTGCAGGTACAGCTCCGGCCGCGACAGTGGAATGAGGTCGTAGCCTATGCTGACGGTGGGCGGCGGCTGGATATCGGCGGGAAACAGGGTGACCGCATCGTCGCCATAGCCCTCGAACGCACTGGCGACGAGCAGCATGTCCGGCTGCAGCGAGGCGAGAAAGGCGGCACGGATGCGCTCGGCGGCACGGCGGCGGTCGCGGTCGGCTATCTCCCATGCGGTTTGCCGTCCCGGGCCGTGCCAGACCCGGATCTGGCTGGCCGGCAGAATCGGCGCAAAGGCATCGCGCAATTGCTCCGTCGCGTCGCGGAAGCTGCCGTTCAGCGCGATGACCAGTTCGTGCGGGCCGGCGCGCTCCGCCATCGCCATGGCCAAGGCACGGCTGTAGCGCCCAATACCACGGTTGCGGCTGTCGCTTTGCGCGCCCTGGAGGTCGAAGACTAGCCGCATGTCACCGGGTCAGTCCTGTTGGCCGCTCTGGAGCCGTTGCAGGATGGCGTGTTCCCGCGGTGGCAGCGAAGGCGCCTTGGCTGTGGGTGCCGGCGCCGCGGGCAGTGGCGATGGCAGCAGCGGCGGCGATTGGTTGCGCAGCGCCTGCACTAGCCGGCTTGCCACGCGGACCGGACGGCTGACGCGCCAGGACGTGCTGGCATACACTTGGTTCAGATGCATCTGCAGCAGCAGGGTCCGCTCCCGCTCGCTCTGCAGCTCCGCCCGTGCCGCTGCCGCCGCTGCCGCCATGGCCTGTTCGGCCTGCTCGGCCCGGCGCTCGGCCTGCACCAGCCGGCGCTCCGCCCGCGCGACATCCCGCTCGGCTTGCAGGACACGGCGATCGATCAGCTCCGACAGGTCGATCGAGTTCAGCACGATGCCGGCAATCCCAGCGCCTCGATGACCGCCGCGCGCGCACTAGCGTGGGAGAAGCGGCGCGCGATCACCGCCGCTCCCGCATTCGCCAGCTCGGCGCAGCGCGCATCGTCGTCGAGCAGGGCGGCGATGTGGGCGGCGATCGCGTCCGGCGTGTCGCCGACCAGGGCCTCGGTGCCATCCTGCAGGCGGATCCCCTCGTTACCGATCAGCGTCGTCACCACCGGCAACCCGGCAGCTAGGCTGGCCACGATCTTGCCCTTCACGCCCGCGCCAAATCGCAGCGGATTCACCGACACGCGCGCCTCGGCATAGCTCTGGGCCAGGTCCGGCACGAAGCCGGCGATTTCCACCAGCGGGCCGGCCAGTGCCCGCACCTCCGCCGGCGGGTCGGAGCCCACGATGCTGACCTGCGCGTCCGGATGGGTGCGCCACAACGCCGGCATGATCTCGCGCACCAGCCACAGCGCGGCGTCCACATTCGGCACATGGTTGAAGCCGCCGACGAACAGCAACTTGCGCCGCCGGGTGAAGGTCGCCGCCTCGGTTTTCGCCGGCAGACTGTCGTAGAAGAACAGCGGCAGCACCCGCACCGTGGCCTCCGGCGCGGCCTCGCGGATCACGTCCGCCTCGTCGTCGCTGAAGCTCAGGATGCAGTCCACCTTGGCGAAGATGTCCAGCTCGATGCCTCGTACCCGCGTCGCCTCGTCCAGCGCCATCGGGTCGCGATCGAGCGCATAGCGCCGAATTTCGCGCAGGTAATGCAGGTCGTGCGTCAGGTACAGGATCGGCGCGCCGGTGTCGCGGCGGATCTGGTCGATCAGATGGCCCGACACATAGGGGCGCGTAGACCAGACGTAGTCCACGAAACGGCCATTCTCGCGTAGCCACTCGGTCAGCACGGCCGGGTGGTGCAGCACCTCGACACCCTGCTGCTGCAAGTCAGTGGTGTACGGCTGCGGGGCGCGGCCATCATGCGGGTGGTACACCACGCGCAACCCGAGGCTCACCAGCAGCGACATGTATTGCGCGGTCGCGACGGCCCCAGCGTTCTTGTCGGGCTCCGGCACCCGGTCCTCCATGACGAGGATCGTGCCGCCAGCCTGGCGTTGCCGGGTGACGAAGGACGGCGCCCAGGGCGAGGGCTGGGCGCCAACCGCGCGCGCCCATTTGCGGCAGAATTTCTCGTGGTTGCGCATGGACTGCGCGTCCCGCTCCGCCTTGCCGTAGGTGCTGCCGTCCAAATGCGTCACCACGCTGGCCGGCTGGTACATCACGCGCAGCCCGCGGTCGCGCAGGGCAAAGGCGAGATCGAACTCCTCGTAATAGGCGGGGGCGTAGCGGTCGTCGAAGCCGCCCACTGTCTCGAACGCCGAGCGCCGCACCAGGAAACTGGCGCCGATGACGACGTCCACCTCGCGCACATAGTTGAACTCGGGCAGCGCCGGATCCTGCCCGGCGCCATACGGACGGCCCCAGCCATCGTCCAGCAGCGCGCCACCGGCTTCCTGCACCGTGCCGTCGCGGTTCAGCAGCTTGCAGCCAACCATCCCGATGGACGCATCGCTGTCGGCCAGGCGCACCAGCGGTTCCAGCCAGTCTTCGTGCACGACGGTGTCGTTGTTGAGAAACACGATGTGCCGCCCCCGCGCGAGCCGTGCGGCGGCGTTGCAGTTGCGCAGGAAGCCCATGTTGACGGGGTTCACATGCGTGCGCAGCCCTCCGATCCAGGCGAGCGCCGGGGCGATCGGGTCGGCGGGGCGGTCATCGGCCAGGATGACCTCGTACGCCACGTCGCCGCTGTGCCGGGCGATGGCGTACAGGCAGCGCGCGGTGTCCAGCATGCGGCCATAGACCGGAATGATGATTGAGACGGCGGGGGAAGTGGCAGCTGGCAAGCTGATCGCGGTGTCGGCCGGTCCCAGGCGGGGGAACCAGGGGTTTGGTGCCAGCCCCGCCGCAGCGCCCTCGCGCAGCCAATGCGCCAGCGGGTTCACGCCCGGCGCGCCGTCGAGATGGCTGGCGCGATACCAGGCGGTGTCGAACAGCGCATGCGGATCGAGGTCCTGCGCGGCGCCGGTCGTGGCGAAATGCGTGACCGGGTCGAGCCCCGAACTTGCTACGGAGGGGTTGTCGGCGAGGTATCCCGCAACGTCGAGGAACGGGGTGGGGCAACGCGGGTCGCCAGCGGCGCGCTCGGCATAATGCTTCAGCGCACGTCCCGCCGCTTCCGGCACCTGCGCGCTGTAGAATGCCGTGTCGAACAGCGGATGCGGGTCCTCGTCGGCCGCCATGCCCCGGCTCAGGTAGTCGGCGAACGGATTGGCCTGGCCGAGCGCCGGGTGCCGGGCTGCATACCAGGCGGTATTGAACAAGGGGTGTGGGTCGTGTCCGGCCGCGGCACCCAGCCACAGGTAATGCGCCACCGGATCGGTATTCGGCTGCCCGGGCAGATAGTGGCTGCGATACCAGGCATGGTCGAACAGCGGATGCCCGGCCAGCACCGCCATATCCGCCTGCCGCTGCCGGCGGAGCGCGAGGCGGAAGCGCAGGGCCTGCTGCAACTGTCCGGCCCGCAGCAGGCGCAATGCCCGCAGCGCCTTGACCGTCAGCCGCGCCAGGCGGGGGCTGCGCTGGGTCATCCGGCGCAGGGCCTGGGCCACCTGCCAATACGTCGACCGGTGGATCGCATCGAGCGCGGCGCTTGCCGCAGCATACTGGGCCGCCAGGCGCGCCCGCTCGGCGCTTTCCTGGGCCAGTTGCACCGTCACCACTTGCAGGGAGTGGCGCGGGAACATGCCGAGCACCCGGCGGAGTTGCTCCTTCAGGCGCTCCACCTCCGCCTCGGCCCGCACGATGTCGAGCTGCATCTCCCCGGCCAGCAGGTTGGCGTCGCTTTCCACCGATGCCAGGTGATCGGCCCCAGCCTTCAGCTCAGCCGCGTGTGCCGCCTGCTCCTGCCGCAGCACCTCGACCCGCTCGGCGATCTCCTGCCGCAACCAAGGGACTTCGCTGGTCAGCGCCGCGATGTCGCCAGTGTGGATGAACAGGCTGTCCGCCAGATCGTCCAGAGCGGCGTCGCTGCACACGGCGATGAAGTAGCGCGCCTCCTCCATGCCGGAGGACATCGCAACCTGATCCGCTTCACGCCGGTCGAACACAAGCGGGGGCTGTGGCTTGTCCGACAACTGGGTGGCGAGCAGGGCCGAACCCACAAAGGCCCGCTGTGCCAGCAACCGGTGGTGGGCGAAATACCGGCCCAGCAGCGTCTCGAACTCGGGCCGGTTCAGCTCCAGCACGTGGAACGGGTTGGGCTGCGTGCCGGGGCGCGAGTAGACGTCGCGATCCGGCGTGCTGATCACCAGCCGGCCGCCGGGCCGCAGAACCCGCTTTGCTTCCCGGAAAAAGGCGTCGTGATCGGCGAAATGCTCCAGCGTCTCGAACGAGACCAGCAGGTCGATGCTGGCATCTGCCACGGGCATGGCGGTGGCACTGCCGTGGCGGAAAGTGATGTTGCCGCCGGTATAGGTCCGCTGCGCGTGGGCTACGGCCGTCGGGTCGATGTCCACGCCGAGGACGGAGCGCGCCACCTGGGCCAGCAGGGCGCTGCCATAACCTTCGCCGGACGCGATATCGAGCACGTCCAGCCCGGCGGCAAAGCTGCGCGCGACGTAGTAGCGGTGGAAGTGCTCCACCTCCGTCTCGAGGCCGTGGCCCTCCGACATGCGCTCGCCGGTATATTCATGGGCGGCGCTCGGGCGGATTGCCTGGAATAGCTCGGTCACGCGGCATCCTCCTCGGCGCGAGGCCAGGGCGGCACGCGGCGGGGCGGCTGGGCCAGCACGAGGCTGAGCACCGTCGCCTCCAAATTCGGGTTGAGGAACGGGTCGCGGTCCGTCTCGACGGGCCAGCGCCGGCGCAGGGCCGCGCGCTCGTATTCGTGGCGGGCCTGCAACTCCCAGGTCACATCGCGGCCGCGGGTGGCCATCTCACGATGCGTCAGCACCACGTCGGGCAGCCACAGCACGCGATAGCCGGCCTGGCGCACCTTTAGGCAGAGGTCGACGTCACTCCAGGTGACGCGCATCGACTGCGTCTCCAGCCCGCCCACCTGGTCGAACACCGACCGGCGGATCGCCAGGCAAGCGCCGGTGACCGCCGAGAGATCCCGCGGCAGAGTGACCTGGCCGAGATAGCCAGCCTGTCCGTCGGCGGCATAGGTCATCGCGTGCACCGCCTCGGTCTGCGGCCCGAGCAACATGCCGCCGTGCTGCAGCAATCCGTCGGGGAACAGCAGCCGCGCCCCCACTGCGCCGACGTCCGGCCGCAACGCGTGCCCGGCGAGCGCCGCCAGCCAGCCCGGCTCGATCACCTCGATATCGTTGTTCAGCAGCACCAGGATCTCGCCCGTTGCCGCCGCGGCGCCATCGTTGTTCAGGGCGGACCAGTTGAACGGCCCCGGCCGGGACAGCACCCGCACCCGAGGGTCGTGCTGGACACGCTGCAGCAACTCCAGTGCCTCGATGTCCTTGCTGCCATTGTCCATGACCAGGACCTCGATGTCCGGGTAGTCGGTCCGGGTCAGCAGCCCATCGAGGCAGCGCTCCAGCAGGGCGGCCCGGTCCCGCGTCGGCACGATGACAGACACGCGGGGCGCGGGCTGCGGCAAGGCGGCGGCGAGCGTCGGCCACACACCGGTGCCGTACAGCCGCTCGCCCAGGGTGAGGCCGGGGTGGTGGCGCGCCAAGTGGCGGGTGACGATCTGCGCCAGGGCCGGCTCGGTCGCGACGGCACGGGCCTGGGGGAAGCGCGCGGGCCGGCCGCGTTGCCGGCCGCGATGGAACAGGATGGCGGGGATGTGGTGGATGCTACTGAGCGGCGCGTCGTGCGACATGCGCAGAACGAGGTCGTAGCGTTCGAACGGCGTCGCCGCGGCCGAGAAGCCGCCCTGGTCCTGCGCCACCTGCCGGTCGAGCAGCACCAATTGGCCGAGACTATCCCCTGTCAGGGCGAGATCCGGGCTCCACCCTGGTTTCAGCGCCGGGCCGAACCGGGTGCCGTCGCCGGCGATGCAGTCCTCGTCGGTGTAGATCAGCCGCGCCGCCGGGTCGCTCGCGAGCACGACGGCGGCCTCATACAGCGCACTAGGGGCGAGGCGGTCGCTGGCCTCTAGCCATCCCACCATCGCGCCGGTTGCCGCCGTCAGCGCCATGTTCGCACCCTCGGCCGCAGACAGTCCGGCGGGTGCCTCGATCAGCCGCACCGCGGCGACCCGTTTGACGAGTACTTGCACCGCCGCGCGTACATGTGGCGGCAGGGTGGCTGGGCAGACCAGCAGGCATTCCCAGCGTGGGTAGATCTGGGCGGAGAGCGAGGCGACCGTCTCCTCGACCAAATCCGGTCGCGCCGCTGGCACGGTCAGGATCAGGGAGAAGAGCGAACCATCCACGGTCGCGGCGTGCCGAGCCCGGGCCGCAGCCCCGGCCGGCGGATTGGCATCGAGCCACAATTGGTAGGCGACGTCATCCTCTGGAGGCAGGCCGTCGGGGTAGAGGCTGTCCACCAGCGAAATGCCATCCTGCGCGCGGCGAGACTGGCTGACCGCCAGCAGCACGCTGGTCCGGGTCGCGGGCGGCGCCAGCAGGGCGGCATCCTCGGGCGCCGGGTTCTCGCCATCGACCGCCCAGAACAGGGCAAGCAGGTAATGACTATCGGGCGGTCCGGACGGGCCATGCCGCGAGTGGAACTCCGTACCACCGACCAGTGACCCGGCAAGTTGCTCCAGGCTCTGCCCGAGCCGGGCCGCTTGCACGGCAGACTGCAGCTCTGACGCATGCGGCGTGCGGCCTAGGGCGGTGACGAGCAGGCGTACGATCGGGGCACCGACTGTGTAGGCGTCCTGTGCCGAACGGAAGATCGTCATGGCCGAGCCAAAGCGGGGTAGACGTCAAGCTGGCTCATTATTGGCTTCCGCCATCTCTCCCGCGACTACGGCTCCCCGATTCCGGTCGGAATTCGGCAGATAGCGCGGCCCAGCGCGGCGAGGCAAGGGAGCCAGCACACTTGGCGCCCGACTCAGCCGCCGAACGGGTGCTCCTCCCAGCGGCCGGTTTGCATGTCCAGGCCGCAGAGCACCGGCAGAAGCCCATACCGCCCGGCATAGGCGCGCACCCGGTCCCGGTAATCCGGCTGCTCGGCCGAGAGCAGGTTCCAGAGTGCCGGCGTCTTGGTGGCGTAGCCGTTGATCGTCGGCACGTGGGTCCATTCGGCTGCGATCATGGCGTCCACATTGTGCTGGACCATGCCTCGGATGACGGGGCCATAGCCCGGGTCCGGCGAGCCGGCATTGAAAGCGAAGAAGACGTGGCAACCCGGCGGCTTCGGCCCGATGCGCCGGAACACGGCAAGTTCCGCAGCGCGGTCGAGCCCTGGGATTCGGGTGCTGTTGGCCTGCTCGGCGAAGGTGGCCAGCGCGAGCGCTCCGGCGAGCGCGGCGCTGGGCACAGGGCGGTGCCGCAACGTGCCGGCTAGCCGAGCCAGCCCGGTCGCCGCAACGCTGACCAGCGGCCAATCCAGGAACAACTGCAACCGTGCCACTACCCGGATAACCGCCCCAGCCGGCGCATAGGCGAACACGAGGTTCCAGGCCGACCACCCGCCAACCTGCACGGCAAGCAGCCAGCACAGCACGGTCGCCATCCCGAGCGAGGCCGGCAGGATCGATCGGCGCAGGGTTGCGGCGACTAGGCCGCCCAGGAAGACAACCAACAGCAGCGGCGTGAATCCAGTCGCCAGCTCCGGCGTAACTGGTAGGGCCCATCGCATCCAATCATGCAGCCAGCCCCAGAGCAGGTTGCCGGCACCGAAATTCACCACGTCCAGCGGCGGCACCATGTACGATGCCGTCTCGTTCAGATCGTGCGCGCCGACACCGGCCATCACGGCCAGATACATCCGTGCCGTCGGCAGCAATCCCAACACGAGCGCTGCCAACGACAGCAGCACCGCGATCCGGCATCGCCAGCATGCTCGCAGAAACCGGCCTGTTCGGGCGCGCCCGAGCCAAACCGCCAGCAGTGGCGCCCAGATTGCGCAGAACAGCACGAAGAACCATGCCATGTAGAAGCTGGTGAGGAACCACGCCGCCAACAGCAGCGCGGCCCCCACTCCCAGCGCCGCCGCCCGCCGTCTCAGCTCGCGTGAGATGGCCGAGACAAACAGCGCCAGCAGCAACGCCTCGACCGGCGCCAGGGCGACGGACAGCAGTTGCACGTGGGCGCCCTGGAAGTAGCTGTTGTCGCTGGCAGTGAAGATAGCGGCCCCGACCGCGGCCGCCCACAGCGGAAGGCGCAGCACAAGACGTGCAAATGCCACGAACCCGGCGAACCCGAGGGTGCGGACGGACATGTTCACCAACTCGGACGATAGGAACGGGTCGAGGCCCATCGCCCGGTACACCGAATAGACTAGCCCGTAGAGAAAGTATCCGTCGTTGTAACCGAGGGTACCTTTCGACGGATATAAGTAGAATGTCTGTTTCCATCCCGTCAGCCCGCGAGCTACATTCCACCAGTGCTCAAGGATGCTGGTCTCGATCAGACCATCGATTGGGTCGCCGAACAGCAACTGAAAACGGCTCAACAGCGCAAAGCGGAAGACCTGGGCGATCGAGACGACGAACAGCAAGCCGAGCAGCGGCCACTCCCACCGGCGCCAGGCCGTTGGAACCGCGCTATCGGCTGCCTCGGACTGTTTGCTCTCGTTCATGAACCAGACTTGATGCGACGACTCCATAGTCCCTAAGGCGGTGCCAGCAGGGTCTTGTAGCGGCAGACCGGCCGGCCCGGCGCAATTAGACAGGGCAGACCAAAGACGATCGCCTGGCGGGCTGTGACGACGACGGCCGCGGGACTGAGCCGGATCGGCGCCGCTAGATGCAGCTCGGACGGACCGCCCGGAAGTGGCCGTAGCGGGATCATCATGAAGCCAAACGGCACTGGGATCAGCTTGAAGTCGATCCCCGCATCGAAGCTCTGCCCATCAGCCTCGATCGTGTGCTTGCCGAAATACAGCCCGAGGAAGTCGTCGGGCGATGCGGCGAGCACGGCATCCGCGACCCGCTTCATGCCGCGCGGCAAAGCGAGCCCTTCTCCGCCGGCCAGGACGGTCGCGGGCGGCTGTGCAGGGACGGCGACCAGCTCTGCACGCCAGCAGCTCAACGACACCACCACTGCCACGGCCACCACGCAGGCTGTGACCCGGCGCCGCAGCACCAGCAAGTACGGCAGGGCCAGCGCGTACAGGCCGAATAGCGGCAGAGTCCATTTCAGGTAGTGCTGATTCTGGAACAGGAACAGCCCCAGCACGTGCAGGTCGCGGTAGCACAGGTACAGGCACAGGAACGCGATCGCCGCCCCGCCCACTACTGCATGGCGGAAGCGCCGGCCCGGGTCGCCCAGGACCATGGCGACGATCCCGGCCAGACCCGGCAGTACGAACCAGTACACCTCGGCATAGCCCTCGCCCTGCGGATATAATGGCCGCGGGCTCAGCAGCAGCGTGACCCAGCGCAGTGGCAGCAGGCGCCACTCGAATCCGACGCGGCGCGACATGGCGAAGTAGTAGCCGAGCGACCAGCCATGGGTGGCAACATGCGTCGCGACCAGCAGCGCCGGGCCCACCGCGACGGCACAGCCGGCCCCCAACGCCAGCACTGCGGCCGGACGCCAGCCACGCCAGGGCTGCATGCCGGCGAGCACCCAGACACCCACCGCAGGCACGATCACCAGCGCGTCCGTCGGCCGGAATAGCACGATGAGCCCGGCGAGCAGCGCCGCCGCCCATGCCAGTCGGGGCCGCTCCTCGTCTACCGAGCGGATGGCCAGCAGCAGGCTGGCGAAGGTCAGGGTGGCAGCCGGCGTGCTCGTCCAAGGGACTTCCCAGCTATAGAACGCCCGTAGCTCCGCCACGGTGACCAGAAAGAACACCGTGCCGCTGATCGCGCGGGCGCCGGGTATCCCTCCGGCCAGCCGGGCGCCAAGGGCGGCGAACAGCCACAGCGACCCCACCCAGCACAGCAGGTTCGGGATGACGAAGGGGTCGGCCGGCATCAGCCATACGAAGGGCGCGGCGAGCAGGGCGTATCCCGACGGATAAAGGTGCTGGTACGGATCGAGATTGCCGGTGGCCCATGCCCGCGCCGCCGCCAGATACGCGCTTTGATCCGCCCAGCCGAACCATCCAGTCGCCGGCAAGTCGTTGTCGAGGCCCAGCGGATGATGGAGGTAGACCCACGCATAGCGCGCCGCCAGAACCACGCTGAGCAGGGCCAGCCACGCGGTTTGCAGCGGTCTCGCCGCTCGCGCTACACGCTGGTTCATCGAGGCGGCCTTGCTGTCGAGGTTCGGCCAGTTCTTCGACACCAGTTCTTCGACAACGGACGCCCGGCATGATTACGGGGGGCCGCAGTAGGGCGGCCGGGATACCATGTCAACACGCCTGGATGCGCTGAACATCCTGCCCCTTCCACCGGGAAACGATCACTTGCCCAAAGACCTGCCGAAGCCCGCTCGCGCGCGGGAAAACAATTTCGGCGCGATCCGGCTGTTCGCGGCGTTGCTCGTCATCTACGGCCACGGCCTGGATATGAAGGGCCTGCCGACGCCGACCCTGTGGGATACCCCGGTCTCCCTCATCGGCCTGTTCATCTTTTTCAGCGTCAGCGGCTACCTGATCTACGACAGCTGGCTGCGTAGCCCCCGGCTGGGCTCGTTCCTGCTCAAGCGGGCGCTGCGCATCTTTCCAGGGCTAATCGTCTGCGTCCTGGTGACCGTCTTCGGCATTGGCGCATTTGCCACCACCCTGCCGCTGCGGGCCTATTTCGGCCACCACGTCACCTGGCAGTACCTGCTCAACATCGCGCTGTACCTGAGGCTGTACCTGCCCGGCGTGTTCCCGCAGCGGCTGCTCTATCACGCGGTGAACGGCTCGCTCTGGAGCCTGTTCCCCGAGGTGCTGTGCTATCTGCTGGTGCCGCTGGTCTGCCTGGCCGCCGTCTGGGCGCGCGGCGTGCTGTTGCTGGCGATCATGGCTGCGTGCGGCGGCGCGGCGATGTACCTGTTCGCCTACGACCCGATCCGCTACGGGCTGATCTACAGCGCAGACCCGAAATACGTGCTTATGCTGGTGCCCTTCTTCATGGCCGGGGCGTTTTGGCGACAGTTGCAAATACGCGTGCCCACGCTGTTCCGCCTCGATTTGGCGGTGGCCTTCACCATCGCCGCCTTCGTCCTGCCGATGGTGCTCGGTACGTCCAGCACGCCGTTCCGATGGTTGCTTTTCTCCTACGTGATCCTCGCGTTCGGCCGTGAATCCTCACCGGTGCTGCGCGAGGCGGCGCGGTTCGGTGACCTTTCCTACGGCGCCTATCTGTATGCCTTTCCCATCCAGCAACTCGTGCTGGACCATTTCCACGGCTTCGCCATCAGCATCGCCACGATAGCCACCCTGGTCGTGGCGCTGCTGTCCTGGCACCTGGTCGAGCGTCCGGCACTCCGGCTGAAGCCGCGCACTGGCTGGCGACCGGATACCGAGCTCGGGCTGGCCTCCACCGTTGCCAAGCCGGCCGGCCGTCCACCCCGCGATTGGCGTGCGATCGGACGGTCGGCGCTGCGTCTAGCCGGCACGACGGCTCTGCTGCCCGGCATCGTGACGCTGCTATGCCTGGCTGCCTATGCCGGCCAACTGGCCCTTGGGCGTTGGCAACTCGACGAATACCTCCTGTTCACCAGCCTGCATTCCGAGGGCTGGCATGCGATCATGCCGCGCCTTGCCTTCTCACCGCGGCCCTTTTCGGAGGCATTGCTGTTCCTATACGGCGCAGCGGTGCTGGCGTTCGGCAGCCCTCTGGTCGTCCCGTTCCTGGCGGCGCTGTGGGCCGGTGTGCTGGGCTGCACCGTGCTGGCGGCACGCCGGGTGCTGCCGCCATCGCGCTGGCGAACGCTAACCGCCGCGGTGCTCGCGGGTGCGCTGTTCGCCTTCGTGCTCGCCACCAATAGCATCACCGAGTTGTTCTACTGGCCGATGGCAGCGGCGGCCTACCTGCCGACCGCCGGCAGTGCGATGGTGCTGCTATTTCTGCTGTCCGGCCCACTCGACGTGCGGGCACGGCTGGGCTGCGGCGCGGCGCTGCTGGTGGCGGCCGGCAGTAGCGAGGTGGGTGCGGCCCTGGCGGTCGGTTTCGCTGGCGCGGCTCTTTGCGCAGGCGTGTTGGGCGGCCGTGTGCGCCTGGTTCAATCGCTGCGCAGCGGACTCTGGTGGCTGCTTCCTGCGCTGCTCGGTCTTGCCGTGCTGGCCATCGTGGCCGCAGGGCGTGCCCATGGTATCCGGCTGGGCGCCGAGGCTGAGCCCTGGGCCGGCCACCTCGTGGCATCCAGCGAGCTCGGGCTACGCGCATTCGTGCTGGACCTGGCAGCGATGAACACCCCTGACCGTACGGTTTCGCTGGCTGCACTCGCCACCAAGTTGCTGTTCGCGTTGGGCTTCGTCGCGGTCTGGCGGCAGGCAGACCCGGCCGGCGCGGCGCCGGGGCGTTGGCACGCCGTGCTGGCCGCCGCACTCGGCATAGCGGCCTTGTTCTCGATCGTCGCCGCCTACGACCATTACGGCACGCTCTGCTGCGAACGGCAGGCGACGACGCGCTCGTGGTTCATCGACATGCTGGCCATCCTCGCCATGGCCTGGGCGATAGCGTGGGCGTCCGCGCGGTGGATATCGTGGCGGCGGGTTGCATGGCTCGCCCCCGTGCTGCTGGCGATCTCACTGTATCCGGTCCTGTACGACCTACACGGCCTGCGTCAGGATTACGCCGGCTACCAGTGGGGGATCGACGCCCGCGTGCGGACCTGGCAGTCGGCGGCCGAGGCCGGCACGGGGCCGATGGAGTTCTACATGTCTCCGGATGGCGCCGACATGCTGATCCACGGCTACACCCAGCCGATCGGAACCTACGCCGTCGGACCGGACGCGCCGGAGTTGGTGACGGCGATCGGCCGCTTCTTTGGCAAGGATGTCGTGGTGACGTGCCAGCCATGGCAGACCCACCAATCCTGGGTGATCAATGGGCAGTTCATCCCGGCCTGCCCGCCCAACGCTATGCCGCCACGCGTGGTTGGGTCGATCGCCCCGTGAACCGTCAGCGGCTTGCCTCGATCTCGTAATGGCCGGACACCGCCTGAAACTGTCCTGGCGCCACCTGGTGCAGTCCTGCCGCCATTTGCACCGTGACACCGGCCGGCATCACGATGGTGGCGAGGCAGCTTGGCGGCACGTCCACAGAGAGATGGGCCGTGGCGCCGGTGACGCGCCATGAACTGGTGATCGGGCCACGAACGCTGTCGTGCGTAGCGGTCACCCAATCGAGGCCAGCCACGAAGGTCGGTGCGACGGTGAAGCTAGCAAACCCTGGGCGCTCAGGATCGGGCCGGATGCCGGCCACGTCGCCGAACAGCCAGGTGAGCAAATCGCCCATCAGCATGGTGTGGTTGTCGGAACTCATTGCGGGATCGGCTGCCGGGCCGTCCCATAGCTCCCATAGCGTCGTGGCCCCATTTGCGATCATCGCGCCCAGGCCGGGCCGCGTCGGTTGAACCGCCAGGCCTAACGCAAGGTCGGCGCGGCCGAAGCGGTTCAAAACGCGATTGACCCACTGGCACCCGATCAACCCGTAGCAGGGGTGACCGTCATGCACGCGCTCGATCTGGTCGATCAGGTGGGCGGCGACACTGGATCGCTGCTCCGGCGGCACCAGGCCGAAGGCGAGCGGGAGTAGGCTCGCCGTGGCGCTGCCATCGCCGTAGGCGCCGGATTTAGGTTCAAAGAACCGGTCGTGGAAACCCTCCTTCAGGCTCGCTGCTGCGGCCGCGAGCCGAGGTGGCACCGAGCCGCCCGTGCGCCGCGCCAGGGCCGTGACGAGTGCGAGACTGCGTTGGAGATAGGCGGTTGCGATCAGCCCAGCCGGGCGTTGCGCCGCCTCCGGGCCGGACGGCGCTCCCCAGTCGCCCCAATGGTCGGGCGGTAGTCGACCGTCCACGACGCGGTCCAGCAGCCGGTCGAGCCAGGCAACCATCACCGGCAGATAGCGCTGCGCCGGGGCGGCGTCGCCATAGTGCCGGTGCAGCATCTCGGCGATCGCCGGCAGTGCGGCCGGCCAACTCGCATCATCGGCATAGATGGGCAGAAAGGCCGGTGCGATGTCGTTGAGTGCCCCATCAGGGCGCTGTGTGTCGGCGATGTCGCCCAGCCACTTCGCGTAGAAAGCGGCGTTGTCGAACAGGAACGCCTCGCCGGCGCAATCCTCGGCCGGGTCGCCGAGCCAACCCTGCCGTTCGTCGCGCTGCGGGCAATCGGTGCGAATGGAACGGCAGTTGCTGCGGATGCTCCAACTCGCAGCGGAGACGACGGCGTTCAGCATCTCGTTCGAGCAACTGAAGTGCCCGACCGTCCGCAAATCATCGCCGATGACGGCACTTTGCAACGTGCCGTCCTGCGGCGCTTCGGACAGCCCGGTGATTTCAGCATAGCGGAAGCCGTGGGTGGTGAAGCGCGGCTGGACATCGACGGCAGCCCCGCTGCCGATGACGCGGTCGGTCGCAAGCGCGCTGCGCAGGTTGGCGACGTCCAGGCTGCCATCCGCGCGCAGCCGCTCGGCATGGCGGAGCGTGATCGTGCTGCCCTCAGCCAGGGTCGGCAGGCGTAGGCGGCAAACCCCAGCGTGGTTTTGGCCAAAATCAGCGATCCAGCGCCGGCTACCATCCGGTGACGGGGGCGCCTCGTGGATCGCAACAGGCTCGAGCCGCTGCAGCATCCGGGTTGGTGGGCTTACGGTTCCGACCATTTGGCCGCCCAGCGGGTCAAACAGCTGTGCCGGTTGCCAGTCCCGGGCGTCGAAACCCGGTTGTGCCCAGCCGGCCAATTCGCGCCGGGTATCATAGGTCTCGCCATCATATTCATTGTTGGCGCGGAGCGGCCCCTCCGTGGTCACGAACCACCCGGCATCACTGACGATCATGCCGTGTGTTCCGTCGGCATAATCGAGCGTCAATTGAAGGCGTAAGCGAGGCGTCCCGAACGTACGGGCATCCGGACGGGGTGCCGCAAATCGGCCTCGGCCCAAAAGGGCGGCTAGCACGTTCGCACCCGGCTGCAGCAGCATCGTCGCTTCGTGCATCACGCTTGGAATGCGGCGATCGTAATCTGCGAGCGGTGGAGAGAGCACCGCGTCACCAAGACAACTGCCGTTGATCAGGATTTCGGACCAGCCGAGCCCGCTTGCCTGCAGCCAGGCGCGCCGCAGCGGCCGGTCGAGGGTGAGTTCGCGCCGCAGCATGACCGCGGGCGCACTGACTGGAGTCGCCGCGGCGACGACAGCCGGCCGGCTCGGCGAGGCCGCAAGCAGGCGGGCGGGTAACCAGCCAGTATCGTCGAAACTGGGCGAGCGCCACCCCTCCGGCGCCCAATCCGACACGCGCCAGCCTGTGTCGGTTGCTAAAATGGTCTCTCCGCCATCGAGACGATGCAAAACTGTCTGTGCGACAAGGGCTGGAGCTCGTTCGACGTCCGCTGGATGGCCAATCTGCACTGCGAGGACACAGGGGCCGCGGGGCAAGGCTGGCAGCGCCAGAAGCGTTGCGGCACCCTCCGTTTCCTGCACGCTGCCAGCAAAATTGCCATTGACGAAGACGCTTGCCATGCCGTCCACGGCGAGATGCATCTCGCCCGCCCCAGGTGCGACGCCATCAGGCAGATCGAACCGGCGTCTAAAATATTGCGTATAGCCCGGCGTGGTGTCGCCGTGCCCAGGGCCATACGGACCTGAAAAATCGTACCCGATCCAATCCGCCTGAAGCGGTGCCGGCTGTGTTGGCGGTGCACCGATCCAGCGCGCTACCCAGTCTTCCGGAGCCAGCCCGATGCTCCAGCGTGCCGATGCCGACCTGGCGGGCTGGTCGTGCTCGTCCCACAGCGTGACTTCCCAGTGGCACACCTGGCCGGCCAGCAGAGGAACACCGTTATACGGCAGCAGCAGGTTGTCAGCGGAGATGACTTTGCCAGTATCCCAAAGCAGGCCCCGTCGGGCGGCAAGTGCCGCCACGGAGGCAGCAACAATAACCTGATACGCAGTTTGCCGAGCGCCGCGCCGGGCATGAGAAGCCGGTATGCATTGCCACGATAGACGGGGACGCCGCGTGTCGAGTCCTTCCGGGTCGACCAACTGTTCTGCACTAAGCCTGCTTGGCTGTATTGAGCCGGTTGTCTTGGCAATGCGGGGTAAGCGCGGTGCTAAAAAAGTGAGGCTACCACCCGTGAGGAGGAGGTCGCGCCTGGTCGTTACCGTCACTGATTTGCTGGTGATGGGCCTTGATCGCCTGCCCATTCCTAGCCGCCATGCCTGCGCTCTTTGCACAACGGGTGCTGAGGGATGAGGCAGAGGGCCAAGGTCACTGCCTAATCTTAGCAACCACGATTCTTGTTCGTCTATACCGGCGGCTTTTCTGCGGGTCGGCCACGGAGGCTTGCCGCACCTGCCCCGGTTGAGGGCCGAACCGACGGTGCCCCGTCCCAGAGCCGGCCGCCGCGCCGGTTTGCCTGCCAGCGGCGACTGGCTATAGTTTACGCACGTTCGAACTTTTACTCGGTGAAGCGTGCGACGGATATAGATGGCAGACGTGACCGACGGCCCTACGCTGCTGCAGTATTGCATGCAAGATCACGACAAGACGATCGATCGCTGGTCGTTGTACATCAAGGTGTATGACGAGATATTCTCTCGTTACCGCGCCGACGCGGTCCGTTTACTGGAGATCGGTATCCAGAACGGCGGCTCTCTGGCAATGTGGGCACAGTACTTCGCTGCGGCTACGGCTCTTGTCGGCTGCGACATCAACCCTGCCTGCGCCGAACTGCATTACGACGATCCGCGAGTCCACGTAGTCGTGGGCGACGCCAACTCCGACGATACCGCGGCCCGTATCGACGCGATCAGTGCCGGCTTCGACCTCGTTATCGACGACGGCTCCCACCGGTCGAGCGATATCATCCAGTCGTTCGCCCGGTATTTCCCGAAGCTCGGGGAAGACGGCTTGTTCGTCGCCGAGGACCTCCACTGCTCCTATTGGGCGGAATACGAGGGCGGGCTGTTCGATCCCTGGTCCTCCGTGTCGTTCTTCAAGCGGTTGGCGGACATCCTCAACCACGAGCATTGGGGGGTGCCGCACGCCCGGTCGGCGATCCTGCGGTCGTTCAACGACCGTTACGGCGTGGTGCTTAGCGAAGCGACGCTCGCCGAGGTCCATTCCGTCCAATTCCTGAATTCAATCTGCGTTGTGCGGAAGCGGCCGAGCGCGGACAACGTGCTGGGCCCACGTGTGGTGGAAGGTCACCAGGAGGTCGCCGAACGGCTCGTGGCGCGCAGCGGGTCGGTGTCGATCCCGGCGGACCAGCGCGCGAACCCTTGGTCGGCGTTGCCGCCCTTGCCGGAAGACGAACTGGTCGGCCTGCGGCACGCAACGGCCGAACAGGCCGACGAGCTGGCCGGCTTGCGGTATGCCGCGGCCGACCAGGCGCGCACGCTGGAAGAGATGGCGCAGCGGTCCAAGGAACAGGCGGGCTTCATCGACGAGCAGGCGCGCGTGCTGGGAGAACAAGCGCGCATCCTTGAGGAACAAGCGCGCGTGCTGGGGGAACAAGCTCCGCTCATCTCGGAGCTGAAGCGCCTTCTGAACGAGCACGCGAGCGCGCTGGACGAGCAGTTGCACATGGCGGGCGGCCTGCGCCGGGCAGTGGCCGTCAGATCGGGGCAGTTACAGATCGCGCAGGAGTTCTCGCGCAACCTGGAAGCACGGACGGCGGTCGCGGAAAGCGTTGCCGCGGCGCTTGGGAGCCGGATCGGCGAATACGAACGCCATTTCACCGCGCTCTCGGCCGCCCACGCCGCCGAGCGGGCGGCACGGGAATCTACCCTGGACGCCGTGCGGCGGTCGACCAGCTGGCGGATCAGCGCGCCGGTCAG
>CAXTCJ010000008.1:0-101156 GCA_964242215.1 uncultured Acetobacteraceae bacterium | reverse complement strand
ACTTGACACCGCTGTATCCCGATCGCCGGCTAAAGATGGAGGTGGAGAACTTCCAATCCGTCGCGAAGGGGCCAGGCAAGGATCTGACGCCGCGGGTGATCGACCTGATCGCCCCGATCGGGATGGGCCAGCGTGCCCTCATCGTGGCGCCGCCGCGCACCGGCAAAACGGTGATGCTGCAGAACATGGCCACCGCCATCGCCGAAAATCACCCGGAGGTGTTCCTGATCGTCCTGCTGATCGACGAGCGGCCCGAGGAAGTGACCGACATGTCCCGCTCGGTGAAGGGCGAGGTCGTCGCCTCCACCTTCGACGAGCCCGCGACCCGGCATGTCCAAGTCACCGAAATGGTGCTCGAAAAGGCCAAGCGGCTGGTCGAGCACAAGCGGGACGTTGTGATCCTGCTTGACAGCATCACCCGGCTCGCCCGCGCCTACAACACCGTCGTGCCGTCCTCCGGCAAAGTGCTGACCGGCGGCGTGGACGCCAATGCGCTGCAACGGCCGAAACGCTTCTTCGGCGCCGCGCGCAACATCGAGGAAGGTGGCTCGCTGACCATCATTGCTACCGCGCTGATCGATACCGGAAGCCGCATGGACGAGGTGATCTTCGAAGAGTTCAAGGGCACCGGTAATAGTGAGATCATCCTGGACCGTAAGCTGTCCGACAAGCGCACTTTCCCCGCGATCGACATTACCAAAAGCGGCACCCGTAAGGAGGAGTTGCTGGTGGAGCGTGGGATGTTGTCCAAAATGTGGGTTCTCCGGCGCATCCTGAATCCAATGGGGACGACCGACGCGATGGATTTCTTGTTGGACAAGCTGAAGTACAGCAAGACCAACCAGGACTTCTTCGACGCGATGAACACCTAGCTATCGAGAGGTGTCCAGAGGACGCCCAGCTTGCAATGGGGCCTCTGGTTGGGTGTGGAGCAAAGCCTCATTCGGCTCGCCAAAGACCTGCTGTAAGAACCGCCCGAAATCCTGGTTGGACTTCACCCGGACCGCGTCATCTCGCCCGATCGGATAAGGCCGGCCCGCCACACACAGCAGCAGCAGCGCCCGCCGTGTCACCGGGCCGGACATCACGATGCCGGTACCCGCGTCGTGGATGCGGCCATCACCGTCTACACGGAACGAGCACGCAGACAGGTTGTGCCCGATCATCACGCGCGGCAGCCCGCCATCCCATTGATGGACCGCCCCGGCGTAGCTCTTGATTGTGACCGAACTGCCGCCCACGCGGAGGTCGTCTGCCACCGCGGCGCAGCGATCGGGCCGAATGAGTTCGTCGCTGTCTCCATACAGCATCAGCAGCGGCGCCCCCGTCGTGCGGCTGTTGTCAAAACGCGCGATACACGGGCCGTAGAACGCGACGTGCCCAGCAAAGCGTAGCTCGGGCGGCGCTAGCCGGTCCGCCACCTGGGCATACAACGCATAGGTGGTTGCCATCCCGCCATAGCTGAATCCGGCGAGCACAATGTGCGCTCGGTCGATCTCCGGCCGGCTCGCCAGGTAGCGCAGCCCGGCGTAAGCGTCGGTAACGAACATCGTCTCGGTGATGTTGAGTAGCCGCTGCTCGAACGACCCAGCCAGGTCCGGCCGCGAGCCGAACGTGTCGATCACCAGAACGGCGACACCCATGTTAGCGAGCTGTGGCCCGTACGTCGCGCCGCGCTCGGCAATGTTGCCGGCGGCGCCGTGAAGCATGATGACTGCCGGCGTCTGCCCGTTCTGCCGCACATCCGCGGGTAGGTACAAGGTCGCCTGGGTCGTGGCGGCCGGCGTATCCCGGCCGCCGATGTTGGACGGCGCGAAGGGGCTGGAGGACGGGAAGGTGATGTGCTCCACCGTCACCGCCCCCGTGTGCCCTGGATCTGGCCAGGAATCCGTGATGCGGGCCTGCGCCATGACGGTGCAAGGGACGAGAAGCAGGGCAAGGACAACCAGGCGATTGAGCATGCCGGGCAGATAGGTGCGTCGCTGCGTAACGGACACCCCGCGCAATGGTCCGCGCCGCGACTTTAGCGATGCATTTACCATCTCGGTTCATAGTCGCCCCGTGCGCCCCCCGCACCCTGACCGCGACGATTTGAAGGACCTTGCGCATGGCCACCCGGCCGGACATTCAGACCACTGGCGCATCCAATCGTGAGCTGCTTTCCTTTCGCATCGACGATCAGGAGTTCTGTATCGACATCATGGCGGTGCGGGAGATCCGGGGTTGGACGCCGACGACTCCGCTCCCGTTCGCACCGTCGTACATGAGGGGCGTGGTGAATTTACGCGGCAAGGTGATGCCGATCATAGACCTTGCGGAGCGTCTTGGTCTGCCCGTTGTCGAGCCCACGCCGCAGCACGTCATCATCGTTGCGGAGCTGGGCAATCAAACAGCCGGGCTGCTGGTCAGCGCCGTCTGCGATATTTTGTCGATGAGCGACGCCGTCATTCAGGATGTGCCGGACGTGGCCTCCGGTGTCGTACGAATGCACCTGCTCGGGCTGCTCACCGTGAACGACAAGATGGTAGGGCTGCTGTCGACAGACCAGATCGTGCCCGCATCGGTCGCCGCTGAGCTCGAGGACGCATCACCGATGGCAGCGTAACGCCCTGCATAGCCCAGACGACCCTGATTGCAGCGAGCAGAAATCCCCCGCCGCTTGAGCAAGGAGCTTTGGGGAGGGTGCAGGCGGTACAACCCTTCCGCGAGGTGGAGACGATTCGGCTGATCTCAACCGATCCTGCCCGTTGCCCCCCACCGTAGGCCGTCCATCAGGAGGCCGATCAGCCGGCTCGCCCGCGGTTGCCAGCCGGGTCCAGCGGGGGCCGAGTACAGGCCGTACAGCGCTTGCAGTATGTCGGATGCCTCGATGTCGCTACGGACCGAGCCCACCGCGACGGCCGCGTCGAGTAGCCGCTGCAACGTGACCGGCACCAGCCCGCTGGCCTGCGCGAACAGCTCAGAATTCGTCGTCATCAGAATGCGCAGACTATCCGCCATGCCGCGCTTGGTCGCGATGTAAAACACGAAGCGCCGCATCCACTCTTCCAGCGCGACATCCGGCGCGTGTTGAAGCGCCAGCTGGTGCGCCGCAATGCTGAGCGCCTCCACTTCGTGCCGGTACACCTGTTCGACGAGGTGTTCACGCGTTGGAAAGTGGCGATACAACGTGCCAATGCCGACGCCGGCCTGGCGCGCGATATCTTCCAGTGACGCGCTCACCCCGGTTTCCGCGAACACCGCAGCGGCCACGCCCAACAGCTTGTCCCGATTGCGCCGTGCATCGGCACGCAAAGGTCTGGGGTCGGGGGCAAGCTGGTCCATGACAGCGACTGGTCCTAGGGTGACGAAAACGGAGGCGGCTCCGTTTACATCCTGAGCGTTGCAGGTTATCATGTTTTGGTCGGCGGGTAAGCCGACGCCGATGTGGGCGCCGACCTTCGCAGTCGAACTGCCCGCGCCCCTGACCTGAGCAGGACAGACATGACCAATCGAACCACGATGCAGTTGCTCGTCAATGGCCGCCCCCGTACGCTTGAAGTCGAGCCCCAAGCCACGCTGTTGGACGCCTTGCGCGACCATCTCGGGCTGACGGGGACCAAGAAGGGCTGCGACCACGGCCAGTGCGGCGCCTGCACCGTCCATGTCGACGGCGTGCGGGTGCTGTCCTGCCTGACCCTGGCGGCACAGGCGGAAGGGCGGGCGGTCACCACCATCGAGGGCATCGGCATCGGTGAACTGCACCCGGTGCAGGCTGCCTTCCTGGAGCAGGACGCGTTCCAATGCGGCTTCTGCACGCCGGGCCAAATCATGTCGGCTATCGCCTGCATCGCCGAGGGCCATGCCGGTTCGGATGACGAAATCCGCGAATACATGTCCGGCAATCTGTGCCGGTGCGGCGCCTATCCGCACATCGTTGCTGCCGTGCGCCAGGCGGCGGAGGCAGCCCAATGAGGGATTTCTCATACGCACGCGTCACCGATGTCGCGAGCGCGCGGCAAGCGGCCGGCATGGTGCTGGCCGGCGGTACCAGCCTGCTCGATCTGGCGAAATGCGGCGTCGCATTGCCGGACCATCTGGTCGACATCACGCGCGTTCCGGGGCTCGACGGCATCACCGTGGATGCGGACGGGGCAACCCTCGGCGCGCTCGCGACGATGAGCCGCGTCGCGCACGACCCGGCCATGCGGGCGCAGTATCCTGCGATCGTGCAGGCCTTGTCGCAAGCCGCGTCGCCGCAGATCCGCAACATGGCCACGGTCGCCGGCAACCTGCTGCAGCGCACGCGGTGCAGCTACTTCCGCGACCCGGCGACCTTCCCCGCCTGCAACAAGCGCGCACCGGGCACCGGCTGCGCCGCAATCGGCGGCATCACGCGCAACCACGCCGTGCTCGGCACCAGCGACGCATGCATCGCCAGCTATCCCGGTGACCTCGCCGTGGCGCTCGTGGCACTGGACGCCGTTGTCGTGCTCGGCGATCGGGCCGTGCCAGTGGACGACTTCTTTCTGTTGCCCGGCACCACGCCGCAGCGCGAGCACGACCTGCGGCCGGGCGAGTTGATCACCGCAATCCGCATTCCGTCCTCCCCGGCGGCACGACGCTCGATCTACCTCAAGGTGCGCGACCGCCAGTCCTACGAGTTCGCCGCCGCGAGCGCCGCAGTCGGGCTGGAGTTCGAGCCGGACGGCCGCACGATCCGCGACATCCGCGTGGCACTGGGCGGCATCGCGAGCAAACCGTGGCGGGCCCGTGCCGTCGAGAACGCCTTGCGCGGCCAGGTGCTGGACGCGGAAACGGTGCGCCGCGCGAGCCTTCTGGCGATGACGGGTGCGGTCGCTCAACCCGACAACGCCTTCAAGATCGAACTGGCGCCGCGTGTCGTCGCGCGCGCCATTCTGCAGTTGGGAGAAATCGCATGAGCAGCACCATGCAGCGGGTCAAGCACGCTGACGCGTCCGACGGTGCGGTGACCCTCGGCGGTCGGTTGTCCCGCCTGGATGGCCCGGCGAAGATCCGTGGCGCCGCCCCGTACGCCGCCGATTACCGCCCCGCCGGCCTGGTTCATGCCGTGATGGTGCAGAGCACGATCGCCGCCGGGCGCGTGACTGCCATCGATACGTCGCGCGCGGCCAGCGCACCCGGCGTGCTGCTGGTGCTGACACCGGACAACATGCTGGCGCTGAATTCGGCCACCACCTGGATGGGAACGCCCGGACCGGAGGGGCCGTATCGTCCGCTGGTGCGCGACGTCACCTTCAACGGCCAACACGTCGCCGCCGTGGTAGCCGAGACCTTCGAACAGGCAACTGCCGCCGCCGCGATGATAGGCGTATCCTATGCACCCAGCGATATCATCGCCGACCTCGACGATCCGCGCGCCGGTGAGGGCATTGCGCTGGACCCGCTCTCCGTCCAATGGGGCGATGTCGAGGCGGCCCTGCAATCCGCGCCGCTGCGGGTCGCGCAAACCTACCGCACGCCGCGCGAATACCACATTGCCATGGAGCCGCACGGCCTGATCGCGCATTGGGAAGCGGAGGACCGGCTGACGCTGTGGGAACCCAGCCAGTGGACCGACGGAATGGCCCGCGGCTATGCCGAATGGTTCGGCATTCCGTTCGAGAACGTGCGCATCATCTCGCCGTATATCGGCGGCGGTTTCGGCAGCAAGGCCTTCGCCCTCCCGCACAGCGCGGTTGCGGCGGTTGCGGCGAAACTGTTGGACCGCCCGGTGAAACTGATGCTGACGCGGGCGCAGAACTTCACCGCCTATGGCGGCCGCGCGGCGACGTCGCAGGCGATCGAACTGGGTGCGGATGCGCACGGCAAGTTGGTCGCCATCACCCACCAGGGCCGCAGCGAGACAACGATCGGCGGCACGGGCCCGGAAGGGGTGGGTGGCATCGCGTCGGTGATGTACGCGACGCCGAATTTCCGCGCCAGTCACCGCGTCGTGCCAGTGAATACCGTGCTGCCGGGTGCGCTGCGTGCGCCCGGCTGGAACCCCGGTGCCTTCGGGCTCGAGAGTGCGATCGACGAGCTGTCCTATGTCGCCGGGCTGGATCCACTGGAAATCCGCCTGCGCAATTACGCCGAAAAGGATCCGAACACCGGCAAGGCCTGGTCGACCCGGCAATTGCGCGAAGCGTTCGCCGCCGGGTCGGAGGCGTTCGGCTGGTCCCGCCGCAGCCCGGCACCGCGCTCGATGCGGGACGGCCACGTGCTGATTGGCTGGGGCATGGCGGCCGGCGCGTTCCCCGTGCACCGCACGCCGACCGAGGCGCGCGTCAGCATTCTCGACGACGGCACGGTGGAAGTGGCGAGCAGCGGCACCGACATGGGCACCGGCACCTACACTATTCTGGCGCAGACCGCGGCCGATGCGATCGGTGTTCCGGTGGAGGACGTGGTTGTGCGCCTCGGCGACTCCTCCCTGCCGCGCGCGCCGGTCTCGGGCGGCTCGCAGTTGGCCGGGCTGATGGCGGGTGCGGTCCACAAGGCGGCGCTGGCGGCGCGCGACGAGCTGATCGGGTTGGCGCTGAACGACGCCGGGTCGCCGTTGCAAAACGTGCAAGCCAATACGCTCACGGTGACCAGCGGCCGGATCGCGGCGCCGCGGCAGGACAATCCGGGCCTGCCGATCGGCGAGTTGCTGCGGCAGATCGGGCGGGAGCGCATCGTGGCGTTGCGTGACACGTTCCCGGAGGGCAAGCGGACGGAGGCGGAGCGCTACAACAACTACACCACCGTCCTCGGCATGCAGTCGGCGAGCGAGGGCGATTGGTCGCGCTACAGCTGGGGCGCACATTTCGTGGAGGTGCGGGTCGACGAGGATTTCGGCACGGTGCGGGTGTCGCGCATCGTCTCGGCGCTGGATTCCGGGCGGCTGTACAACCCGAAGCTGGCGGAGAGCCAGTGGAAGGGCGGCATCATCATGGGCATCGGCATGGCGTTGCTGGAGGAGGGGCTGGTGGACCCGCGCCATGCCCGCGTCGTGAACAACAACATGGCTGATTATCTGGTGCCGACCAATGCCGACGTCCCGGACATCCAGGTGATCTCGGTCGGCATCCCCGATCCGGAATCCTCGGTGCTGGGCGGCAAGGGCGTGGGTGAACTCGGCATCGTCGGCGTGGCTCCGGCGATTGCCAATGCGGTGTTCCACGCGACCGGCATCCGCGTGCGGGACCTGCCGATCACGATGGACAAACTGCTGAGGCCGGCTGGTTCGTAAGTAACCCGACAGCCCGAAACGGGGTGGGACGCACATCGCGCCCTACCCAAGGCATCACCAAACGATGCGAAGGCCGCCCTTGCCGCCGTAGGTCTGGCCTGAGCCCGACAGGGCGCCGTCGAACCCGACGTAGAGCGCGACCGCATTCGTCACGTTCAGCTTGGCTCCGGCCACCACCCGTGCCGCGTCTTCGACCGCGGGCGCACCATACACGGTGAAGTTGGACCCCGGCAGAGAGAGCAGCGAGGCGTCGATCTTGCGGTCCGTGCTGAACTCGTGCTCCCAGGCGACGCGGGCATACGGCGTCAGCGACATGCCGTTGCTGAACACGCGCGTCGTGTCGACCTGCCCGCCCAAATACAGCTTGTCGGAATTCACCGATCGGCCGCGAACGCTGAGGCCGCTTACGCCAGCACCGCCCTCCGAGAAGGAGTCGTTGGACAGGCTGGCACCCTGGAAGCCGGCAAACGGTGTAAGGTTGACGGACGATACGGGAACGGTCCGCCCGCCCTCGATCCGCCCCAGCACCTCGGTCGCCGAGAACGAACCGCTTTGCGCCGCATCGAGTGCAATGCGGTTCTCGTGGTTGCTGAAGAAGCCGCCATCGAGCACGCCGGTCAGGTAGTTGGCGCCCCAGCGCTGCACCCCGTAGATCGCGACATGCCCGGCTGAGGCGCTGCCCGTGGTGTTGCGCCCGCTGACGTTGAAGGAGCTGTCCGAGTAGCCGGCAGCGAGACCGATCGTGGTGCCCGTCGCGAAGCGGTAGTCGGTACCGGCGGCGAACCCGGCCAGTGAACCGGACCAGCCGGCACTCCCGGAGCCGGAGCGGCCGTCCAGGTTCGCACCCTCGCCGAAGCTGGTCAGCCACACGCGGCGTTGGCCGATCTCCGTCATCGTGTCGCTGGTCAAACCACCGCGTGCCGCGTCCATGACGGTGCTGGCGAACATTTCGGTCCCGTCCAGCGCAGCCTGCTGCTGCCCGGCGATGCCCTCGCCGGACAGCCGGTCGAAGGCCGCCGGAATAGCGGCCGCGCTGTAGCTGCCAATGAGGTTCGTGAGCAGCGTCGTTCCGCCCGCGCCGTAAGTGCCCGCATTGCCGCCGGTATCGATGCCGGCCGCCAGGGCGCGCTGGTTGCCTGAGCTGGCCAGCCCGGAGAAGTTGGATTGGAGCCGGACGCTCAGCCCCGGATCGGCGGCCACGACCAGCGAGCCGGTGAAGGTCGAGCCGAGCCCGGTGGCGCCCGAGGTATCGACCGCCACACCGGGCGCGACCCCGATCGCACCCGTCCCACTGATCAGCTTGTATGCCTGTCCAGGGAGGTACATGCCCGTCAACCGGACGGCGGACCCGGTCTGCAGTGTCGTCGTACCGTTCACGGTGATGGGGGTGGCGCCCGGCGTGTTGGCGAGCACGCTCCCCTGCTGGAAGGTCAGGTTACCGTTGATCAGGCCCGGCCCCGAGAGCACGCCGGTATTCGCAACGGTCACGTTGGTGTTGAGGTAGTCGCCAGAGGCAAAGGTGAAGTTGCCTGTGACATTGCCGAAGTAGCCAGCGGCAGCATACAGGTTGATGCGCGTCCAGTAGCTGAGCGGCGTGCCGTAGAATGCCGACAGCGCGTTGTTCTCGGTATTGTAGATGACCTGGTTGATCGAGCTCGTGGCCAGGTTGCCATACAGCGCGCCACCGACACTCGCGGCCAGCGCCTGGGCCGCGGCCGTGCTGCCGCCATACAGCGTGGCGAGCAGGATGGAAGCGTCGGCCGCCCCGGCCGGCGCCTGCTCCCGCGGGGCCTGGGTGAACGAGAGCGTCGGCAGGCCGAGCGTCAGCCGCGCCGTGTAGATCGCAGCGTCGGTGGCGGCGGTCGTGGCGCCCTGGGTGGCGAAGGGCTGGTTGCCGTAGGTCGACGCCGTGTACGTGTTATAGGAGTCGTTTGCGGCACAGGCGGCGAGCGAGCCGCCACAGCTGCCGGTCTGCGTGGACAGGTAGGCGTCCAGCTGCTTCGCCCCCGCCTGGAACTGTGTGTTCAGGTTTTGGGCTGTGGCGCCGGTCGCGACGTTGGTCTGCAGATAGCCTTGCGGGTTCTGGCTCAGCTGTTGCGCCAGGTCATAGGACGCAAGGGCTCGGCTGCCGACGATGTCCAGCGGATAATGCACGCCGAGTTCGATGCGGCTCTGCCCGTACTCGGATGCGCGCAGCAGCATCGACTGAAAGAACTGCGGCACTGCCATCCCGATGAGCGTCGAGTCGGTGAAGGCGTAGGTGGTATGCCCGCTGGGGAAGGACGGGTTGGTCGCGAGGCCGCTCAGCGCCGTCGGGTCGTACGGGATCAGCGAGTTGGACACCTGGACGGGCCGCGAGTCGCCATAGATGTCCTGGTTCGCGCCGGTGTTCTTCACGTTGAACGCCAGGTCGTAGACGCTGTCGGTTCGGTTCGGCAGGCCGTTCGCGGTCGGCAGCGTCGTCCCGGTGGCAGCCACAGCTGTATTCACGCCATCGATCGTACCGTTGGCGAAGTAGTTCTTGGCCACGCCGAGGTCGTTGCTGTTGAACGTGTAGGCATTGTTGAGCAGGGTCACGAAAGCCGGTGCCGCCGCGCCGTTGGGTGCCACGGCCGTCTGGTAAGCGGCGCCGAGGGTACCAAGGCCACCAACGGCTTGTGCTGGCGCGATCGTGCCCGGTTGCTGCACCTGCTGCACCGGCAGGCCGCCGCCGAGATTGGCGCCAGGACCAAAGGCCAGGCTGCTGCCGGAGGGCAGGGTAATGCTCGTCGAGTTACCGCTGAAGATGGTCTTGTCGCTGATCGACACGGCGGCAACAGTGGGGCTGCCGGCGGCGAAGCTGTTCAGTGCCGAGGTGCCGTTGAGCGCCGCAGCGAGCGTCGGCTGACCCACCGGCGTGGCGTTGAGGTTCAGGAACGGCGAGAGCAGGTTGAGCAGATTGACGTTGGCCACCGTCGTATTCGGCGTCTGCGCCTCGGCCGGTAACGAGAGCGCGGCCGCAACGATCGCCAATCCCGCTGTACATAGCACGCTGCGATAGCGCGCGTTCGAGCCATGCATAAACGTTTCACTCCCAAGACGACAACACAGCCTCGGGTGGTCCCCGCGGCGAACGGTGCTCCTCTTAGGGTGGCTTCATCACAGGTTTGTGATGGTTATATTATCAGATTGTGTCTCCTGTAACGGGAAGTAGCGACGGGCGCGCGGATCGGCGCGGCGCTCGAAGGATGGTCCAGGTAATCAACGACCCTAGTCGATGCCGCGATGTCCGAGTTACAACGATCGAACAGTGCCGTAACAACAAGCCCGTCGAACGGGCGGAGGATACCATGCGCCTGCTTCCCGTTCTCGCCTGCTTGATTGCGGCGACCCAGGCACAAGCGCACCCGCTCGACACCCCCGTGCGGATCGGCGTGCTCACCGACATGACGGGCAGCCTGTCCGCGCAGGCCGGGCCCGGCGCCGTGAGCGCGGCGCAGATGGCGGCGGAGGATTGCCTCGCCGCCGAGTGCGCCGGCATGAAGATCGAGATCCTACAGGCGGATCACCAGAACAAGGCGGACGTTGCCGTCGGCATCGTGCGGGATTGGTTCGACAACAAGGGCGTCGACGCGGTGGCCGACATCGTGCAGGCCACGGTGCAGATCGCTGTGCAGCACGAGGCGGCGGCGCATGACAAGGTTGCCCTGTTCTCCGGCGGCACGGCGCGGCTGACCAACGAGGATTGTGCCCCTGCGACGTCGGTGATGTGGATGTGGGACACCTATGGCCAGGCCATCGGCATCACCCGCCCACTCGCCAAGCCCGGCAGCAAATGGTTTTTCGTCACCGCCGATTACGTGTTCGGCAAGTCGCTGCAAACCGACGCGTCCGCTCTGCTGCGCGCGGCCGGGGGTAGCGTCGCCGGGTCGGTCAGCCACCCGTTCAACTACAGCGGCGATTTCTCACCCTTTCTCCTGCAGGCTCAGGCCTCAGGCGCCGACGTCATCGCGCTGGGCAACACGGGCACCGACCTGATCAATTCGATCAAGCAGGCGCGTGAGTTCGGGGTTGGCGAGGGCAAGCAGCAAATGGTGTCGTTCGTGCTGACGGTGCCGGATATCGCCGCCCTCGGCCTGTCGGTGGCGCAGAACGTGCTGGTAAACGAGGCATTCTACTGGGACCTGGACGATCGGACGCGTGCCTGGTCCCGCCGGTTCGCCGCGCGCAATGGCGGACGCATGCCGTCCACCATCCAGGCGGGCGATTATTCCGCCGTCCGCGCCTATCTCCGCGCCGCCGCCGCCGCCCATAGCACCGACACCGCCGCCGTGATCGGTAAGCTGCACGAGCTTCCGGTCGACGATCTGCTGACCCGGCACGGCAGCCTGCGCGCGGATGGCCGCATGGTGCACGACACCTATCTGTTCCGCGTCAAGACGCCCGCCCAGTCCAAGGCTCCATACGATTTCTACGAGTTGGTCGCCACCATCCCCGCCGCGGAGGCTTTCCGGCCGTTGGGTGAGTCGGTCTGCCCCGCGCTGAAGAAAGGCTGAGCCTAACGCCACCGTCGTGCCAAGGCTTGACCTTGGTATCCACGGGGTTGAGCTGATGACGTCAAACGAGTGCTTGGCACCGTCGCATGCAACACGGCCGGGCCGGCGTCTGCGGACCGGCGTGGATACCAGGGTCAAGCCCTGGCAAGACGGTACTCACGAACTCGCTGTGCGCCCGGCGGCGGCCAGCGTGTCGCGCTTGATCTTCTTCGCTAGCGACCATTTGTGCACCTCCGTCGGGCCGTCGTAGATGCGGAACGCGCGGATCTCGCGGAACACCTGCTCCACCACCGTGTCGCCGGTCACGCCGGTGCCGCCCATCACTTGCACGCAACGGTCGGCCACGCGGAACAGCGCCTCCGACACCGCGACCTTGGCCATCGAGGATTCGACCGTGCCGGGGGCACCGCTATCCAGCACGCCGGCGCACCAGTCGATCATCAGTTCGCTCTGCTTCAGGTCGATCATGTTGTCGGCCAGCATGAACCCCACACCCTCGTGGTCCACCAGCGGTTTGCCGAACGCGTGGCGCTTCACGGCATAGGCGGTGGCGATTTCCTGCGCCCGGGTCGCGGCGCCGTGCCAGCGCATGCAGTGCGTCAGCCGGGCAGGGGCCAAGCGGATCTGCGCGTATTTGAAGCCCTCGCCGCTCTGCCCCAGCATCTGGTCGGCGGGGATGCGCACATTGTCCAGCACCACGATCGCATGGCCGCCGGGCATCGAGCTGTCGATGGTGTCCAGCACGCGCTCGACCCGGATACCGTCCATGGGCAGGTCCACCAGGAATAAGGTGGCGCCTTCGTCCGACTTCGCCATGACGATCCCGACCGAGGCGCCCACCATGCCGGTGATGAACGCCTTGCGCCCGTTCACCACCCAGTGGTTGCCGTCCGGCCGCGCCGTGGTCTGCATCATCGACGGGTCGGAGCCCGCACCGCCCTCGGCCGCCGGCTCCGTCATCAGAAAGGCGGAGCGGGCGCGGCCGGACACCAGCGGATCCAGGAAGCGCTGCCGCTGCTCCGGCCCGGCAACCCGGCCCAGCAGGAACATGTTGCCCTCGTCCGGCGCGGCCACGTTTAGCGCCAGCGGACCAAGCGGCGACAGCCCGGCGGCGCGCAGCACGATCGCCGTCGCGCGATGGCTGAGATGGCGGCCGTCGGGGAAGATGTGCGGCGTCAGCACCCCGTGTTCACGCGCCTTGCTCCGCATTTCGGAGGTCAGGGCGTCGGTGGGGCCGTGCGAGTCGCGCCGACCGGCCGTCTCATACGGGATCACCACGTCGCGGACGAAGCGTTCCACCCGTTGTGCGATGGCCTGCCCCTCGGTGAGGTCGTTCTCCGCAGGAATCATGGTCCCGTGTCCTTGTTACAGCGTGTTCACCAGGTGGCCGCCATCGACGGCCAGCGCCGCGCCGGTGATATACGACCCGGCGTCCGAACACAGCAGCAGCAGCGGGCCATCCAGCTCCTCCTTGCGGCCGAGCCGGCGTTGCGGGATGCGCTTGACCAAGGCCTCGCCCGGCGGCGTGGCGAAAAACGCCTGGTTGATGTCCGTCTCGATGTAGCCGGGGCAGAGCGCGTTCACCCGGATGCGGTGGCGTGCCAGTTCCAGCGCCATCGCCTGGCTCAGCCGCACCAGTCCGGCCTTGGAGGCGATGTAGGGCGCCAGTTGGGCCGCCACACGAAACCCCAGGATGGAGGCGACATTGACGATCGCCCCGCCCCGTCCGGCCTGCACCATGGCCCGCGCTGCCTCCTGCGCCATCAGGAAACAGCCCTTGAGGTTGACGTCGAGCACAGAATCCCAATCGGCCTCGGTCAGCTCCAGCAGCGGCTTGGTGGCCGTCGTGCCCGCGTTGTTGACCAGGATGTCCAGCCCACCCAGTTGCGCCACCGTCGCCGCCACCGCCTCGCGCACCGAGGCGGCCTCGCTGACGTCGAGCCGCACCGCAATGGCGCGCCCGCCCGCCGCCTCGATCTCCGCCGCCACCGCGCCGAGGCTGTCGACCCGGCGCGCGGCCAATGCCACCGATGCGCCGGCACGGGCCAGCACGCCGGCGAAGTGCCGCCCGAGGCCGCTGGATGCGCCGGTGACCAGCGCCACGCGGCCGGTGAGATCGAACGAGGGGAGGTCGCTCGGGGCGCTCATGCGGGGTGTCCGGGCCGGGGCCTTGCGTCATGGTGGAGTGCGGGCATGGCGGTTCCTTGGTCTTGTGATCTTGGGGCGCCGACAGGAGCGCACAACAGCGCCGCGTTCAACCGAGACGCAGCGGATTCGGGTTGATCCTGCCAAAAGTTAAGGCAGCGCCGACTCCACACACTATGGGTAGGCTAGCAACGCCGAAACGAACCGCCATGTGTGTTCATCCGTTCTGAAAGTGGCCATGTCATCCTTCGATCCGAACGATCAACCTGCCTGGCCAGCCGGCCATAGCGAGCTGGCGGCCTTGATCCGTGACCGTGATTGGTCGCAATCGTCGCTCGGTACGATCGAGACCTGGCCACAGAGCCTGCGGACGTTGGTCGACATCTGCTTGTGCCATCCGATGCCGTGCGCAGTGGCCTGTGGCCCGGACCGGCTGCTGCTCTACAACGACGCTTGCGCCCATTTGCAGGGGGACGCCCACCCCCGGGCGCTTGGCTTGCCGGCCGCGTCGGCCTTCCCCGAGGCGCTCAGCGACACGGGGGCACTCCACGGACGGCTGGGGGCGGGCGAGGCGGCGATCTTCCGCAAGCGGCCCTGGGTGGTCCGGCGTCACGGCGTGATGACCACGGGGCACTACGACGCCGTCTTCACACCGGTTCCGGACGAGGCCGGCGCCTTTGCCCATACGCTGGCGATCATCCTGGATGCACGCGCTGACAGCTTGGCGCTCCCCGCCCAACCCGTGGCCGAGCCGGCGGTGGCGCCCGACGCGCTGTGGATCCTCGATCCCGGACGCATGCGGCTGGACTACGCCTCACCGGGGTTGGAGCGTCTGCTGGGCGAGAGCCGGGTGATGGTGCAAGCCGACTTCCGGCGTTGGTTGGACCTGGTTCATCCGGATGACCGTCCCACGGTGGACGCCCATATGGCCCGCTCCGCCGCGGGAGAGACCCTGGTCGCGCATTATCGCATCATTCGGGCCTCGGATGCCGGCATCGTAGCCATCCGCCACACGAGTTTCCCGATGCAGGACGCGAACGGCGTCGCGGGCCAAGTGGTCGGTTTGGTGCAGGACGTCACCGCGATCGAGCGGACCAACGCCGCGTTGCTCGAGGAGAAGGAACGCTACCGCACCCTGGCCGAAGGTATGGTGCCCTTGGTTTGGCGATCCTCCAACGAGGGGCTGTGGACCTGGGCGGGACCGCAATGGCTCGACTACACCGGGCAGACGCAGGAGCAGGCCCAGGGTTGGGGCTGGCTGGACGCGATCCATCCCGAGGACCGTCAATCCACCATGGAGGCGTGGCACCAAGCGCCGCCGCGCGGCATGCTGGACGCGAGCTTTCGGCTGCGACGGGCCAGCGACAGTAGCTGGCGATGGTTCCAGACCCGCTCTCTGCCGCGCCGCGCCGAACCCGACCTTGGCGAGCCGGATGGACCGATCATCGAATGGCTCGGCAGCAGCACCGACATCGACGACCTGAAGCGGTTGCAAGTTCAGCAAGCCACACTGATCAGCGACCTCGAGCACCGGACCGAGGGCCTGAAGAACGTAATCCGCTCGTTAGGTGGTGCGGTTCAGGGCAGCGCCGCCGGCCAGCCGGACACCACCAACGCACTGTAGCCGGCCTACAACGGGAGTCGGCGTCCACGGCTGGCGGATCATCTTGGACTGTCCGAACTCGGTGTTTAGGGCTGGTCTCGCGGCGACAATGCTTTAGATGCGGCCCACCATGCGCATCGTCACACGTCTGTTCCCGCTCTGGGCCATCCTGATCTCCGTCCTGGCCTTCCTCCTACCCGCGCGTTTCATGCCGATCGGGCCGTGGGTCACACTGTTGCTGTCGCTGATCATGTTCTGCGCCGGGGTGACGCTGCGGTTCGCCGATTTCCGCCGTATCGCCGCGCAGCCCGGGCCGGTGCTGGCCGGGTTGGGTCTGCACTATCTGATCATGCCGCTGGCCGCGTGGGGCATCGCCCGGGCGCTCGGCATGCCGCCGGAACTCGCGACGGGCATGGTGCTGGTCGGCAGCGTCGCGAGCGGCACCGGGTCGACGGTGATGGTGTTCCTGTCCGGCGGCGACGTGGCGTTGTCCGTGACCATCAGCGCACTCTCCACGGTGGTCGGCGTCGCCGCCACGCCGCTGCTGACCCGGCTCTATGTGTCTCACGGCATCGCGGTGGACGTGCAGGGGCTGCTGCTGAGCATCCTGCAGATCGTGGCGCTGCCGGTGGCACTCGGGCTGGTGGTGAACCATCTGGCGCACCGCTTCGTGCGGCATGTCGAGCCGGCTTTGCCGTTGATCTCCATGGTGTCGATCCTGTTGATCATCGGCGCCGTCGTCGCCGCCAGCCAAGGCAGCATCGCCACCGTCGGCCCGTTGGTGATGGTGGGGGTGGTGCTGCACAACGGCATCGGCCTGCTCGGCGGCTACTGGGGCGGCCGGCTGCTCGGCTTCGACGAGAGCGTCTGCCGGACGCTCGCGCTGGAGGTCGGCATGCAGAATAGCGGCCTGGCTGCCACGCTGGGGCGGATCTACTTCTCGCCCTTGGCTGCGCTGCCGGGGGCGCTGTTCTCGGTCTGGCACAATCTGTCCGGCTCGGTGTTGGCGACGCTTTGGGCCTCCCGACCGGCTCGTACGCGGCAGGTCGAGCCGATCGCGACGGTCGGGACGTAACGCCCACCCAGTCAGCCGAAGCGGCGCCGTTGCGCCGGCTCGACGCATAAGGTTAGGCTGCAGCATGACCGACTCGGCGCAGACGCAGTCCGTATCGCCCGTTCTCCCGTGGGAATTCCATCCGGCCCTGACCGAGGCACGGCTTCGGCTGTGCGCCCGGCTGCTCGCCAATGCGCGGCGGGATGCGGTGGCGCTCGCGGCGTACGAGATGGGCGATGACAGCTGGTCGGTCGGTTGCCGGGCCTATGCGTTCGGCAAACAGCGGCTGAAGCGCGTGGCGGATTCGCGGGAGCATTCATGGCTCCGCGTCATGGATGACAGCCACCATTTCGTCTTCCTGATCGACGAGGTTCCCGTCCGCTTCTACCGCGGATTTGCCGAGGAGCCGACCGCGCGCACCCTGCGCCGGCAGGAGGCGGAGTCGCAGCAGCTCGGCCTGGCACTCGGGACCGATGCGGCGGAGGGGCTGGTGTTCCGGCTGGCGATCGAGACCGGGGTGACGGGCGGCGTCGAGCGCATCGTGTTCCTGGCCTTGCGCGGCGAGCAGGGTAACGCGGAATGCGTCTGGCCGATACCGCTGGAACTGCCGGTGGAGCAGGGCAAGCCAGGCGTACAGTTGCGGCTGATCGAGGATGATGGCTACGCGGGCCCGGGCGTCCGCCGGCTCAAGGCAAGCTAGAGCGTCACGCAACGCCCGCTTCTTGATAGGGTGACCATGGCTGAAGCGCCGCTACCCGGCAACGAACTCGCCCAGGGCCGCGATGCCGCCGGGCAACCGCCGCTCGTGCCGGCGACCGGCCGCGACCGCGGGATCGGTCCTTTCAAGCGCCTGGTGCTGCGCGGCGCCACCGTGATCGACGGCACCGGCGCGCCGCCGATCGGCCCCACCGACATCGTGGTGGAAGACGGCCGCATCACCCTGCTGAAGAAAGTCAGCGGCAACCTTGCCAACGCCGCCAATCGCCCCGAGCCCGGCGACCACGAGATCGACTGCAAGGGCAAGTGGGTGACGCCCGGCTTCATCGACTGCCACGCTCACGCCGGGGTCGCCTATCACGCGGCCAATGGCTGGGTGCCGCCGGTGGACTACGTCTACAAGCTGTGGCTGGCCCACGGCGTGACCACGGTGCGGGAGATGGGCTCGTTCAACGGGCTGGACTGGATGCTGGACCAAAAGGCCCGCTCCGCCGCCAACACGATCGCGGCGCCGCGGCTGCTGTCCTACTGCTACTTTCCCGCGGTCAACGACATGCTGAAGCTGGTGCACACGCCCGAGGAGGGCCGCGCCTGGCTGCGCAAGGTGAAGGAGCGCGGGGCGGACGGCATCAAGTTCTTCGGCGCCCCGCCTGCCATCATGGAAGCGGCGCTGGACGAGTGCCGTATCCTGGGCCTGAAATCCGGCTGCCATCACGCGCAGATGGCGGTCACCCGCATGAACGCGCTGACCACGGCGCGCTGGGGGCTGAGCAGCGCCGAGCACTATTACGGCCTGCCGGAGGCGTTGTTCGAGGACCGGGTGGTGCAGGATTTCCCGCTCGATTACGACTACAACGACGAGTATTTCCGCTTCTCGGTGTCTGGCCAGATGTTCGCCCAGGGCGCCAAGCCGGGTTCGGCCAAGTGGAACCAGGTGCTGGAGCAGTTCCTGGAGTTAGGCTTCACCTTCGTGCCGACCTTCACGATCTACGACGCCAATCGCGACCTGATGCGCGCCCGGCAGGCGGACTGGCACAAGGACTACACGTGGAAATCCATGTGGAACTACTTCCAACCGCAGCGCGGCGGGCACGGCTCGTACTGGGTTCGCTGGTCGACCCAGAACGAGGTGCAGTGGAAGGAGAATTACCGTCTCTGGATGGCGTTCATCAACGAATACAAGAACCGTGGCGGCCGCGTCTGCACCGGTAGCGACAGTGGCTTCATCTACTCGATCTACGGCTTTGGCTACATTCGCGAGTTGGAACTGCTGCAGGAGGCCGGGTTCCATCCGCTCGAGGTGCTGCGCTCCGCCACATCGCAGGGCGCGGCGCTGTGCGGCATCGAGGACGAGACGGGCACGGTCGAGGTGGGCAAGCGCGCCGACTTGCTGGTGCACGACTACAACCCACTGACAGACTTCAAGCTGCTGTACGGCACCGGCGCGATGCGGCTGAACGATGCGACCAATAGTGTCGAGTGGCACCGTGGGCTGCACTACACCATCAAGGACGGCGTGATCTACGACACCGCGGAACTGCTGGCCGACGTGCGGGACCTGGTGAGGGCAAGCTGGGCGGAGGACGTCCCGGCTCGCTACGCCCGTCCCGCGGAGTGAACGGCCCCGGCTCCGCAATGGACTTCGTGGTGCTGACGGGCTTCCTCGGCTCCGGCAAGACTACGCTGCTGCGCGATTACCTCGCCGGTCCGGAGGCGGCGGATACGGCGGTGATCGTGAACGAAGTCGGCGAGGTCGGCCTGGACGGGGCCATCCTGCGCGAGACCGCCGGCGTGCCGATGGCGATGCTGTCCAATGGCTGCGTGTGCTGCCAGATGGGTAACGACCTGCAGACCACCGTCGACGCGCTGCTCTGGGCCGACCGCCCGGACGCCACCGGCCCGCTGCGCCGCATCGTGCTGGAGACCAGCGGCCTGTCCAAACCCGGCCCGGTGTTGCGCCAATTGGCTGCCTTGGCGGAGCACCGGATGCGCGTGTCCGTGCTCGCCACCTACGATGCCGGGCGCGGCACGCAGGTCGCGGAATTTGCCGAGGCGGCGGCGCAATGGGCCGCAGCGCACCGCATCGTGCTCACCAAGGCGGACACGGTGTCGGCCCTACGCCTGGCCCAAGCGCACACCGAGGCCGCTGGGCTGAACCCGTTGGCCGAGATCGTGGCCGATGCGGACCGGGCCCGAACCGTGGCTGCGGCATTTGGCCCGCTCGTGGCCCCCGCGATGCCCACGCTGCCTGACCTGGCCGGCGCCGACCACCCGCGCATCGCCGTGCGCCTGGCCCGCCCGTCAGGCCCGTTGGCCTACGACGATCTGGCTGCCTGGCTCGACAACCTGGCCGGTGCCTTGGGCGATCGGCTGCTGCGGCTCAAGGGGCTGGTACACATCGTGGGTCACGCCCGGCCGATTCTGGTCCAGAGCGTCGGCACCATGTTCGCCCTCCCGCGCCCGTTCGGCCCGGCGGAGACCGCGCAATCCTTCGTCGTCGTCATCGCCCGCGACCTGGCGTCCGGTGAGCTGGACGCCGTTGCGCCATGCGGCCTCTTTCGCGTCACTGGCCCAGACCGCTGGGGCAAACCGGTCCGGGCGCCCGGACCCCTGCGCGCAGAGGCCGTCTGACCAACCGCTGACCCCCCCGCGCCCTTAGAACGGCAACAGGATATCAAGCAGCTGCTGACCATACCGCGGCTGTTGGATGTCGCTCAGCGTGCCGCGGCCGCCATAGGCAATCCGGGCCTCCGCCATCCGGTCATGCGTCACCGTGTTGTCGCTGGCGATGTCCTGCGGGCGGATCACGCCGCTGATCAGCAGCTCCCGCAATTCGCTGTTGATGCGGATCTCCTGCTTGGCGCTCACGACCAGGTTGCCGTTCGGCAATACCTGCGTCACCACCCCGGCCAGTCGCAAGGTGATCGTCTCCGCCCGCTTGACCGTGCCGGTGCCGGCATTGGCGTTCGTGCTGTTCGTGTTCAGCAGGTTCTTTGGATCGATCCCGCTCGCGGCTGCCTTCGACTCCAGGCCGAGCAGGTTCGGTATTCCCGTCGCCTCCGACCCGGTCCGCGTCGTGGTGGTGGCGTTGGCCAAGTTGGCAGTGTCGGAGACGTTCACCAGCACTGTCAGGATGTCGCCCACCTGGGCCGCCCGCTGATCCTTGAAGAACGCCCGGCTGCCGGAGCGCCAAAGGCTGTTCACCTGCGTCGGTGCCAGGTCCGGCCGCGGCATCGGCATCGAGACCGGGCGCCAGTTCGGATCCTGCACCGGATTGGTGATGGGCGACAGCTCCGGCGGCCGCCCGACCTCCGATAGCTTGGAGAGCGCGCCGCACCCGGACAGGGCCAAGGCCGGCGCCAACAGCCAAACCGCCCTCATCGCGCGGCCAACCGCACCGGCATCGGCGCGCCAGGGGCTAGAATGGTCGGCGTCGTCCCAGTGATGCGCACCCGGCCGCTTCCCTCCACCTCGGCATCCACGACAGCGCGGGACTGTGCGTTCAGCACCCGCACCCGCTCACCCATCGCGCCACTGTCCATCGCGATCCCCTGCGCCGACAGCTGCAAGCCCGGCGTCTGCAGCTCCATCTGAACCGGGTCACCTTTCTGGACCATTAACGGGTGCCCGAGATCCGCGAGCAGCAGGGGGGCACCCGGGCCGACGGGGTGGCGCATCGCCATGCCGACCGCCTGGGCGGGTGATTGGGCGACCTCCCCACGCACGGCGCTGGCGCGCAGCCGGGCCATCTGGATGTCGGCCTTGCCGATCACGTCGCCGGGCATCATGCGGCGCACCGCCACCGGCAGTTCCACCATCTCGACGATCTGGCCGGACAACCGCGAGTGGGCCGGCATCATGCCCGGCGCAGTCACCGAAAGCACGGCGGTGAAGCGTCCCTCGACCGGGTTGTAGTCGAGCTGCCCCACTTCGGCGTGCGTCACCGCCTCGGCCGGCACGATCGGCCCCATGAAGCCGGGCATGTCGATATCGGCATCTGCCGCGACGCCCGCCACCCCGAGCGCAGTGCGGAGGGCCGCCACCGCTTCATCCCGCGGGAAGGCTCGGCCCGGCCGCTCCAGGACGATGCGGTCCGCCATGCTGGCCGGCCGCCAATCCACGTTGAACTGCCGGGCAATGGCCGCGAGTTGCGGCGCCTCCACGATGATGCGTCCCCCCGGTTCCGGACCCGGGCCGATCGCGCGGTCCTGCTCCACACCGTCGAACAAGTCGGATAGGCGGACCGCGGGATTGGACAGCGTCGTGCCGCCCCGCAGCGTTGCGGCGTGAACCGGAAGTGCAAGCAGCCCGAGCAGGGCGAAGGGGATGCGCATCGCGATCACCGCAGGTTCGTGAGGGTTGAGAGCATCTGGTCCGACGTCGTGATGACCTTGCTGTTCATCTCGTAGGCGCGCTGGGCGGTGATGAGGTTGGAGATTTCGGTCACCACGTTGACGTTCGAGCCCTCCACGAAGCCCTGCATCACGCTGCCGAACCCGGCCGAGGTCGGGTTGCCGGTCACGGGATTGCCGCTGGCCGCGCTCTGCAGGAACAGGTTGTCGCCTTTGGCATCGAGCCCCGCCTCGTTCGCGAACACCGCCAACTGGATCGTGCCGACCGTGGTGGGCGCGGCCTGCCCGGCCTGGCTGACCTGCACCGATCCGTTCGAGCTGATCGTGACGGAGGTGGCGTTGGTCGGCACCACGATGCCGCCGGCGATCGGGTAGCCGTCCGCCGTCACGATGGTGCCATCCGGGGCTAGGCCGAACGTGCCGTCCCGTGTGTAGGCGGTATCCCCGGACGGCAATGTCACCGGGAAATACCCGTTGCCCTGGATGGCGATGTCCAGGCTGTTGGACGTCTGCTGCAGCGTCCCCTGTTCGTTGATGCGATAGATCGCCGCGGTGCGCACGCCGAGGCCGATCTGGGCGCCCGCCGGAACTACCGTGCCGGTATCGGACGTGTTCGATCCGACCCGGCGCAGGTTCTCGTACACCAGGTCCTGGAACTCCGCCCGGCGCCGCTTGAAGCCCGTCGTCGTCATGTTGGCCAGGTTGTTGGAAATCACGTCTACGTTGGTCTGCTGGGCCTGCATCCCGGTGGATGCGATGTCGAGCGAGCGCATGATGGCCCTCCTTTACGACTGGTGCTGCGTGAGTTTGTCGATAGCGTTCTGTTCGCGTTGACCCTCGGCCTCGACGAACTGAGTGACGAATTGGAACTCCCGCAGGTCGTTCATCATTCGCGTGGTCTCGGCCACGGGCTGCACGTTGCTCTGCTCCAGCGCACCCCCCACCACCATCGGCTGCGCCACGGCCGTTGTCGGGGTCGCGGCCGTGAGCAGCCGGCTGCCTTGTGTCTGCATGCGGTTCAGGTCGGCAGGCACCACCACGCCGATCTTGCCCAGCTGACCGTTCTCGCTGCTGAGCGTGCCATCGCCGGCGACTGCCAGCTGGGTGTCGGCGGCAGCGACCCGCACCGGCTTGCCCGCGGTGTCGAGCAGGGCGTCGCCGTCATCGTCGGCCACCGTGCCGTCCGGCTGCATGTTGAACCGGCCGGCGCGGGTCAGCATCGGGCCGGCCTTGGTCTGCACGGTGAAGAACCCAGGGCCGGTGATGGCCAGGTCGAGCGGGTTGCCCGTGTGGTTCAGCGGACCAGCCGACTGATCGCGGTAGGTGGCGCGGTCCTGTGTGGAGGCGACCACGCGGCCGCCGCGCACCGGGTCGATGCCGGACGGGGTGCTGAGCCAGTCGGAGAACAGCGTCCGGCTGGTCTTGAAGCCCGGCGTGTCCGCATTGGCGAGGTTGGTCGCGGTGACGTCCATGGCGCGCTGCTGTGCAACGATGCGGGACAAGGCGACGTTCGTGGCGATCTGCATGGCGGCTGTGTCCGGCTGGTTCAGGCCAGTTACCGCAAGCCGCGTACCACCCGATTTATGCCGGTTTCATTGAGAAACAGCGCCTGCGGGCTACAGCCTACAATGCCCTGTCGGCAGATCCTGCCGGGTCAACGCGTCCATGTCCGGCCACCGAAGCCGCCGGTTGCTGTGACCGCATGCATCTCGCCACCGTGCCTGACACGCAACACGAGCCCGCCACACGCCCCCGTGCTGCCCTTCGGCACGTCAGCCCACATCAAGCGGACGCATCCGTCATCCTCCATCCTGCCATGGGCGACGTTGGCGAAATGTGGCTTGTCCGATGGGCCCTCGCCATACCAGAGCACGTCGGGCCCGATCTGACGCACGAAGTACAGGCCGCCATCGTCGCATTGCCACGTGCCGTTCAGATCGGCGCGCACGACCGAGTAATCGCGGCTTGGCGGCAAGCGTGCGGCGAGTAGGCCAAGAAGGTTTAAGGTCGGTGAGGTTTGCATTGCAGTCCTTGCATCGCTGTCTCGCACCCCCCGGTAGACGGTTTATCGTCGAGCATTGCGGCGGCATTTGGGCGCATCGCCGCGGGCCCCATTAACCTCTGCGCAACCATCTTCGCGCAGATTGCCCGCTCAGGAATGATGGGGTGCAGAGATGGGGGCAGCTGCGGCGGTCGCGATTCCCGGCGATGCGGCGGGCGCCAAGGGCTCGGGCAAAACCAAGGGTGGCAAGAAGAAGCTGATCCTGATTGCCGCCCCGGTTCTGTTGGTCGTCATCCTCGCCGGACTCTGGTTTTCAGGCATTCTCCCGGGCTTGCTCGGCATGTCCCACGCGGCTGCCAAGACTGACACCAAGTCCGAGGGCAAGACCGAGGGCAAGGAGGCTGCGGCCACCCCGCATGTGCCTGTCTTCGTCGAGCTGCCCGACATGGTAACGAATTTGAATGCACCCGGCCGGCGCCCGATCTTTGTGAAGCTGAAGGCGCGCATCGAGTTGGCCAAGCCGGAGGACCAGGCGGTGTTCGCGGCAGCCCAGCCGCGCGTGGTCGACCTGTTCCAAACGTATCTGCGTGAAATGCGCCCGGAGGAGTTGCGGGGGTCCGCTGGTACGTATCGTTTGCGGGAGGAACTGATCGCCCGCGCCAACATCGCCGTCGCCCCGGCACGTGTGGTGGATGTGTTATTTAGCGAATTGCTGGTCCAATGAGCGGCGCCGACGCAGTCATTGCAGCCGCCCGGGCGACCGCCGATGACACCACGCCATCCGAATCCGGATCGCCAGCCCGGGTACTGAACCAGGCCGAGATCGACAGCCTGCTCGGCTTCGACGACGGCCCTGCGTCGGAAGATAGCCGCTCCGGGATCCACCGGATCATCTCGTCGGGACTGGTCTCGTACGAACGTCTCCCGATGCTGGAAATCGTGTTCGACCGGCTGGTCCGCATCATGTCCACCAGCTTGCGGAATTTCACCTCCGACAACGTGGACGTGTCGATCGACAACATCTTGTCGCTAAGGTTCGGCGACTATCTGAACTCGATCCCCCTCCCGGCCATGCTCGCGGTGTTCAAGGCGGAGGAGTGGGACAATTACGGCCTGATGGTGGTCGATTCGGCGATGATCTACTCGATCGTCGACGTGCTGCTCGGCGGCCGGCGCGGGACGGCTGCCATGCGCATCGAGGGCCGGCCTTACACCACCATCGAGCGCACCCTGGTCGAGCGCTTGATCATGGTTGTCCTGGCCGATCTTTCCGCGAGTTTCGATCCGCTCTGCCCGGTGACGTTTAAGTTCGAGCGGCTCGAGGTCAACCCACGGTTTGCAACCATCAGCCGCCTGTCGAACGCGGCGGTGCTGGCCCGGCTTCGCGTCGATATGGAGGACCGTGGCGGCCGGATGGAGCTGCTGCTGCCCTACGCCACGCTGGAGCCCGTCCGCGAATTGCTGCTGCAGCAATTCATGGGTGAGAAGTTCGGCCGTGACAGCATTTGGGAGACCCATCTGGCCGAGGAGCTCTGGGCCACGGATGTCGACCTCGACGTCGTGCTCGACGAGCAAGTCATGAGCCTGTCCGACGTCATGGCACTAAAGCCCGGCAGCCAGATCCTGCTGGGGAGCGGCCCGGGCAGCCCTGTGCAGCTCCGATGCGGATCGGTGACCTTGTTTGAGGGACGCGTTGGCCGCCGCAAGAACCGCGTGGCGGTCCGCATCGACCACGAAATCGTGCAACTGCCACGCCAAGCGTGACGAACAGAGGGATCGGCAGGCATGGGTGGATGGCAAATACTGCTCGAGGTGGCCTTGATCGGGCTGCTCGCCGTGACACTGTTCCACGCTTTGCGGCTGGAACGGGCACTCAACGTCGTCCGCCGCGATCGCGTCGAACTCGATGCGATGCTCCGCGGCTTCAACGACAGCACACGCCAGGCTGAAAGCGCGACCGAGCGGTTGCGCGGCGCCGCTGAGGGCGCCGGCAAGCACATCACCCGGCAGATCGAGGCGGCAGCCCATCTCAAGGACGACCTCGTCACCCTCGTCAATCGCGGGGATCAGCTGGCCGATCGCATCGATGGCCTCATCCGCGCCGGCCGCGAATCTGAACCGCCCCCGCGGCGCTACAACACACCGGAACCGGAACTCATGGAAACAGCGGCAACACGCGTGCGTAGCCAGGCGGAGCGTGACCTGCTGCGCGCCCTTCGGGTAACCCGCTAATGCGGTTCCGGCTCCTCCCGGCCACGATCGCCATCGGCAGCTTGCTGCTGGTCAGCAAGTCGCTCGGCTTGGCGATGGCCTACTTCCCTGGCCACTGGGCACTCGCGGAAGCGGTTGTTCCCCTTGCGGGTGCCGCGTCGGCCGCCGAAGCCAGCCACGGCGACAAGGCCGAGGCGAAACCCGGCGCCAAGCCCAGCGGCCCGCAATCAACGGCGTCGGCAGCCCCACCTGCAGCAGGCCCCCCTTCATCAACGACGTCCGCAGCGTCGGCGGATCCAGCCCCCGCGCCGATCAGTGCGGAGGAGCTTCGCCTGTTGCAAGACCTGCGGGGGCGTCGCCAGGAATGGGACGCCAAGGACCGCGCCTTGACCGAGCGGGAGGGTGTCTTCAACGCCGCGGAGCAGCGCCTCGTCGCTCGTGCGTCCGAGCTATCCGCCCTCCAGACACGCCTGGAGCAACTGGAGAAATCGCGCGTCGAGCGTGACGACGCGAACTGGGCCGGCTTGGTGAAAGTCTACGAGACGATGAAGCCCCGCGACGCCGCTTCCATCTTCAACGACATGGACATGCCGGTCCTGCTGCAGATCGTCGACCGAATGAAGGAGACCAAGACCGCGGCAATCTTCGGCTCGATGTTGCCCGATCGCGCGCGTCTGCTAACAGCCCAACTGGCCGCTAAACGCAGCCGTACGACGACGGTCGCAGACCCTGCAACGTCGACCCCCGATGCCAACTCGCACTCATGATGGTCATGCGCACCGCACAGGTCGTCGGCCGGGGCGCGATCGCTCGGGCGTGTTCCCGCGCACCGGAGCAACGTGGATGAGGCCGCTGCAAGGTGCGCTCGCCTTCCTCATTGTTGGAACGGCCGCTGCGGCTGCGCAGCCAGCTGTCGTCCGACTCGGGACGCATAACGGCTATGGGCGGATCGTGTTCGAGTTTGCCCAGCCCACCGAGTTCAACACCGAACGCGAAGACAACACGGTCGTCCTGCATTTCCCCAGCGCAGGCGTCGTGCCGCAAGGCATAGGAACGGTCCGTAACGTCACCGGCGTCACCGGCGGGCCAGATATGGCGACGGTGACCATGGTGCCCGGTGCCCGGACGCACATCATGCGCCTTGGTAACCGCGTCGTAGTGGACGTGCTCGACCCGGCGCCGGTGAGGCGTGTCGCCCCCCAGCCAGCGTCAGTCCGCAACAATGCTAAGCCGGCTCGGCTTGCAGCGTCCGCCCCGGCCCCGGCGTCTCCGGCATTGCCAGCCTCTCTCACGCTTCCGGCTGCTGCTGCGCCGCCGGTGCCGGTGCCTGTGCCGGTCCAGCCTACTGAAGCAGCGTCCCGATCGCAGCCGCCGCAGCAACCGCCCGCACGTCCCGCGCATGTCGAGCCAACCCCCCTTCCGGCGCCTGCATCTGCTGTTCCACTGGTTCCGAGCCCCTCGGGAGACACGCTTGCACTTGCGGCGTCACGCACGCCGATGCCGGCTGGACGCCAAGGCAGCGCCGTTATTCTTCCGTTTGCATCGGGCGTCGCCGCGGCTGCCTTCAGGCATGGTGACGAGGCCTGGATCGTCTTCGACGATCGACGCCCCATCGACATGGTCAATCTATCCGACGATGCCGTGTTCAAAACCGCCGCCATCGAGCTGCTGCCGTCTGCTACATTGCTGCATTTCAAACTGCCGGCTACCTCTGACGTCCGGCTGGAGCGGCGCGCGGACGGCTGGGCGGTCATCGCCGCGGATGCCACAACCGGCCCGATCATGATGCCGGCCAGCCGTCCCGCTCGTTTGTTGCTGCTGGTCGCGTCGCCGGGTCAGGTCGTGGTGGTCCCGGATCCGGAGACCGGCCGCAATCTACTGGTGGGAACGCTGAAGCTAGCGGGACCCGGAGTGCCTGTCGCGATCCGCGTCCCCGAGTTTGCGATCCGGCCGAGCTGGCAGGGTGTGGTGGTCGAACCCGTATCCGACCGGACCAGCCTGCGATCCGTGCCAGAGGGGTTTGTCATCGAGACCGGCGGTGCTCTGTCCCCGATGCCCGATAGCGGGCCAGCCTTGGCAGGTGCAGCGTCGCTGACCCGGCGCTTCGATTTCCCGTCGGAGCCCGTTGCGAGCCTTCTGAGGCGGCTCCAGGCGCAGATCCAAGACGTCGGCCAGGCGCCGCCACAGGCGCGTTTGGCTCTGCGCAAGGCGGCGGCTCAGACGATGCTGGCGATCGGCCTCGATGCCGAAGCGCAATCCTTGCTGCAGCTCGCCGTGGAGGAAGATCCGCGCGCGACGGCAGATCCCGACATTAGCGGTCTCAGCGGGATCGCCGCCTTGCTCAGTAGTCGCCCTCAGGAGGCGGACGGGCTAAATGCGCTGGATTTATCGGGAAGCGATGAAGTTGCGTTGTGGCGCGCGGTTGGCGGTGCCATGAAACGCGAAGATTCGCCAGAAGCGGCAAATGTTTTCGCCGCGACGGCGGGCTTGATCCTGTCGTACCCAAGCGCCCTGCGAAACCGCCTTTTGCCGCTCGCGGCCGAGACGATGGCCGAGGGAGGGGCGCCAAAAGCGGCCGACATGCTGCTTGCAAGTTTGCCTGATGAACCGCTCCTCGCCATGGCCCGTGCGATCCGGCTCGAGCAGAAGGGGGACGCCGCCTCCGCGCTCACGCTCTACGACGCCCTGGCCATGAGCCGGGACCGTCTCGCAAGCGCGCGGGCGGCAACCCGTGCGGTGATGCTTCGTCTTGCAACCGGTGCCCTTACCCCGACCGCCGCCGCTGCCGCACTGGAGCGCGACTTCATGCTGTGGCGAGGCGATGCCAGAGAGCGCGATCTGCGGTTGCAGACTGCCACGATCGAGGCCAAGGCCGGGGAATGGCGCAAAGCCATCGCAACCCTGAAGGAGACGGCCCAGCTATTCCCTGCAGACAGCCCGATCATCACGGCACAACTCGCCGCAGTGCTGATCGAATTGCTTCATGGTCCTGGCGCAGCGTCGATCGCCCCACTCGATCTTGTCACGCTGGCCGACGAGAATGCCGAAGCCATCGCGCAGGTCGATGCTGCGGGGATCGGCTTGCTTCTCGCCGATAAACTGACCGCCCTCGACCTTCCAAAGCGGGCCGACCCGGTGATCGAGCACCTGGCCGCCGCCGCGGCTCCGGGTGTTGGTCGTGCAACGCTCGGTGCACGGCTTGCTGCACTGCGGTTTGGCGAGGGAGACCTGACCGGCGCAGCGAAGGCGCTGGCCATGACCGATGCGCCAGGCTTGCCGCAGCCATTGCTCGAGGAGCGTGGTCTGCTCGATGCCCGCATCCATGCCCAATCGCATGATACGGCCGGCGCGTCGGCGATCCTGTCATCCCTGGGGACACAGGCGGCCGACGAGCTACGGGCGACGGTGCTGGCCGATAGCGGCGACTGGCATGGTGCCGCGCTCGCGCTGGCGGTGGTTGCAGCGCGGGTGATCCCCGAAGTAGGCGCCCTGAGTTTGGACCAGCAGGATCTCCTGCTACGCCTCGCCTCTGTCCAGTCCCATGCCGCTGACGAGCCGGCCCTCCACGCTCTAGGGCTCAAGCAGGCTGCTCGGATGACCGGGCCGCGTGGTGACATGTTCCGGCTGCTGACGGCATCCCCGATCACCGGCACCCGCGATTTACATCTTGTTGCCAGCGAAATCGCGTTGGCACGGGCGCTTCCTTCGGAGTTGAGCGTCCTGGGTGCGCGGTGACAAATCGGCTATAATCGGGCCGAAACCCTATTATCACTTGCGCCCGCGGGCGGTCGGCCCTATTTCCGGCTCCTTGGCCCAAGGGGACGACAGTCGTCCAACAGGCTATCTGCTGGTTTGGGGGTACGTGATGAACGCACTTGCTCAACTGGGGATGGTCTCGGAGCTTCCGAGCGAGAACCAGACGACAATCGCGACTCTTCCTGCTGTGGTGGAAGAGGATCGGAAGGATTACTTCGTCGAGAAGGACGGCGTCCGCTTTGCGGGCACCCATCTCCTCGCCGATTTGTGGGACGCTGAGAACTTGTCCGACCCAGTGCATATCGACACAGCCCTCAGGGCTGCCGCCGAGCGCGCCGGTGCCACCATCCTGCACAGCCATTTCCACCATTTCACGCCGAATGGTGGAGTGTCGGGTGTCGTGGTGCTCGCCGAGAGCCATATTTCGATCCACACATGGCCGGAGCGGCACTTCGCCGCGATCGACATATTCATGTGCGGTTGCTGCAACCCCCACGACGCCATTCCTGTGCTGCAGGAAGCCTTCTCGCCTGGGCGGGTCGATCTCGACGAGCAGCGCCGGGGGAAGTTCTGATCGGGCGCTAGCTATGAACGCCTTGCAGCCGGATTGGCTGGCCGAAAAACTCTATGACGACTGGGCTCAGACGTTTCGTGTCACGAAGGAAGTGGCACAGGAAACGTCTGCGTTCCAGCATATCCGCGTGGTCGAAACCGCGCGGCACGGCCGGGTTCTCTTGCTGGATGGTGTCGTTCAGATCACCGAAGCCGACGAGTTCGTCTACCAGGAGATGATCTCTCATGTTCCTGTAATCCATCATGGATCCGCCAGGCGGGTACTGATTATCGGTGCGGGAGACGGCGGCGTGTTGCGGCGCGTGTTGCAGCATAGCGTCGTTGAACGAGTGACAATGGTGGAGATCGACGAGGCGGTCATTCGCTTGTCGAAGGCATACCTCCCCAACATCGCGGGCGACGCGTGGGCCGACCAACGTGCAAAAGTTGTCGTTGGCGATGGGATATCATACGTCTCGGAAGCAAGCGCCGGGTCATTCGATGTTATTATCGTCGATAGTACGGATCCAGCTGGCCCCGGGGACGTGCTGTTCACTGATAGCTTTTATCGCGACTGCGCTCGTGTGCTCACCCCGGGCGGGCTTCTCGTGAACCAGTGCGGCGTCCCGTTCATGCAGGAGGCCGAACTGAGAGATACGACGGCACTTCGTAGGCAGGTCTTCCGCTACGCCTCAGCCTACGTTGCTGCGGTTCCGACATATGTCGGCGGGCTTATGGCGCTCGGTGTCGCGAGTAATCAGCCGATCAGGCCGATTGATCCAACTGAACTAGCTGAACGGGCCGTCCGTTCCGGCATTCTCGGCAAGACGCGCTACTGGTCGCCAACCGTCCACGCAGCGTCATTCGCCCTTCCGCCTTACATTTCGTGCTTGGTGCCGGAAATCGGGCTTGCATTGGGCGAGCGACTCCCCAGCTAGCGTCTCCTGTTCGGCTTCTCGGCCGCCGCTCGCTTCACCGGTTCCGCTCGCGGTCTGCGCCTGTTGGGCAGCAAGACCTGGAGGAAGTCCTCCGTCGGAACACGGGTCGCGGAGCGGCGGCCGTTAGTTTTTACAGCCTCCCGTGTTCATCCCGTTCCGGGTGCCGCTCCTGAGGATTGGTGACATGCTTGGTGGTGGTACCGGCCTCATCTAGCCCCGATACACGATTAACGTCGGTGCCGGTCTCCACAGATTCATCTCGCGTGTCCCGTGAAGCTGAACCACCTTCAACGTTGTCTGCGCCTGCGCGAGTTCCGCCGAGACGATCAGCGCCACCCTCATCCTGGGCACCTGGCTTCTTGTGGTTGCCAGTGTTCTGCTGGTCGTCGGTGTGCTCGACCGACTGCTCGGTATGCGGCTGTTTCATGGCCGTTCTCCTCTGATGTCCGCAAAGCTAACGCGGAGCCTCGCCAGGGTTTGCATTACCCACCACCGGCAAAGCTTTGAACGAGACCGCCCGAGACCAGGCGCCAACCATCCACCAACACGAAGAAGATGAGCTTGAACGGCAAACTGATTCCCGAGGGCGGCAACATCATCATGCCCAGGCTCATCAACACGCTTCCGACCACGATATCGATGACCAGGAACGGCAGATACAAAAGGAACCCCATCTCGAAAGCGCGCCGGAGTTCACCAATGGCGAAAGCTGGGATCAGGGCGCGCCAGGGCGCGTCGTCTGCGGTCGCCGCCGCAGGCAAGTGTGCCATGCCGAGAAACAGGTCCAAATCCGGTCCGCGCACGTTCAAGGCCATGAAATGGCGAAAGGGTTCGGCGGCGAGGCGCAGCCCCTCCAGTTCGCCGACTCGGCCTTCCGTCATCGGCAGCAGCCCGGTGTTATAAGCCTGCTCCAGCACCGGCTGCATGACGAAGAACGTGAGAAACAGCGCAAGACCGACAAGCACCGTGTTGGGCGGCGTGCTTTGGGCGCCGATGGCCGATCGCAGGAGCGACAGCACGATGATGATCCGAGTGAACCCTGTCACCATGACCAGCAAGCTTGGAGCAATCGACAGCACCGTGATGAGCGCCGTCAATTGAACCAACCGCCCGGTGGCGCCCGCCTGTCCGGTGGCGCCGAGGTCAATGCTGACCGATTGGGCAACAGCCAACGAGGGCACAAGCAGCAATACTGCGAGGACCGCCCACTTCATGGCGTCTGCTCCGGCAACCAACCTACGACTTGATCCTGTTGGCCCGTCAGCAACAGAACGCATCGCGAGTCGCATCGCACCAGCAACAGGCGTCGCCGAGGGTCGAGGCTGAGCTGTTCGACGATGCTCATGCGGCCGGCCTCCCGACCCAACCGGCGCGCGAACCGGGGCAGGCGGGCGGCTCGGCCGGCGAGTAAGATAACGCCAAGAACAACGGCAAGCGCGGCGACGGCTGAGAGCAAAGAAGTGAATGTCATGGCGTCCTTTCGGCATTTTGCCTTGGAGCGGTGGGCTTATCGGGCGTGGGTCTGGAGGGCCTCCGCCAGGCTGTCCGCCTCCTTGAGCAGGACGATCAGGTGCGACCGGACCTTCCGTCCGGCATCTGGCGGAAGATCCAGAGCTTTGGCACAGAGCAGGCCGATGCCCCGATCCAGGCCGGTGAGGTCAATTGTGCGACCATGCTCCACCAGCACGCGGGCGACGCAGATCGTGCGTCCCAATTCTTCGCTCATGACAATGACCGCCTGGCTTGCCACGGCGTCGTAGTCGGCATGGTCGAAGGGAAACAGCACCGGGCTCGTCATCGGAACATATCGGCACCGAGAGATTAAAGACGCGTTACCCGCTGCTTTAACTATTTCGCAACGAACAGGGCGCAGCATGCTTCCCATGAGCAATGACGGAATGGGCCTATTCGATCTTGCGGAGCAACGGCTTGGTTGGCTCGACCGGCGGCAAGGCGTGTTGGCGCAGAATATCGCCAACGCGAATACGCCGGGCTACGTCGCCAAGGATTTGCAGCCGTTTGCGGAGAGTTTGGCCCGGGCGCTGCCGGAACTTGCGGTCACGAGTCCTATGCATCTGACGGGCGCGGGGACTGTCGGTCGTACAGATCCGCGTCAACGTCCGACTGAGCGGGCTCCGGATGGCAATGCGGTCTCGATGGACGAGCAATTGACCAAAGTCGCCGACACGGACGGGGCGCAGGCCTTGGTCACGAACTTATACCACAAGTATCTCGGCCTCTACCGCACGGCGATCGGGAAATAACAGACATGGACCTTTCAAAAGCCTTGGCGATCTCCGCGCGAGGGATGGATGCACAGACCACCCGGCTGCGCGTGATTGCGGAGAACTTGGCCAACCAGGACACCACCGGTGACAAGCCCGGGGCTGATCCGTACCGACGCAAGACGGTCACCTTCGACCAGAAGATGGACGACACGCTGGGGGTCGAACAGGTGCATGTGAAACAGATCGGCACCGACAAGTCGGAGTTTCCGAAGCGCTATGATCCATCGAACCCTGCGGCCGACACGACGGGGTATGTGCACACCCCGAACGTGAACAGCTTCGTCGAGGTTATGGACATGCGCGAGGCACAGCGCTCCTTCAGTGCGAACCTCAATGTCATGCAGGTGACCCGCTCCATGCTCACCCGTGCCGTCGATCTGCTGAAATGAGCCTTCCTGCTCTCTCCGCGACAACGGCCGCGAGCGCCTATGCCCGAACCGCGTCCGGGCAGCCAGCCAGCCTCGAAGGCTTCGGCCAGGCGATCACGGACGCTCTGCAGGGTGTGGTCGACTCCGGGCACGCTGCGGACAGCCAGGCCGCGGCCGGCATCTCCGGAACCGGCAATCTGACCGACGTCGTGACCGCGGTGAACCGAGCGGAGTTGGCACTGCAAACGACCACGGCGATCCGCGACCGCGTTGTCCAAGCCTATCAGGACATCATGAAAATGCCGATCTGAGAACTGATCTGAGAACGGGGAGATAACGCAGTGGGCGAAGGTGAGGTCGGCGCGGCGCTGCATGACACCATGATCGTGGTGTTGAAGCTTGGCGGTCCGGTATTGCTCGCCGCCTTGGCCATCGGCGTGGTCATGTCCCTGGTACAAGCGGTCACACAGATCAACGAGGCGACGCTCGCCTTCGTGCCGAAGGTGGTCGTAATCGTCGCGACGCTGGCACTGGCCGGTCCGTTCATGCTGTCGACGCTGACCGATTATACCCAGCTTCTGATCGACCGGATGATTGCGACCGGCGGGCAATGACCCGTTGATCGCACTCGCAGACCTTCCCGCCTGGGCGTTCAGCTTCGTGCTCGTGCTGTGCCGGTGCAGCGCGGCCACCATGCAGATGCCGGGAGTGGGAGAAGCCGAGGCACCCGTCATGTTCCGGGCCGGGTTGACCATGGCACTTGTTCTGCTGGTGTTGCCGGGAGTGGGTCAGGTTGCGCCAGCCGACGGTTGGACCTCCGCAATGATGGTCGGGTCGGAACTGCTCTGTGGTGGCGTCCTTGGATGGCTGGCGCGGTGCATTGCCCTGGCGCTTCCGATGGCGGGGCAGATCATCTCGTTTATGACGGGATTGTCCAGCGTCATCTCGCCCGACCCGGCGCTTGGGCAGTCTAGCGCGCTCATGCGGCTATTCTCGATCGCGGTGCCAGTTCTCGTGCTGCAAACCGGACTTTGGGCGTTGCCGGTCGCCGCTTTGTCGGGGAGCTACGGGCTCGTCCCACCGGGACACCTTATCTCGGTGGCCGATAGCAGCGAGGCTGCGCTGAACGCAGTCTGCGAGTCCTTTGGTCTTGCGCTGCGGCTCGCGGCACCTTTCGTGATTGCCGGTACGGTTTGGCAGATCGCGCTCGGCCTCGTCGCGCGGCTCATCCCGCAGTTGCAGATCTATTTTGCGGCGATGCCCGGGCAGATTTTCGGTGGGCTGGTGTTGTTCGGGCTACTATCGGCGGGGATGGTCGCGGCGTGGCTTGAGGCGGCACGGAGCAGCCTAAATGCCCTTCCCGGGCTGCTCTAGAGCATGAGCCGGGATGCATTCGGAGAGGTCAGCACGCGTCAGCGCACCCGCTTGGTTTGTTGGGCTGATTCGGCCGCCGGCAGGCCGAAGCGCCTGTCCGCATCGGACTACTAAATGGCGGACGGGGACCAGACAGAGGCCGCAACACCCAAGCGCCTGCAACGTGCCCGGGACGAGGGCAGCGTTGCAATCTCTCGGGAGGTGCCGGCGCTGGCCGGGCTAGGCGCCGCGACCTTGATGCTCGCCATTTCCGGGTCGTCGACGGCGAAGGATGGCGTCGGACGGCTCGGCGCCATGCTCGTTCTCCCCGCCCAATTCGATATCTGGCCGGCGTTGGTTACCGCGTTTATCACGGCGGCTACTCTTGCGAGCCCGCTCATCTTGGGTGTGCTCGCCGCATCTGTCGCCGCCTCGTTGCTGCAGACCGGCCTCCTGTTCAGCCCAAAGTCCATCACCCCTGACCTTGCACGGCTGAGCCCAGCCCGCGGGTTCAAAAAGGTCTTCGGGGTGAGGGGGCTGGTCGAGACGGCAAAGTCTACCGTGAAATTGGGCGTGCTCGGATTTGCCACGTACCGCGTGCTCGCCGGCGCGGTGCCGGCCCTGCAAGGAGCCGTGTTCTGGCTTCCCGGCCAGCTTGCTGCCCGGATCACGCAACTATTGATGCAATTGGCCCTCACCCTGCTCGGCGTGCAGGCGGTGATCGCCGGGGCGGACGTCGCCTGGCAGCGATATCACCACGCGAAGCAGCTTCGCATGAGCAAGGAGGAGGTGAAGCGCGAAGCGAAGGAGGCTGATGGCAATCCGCAGGTGAAGCAGAAGCTGCGTCAAATTCGAATGAGCCGGGCCCGCAAGCGGATGCTCGCCGCCGTGCCGAAAGCAACTGTGGTGGTGACGAACCCGACCCACTACGCTATCGCTCTTGCATACGACCGTAACAAGGGTGGTGCCCCGCGCGTGGTGGCCAAAGGAGTGGACGAGGTGGCGGCTCGCATCCGTGCGGTTGCGCAGGACAACAGGGTGCCGCTGGTGGCTAATCCGCCGCTCGCGCGGGCTTTGTACACTGTGGAACTGGATGGTGAGATACCGGCCGAGCACTTCAAGGTGGTCGCGGAGATCATTGCCTACGTTTGGCGGCTGCGCGGACGGGCAGCGCTCCAATGAGCGCCGCCATTTTGCACGTCGGCCGGCCCTGGCGTTGGCCATGGCGTCGCGGCAAGGACCGGCACCACCGGACCCTTATCGAGCGACTCTCGGCCCCGTTGGACGACATGCTGCAGGTATTGGTGCAGGAGGCGGGGGTGGGGATCGCCATCATCGATCATCGCGGCCGTATCGTTCGGGTCAACGATGCGCTGCGGCGGATGGTCGACAGCGAGTGCGATCTATCACCGGGCCAACCTGCCCAGGACATATTCTGCGCAAACTGCCGGCACGAAGTTTGGGACGAACTCGGCCCTGCGCTCGCTGGCCGGCGGCCGCCCCGCGGGTTCGTGTCGATCCTTCGGGGGACCGGGGGCGAAGCAACTGTCGAGATCTCGGCGGTGGCCCTGCGGGAGGACGATGAGAGCGTCAGTGGCGCGATCCTGCAACTGACCGACATCACCATCCAACGCCGGCTCGAGGCGCAACTCGCGCAGAGCCAGAAATTGCAGGCAGTCGGACAGCTTGCCGGTGGCATCGCCCATGATTTCAACAATTTGCTTACCGCCATGATCGGTGCCGCGGACGACGCCTTGGCGCGGGGCTCGCCAGACATGGAAACCGTCGAGGACCTGGAGCAGATCCGCAGCAGCGCGGACCGGGGTGCTGCGCTGGTTCGTCAATTGCTTGCCTTTGGGCGGCAACAGACCCTGCAACCCCGGCCGGTCTCGATCAATGCTGCGGTGGAATCGGTGAGTGGACTGCTCCGCCGCTTGCTCGGCAGCACGATCAAGCTGGACATGCAGCTGGAGGAGCCCGGCCGGACGGTGCGGGTCGATCCAACCCAGCTGGATCAGGTCTTGGTCAATCTTGCCGTGAATGCGCGCGACGCCATGGCCGATGGCGGGCAACTGACGCTGAGAACGGGCCATATTACGTTGTATCGCGCGTTGGTTCGGGGGGAGGAGACCATTCCGCCCGGCCGCTACGTGATGATCGAGGTGCAGGATACCGGGGTCGGCATCCCGCCGGACGTGCTGCCTCGTATTTTCGACCCGTTCTTCACGACCCGGCGCGAAAGGGGGGGCAGCGGGCTGGGGCTTTCGACGGTCCACGGGATCATCAGGCAATCGGACGGGTTCTTGGCCGTCGACAGCTCGGTGGGAAAAGGGACGCGCATCCGTATTTACCTGCCGCGTTACGACGGTGACGAGGTGGGCATCCCGACGGCGCCAGCCCGGTCGGCAGAACGGGCCGTCGCAACCGACCCCCGCGCACCCGGGCGGGTGGTTTTGCTGGTCGACGACGAGGATGGGGTGCGCCGGTTGGCAGTTCGCGCGCTGACGAAAGCCGGTTGGACTGTGTTGAGCGCGCAATCTGGTGAAGTGGCACTGGCGTTGCTCGCGAAACGAGACGCGGGGTTTGCAATCCATGTCATCGTTTCGGACGTGGTCATGCCCGGCATGGATGGTCCCGCCTTGGTGAAAGCAGTTCGCGCCCTCCATCCTGGCGTACCTGCAATCCTGGCATCGGGTTATGCCGAGGAGGCGGTGAGGGGAAACCTTGCGGCCGAAGACATCACCTTCATGCCGAAACCCTACCGGCTGAAACTGTTGGTTGCGGCCGTTGAGCATGTCGGGCGTAGATCCGAGGCGATTTGCGACACGGAAATCCCCGCTGACGCTGTTTCGTGCTAGGATCGACTTCGACGGCTGCTCGACAGCACCGCCACCGATCGATCGTCCTTGTCACGCCTTGATTTGACGGCCCAGTCGATATGGCGGTCGGGTTGTGAGTGCCAGGACCCGTCCGCTCGCTGAATCCCACCCGCGCCGTGCACCTTTTGTTCTTGTGAACAGATAAGGACCGCTTTATTAACAGGACTAGTTTAACCGGCCAGATCTGGCCGAATCGACAGAGAGTCAGGCATCAAACCATGAACGCGTAACACGGCGCAGCCTGGCGTCGGGTTGCGGCGATGTTCGGGCCTGTGACACAATCGTGTGTCGCCGCGCGCACTGCCCGGGCAAGAGGGAAGACGGTATGGACAAAACTAAAGCGCTCGACGCGGCCCTCAGCCAGATCGAACGGGCTTTTGGAAAGGGTTCCATCATGCGAATGGGCGCCCGGTCGAACGACCAGATCGACGTGATTTCCTCCGGCTCCCTGGGGCTCGATCTTGCACTCGGCATCGGCGGATTTCCGCGGGGCCGGGTCGTGGAGATCTACGGGCCGGAAAGCTCGGGCAAGACCACGCTGGCGTTGCACGCGATCGCCGAAGCGCAGAAGCGGGGCGGGACGTGTGCGTTCATCGATGCCGAGCATGCGCTCGATCCAATCTATGCCCGCAAGCTTGGCGTCGACGTGGACAATCTCCTGCTGTCGCAACCGGATGGTGGTGAGCAGGCGCTCGAGATCTGCGACACGTTGGTCCGCTCCGGTGCGATCGACATCGTGGTGATCGACAGCGTCGCGGCCCTGGTGCCGCGAGCGGAACTCGAGGGTGAGATGGGTGACACGCATGTCGGCCTGCATGCGAGGCTGATGAGCCAGGCGCTGCGCAAGCTGACGGGCAGCGTGTCGAAATCCAAGACCATGTTGATTTTCCTCAATCAGATCCGGCTGAAGATCGGCGTCATGTTCGGCAACCCCGAGACGACGACGGGCGGTAACGCATTGAAATTCTATGCGTCGATTCGAATGGAAATCCGTCGGATCGGGGCGATCAAGGATCGCGACGAGGTCACCGGCAACCAAACCCGTGTAAAGGTGGTGAAGAACAAGTTGGCCCCGCCATTCCGGCAGGTCGAGTTCGACATCATGTATGGCGAGGGCATAAGCAAGCGCGGCGAGCTGATCGACCTCGGCGTCAAGGCGGGGGTGGTGGAGAAGTCGGGCGCCTGGTTCTCGTTCGACAGCCAGAGGATCGGGCAAGGGCGGGAGAACGCCAAGAACTTCCTGAAAGACCACCCGGATGTCGCCAACACCATCGAGAAGCGCGTGCGCGACCTGGCGATCGTGGTGGAGAAGGCGATGATCACGGCGCCTGAGGAAGGCGAGGAAGCCGAAGCCGCAGAGTGAGTCTCGCGCTCGCCGATCTCGAGTTGATTGAGGCCGCTAAGGCGGTGCTGGTGAAGCATTACCGGCCGCATTGGCACACCGTCGGGGCGGCGTTGCGGTCCCGCGATGGCCGGATATGGACCGGGTTGCACCTCGGGGCCACCGTCGGGCGGCTCTCGGTGTGTGCCGAGGCGGTTGCGTTGGGGCGCGCCATCCTCGACGGAGACGGCACGGTGGAGTGCGCGGTCGCCGTGCGTCATCCCAAGGCTGAGGAGAGCGTGCGGGAAATCGCCATCGTGTCACCGTGCGGTGCCTGCCGGGAGATGCTGACCGACTTCGATCCGGCGGCCGATATTCTCCTACCGGGGCCGGAGGGGCCTCGCCGGGTCACGTTGCGGGAGCTGCTACCTTTCCCTTATCAACGCTAAGTGAGCGGTGAACAAATCAGGCACACGGGCGTTTATCCTTCATGAGCACGAACCCAAAAACTCCCTCCCCCGCCGACGCGCCCTCCAACACCGTCAAGGACCCGGATAACTGGGCAACCGGAGACGAGACGATGACGGGGGCGCAGGCATCCTACCTGAAGACCTTGTCAGAGGAGGCCGGCGAGGAGTTCGACCCGGCGTTGACCAAGGCCGAAGCCTCGAAGGCCATCGATGCGCTCCAGAGCAAGACTGGGCGCGGCAAGAACCATTAAGACTGCGGCGGGCCGGTGTCAGCCGGCTCGCCGTCCGATGATGGCCAGGCGGAGGCGACGGGATACTAAGTCGATCGCGGCCACGGTGATGAGCACCATCAGGATCAGGAACGAGGCTTGCCGCCATTCCAGGACACGGATCTGTTCGTATAGGTGCAACCCGATCCCACCGGCGCCGACGATGCCGATGATCGTTGCCGACCGTGTGTTCGACTCGAAGAAGTAGAGTAGCTGGCTGGCAAACACTGGCAGGATCTGCGGAACGATGCCGAAGCGGACGGCCAGTAGCCGGCCGCCGCCACTCGCTACCACGCCCTCGATGGGCTTGTTGTCTGCGGTCTCGATCGCTTCCGAAAACAGCTTGGCCAAGGCGCCAAAATCTGAGGAAGCGATCGCGAGTGCCCCGGCGAACGGCCCCAATCCAACGACATCGATCCAGATCAGTGCCCAGATGAGGGTGTCGATGCTGCGGACCGTGTCCAGGCTACGCCGTGCCAGGATATGAAGCGCCCGGTTCGCCACGACGTTGCGAGCCGCCAGGAACCCGAACGGCACCGCGGCCACGGCGGCGAGCAGGGTGCCGAGAAAGGCGATCGACAACGTTTGGCCTAGCGCGTCCAGATACAGCGCGAAGTGGCCACCGGCTGTGGGCGGCAGCATCAGCACCAGGATCGTGCCGAGCTGGCCCAGGCCCTGCCAGATGCGCAGCGGCGAGATATCCAGCACCACCAACCCGGTGACGTAGATCGCGACGGCCAATCCGACTAGCGCCACCAGCCCCCAGCGCCCACGGCCGCGATCGGCCAGAATGGCGCCATGCCGCGCCTCGACGTCGTCTCGCCGAGCTAGGAAGTCGGCTCGCAGGGCTCCGCTCACGACGCTTGCTCCGCGGCGAGCATCCTGTGGCGCAGCTTTTCGGAGGCGAAGTCGATTGCCATGACGCAGACCAGCAGCATCAACAGGATCGCGCTCACGTCCGAGTAGTAGAATTTGCGGATGGCGACGATCAGTTCTTGCCCGATGCCGCCGGCGCCGACGAAGCCGATCACCGCGGCGCCGCGCACGTTCACCTCGAAGCGGAGCAGGGCGTAGCTGGCGAAGTTGGATAGCACCTGGGGCAGCACGCCGAAGCGAATTTGCGACAGCCAGCTTCCGCCGGTGCCCTGCACGCCTTCGACTGGCTTCATGTCGATGTTCTCGATCACCTCAGCGAACAACTTGCCCAGTGTGCCGGTGGTGTGCAGCGTGATCGCGAGCACGCCCGGGAGGGGGCCGAGGCCGAACGCGACGACGAAGATCAGCGCGAACACGATGTCCGGCACGGTGCGGCTGAACTCCAGCACGCGGATGGCGAGGAAACGCACGGTGGCCGACCGCGACAGATTGCGGCTGGCTAGCACCGCGCCGACGACGCCGAGCACGCTGCCGGTCGCGGTGCCGACATAGGCGATCAGCAGCGTCTGCTCGAGTTGCAGGCTCCAGCGGCGCAGGCCCCAGAACCAATAGGCCGGGTCGGTCCAGACCCGGGCGCCGGTGTCGAGTTCGGTCAGGCGGCCGAAATAGCTGCTGAAGTTGCCGAGCTTGTCCCAGAACGTGTCGAGCCGGACCTCGGCGCCGAGTCCGGAGAGCACCGTGGCGACCACCATCAGCGCGATGCCGATCAGGATCGTTCGGCGGCGGTCAGCAACGGCCTGGGCGTAGGCCGCTAGCAGCGGTTGCAATTGTGGGTCCGGCGGCCTGGAGATCGCGTGGGCCATGCCGCCGGACGCCGGGTTCAGCCGTTCTGCTTGCGCAGGTGGTCGACGAAGGTGATCAGCTTGATCGTGTCGTCATACGCGGCGTTGTCGGTCACCTGGAAGGGCTGGTTCTTGCCGTCGGACAGGCGGTCGAAGGCGGCCTTGTCGTTTTTGGCGGCGTCCAGCCAGGCGGTCGTGATGGCGCTCTTGAGGTCTTGCGGAAGGCTGTCGAGATAGGCGGTCGGGCCGTTGATGATCAGGTCCGACTTCAGGATGATACGGAAATCATCCACCTTGGCGGGCGAGCCGTCGGCCTTCTTGATCATGCCCTTGTTCAGCATACGCGTCAGGTTGCTGTCGTCCGGCGCGTTCCAGAAGTTGGCGGCGCACTGTACCGTGACTTGCCACAGCGCCAGCACCGCGTTCTCGTGGCTGCCGGTGATCAGCACCTTGCCGAAGAACTGCTCGGCGTTGATGCCCATCTTGTTCAGCGCGAACAGCGGCATGTTGTAGCCGGAGGTGGAGTTCGGATCGACCAGGCCGAGATCCTTGCCCTTGAGGTCCTGCACCGTCTTGTACGGGCTGTCCGACTTCACATAGAACACCGAGTAATAGCCCTTGGTGCCGTCGCTGTTCACGTCGATGACGAAGGCCGTGGTCTTCACGCCGGTGACGAGCGCGCGGGCGAAGGAGGCCGGGCCGTAATAGCCGATGTGGATGTTGCCGGCGCGCTGACCCTCGATGACGGCCGCATAGTCGTTGGCGACGCGCAGGGTGACCTTGGTGCCGAGTTGCTTGGTCAGATAGGCGACGAAGGGCTGGTAGCGATCGGTGACGCCCGAGGCGTTCTCGGCCGGGACGACGGCGAAGACCAGTTCCGGATAGGCCTGCTTGTAGCTCTGCGCGCGAACGGGCAGGGCGGCGGTGGTGGCACCGGCGGCAGCAAGGCCAGCCAGCATTGTGCGGCGGTCGATCATGGTCGCTCCTTTGGGAGGGTGAAAATCACTGAGGCGTAGGCGTGTCGTCAGGCGGTGACGGCGGCCTGGGATGCCAGGATGTCCGACTGGACGTTTGATCCTGGCGCGGGCTGGCGCTCCATCACCTCGTTCGCCTCCAGCCCATACAGTTCGCGCGCCACGCGGTCGGTGAGCGCCGCGGGCACGTCATCGAACACGACCCGGCCGGCCGACATGCCCACCAGCCGGTCGCAATACGTGCGGGCGAGGTCCAGCGAGTGCAGGTTGCACAGCACCGTCAGCCCGAAATGGCGGTTGATCCGCTGCAGCGCGTCCATCACCACGGCGGCGTTGCGCGGGTCGAGCGAGGCGACCGGCTCGTCGGCCAGCACGATGTCCGGCTCCTGCACCAGGGCGCGGCAGATCGCCACGCGCTGCTGCTGCCCGCCCGAGAGGTTGTCGGCGCGTTGGGCGGCGAGGTTGGCGATGTCCATCTGGTCCAGGGCCGCCATGGCGATGGCACGGTCGTCGCGGCTCCACATCTTGAGCGTGGAGCGCCAAGGCGGCGACTGGGTCAGACGGCCCATCAGCACGTTGTCCAGCACGTCCAGCCGGCCGACTAGGTTGAACTGCTGGAAGATCATGGCGCAGCGGCGGCGCCAATCCCGCAGGGGGCGCCCGGTCAGCGCGGTGACGTCGGTGCCTTCGCAGGTGATGCGGCCGGCGCTCGGGTCCGCCAGGCGGTTGATCATACGCAGCGTGGTGGATTTACCCGCGCCGGACCGTCCGATTACACCCACGAACTGGCCACGTGGGATGGACAGCGACACGTCGGACACCGCCACGGACTTGCCAAAGCTTTTCGTCACGCCATCGAGAACGAGCACGCATGGCCCCTCAACTGTCGCGCGACGATCTACACGGCCTGTTAAGCTTCGGACGTTATCCTTTTGTGACGAGGCCGGGTCGACCCGGCCGCAGCCTCGGGACGATCAGGGCCACCGGGATCGTCAGAATGGCGATGCCCAGGCCGCAGGCGAACACCGTGTGCAACGCGCTGGTCAACACGGGCAACAGCCGCTCCAACTCGCCGGGGGGCAAGGCTGCGCGGCCGGCCTCGCCCATCAGGTCGTGCAGCGCGCCGCTCGTGCCGGATCCGCCGGATGCCAGCCCGGCATTCAGCACGCCGCCCAGGGCCGCCGCCCCGATCGCTTGGCCGAGCAGGCGGGAGAAGTAATACAGTGAATTCGCCCGTCCCCGATCCGCCGAGGTCACGGCATTCTGCACGGCGACGGTGAAGGCCAGGCTGGTGGTGCCTAGGCCAAAGCCAAGCGGGATGCATGCCACCAACAGCATCGTCATACTGTTCGCCGGCCACAGGATCACGCTGCCCAGCACCAGGGCCGCCGCCCCGCCCATGGCGACCCAGCGCAACGGTTGCCGCACCATGAGCCGTCCCAGCCCGAGGCTGGCCGTGGTCCAGCTCACCGTCATCAAGCCCAAGACGAAACCGGCGGCCAGGGCGCTCAGGCCGAACACGCCTTGGACCATGGGCGGCACGAAGGCGGTCAGTTCGATGACCAATGCGCCGCATAGCAGGCCAGACGCGTTGGCTGCCAGGATCACCGGGTGGCGCAGAAGGTGGGCCGCCAGCATGGGTAGGGCGGACCGTCGCTCCCGCACGGCGAAGGCGGCCAGGAAGACCGCCGCAGCCACCCCCAACGCCGCGAGGGTGCGGCCGCCAAACGCGTCCCACTGCACGAGGGCTGCCATCCCCGCGCCGACGCCGCAGGCCAGCAGGGCGCTGCCGAGCAGGTCCACGCCGCCGTGCGGGGCAGCTCGCGGCGGTTCGGTGAAGTAGCGTGCGACCAGGGCGATCGTGATGGCCCCGATCGGCAGGTTCAGCCAGAATACCCACTGCCAGCCGATCGTGCCGACGCAGAGCGACCCGATCAGCGGCCCGGCGATTGCCGCGATACCCCACATGCCGCTGGTATAGCCAATCACGCGCGGCCGGTCGGCGGGCGGGCAGACGTCGCCGATGATGGTGGTCGCCAGCGGCAGCAGCCCGCCGCCGCCGAGCCCCTGGATGGCCCGGAACACGATCAGCGACGGCATGCTCCAGGCGCATCCGCACAGCAGCGAGCCCAGCAGGAAGAACAAGGTGCTGCCTACGTACACGACTCGGCGGCCGTACAAATCGGCCAGCCGCCCGTAGATCGGCGTCGTGATGGCCTGGCACAGCAGGTAGATGCCAAATGCCCAGGTGAACAGATCGAAGCCGCCGAGCCGCGAGACGATGGTCGGCATGGCGGTGCTGATCACCGTCACCTCGGCCGCCGACATGAAGGTCGAAACCAGCATGGCGACGATCACGGGACGGCGCCGCCGGATCGCGTCCAACGATGTGGCATCCGGGGGACGGAGATCGTTCATGGCCGTAGTATGGCGTGGAGCCTGCGTTCAGCTACCCCGCCGGCCGGACAGCAGCCGTGCGGTGCCCCCAAGGTCGCCCATGGCCGCTCACGTCATCGGGGCCGCACAATGGTCGCGGAAGGCGGGGCGTTGCAGCAGCCCGTCATACCAGGCGCGCAGATGTGGCAGCTCCGGGCGCATCAGGGTGAACGAGAACCAACGATGCGCGTGGACGCCGACGGGGATGTCCGCCAGCGTGAAGTCCGGCCCGGCGATGTAGGCGTGGCGGCCCAATTGCGCGTCGAGCAGGGCGTAGGCGTGGCCCAAATTGATGATGCCGACCTCGATCGCGGCCATGTCGCGCTTTTCCGGCGGCGTGCGGACCAGCCCCTGGAACACCACCGTAGCCGGTGGCCCCAGGATGGTCTGCTGCCAGTCCATCCAGCGATCGATGTTGGCCCGGGCCTGCAGGTCCTTGGGCCAAAGCGCCGACCCGTCGGCATGGCAGGATGCGAGATAGCGCAGGATCACGTTGCTCTCCCAAAGCGTGAACCCGTTCTCCTCCTCGAGCGTCGGGACGATGCTGTTGGGGTTCATCGCGACGTAGTGGGGATCTTTGGTGCGGCCGAACGGGCCACCGACGTCGATCCGCTCATACGGCAGCGACAGCTCCTCCAGCAGCCATAGCACCTTCATCACGTTGGAGGAGTTCTTCCGGCCCCAAACCTTGCGCATGCGTCCGCCGCCTCCTTGATCGTGCCGGGTCAGGCTACGGGGTTTGCAACGGCGGCGGAAGCGGGCGACAAGGCGGTGCATGACACGAACCTCGGTGTTGGCTGGCCTGTCGCTCGTCGTGACTCTTGGTGCGCTGGCGGTGGCTTTCGGGTCCGAGTGGTATGGCGGTCTGGTGCCCTGTGCGCTCTGCCTGGTGGAGCGGTGGCCGTACCGGGTCGCAGCCGTGCTCGCGATGATCGCCCTGCTGCCGTTGCGTTTGCGGTGGGTGCTGTGGGGCGTCGTGCTGTGCATGGCGGCGTCGGTGGTGTTTGCCTCCGTGCATGTCGGGGTGGAGCAAAAATGGTGGCCGAGCCCGCTGCCGGAATGTGCCGCGCCCAATCTGGGGGGCGGTTCGATTGCCGAGCGACTGGCCCGCATGCCCGCGCACCCGGCCAAACCCTGCGACGACCCGACGTTCCTGGTGCCGGGCCTTCCCGTCTCCATGGCGGCGATGAATGGGCTGGCCGCCCTGGTGTTCGGCCTGTTCCTCGCCATCTCGCTGCTACGACCCAAGCCGTATGGAGCCCCCAATGAGCGCCTCGACCCTACCCGGCGATCCCACGCAAGCTGACCGCCTGGCGCGCATGATCCGCGTCGACCACGCCGGCGAGTATGGCGCGGTGCGGATCTACAAGGGCCAGCTGGCCGTGCTGGGCCGCAGCAGCAAGGCCGAATTGCTGCACCACATGCTGGAGCAGGAGGTCGTGCACGAGCGCACCTTCGCCGGCCTGATCGCCGATCGTCGGGTGCGGCCGACCGCGCTGCTGCCGCTGTGGCATGTGGCCGGCTTCGCACTCGGGGCGCTCTCGGCCGCGATCGGCGAGCGTGGCGCGATGGCCTGCACCGTCGCGGTGGAGGAGGCGATCGACGAACACTACGCCGAGCAGGCCGCGAGCTTGGAGGATGACGAGGCCGGGTTGCGCTCCACGATCGAAAAGTTCCGCGAGGAGGAGCTGGAGCACCGCGACATCGGGCTGGAGAACGAGGCGGAGTTGGCGCCCGCCTATGCGCTGATGAGCCGGGTGATCAAGCTGGGCTGCAAGGTCGCGATCGCGGTGAGCGAGCGGGTTTAGCAGCCCTTTCCCGTCATGCCAGGGCTTGACCCTGGTATCCACGCGGTTGGGCTCGTGACGTCAGAAGAGTAATGGCACCGTCGCGTGTAACCCGGCATGGCCGGTGTCTGCGCAAACCCGTGGATACCAGGGTCAAGCCCTGGCATGACGGGCCTAGTTGGCCCGGGCGAACTCAGCTGTCGAGCAGTTCCGAGTCCCAATACAGGTAGTCGCGCCAGCTCTCGTGCAGGTAATTTGGCGGGAATGCTCGGCCGTTCTCCTGAAGCTCCCACGTGGAGGGCTGCCGCGGGGTCAGGCGGGGGTGCATGTGGCATTCCCGTGGTAGGCGCGAGCCCTTCAGCAGATTGCAGGACCCGCAGGCCGTCACGACGTTCTCCCACGTCGTGCGGCCGCCGCGGCTGCGTGGGATCACGTGGTCGAACGTCAGATCGTGGGTGGGGAGCCGGTCGTGGCAGTACTGGCACGAGAAGGCATCGCGCAGGAACACGTTGAACCGCGTGAAGGCCGGGCGACGCGCGGCGGGAATGTATTCTTTCAACGCGATCACGCTCGGGAGCCGCATCGACAACGAGGGCGACCGTACCGCGACCTCATACTCGTTGAGCACGGAAACTCGGTCCAGGAAAACCGCCTTAACCGCATCCTGCCACGCCCAGACCGAGAGTGGGAAATACGAGAGGGGGCGGAAATCCGCGTTCAGAACCAAAGCCGGGTAGTGCATTCCGCCGTCAGGCAACACGCGCTCCTTCCGGAAGCGGCGCTAGAACTAGGATCGCAACAAGGCTGGACCGCCAGATCTATGCCGCCATAACCCGAGGCGCTTATCGCAGACACTTTCCCGTGCCGCAAGGCAGCCTCCCGTTTTTCACAACTCCGTCACAGTCCGAAGGCTTGCCGCAGGGCGTCCGCACCGGTCTCGACGCCCGGCTCATCGATCGAATGGCCCAGACCAGGTGTGAACACCGACCGCACCGGAACGCCCGCCGCACGCAGGGCCGCCTCGGCGTCGCGCGAGCGGAAAGCGGGCACCACGTCGTCCGTTTCGCCATGCACCAGCAGCACCGGGGCGCTGTTCGTGCGGGCGGCGAGTTGCTCCGGGGCGATCAGGGCGCCGGAATAGGCCATGATCGTTTTCGGTGCCGTGGTGCGGCGTAGGCCGGCGTAGAGCACCATCATGGCGCCCTGGCTGAACCCCATCAGCGCATAGGCGTCGGCGGGCAGGCCCAATCGGGTCAGTTCGCCGTCGATGAAGGCGTCGAGCAGCGGGCGGGCGGCGGCGGCCCCGGCGGTCATGCGGGCCGGGTCGCGGTCGCCGATCGCCCACCATTGGCGGCCGAACGGGGCACCGTCGTACGGCTCCGGCGCGTCGGGGGCGGCGAACACGGCGTCGGGCAGGGCGTGGCCCCAGTGCGGGGCGAGGTCGATCAGGTCCTGGCCGTTCGCACCCACGCCGTGGCAGATCACCACCAGCTGCCGTGCGGCCGTGCCCGAGGCCGGCCCCCATCGCGTCGCCTGCAATTCCACCATGGCCGCCTCCGCTGTAGACCTGTGGCCTCACTATGGTTGGCCGGCCGCGTATGTCCATCACCACACGTTTTGCCCCGAGCCCCACGGGGTTGCTGCATCTGGGCCACGTCCACGCCGCGCTGTTCGCCTGGCGCCGCGCGCGGGAGGCGGGGGGCCACTTCCTGCTGCGGCTGGAGGACACCGATATCGTGCGCTGCCGGCCTGACTACGCCACGGCCATCGTGGAGGATTTGGCCTGGCTGGGTCTGGATTGGGACGGCCCGGTCCGGGTGCAGTCCGAGCATTTTGCCGAGTATGCGGCGGTGCTGGATGCGCTACGGGCTCCCGCGCTGCTGTATCCGTGTTTCTGCAGCCGGGCTGACGTGTTCCGCGCCAACACGGCGCCGCATGGTCCGGAGGGGCCGCTCTATCCCGGGACGTGCCGCTGTCTCTCCACCTCGGAGCGGGCGGATCGGATTGCCGCCGGCCAGCCGCATGCCTGGCGGCTGGACGTGGAGAAGGCCTTGACCGGCACCGGGCCGTTGTCGTTCGCCGAAGAAGGGCAGGGGCGGCTCGCTTGCGACCCGCTCGCCTTCGGGGACGTGGTGCTCGGTCGCCGCGATGCCCCGGCCAGCTACCATCTGGCCGTCACGCATGACGACGCCGTGCAGGGTGTCACGCTGGTCACCCGCGGCGATGATCTGCGTGCGGCCACCGCAATCCACCGGTTGTTGCAGGCTCTGATGGGCTGGAAGGAACCGGCCTATGCACATCACGGTCTGCTGTGTGGCGCGGACGGCAAGCGCCTGGCCAAGCGGGACGGCGCGGCCGGTATCCGCCACCTGCGGGAGGCTGGCCGCAGTGCCGAGGCAATTCTCGGCCTGGCCGCGCAAAGCCCACTTTTCAAGGGTGCACGGGGCAATTAGGGTCCGCAGCATGACACGACTCATCCTGGTGCTCGCGCTGCTCCTGCCCCTCGGCTTGATCGGACACCTGCATGCCCAGGAGAAGGTGCTGAACGTCTACAACTGGACCGACTACATCGATCCGAAGGCGCTCGAGCAGTTCAAGCAGCAGACCGGCGTCGACCTTCATTACGACGTGTACGACAGCCTCGAAACGCTCGAGGGCAAGATGCTGGCCGGCCACTCCGGCTACGACATCATCGTGCCGACGTCCGAGCCCACGTTCTCCCGCCTGATCGCGGCCGGCGCGCTGCTGCCGCTGGACAAGTCCAAGCTGCCCAACCTCGCCGGTGAGGACCCGGCGTTGCTCAAGCGCGTGGCCACGTCGGATCCCGGCAACAAATACGGCGCGATCTATCTGTGGGGCACGATCGGGCTGGGTGAGATCCCGTCCAAGATCAAGGCGCTGTTTCCCGACGCGCCGCTCGACAGCTGGGATCTGCTGCTGAAGCCGGAGAACGCGAAGAAGCTGGCGCCGTGCGGCATCACCATGATGGACAGCGCCACCGACGTGATCCCCTCGGTGCTGAAATACCTGCACCACGACCCGTCCAGCACCGACCCAAAGGACCTCGCCGACGTCGAGAAGACGCTGATGGCGATCCGCCCGTATATCCGCACCTTCGCCAGTGGCGGCATGGTTGAGTCGCTGGCCGCCGGGCAGACCTGCCTGGGCCTGGACTACTCGGGTGACGTGATCCAGGCCGCCGGGCGCGCCAAGGAGGCCAAGCAGGCCGAGGTGACTTATGTCGCGCCTAAGGAGTTCACCCAGCTCTGGTTCGACATGCTGGCGATCCCCAAGGATGCGCCTCATCCGGATCTGGCGCTGCAGTTCATCAACTTCATCCTGCAGCCGAGCGTGATTGCCGGGGTGACCAACACCGTGCAGTACCCGAACGCTGTCCCGGCCAGCAAGCCGATGGTCGACCCGGCGGTCAGCGGCAATCCGAACGTCTACCCGGATGCCGCGGCATTGGGCCGTTCGTTCACCGTCACCGCCGTGAAGCAGGCCGCGGTGCGGGATCGGACGCGGATGTGGGCGCGGTTCAAAGCCGGTCATTGACGGCGGGGTGGACAGTTTAGGGGCGGCCTACGTCGCGATCACCGGCCTGACGGTTCGCTACGGTGGCTGGACCGCGCTCGATCAGTTGGACCTGGGCATCGGCCGGGGCGAGTTGTTCGTGCTACTCGGCGGCTCGGGCTCGGGCAAGACGACGCTGTTGCGCAGCTTGGCCGGGTTCATCACGCCCTCCGCGGGCCGGGTCACGCTTGGCGGGCGGGACATCACGGCCCTGCCGCCGCACCGCCGCCCGGTGAACACGATGTTCCAGTCCTACGCGCTGTTCCCGCACATGAGCGTCGCCGCCAACGTCGGCTTCGGCCTGCGCCGCCAGGGCCTGCCTAAGTCGGAGATTGGCAGGCGTGTCGCCGAATTGCTGGCCCTGGTGCGGCTGGAAGCGTTTGCCGACCGGCGGCCGGATGCGCTCTCCGGCGGCCAGCGCCAGCGCGTGGCCCTTGCCCGCAGCCTCGCCCCGCGGCCAGAGCTGCTGCTGTTGGACGAGCCGCTCTCCGCCCTGGACCGCGGCCTGCGGGAGGCGACGCGGACCGAGCTGGTGCGCGTGCAGCGCCAATTAGGCACCACCTTCGTGCTGGTGACGCACGACCAGGAGGAGGCGTTGTCTATGGCGACCCGCATCGGCCTGCTGGAACGCGGCCGGCTGGCCCAGGTGGGCACGCCCACCGAGATCTACGAGCGCCCCGTCAGCCGCAGCGTGGCCGCCTTCATGGGGGCCGCCAACATTCTGCCGGCCCGGGTCCGCGAACCCGGTGTGCTGGACCTCGCCACGCTGGGCGGCGTGGCTGCGACCGACACGACGGGGTTCACCGGCGACCTGCACGTGGCCCTGCGCCCGGAGCGGCTGCGGATCGCGCGTGGTGGGGCGTCGGGGCCGAACGCGGTCTGCGGCCAAGTCGTGGAAAGTGCCTATCGCGGCATCGTGGTGGACCACCGGGTGCGGGTCGGTTCGGACGCAATGCTGCTGGTCAGCCAGCCCCTCGCCGACGGTGCCGGCGTCGCGCTGCCCCCGGGCGAGTCCGTCTGCGTGTCGTGGGCTCCCGATGCCTGCATCCTGTTGCCTGAATGAGTGTGCTGCGTCTTCTTCTCCCTCTCCCCCTGAGGGAGGGGGCTGGGGGGAGGGGTAAGCCACCCCCCAGTTCCGTGCCGTGGCGCACCTCTCCCCTAACCCCTCCCTCAAGGGGAGGGGGATTCTCGTCTCTACCCCTGCGGGCCCAATGACCCGCTGGCTCGTCCTCGGCCCGATCTGGGCCTGGCTGTTGCTGTTCATCGCGGCCCCCGCCGCGATCGTGCTCGCGCTGTCGTTCTCCCAAGCCGCCGCCAGTGTGCCGCCCTACGACCCGTTGCTGACGTGGGACGGCTGGTGGCCGTCGCTGCACCTGCTGGGCGACAACTACGCCAACCTGGTGCAGGACGATTACTACCTAAATGCCGCCCTGCAGAGCCTGCTGGTCGCCTCCGTGTCCTCCGTGCTGTGCCTGCTGATCGGCTACCCCATGGCGTTGGCGATCGCCCGGGCGCCGGAGCGGTGGCGGTCCTTGCTGCTGCTGCTGGTGATGCTGCCGTTCTGGACCGGGTTCCTGCTGCGCATCGTCGCCTGGATCGGATTGCTGGGCGACGACGGATGGATCAACACGGCCCTGCTCTGGACGGGCGTGATCCACGCGCCGATGCACATGCTGTACACCCGCTTCGCGATGTACGTGGGCATCGTTTATTGCTACCTGCCGTTCATGGTCCTGCCGCTCTACGCACGCCTGTCCAAGCTCGACCCGGCGCTCGAGGAAGCCGCCGCCGATCTCGGCGCCGGGCCGCTGCGTGTGTTCCTGTCGGTGACGCTGCCCTTGTCGCTCCCCGGTGTGGCGGCCGGCCTAGCATTAGTGTTCATGCCCGCCGTCGGCGAATACGTGATCCCCGAACTCCTGGGCGGCCCGGCGGCGCAAACGGTCGGCCGCGCGCTGTGGAACGAGTTCTTCGAGAACCACGACTGGCCGATGGCGGCGGCGCTGGCGAACGCGCTGCTCATCGGATTGCTGCTGCCACTGGCGCTGCTGCGGGCCGGGCAGCGGCGGCTGTAACGTAGCCTCCCACCGTCTTGCCAGGGCTTGACCCTGGTATCCACGCGGCTGGTTTCGCACTTACCGCCTGCGGTTGGCACGATGCGCGGCACAGATGTCCGATGACGTCACGGGAACAACCCCGTGGATACCAGGGCCAAGCCCTGGCATGACGGTGTCTTCGATGGGGGACTAGGCTTTTGCTGATCGAGTACGTCACCAGGCCTGGAACATAGCTGTGAAACTCTCCCGACTCCTCCTGGCCGCCCTCGTCTTCGGCTACGCCTTCCTGTTCATCCCCGTCGCCCTCCTCGTGCTCACCAGCTTCAACGACTCGCGCATGACCACCGTGCTGTCCGGCCTGTCGTGGCGCTGGTACGGCACGCTCTGGCACGACGACCAACTGAAGGCCGCCGGGCTGCTCTCGCTGGAAGTGGCCGCCCTGTCCGCCACCGGGGCCACCATCCTCGGCACCGCGGCCGGGGTGGTGCTGGAGCGGTTCGGCCGGGTGCGCGGCCGCGGCGTGCTCGACATGCTGATCGCTACCCGCCTCGTGCTGCCAGACGTGCTGATCGGGCTGTCCCTGCTGCTGCTGTTCGTAGCGTCCGAGCAGTTCATCGGCTTCCCCGCCCAGCGCGGCGCCATCACCATCGCCGTGGCGCACATCTCGTTCTCGCTGTCCTACGTCGCGGTCGTCGTTCGCGCCCGGCTGGAAGGCTCCGGCACCGAACTGGAGGAGGCGGCGATGGACCTCGGCTGCACCCCGGCCGGCGCCTTCTTCCGGGTCACCCTGCCGCTGCTCGCCCCGGCGCTGCTCTCCGGCTGGCTGCTTGCCTTCACGCTCAGCCTGGACGACCTGGTGGTGGCCAGCTTCGTCTCGGGGCCGGGCGCCTCCACCCTGCCGATGGTGGTGTTCTCGTCGCTGAAACTCGGCGCCACCCCCGAGCTGAACGCGCTCGCCACCGTGATCCTGCTGTTCGTGTCCACCGCGCTGATCGGCGCATGGCTGGTGCAACAGCGCGCAGTTGCTGCTTCGCGGCGGCAGGCATAGGGTGCCGCCGCCCTTTTGCGACACCTGGAAGACGATATTATGACCCTCATCGCCGAACGCCTCGGCCGCGTCAGCCCTAGCCAGACCATCGCCATCGCGACCAAGGCGCGTGCGCTGAAGGCCGAGGGGCGGGACATCATCAGCCTCTCCGCCGGCGAGCCCGACTTCGACACGCCGGAAAACGTCAAGCAGGCGGCGATCCGCGCCATCGAGGCCGGTGACACGAAATACACCGACGTCGCCGGCACCCCGGCCCTGCGCCAGGCCGTCGCCGACAAGTTCAAGCGCGACTCCGGCCTGGACTACACCGCCGACGAAGTCATCGTCGGCACCGGGGGCAAGCAGATCATCTACAACGCCATGGTCGCCACCCTGGACGCCGGCGACGAGGTGATCATCCCGAGCCCCTGCTGGGTCAGCTACCCCGACATCGTTGCGCTCGCCGACGGCACCCCGGTGATCGTCCCCTGCGGCCAGAACAACGGCTTCAAGCTGCGCCCCGAGGACCTCGAGGCCGCCATCACGCCGAAAACCAAGTGGTTTCTGCTGAACAGCCCCTGCAACCCGACCGGCGCCGCATATACCGCCGCGGAGCTGAAGGCGCTGGCCGAGGTGCTGCTGCGCCATCCGAACGTTTGGGTGTTCACCGACGACATCTACGAGAAGCTGGCCTATGGCGACTTCGAGTTCGCCACCATGGCCCAGGTGGAGCCCAAGCTGAAGGACCGCACGGTCACCATGAACGGCTGCTCCAAGGCCTACGCCATGACCGGCTGGCGCATCGGCTTCGCCGCCGGGCCGAAGGCGCTGATCAAGGCGATGGACAAGCTGCAGTCGCAGTCCACGTCCAATACCTCCAGCATCAGCCAGGCCGCTGCCGTCGAGGCGCTGAACGGCCCGCAGGATGCCATCCCCAAGATGGTGAAGGTGTATGAGGGCCGCCGCGACCTGGTCGTGGAGATGCTGAACCGGGCGCCCGGCATCACCTGCCACAAGCCGGAGGGCGCGTTTTACGTGTTCCCGTCGATGAACGGCTGCATCGGCAAGACGTCCGCCAAGGGTGCCAAGATCACCAACGACGAGAGCTTCGTGATCGCGCTGCTGGACGAGCAGGGCGTGGCGGCGGTGCACGGGTCGGCGTTCATGTATCCGGGCCATTTCCGCGTTAGCTACGCCACCGACACCGAAGCCCTGCGCGAAGCCTGCACCCGCATCCAGCACTTCTGCGAGGGCCTGAAGTAACCTTCTCTTTTCCCTCTCCCCCTGCGGGAGAGGGCCGGGGTGAGGGGTAAGCAACCCGCACCCTCTAGCCACCCCCTTATCGAAGAACCCAACCATGCCAACCCTGTCCGCCCGCCAAGCTCGCGTTCCCATCGCCGCCACCATGGCGATGTCGGCCAAGGCGCGCGCCATGCGGGCTGCCGGGGTGAACGTGATCTCGCTCACCATCGGCGAGCCCGACTTCGCCAGCCCGCCGCATGCCATCGAGGCCGCCTACCAGGCCGCGCTGCGCGGCGAGACCAAGTACACCCCGCAGGACGGCGTCCCCGCGCTGAAACAGGCCATCCAGCGCAAGTTCCTGCGCGATTCCGGCCTCGAATTCGCACTGGATGAAATCACCGTCTCGTCCGGCGGCAAGCAGGCGATCTTCAACGCCTTCATGGCCACCATCGACGACGGCGACGAGGTGGTGATCCCCGCGCCATACTGGGGGGCCTACCCGCTGATGGCGAGCCTGGTCGGCGGTGTGCCGGTGCCGGTGAACTGCCCGCAGAACAACGGCTTCAAGCTGCGCCCCGAGGATCTGGACGCCGCCATCACGCCGCGCACCAAGTGGCTGCTGCTGAACTTCCCCAACAACCCGACCGGCGCCGCCTGTTCCGCCGACGAGATGGCGGCGCTCGGCGAGGTCATGCTGCGCCACCCGCATGTCTGGATCCTGTCCGACGACATGTACGAGCACCTGCTGTTCACCGGCACGCGGCACGCCACCATGGCGGCCGTCGTGCCCGCCCTGCGGGACCGCACGCTCACCGTCAGCGGTGTGTCCAAAACCTACGCGATGACCGGTTGGCGCGTGGGCTTCTCCGCCGGGCCGCGCCCGCTGATCAAGGCCATGACGGCGATGCAGGGCCACGCCACCGCGGGCACCTCCGGCATCACGCAGGCCGCCGCCGTCGCCGCGCTGGACGGCCCGCAGGAGAGCGTGAAGCTGCAGGCCGCGGCCTACCAGCGCCGCCGCGACCTCGTGGTGGATGCGCTGAACCAGGCACCCGGCATGCTCTGCCACCGGCCAGAGGGCGCGTTCTACGTCTATCCCAACATCGCCGGCTGTCTCGGCAAGACCACGCCCGCCGGCACCCGCCTGGACACCGACGCCGATTTCGCGCTCGCGCTGCTCGAGGAACAGCACGTCGCCCTCGTGCATGGCGCGGCGTTCGGCATGAGCCCCTACCTGCGCATCAGCTACGCCACCGACGACGCCTCCCTGACGGAGGCATGCGCCCGCATCCAGGCGTTCTGCGCTGCGCTGACGTGATCCGGCCCGGCCGGGACGACGACGCGGCCGGTTACATCGCCCTGATCGGGGCGTGCTGGGGGGAATACCCCGGCGTGGTCTTCGACGTAGACGCCGAACTGCCCGAGATCCGCGCCCTCGCCACGTATATAGCTGGCAAAGGTGGCGCGCTCTGGACGGCGGAGGCGGGCGGTCAAGTCGTGGGTATGGTCGCCACCTACCCGGCGGACGATGGTTGGCATCTCTCCCGCATGTACGTCGCCGCCAGCCAGCGCGGCACCGGCCTTGGCCGCGACCTGCTCCAGCATGCCGAAGACCATGCCCGCGCGGCCGGCGCGCCCCGCATGGTGCTGTGGTCGGACGTGCTGTTCACCCGCGGCCATGCCTTCTACGAGAAGCACGGCTACGTTCGCCGCGGCGGCCTGCGGGCGCTGCACGACCTATCGAACACGATCGAGGCCGGGTATGCCAAACCGCTGGCCGGCCGTGTGGTCGAGGAGCTGGACATCGCCGCTGCCGAGAGCGCGGAACGCCCGCTGGCTGCGCTGCTGCAGGCCTGTGTGGACGGCGGCGCCTCCGTCTCGTTCCTGCCGCCGCTCGCCCGCGACAAGGCGCTCACCTACTGGCGCGGGGTCACCCGGGCGGTGGGGCAGGGCGAAATCCGGCTGTTCGCAGCCTGGCGCAACGGCACCCTGGCCGGCACGGTGCAACTCGGCCTCGACATGCCGGAGAACCAGCCTCACCGGGCCGAAATCCGCAAGCTGATGGTCGCCCCCGGCTCGCGCTGCCGCGGGTTGGCGCGAGCGTTGATGGCGGCGGCGGAGCAGGCGGCCCGCGTGTCCGGACGCACGCTGCTGGTGCTGGACACGCGCGTGGACGACCATGCGGAGCCGCTGTATCGCGATCTGGGCTGGACGGAGGCGGGCACCATCCCCGGCTACGCGCTGGACGCCAACGGCGTGCCGCGCGCGACCCGGCTGTACTTCAAGGCGCTTTGACGGAGGCCTCTCAACCTCTGGTTAACCGCGCCGGGGTATGACGGCGTCTATCCCAGAGGTCGCGAATGGTTGGCAGCAAGAGCGGGCGAGCGTTTCAGATGCTGATCCGCGATTTGATCATTCTGCAGATGATCGTCATGACGCTCGCCATGCCGGTGGCCACCCACTATGCCGGCCGGCCGATACAGCAGTGTATCGTGCCGATGCTCGTATCGGCCGTGCTGATCCTCTCTATCATCTGGGTCTGTCTCTCGCGTTACCTGACGTTCTTCAAACCTCTCGTGAGCTTGGGGCTCGCGTACATCACGGTGGAGCTCTATCGCTTGAACGGCGGTATCCTGAACACGGCGATGGAGCCGGCGCTTCTTTCGTTTGGAACCGGGTTCTTGATCGCGTTGGATGGCACTGTACTGTCCCTGATGATGGGTCTAGCCGCAGGGGCCGGGCTCGCATCCGGCGGCAAGATCTGGTTCCCCGATTTCTATTTCGGCGTCGGCCAGGAGAATGACTGGGCGCACACGATCGCTATCGTGGGGTGGTGGAGTGTCGCCGTGCTCACGGGGCACGTGCTTGGTCGCGGCGTGCACGGCATCATCGCGGAAGTCGAGCGGGGCCAGGCCGATCTACGGCAGACCCAGGCCAACGAGCAATCGCTGCGTGATCATAACGACGCCATTCAGGCGAAGCTTGCCAGGCAGCGGGCGGCGACGTTGACCACGATCGGCGCCCGGTTCGACACATCCATGCAGACTGCGGTCAGCACGGTGATCACCAGTTCCGTGTCGGTCAGTGCAGACGCCTCCCAGACGAGGGGCATTGCCGTGACCGCCGAACACGAGAGCGAAGCGGTCGCCCTGCTCGCAAAGGAGGCGTCGGGCAATGCCGAGCTCGTCGCCGCGGCGGCGCGTGAGTTGTCCGGCAGCATCGATCACGTGCGCAGGCAGATCGCCGCAGCGGCCATGGCAACCGTCGAAGCGGTCGAACGCGTGCGGCAGAGCGATGCCGCGGTTGCCGATCTCGCGCTTTCGAGCCAGCGGATTGATGCCATCGTTGGATTGATCGACAACATCGCCGGCCAGACGAACCTGCTGGCGTTGAACGCGACGATCGAGGCGGCCCGCGCCGGCCAAGCCGGCCACGGCTTCGCCGTGGTCGCGGCCGAGGTGAAACGCCTGGCGAGCCAGACATCCCAGGCTACGTCCGAAGTCGCGGGCCTCGTCTCGAGTATGCGGCAAGCCTTGGATACGACGCTCCAGGCCAATCAATCCGTCGAGCGCTCCATCGGCGCGGCAAACGGCTTCACGCTTTTGGTCTCGAGCATGATGGAGGAGCAAAATAGGGCGACAGCCGACATTGCGAGCATCGTCGACTCCGTCGCCCGGGGCACGCGCGAGACAACGCGGCGAACGCAGGAGGTCGCATCCCACGTGGCAATGACCGCCCGAACCGCCGAGGCCATGCTGGCGGGAGTTGCCGCGCTGAACCACGACACCACGATGCTGCAGGACACGGCGGGCCGGTTCGTCGTCGAGCTTCGTGCAGGAATGCACGCTGGCGAGCTTCGTGCAGGAATGCACGCTGGCGAGCTTCGTGCAGCGTGATCGCGATCCGGCCAAGATACGACGGTGGCTTCGCGGTAGCACAAGCGCTGCGCTTAACGCGGGCGCAACATCTTTGCCTCATGATGCTCCGGCCATGATGTTCAACCGTGATCTGTCGCTGTGATGACGCGAAACGACAGCGGGCGCGCTTTCCTGCGGCTGAACCGCAATCTTCTGTTGCTGCACATGGCCGCGGCGACCCTGGCAGAGCCGTTGGCCGCCTATTATTCCGGGCATCGGGTGGCAGATGCCGTCATTCCGATGCTCTGCTCGGCAGCCTTGCTCAGCATGATCCTGCTTCGGCGCCGGCTCGGGCTGCAGTTCCTCCACAAGCCTTTGATGACCGTAGCGCTCGTCTATATTTCGATCGAGCTCTATCGCCTCAACAGCGGGATCTTCGGCACGGTGGTGGAGCCTGCGCTGCTGTCCTTCTCCACGGCCGGTCTCATTGCGTTGGACGGCACGGTCCTGTCCCTTGCCATAGGCGTCCTCTCGGGGTGGTCGTTCACGATTTCCGGCAAGCTGCTGTTCCCGGGCTTCTACTTCGGCACCGGCCACAGCGACGACTGGACGCGCTCCGTCACCATCATGGCGTGGTGGACCCTGGCCGTCGCGATCGGTTACGTGCTGGGGCGGGGCATCCACCGCATCCTCGCCGAAGTCGAGAGCAGCCGGGCCGAACTGCAAGCGGCCCAGGCGAGCGAGCGCCGGTTGCGGGAGCATAACGAAGCCATTCAGGCGACGCTCGCGAACGAACGGGTGGCGACGTTGACGACGATCGGCCGTCGGTTCGACACCTCGATGCAGACCGCCGTCAGCATGGTGATCAGCAGCTCCGAGATGCTCAGCACCGACGCCATGCAGACCCAGCGTATCGCCGACATCGCCGAGCAGGAGAGCGAGGCGGTGGCCCGCCTGGCCAAGGAGGCGTCCGGCAATGCCGAGATCGTGGCGGCCGCCGCCTTGGACCTCTCCAACAGCATCGATCACGCGCGCAAACAGATTGCCGCCGCGGCCGGGGCGACGGTCGAGGCCGTTGAACTGGTGCGGCAAAGCGATGCGGCGATCGACGACCTCGCCCGATGCAGCAAGCGGATCAACGCGGTCGTGGGATTGATCGACAACATTGCCGGGCAGACCAATTTGTTGGCACTGAACGCCACGATCGAGGCCGCGCGCGCCGGCCATGCCGGCCATGGCTTCGCCGTGGTCGCCGCCGAGGTGAAACGCCTCGCAAGCCAGACGTCGCAGGCGACGTCAGAGGTCGCCGCACTCGTCGCCGGCATGCGGCAGGCGCTCGCCACCACGATTGAAGCCAACCACTCGGTCGAGCGTTCGATCAGCGCGGCCAATGGCTTCGCGCTATCCGTGTCGGCCGTCATGGACGAGCAGAACACGGCGACCGCCAACATCGCTTCGACCGTCAAGGCCGTGGCCAAGGGCACCCGCGAGACCTCCAGCCGAACGGGCGACGTCGCCTCTCACGCCGCCGGTACGGCTACCAAAGCCAAGGCGATGCTCGAGGGTGTGGCAATCCTTAGTCGCGACGCGACGGCGCTGCAGGACACGGCTGGCCGCTTCCTCGTCGAACTTCGCGAGGGGGTGCTCGGTGCCCGCGCCGCCTGAGGCAGGCTTACCGTAACCCGATCAGGTCAGCGCCCGCTCGATCAGCCTTATGGAATGGATTGCCCGCCTGCCGGACAGGTCGGCGATCTGATGACGGCAACTCGTCCCGTCGGCGACGATGATGTCGTCCGCCGCCGCGGCCCGTATCGCTGGCAGCAGACCGGCCTCCGCCATGGCGAGCGACGCAGCCTGCGTCTCGACACCGTAACCGAACGCCCCCGCCATTCCGCAGCAGGACGAAGCGATCGGCGTGACCGCCAAATCCGGTACGCGACGCAGTGTGGCGAGCCCGTCGGCAAACGCACCGAACGCCTTCTGATGGCAGTGGCCGTGCACGTGTGCGGTCGCGGCCAGCGGACGCAAGGCGAGCTTGGGCGCATGACGCTGCAGGAACTCGCCGATCAGCAGCGCACGACCGGCGAGCGACGCCGTCTCCGGTCCAGGCAGCATTGACGCGAACTCGTCCCGCAACGTCAGCAGGCAAGACGGTTCCAGGCCGATCACCGGACGGTCGCCTGCCAACGCGTCGAGCGTCCGCCGGGCTTCGGCGCGTGCGCGATCCACCATGCCGGCAGAAAGGTAAGTCCGCCCGCAGCATAGTGGGCGGGAGCCTGCGCTCGCGACCGACGGGCGGAACCCGGCGGCCCGCAGCACGCGCACGGCGGAGCGAAGATTCTCCGGCTCGAAATAGCGGTTGAACGTGTCCGCCAGCAGCAGGACGTTGCCGTCGGCATCGGCCTCGCTGTCCCGGAACCAGTCTTTCCGCCACGCCGGCAAGGGGCGGCTGGCTGCCAGCCCGGCGACACGCTCGCCAAGCCGCGCCAGCGCCGGCACCTGGTTGCGCAGATTGGCTAATGGGGCGAACGCAGCGGCGATCCGGCCATAGCGCGGCAGTTCCGCCACCAGGCGATCCCGTAGCCCGACCCCGTGGCGGGCGGCTCGGGCGTGCAGTGCCTCGATCTTCATCTTGCTCATGTCGACGCCGGTCGGGCACTCGCGCTTGCAGGCCTTGCAGGACACGCACAGCTTCATGGCCTCGGCAACGTCGTCGCCCGCCATCGCATCGGGCCCCAGCTGCCCGGTTAGGGCCAGCCTCAGTGTATTGGCCCGGCCGCGCGTCAGGTGCACCTCGTCGCGCGTGACGCGGTAGGATGGGCACATCACGCCTGCGTCGAACTTGCGACAGGTGCCGTTGTTGTTGCACATCTCCACCGCGGCCAGCAGCCCTGCCCGTGCACCGCCAGTGGCGGATTGCGGCTGCTCGGACCAATCGAGCACGGGCGTGAATCCCGGGTCCGCCGCATAGCCCGGGGAATAGCGGAACAGCGTGCGGTCATCCATGCGTGGCGCCCGCACAACGCGGCCCGGATTCAGCAGAGCGTCGGGATCGAACGCATCCTTCACCGCTTCGAACGCACGCACCACGCGCGGGCCGAACATGCTCTCGTGGAACTCGGAACGCACGATGCCGTCGCCGTGCTCGCCGCTGTGGCTGCCCTTGTATTCGCGGACCAGCGCGAAGCATTCCTCCGCCACCGCGCGCATGGTGCGGACGTCGCTCGCATCCTTCATGTTCAGCACGGGGCGGACATGCAGGCAGCCGACGCTGGCGTGGGCGTACCAGGTGCCCTTGGTGCCGTGCCGGGCGAAGACGTCGTTCAGCCGCTCGGTGTAGTCGGCGAGGTCGTCCAGATCGACGGCGCAGTCCTCGATGAAGCTGACGGGTTTGCCGTCCCCCTTCATGGACATCATGATGTTCAGCCCGGCCTCGCGCACCTCGGCGATGTCGGCCTGGAACGCCGGGTCGGTGGCGCGCACGACGGCGCCTGGATAGCCGAGATCGGCCATAGCGCCGTCCAGTTCCTCGAGTTTGGCGAGCAGCGGGGCGTCCTCGTAGCCGTGGAACTCCACCAGGAGGATGCTATCGGGTTCACCGAGTAACATCCGGTCGATCGTCTTGCGGTAGATCGGAATGCCGCGGCCGAGATCGATCATGGTGCGATCGACCAGCTCCACACCCTCGGGGTCCAGTGCCACCAGGTGGCGGCTCGCCTCCATGGCGGCGCGGAAGGTGGGGAATTGGCAGATGCCCACCATCTTGCGCGGGAGCAGCGGCGCGAGCTGCAACTCCAGTGCGGCGGAAAAGGCCAAGGTGCCTTCGCTGCCCACGAGCAGCCGGGCCAGGTTCTCCCGGCCCTCGCGCCGAGCCCGGGGCGTGAGCACCTCGATGTTGTAGCCACCGACCCGGCGCAACTGGTGCGGAAAACGCGCCGCGATCTCGTCGGCCTCCGCAGCTCCGAGGGCACGCAGCCGTTGCACCAAAGCCGCGACCGCTGCAGGCATCTCGCCCAAATTGTCCGGCACCATCCCGAAGCGGTGCTGTGTTCCGTCCGCCAGAATAGCGTCGATCGCGCGCACGTTGTCGGCCATCAGCCCGTAGCGGATGGACTTCGCCCCGCAGGAATTATTGGCCGCCATGCCACCGATCGTGCAGCGCGCCTGAGTGGACGGGTCGACCGGAAAGAACAGCTTGTGCTGCTTCAGCGCCGCGTTCAGGTGGGCGAGCACGATGCCGGGCTGCACCGTCGCGGTCTGCGCCACCGGGTCGACGCTTAGGATAGTCCGAAGATGCTTGGTGCAGTCCAACACGATTGCACGGTTGACCGTTTGCCCACATTGGCTCGTGCCGCCGCCACGGGGTAGCACCGGCAGACCGGCGTCACGCGCCAGGGCGAGCACGGCCTGCACGTCGGCGATGGTCTTCGGGATGACGACGCCCAGCGGCTGCACCTGGTAGATCGAGGCATCGGTCGAGTAGCGGCCCCGGTCACCGGCCCCGAGCAGGATTTCGCCTTCGACCTCGCGTCGAAGCCGGCCGGCGAGTGCGGCGTCAAGCATGCGCGGATACGAGGCCGGGGGTGCCACTGAACCGGTTGTCCGGCCGCATGGCGAAGGCCGAGAGCAGGCCCACCAGCATCAACGCCATCGTGCCGAGGAACGGGAGCGTCCAATTCCCGGTCTGGTCGATGACGATGCCGAACACCAGCGGCGACAGGATGGCGGCCAGAGCGGACCCGGTGTTCATCAACCCGCTCGCGGTGCCGGCATGAGAGGGGGCGATATCCATCGGGATCGCCCACATTGGCCCGATCGTCAGCTCCGAGAAGAAGAACGTGCCCGAGAGGCAGAGTGCAGCGATGGTGGCGTCTCCGGTGAACAGGATGGGTATGGAGCATAGCAGCGAACCCGCCATGCCGAACACCACAAGATTACGCCGGGCCACGGTCAGGCTGCCGGTGCGGCGCAGCAGCCAGTCGCTGACGAAGCCGCCCAGCCCGTCGCCGATTACGCCGCCGAAGAACACCAGCGACGAGAACAGCGACGAGTTCTTCAGGTTGAGATGATAGTTATGGAGCATGAATTGCGGCACCCAGGATAGGAACGTCCAAAGCGTCCAGCCATAGCAGAAATAGACGAAAATCACCGGGCCCATGCGCCGCACAAGCGGTCGCCACGGCACGGGGGCGTGGCCCGGCGGCTTCGCTGGCGGAAGGCGTGCCCGGTCCGCGTCGGTCATCCCGGGGTGGGTCCGGGGATCGTCCCGGAAATACCAGCACCAAAGCGCGACCCAGACGAACGATAGGGCGCCGACTGCCACGAAGGATCCGCGCCAGCCGACATAGGCGATGAGCAGGAACACCAGTGGCGGCGTGATCGCGGTGCCGAGCCGGGCACAGGCGTGGGTGATGCCCTGCGCCCAGCCCGATTTGCCGCCTGGCAGCCAGGTGGACATTGCCTTGGTGGCCAGCGGGAAGGTGGCGCCTTCGCCCAGGCCGAGCAGCACGCGGATCGCCAGCAGCGACATTAGGCCGCCGACAGCCCCGGTCAGCATCGTCGAGAAAGCCCAGAGCGCACCGGAGATCGTCAGTGTCCAGCGCGCCCCGAACCGGTCGCCTAGCCAACCACCCGCGACCTGGAACAGGAGATAGGGATATCCGAAGGCGGAGAACGCCAGCCCGAGTTGCGTATTGCTCAGGCCCAACTCGCTACGCAACGGCTCGGCCGCGCTGCTGACGTTCACGCGGTCGATGTAGGTGATGAAGTACATCGCACAGAGCAGCAGCAGCACGTTCGTGCTAGCGCTCCGCCGGAGGATGTTGGTCAAACCCGTCTCCCATCTGTCTTCTTTTTATTTCGCCATACGATCGGTGTCGGGAGCGAAGCGGCCCTCACCCCGGCCCTCTCCCGTGGGGGACGGGAGAGGGAGAAGATTGCTCCTACTCAGGCCGCCTTGGCTTCCTCCTGCACCGCCTTGCGGCCGGCCAGCACGTCCATCGCCGCGGCCACGCCGCCTTGTTGGTGCGGCACGCCGGCCTCGTGCAGGCCCATCTCCACGCCCGCGAGCGTGCCCATCAGCATCAGATCGTTGAAGTCGCCCAGGTGGCCGATGCGGAACACGCGGCCTTTCAGCTTGGCGAGCCCAGTGCCCAGCGACATGTCGAAGCAGTCCAACACAACCTGCCGGAAATGGTCGGCGTCGTGCCCGTCCGGCATCATCACCGCCGTCAGCACGGGCGAGTAGTCCCGCGGATCCTGGCACAATATGTCCAGCCCCCAGGCGCGAACCGCCGCCCGGGTCGCGGCGGCGTGGCGGGCGTGGCGGCCGAACACCTGGTCCAGCCCCTCCTCCTCGAGCATCGCGAGCGCCTCACGCAGGCCATACAGCAAGTTGGTGGACGGCGTGTAGGGAAAGAACCCGGCGGCGTTCGGCACCAGCATCTCGTGCCAATCCCAGTACGACCGCGGCATCCCGCCCGTCTTGCCGGCCGCCAGCGCCTTCGGGCTGATCGCGTTGAAGCCCAGACCCGGCGGCAGCATCAGCCCCTTCTGCGAGCAGGCGATGGTCACGTCCACGCCCCAGGCCTCGTGCTTGTAGTCCACCGAACCGAGGGACGAGATCGTGTCCACCATCAGCAACGCCGGGTGGCCGGTGCGGTCGAGCGCTTCGCGCACAGGGGGGATGCGGCTGGTCACACCGGTGGAGGTCTCGTTGTGCACGACCATCACGGCCTTGATCTTGTGGCCCGTGTCGGCGCGCAGCTTCTCCTCGATGACGGCCGCGTCCACGCCGTGCCGCCAGTCGCCGGGGATCAGGTCCACGTCCAGCTGCAGCCGCTTTGCCATGGCGTGCCACAACGCCGCGAACTGCCCGGTCTCGACCATGATCACGCGGTCGCCGGCGGAGAGCGTGTTGACGATCGCCGCCTCCCACGCGCCGGTGCCGCTGCCCGGGAAGATCACCACCGGGCCGGAGGTTTGGAACACGCGCTGGCAGCCTTCCAGCACCGTCCGGCCGAGCTTGGCGAAATCGGGGCCGCGATGGTCCATCGTTGGCATGTCGATGGCGCGCAGCACGCGGTCCGGCACGTTGCTCGGTCCAGGGATTTGCAGGAAATGCCGGCCGCTCTTGTGAGCCATGATGTGCCTCCGGAGAGATTGTATGCAAACTGGTTTTTGCACCTTGCAAGCGAAGCAGGCAACGGCCGAAGTGAATGCAAAGCTTCACCTTCTCGCAACCAGCCCGGTACGGTATTTGCCATCATGGAATGGACCTGGCTGCCGAAACCGCGGTTTCCTGCGAAGATCCTTTATCGGACCGGGCTGAAATGACGCTCCCGACGGTTGCGTCTCCAAACGTGCTGCCGTTCCCCAACCGCTCGTTGCATGGCGAATTGCTCGCCGGGTTGCGCGACTTGATCAACCAGGGGGACCTCACGCCGGGCGCCCGGGTGCCGGAGCGGGCGTTGTGTGAGCGGTTCGGCGTGTCGCGCACCCCGCTGCGGGAGGCGCTGAAGGTTTTGGCGGCGGAGGGGCTGGTGGAACTGCGCCCCAACCGCGGCGCACGCATCGCGACGCTGGGCGACGAACACCTGACGCATTTATTCGAGGTGATCGCGCTGCTCGAGGCGGAGGGAGGGCGCCTCGCCTGCGCCCGCATCACGCCGGACGCGATCGCCGAGATCCAGGGGCTGCACTACCGGATGTATGCGCATTTCCTGCGCCGTGAACTGCCGGAGTATTTCGCGCTGAACCAGGCGATCCATGCCGCCATCCTGGAGGCCGCGGCCAACCCGGTGCTGACCGCGACCTACAACAGCCTCGCCGGGCGCATCACCCGGGCGCGCTACCTGTCCAACCGCATGCGGCCGGATCGTTGGCAGCACGCGATGAACGAACATGACGCGATCCTGGCGGCCGTGGTGCGCCGCGACGCCGATACGCTCGGACCGCTGCTGGCCCAGCACCTGCGCAACAAGCGCGACATCATCACGGACGCGTTGGCCAACCCGGCGTGATTCGGACGGCATTCCTGTGGCTGCTGTTGACGGCCGCGGCCCAGGCCCAGGGCGTGCTTCATCTGCTTGCCACGTCAGGGGCCGGCAGCATCGACCCGCAAATCAACTACACCGGGCAATACTGGCAACTGTTCACCGTCGTGTATGACGGGCTGGTTGCCTTCCGCCGCGTGGCCGGCCCGCCGGGGCTGGCGTTGGTGCCGGACCTAGCGGACGCGGTCCCGCAGCCGACGGAAGACGGGCGGCTGTACAGCTTCCATATGCGCCCGGATCTGCGGTTTGCCGATGGCACACCGGTGCGGGCGAGTGACGCCGCCGCGTCGTTCCGCCGGATCTTCCGTATCGTCGGGCCGACCGCCGGCAGCTTCTATGGCGGGATCGAGGGCGCCGATGACTGCCTGCGCGATCCCGCGGCTTGCCAGCTGCCCGGCGTGGTGGCGGACGACGCGACGGGCATGCTCACGATCCGGCTGACCCGGCGTGACCCGGATTTCCTGCTAAAGTTGGCGTTGCCCCACGCCAGCATCCTGCCCGCGAGCGTACCGGGCCACGATGCCGGTACCGAGCCCCTGACCGGCACCGGGCCGTATCGGTTCGCCCAGTACGACCCGGCGAACGGCCTGCGGCTGGAGCGCAATCCACTGTTCAAGGTGTGGAATGCGGACGCGCAACCGCCGGGTTTCCCGGACGCCATCGAATACCGCTTCGGCCTGGAGGACGAGGCCGAGGTCACGCAAGTGGAGAACGGGCAGGCCGATTGGATGTTCGAGACCCCGCCGCTGGACCGTCTGGGAGAATTAGGCGCGGACTACGCCGGCCAGGTTCACATCAACCCGGCGCTGGCGTTGTGGTTCCTGCCGATGAACATGCACGAGCGCCCCTTCGACGACGCGCGCGTGCGCCGGGCCGTGAACATGGCGATCGATCGGAACGCGGCCGTGACGCTCTTCGGCGGCCCGCGGCTGGCACGGCCATCCTGCCAGATCCTGCCGCCGGGTTTGCCGGGCTACGTGCCATACTGCCCGTTCCCGCACGATATGGCGGCAGCACAGGCGCTGGTGCGAGAGAGCGGAACGGCGGGCACGCGGGTGACGCTGGTGATCGATACGTCGGCGGTGATGCGCGCGGTCGGGACCTACGTGCTGAGCGTGCTGCAACAGCTCGGCTTCGATGCGAGGCTGCGCGTGCTGTCTGGCAATCTGCAATTCACGTATATTCAGAACACGGCCAACCACGTGCAGATCAGCCTGACGCCCTGGTATGCCGACTATCCCGGTGCCACCGACTTCCTGCCTTTGCTGTTCGGCTGTGCGTCGTATCATCCCGGTTCCGATGGTTCGATCAATTTCAGCGGATTGTGCGACCCGGCGCTGGATGCACGCATGCAGGCCGTGGCGGACCGTGGTGACCCGGCTGGCTGGGCTGCTATCGACCGCGACATCACTGACCGCGCGCCGTTCGCCGTGCTGTTCAACCCGAGCTATATCGACGTGACATCCCGCCGAGTGGAGGACTTCTTCTATCACGACCAGTATCACTGGTTGCTGGCGCAGGCGCGCCTTGCTTCTCCCTCTCCCGCAGGCGGGAGAAGATGAAGGGCACGACCTTTGCCAAAAAAGGGCGTTCGAGCACGGCGGGCCTCATCCTGCTTATCGTGATCTGCTTCTTAGCCCCCGCCTACGCGGTTAGGATCTCCCATACCGACCCGTTCCGCTCCAACGTCGAGGGCATGGCAACCCGGGATGGCCAGCGCGTCGCCGTGCTTGCGCAGAATACCGCTGGGTTGGGCCTGGGGGCCACGCCGATCGGGCCGGCCTGGTCGGCGAGCTACCCGCTCGGTGCCGACTCCCAGGGCCGCGACATCGCCGCGCGTTTGCTGTATGGCGGCCGCACGTCGCTGTCGATCGCGGCATCTGCCACCCTGCTGTCACTGCTGTTTGGCGGCGCGATCGGAGTGCTCGCCGGTGCCCTCGGCGGCCCGGTTGATGCCATCCTGCGCTGGCTGCTGGACATGCTCTGGGCATTCCCGGTGTTTCTCCTCGCCATCTCGCTCTCGGCGGTGCTGGCCGTCTCGGGGCTGCGTCTCGGCCCCGTCACCATCGACTCCGACAACCCGGCGCTGACCGTCGCGATCCTGGGCGTGGTCTTCATCCCCTACGTCGCGCGCCCGGTCCGCACCCAGGTGCTGTCGCTGCGGGAAGCGGAGTTCGTGCAGGCGGCGATCTCGCTCGGGGGCACGTGGCGGCATGTCGTGTGGCGCCACATCGTGCCGCATGCGTCGGCCACCGTGCTGCTGTTCGCACCGACCGTGATGGCATTCGACCTGTTGACCGAGGCGTCGCTGTCCGTGCTCGGCATCGGGGTCCAGCCGCCGGATGCGAGCTGGGGCACGTTGATTGCGGACGGGCAGGGGCTGATCTACTCGCGTCCGGCCGTCGCGGTGGCGCCGGGCCTCGCGGTGGTGGTGACGGTGCTGCTGCTCAACCGCCTCGCAGACGCATGGCGCAAATCGGCAGGCCCAGATTGAGGGCGCTCGGCCGGCTGGCCCAGGCGCTGGCGGTGTTGTTCGGCATCAGCGTGCTCGTGTTCCTGATCTTCTTCGCGACCCCCGGCGCCGACCCGGCGGCTCGCCTCGCCGGCCGCGGCGCCAGCCCCGACACGCTGGCCGCCGTGCGCACCCAGTTCGGCCTCGACCGTCCGCTGCCCGTGCAATACCTGCGCCTGATGCGGGGGCTGTTCGTCACCCGCGACCTCACCAGCTTCGTCAACCGGGGCGAGGCGGTGGTGCCGGCCGTGCTCGACGCCGCGCCGGTGACGCTGCTGTTGGCGGCGGGCGCGGCCGTGCTGTGGCTGAGCGGCGGGCTTGCCATCGGCCTGCTCGCGACCGGCTTTCGCACCGGCGGGCGGATCGCCATCGGGGCCGGGCTGGTGGGCATGTCGGTGCCGGCGTTCTGGCTGGGTGAAGTCGTGAACCTGCTGACCCAACGCACCTTCCACGGCGCGTGGCTGCTCGGCTGGCTGCCCCCGCTCGGCGTCGGCGTGAGCTTCGCGGGCATGGTGCTGCCCTGCACGACGTTGGCCCTGCTCTACGCCGGGGTCTACGGCCGCGTGCTGCACGCGGGCTTGCAGGAGGCGTTGCTCTCCGACCCGATCCGCACCGCGCGGGCCAAGGGCGTGGGCGAACTCGGGGTGCTGCTGCGTCACGCGCTCCGTCTATCCGCCGCCCCGTTGGTCGCGCTGTTCGGCCTGGATTTCGGCGCCCTGGTGGGTGGCGGCACCGTGCTGACCGAGGTGGTGTTCGGGCTGCATGGCGTGGGCAAACTCACCTATGATGCGCTGCAAACGCTCGATCTGCCGATGCTGATGGCGGTCGTGATGTATGGCGCGGTCGCGGTCGTCACCGTGAATGCGGCGGCCGACGCGGCGGCATGGGCGCTGGACCCGCGGCGGTGGGAGGCCTGAGGACAGCTGCATCTTGATCCCGTCGTCGAATGAAAATACACGGGTGTGATATTCACGTTTCGAGATCCCATTTGCTCAATTCCGTTCTGGACCCGGTCCGGCCTTTTGGCGGCCCCGAATGAGCAACCCTCCGATCATGCCGATGCAGAATGCCCACGAGCTGCTGCTCCAGGGCGTGCTGGATTATGCGATCTACATGCTCAATCCCGAGGGCCGGGTCGTGAGCTGGAATCCGGGCGCGGAGCTGATCAAGGGCTACACGCAGGCCGAGATCGTGGGCGAGCATTTCTCCCGTTTCTATACCGACGAGGACCGGGCGGCCGGACTGCCGGCGGAAGCGCTGCGGATCGCTGCCGAGACCGGGCGGTTCGCTACGGAGGGCTGGCGGCAGCGCAAGGATGGCGCCCGCTTCTGGGCCGCGGTCGTGATCGACCCGATCCGCCAGGATGGGACGCTGGTCGGGTTCGCCAAGATCACCCGCGACGTGACGGCGCAGCACGAGGCGCAGGCCGCAGCGTTGCAGAGCGAGCGGCGCTTTCGGCTGCTGGTGCAGAACGTCATCGACTACGCGATCTACATGCTCGATACCGACGGCCGGATCACCAACTGGAATCCCGGCGCCGAGCGGATCAAGGGTTACTGCGCCTCCGACGTGCTGGGCCGGCACTTCTCGCTGTTCTACACGCCCGAGGAGATCCAGGCTGGCACCCCGTTCCGTGCGCTCGAGACGGCCCGGCGCGAGGGGCGCTACGAAGCCGAATCGTGGCGGCTGCGCAAGGACGGCAGCCGCTTCTGGGCCGGCGTGGTGATCGACGCGGTCTACGACGAGGGCGTGTTGGTCGGCTTCGCCAAGATCACCCGCGACCTCACCGAACGGCGCGAGGCGCAGTTGCAGCTGGAGCAATCGCGCGAGCAACTATTCCAGTCCCAGAAGATGGAGGCGGTCGGCCAGCTGACCGGCGGGCTGGCGCACGATTTCAACAACCTGTTGATGGGCATCACCGGCAGTCTCGACCTGATGCGGACCCGCCTGGCACAAGGCCGGGCCGCCGAGATCGACCGGTACATCACGGCTGCCCAGGGCTCCGCCAGCCGGGCCGCCGCGCTGACCCACCGGCTGCTGGCGTTTGCCCGCCGCCAGACGCTCGATCCGCGGCCGACCGATCCGAACCGGCTGGTTCACGACATGGAGGACCTGGTGCAGCGGACGGTCGGGCCGGAGAACGTGGTCACCACCGTCCCCGCCCCCGCGCCGTGGATCATCCTGTGTGACCCGCACCAGCTGGAGAACGCGCTGCTCAACCTGTGCATCAACGCACGGGACGCCATGCCCGGCGGCGGCCGCATCACGGTGCAGGTCGAGAATATCAGCCTGGACGAGCGCGCGGCCAGTGTGCGGGACCTTCCGAAGGGCGACTATGTCGGCCTCAGCATCACCGATAGCGGCGTCGGCATGGCGCCCGACGTGGTCGCCCGCGCGTGTGAGCCATTCTTCACCACGAAGCCACTCGGCTCGGGCACCGGCCTGGGCTTGTCCATGACGTATGGTTTCGCGCGGCAGTCCGGCGGCCAGGTGCGCATCCACTCCGAGGTCGGCCGCGGAACCACGGTGCGTCTTCTGTTGCCGCGCCACACCGGCGAGATGCCGAGCGTCGACCCGGGCCCGCGCGCGGCGGATTTGGCGGTGTCCGGGAGAGGCAAGACAGTGTTGGTGGTCGACGACGAGCCGACCGTGTCGATGCTGATCACCGAGGTGCTCGACGAGCTGGGATATGCCTCGCTGGAGGCCCCGGATGGTGCGAGCGGATTGGCGCTGCTGCTGGAGGAGCAGCGGGTCGATCTGCTGATCACGGATGTCGGACTGCCCGGCGGCATGAACGGACGCCAACTGGCCGAGGCGGCGCGGCGGCGGCGGCCGGGCCTGAAGGTGTTGTTCATCACCGGGTATGCCGAGGTGGCGGTGACCGGCAGCGGTACCCTGGAACCAGAGACATACCTGCTGACAAAGCCATTCGCGATCGATACGTTATCGCATCGTATTAGCTCTATTCTCAACGGGGTGGGTCAATCCACCTGACGGTCAGGTCGTGAGCGTCAGGATCGGACCACGAGTGCGTCGACACACTCCGCCCGGCGAGTAGAACGAGCGACATCATCCGTTTGAGTGACGACGCCGGTCATCCGGGTTTTGTAGTCATCAGGGCCGAACTCCGCATCATGACAGGAGACCGCCCTCGTGCCATTCAACGGCGCATTCGACAGGCCGCTCGAGGCCGTCACCGCCCATCCGGCCGCCCCCGGACTGGCTATGCCGCGTGCCACCCGGCTTCCCGAGAGGACCGATCGCGCGGACAGTACGCCCGGCTACTGCGCCGGAACCCTGATCCTGACCGATGCCGGCGAAACCCCGGTCGAGCGGCTGGCGATCGGCGATCGTGTGATCAGCCTGTCCGGCGAAGCGGAGCCGATCCGGTGGATCGGACGGCGCAGCTACACCGTCCGGTTCATGCGCCCGCAGCAACGCCCCATCATGTTCCACCCCGGCTCGTTGGGGGAGGGAGTCCCGCGCCGGGCGCTGCGTGTGTCGCCCCGCCAGGGCATGCTGATGGGCGGTATCTTGGTGCCGGCGGCCGTCTTGGTTAACGCGTTGACGATCGTGCGGGACAGGGACTGCCGGCGCGTGGACTACGTTCACGTCGAACTGGCCGAGCACCGGGCGATCTGGGCCGAGGGTGCGCCCAGCGAGACGTTCGTGGACGAAGATGACTGCCGCCTGATGTTCCACAACGCCGACGAGTTCACCGAACTGTATCCTGGTGCTGTGAAGCCAGGCGCGTTCTGTGCCCCCCGGGTCGACCGCGGCTACCTGTTGGAGGTGATCCGCAGCGGCCTCGCCAAGCGCGCCATCGCCGTCGGGTTCAAGCCACGTTAGGCCAGTATCATATTCCTTGAGGGAGAGGCCGCCGGTCAGAGCGGCGGCGGTTGCAGCCCCAACCCGGCGGCGGTTTCGTTGATCGCGGCCCAGGTGGCGGTTTGCAGCGGCACACCGTCCCGCAGCCGGACCGCGCGGGTGCGGGCCTCCGGTTCACCGGGCACCAGCACCTCGCCGCCGGGCGTGGCGGGGCGGGAGGCCTTCACATACAGCGCATACTCGCGGGCCACTTCGGCGAAGTGCTGCGCGCCGAAATGCCCCGGGTCGAGGTAGATCGACAGCATGCCGTTGCCGATCCGCCCGCGCTTGCCGCCCGGGATCGGGCCGGAGGTCGGCCCCCCGGTCAGGCACCCGGCGAGGATCTCGCACATGAAGGCGATGCCCGACCCCTTGTGGTCGCCGAACGCCCGCAGCGCGCCCTCGCCCTGCGACGAATCCCGCACCGAGTTACCCGCGGTGATCGGCCCGTAGACCGTCTCCGGATTGGTGGACAGCGTGCCGTCCGGATTGATCAGCGCCCCCTCCGGTAGCGGCTTGCCGCCGTTGGAGGCGACCAGAACCTTGCCCTCCGCCACGGTGGAGGTGGCGAAATCCAGGATCAGCGGGTCGGTGCCGGGCTGGGGCGCGCCGACGCAGAATGGGTTGGTGGAGAACCGCCGGTCCACGCCGCCGAACGGCGCGACCAGCTCGCCCATCGCCACGTTGACGAAGTGGATCGACACCAGCCCCTGCGCCGCCGCCCGCTCCGCCCAGTCACCGATGCGGCCGATATGGCCCGAGTTGCGCAGTGCGATCACCGACATGCCGGATTGCTTCGCCTTGGCGATGCCCATGTCCACCGCGAGCGGCCCGATCGTCTGCCCGAAGCCGAACCCGCCATCCACCACGGCATGCGCGGGACTCTCGGTGATCACCTGCAGCGTCTGCCCGGCGAGCACCGAGCCGTTCTGCAGCCATAGCACGTAGCGCGGCACGCGGATCACGCCGTGGCTGTCGTGCCCGGCGAGGTTGGCGCCGATCAGGTGGTGCGCGATGCGGTCGCCTTCTTCCTGGCTGGTGCCGGCCTTGGCGAAGATGGCGGCGATGAACGCCCGAAGCGTTGCGACGGGAACGGTGGTGGTCGGCAGATCGGCCATGATGTGGCTCTGTTTCCTTGGCTGGGGTCTTGCCGCCCATATCAGCCGTGGACGCGGGCGGAGGCAACCCGGCGCGGTGCTAGAGCGTCATCCGATCGACCTTGCTCTTCGATCGGATAAAGATGCTCGTCCAAACGAAGAGCTAGAGCTTTTTCCGAGTCACTTCGATCGGAAAAAGCTCTAGGCCGCCAGCGTTGCCCCCGTCCGCAGCGCCTGCGTCCGCAGTGCAAGCCGGGTGCGGATCGCCTCCAGCGCCGAACCCTGCTTGACGCGCGGGGCGCAATAGAGCGCGGCCGCAGCGTGGGCATCCGGATAGCGCGCGGTGTAGTCGTCGGAATTGTGGAACATTGCCCGGCTGTCGTCGTCGATGAACGACTCCGCCGGCGCACCTTCCGCCAGCAGGACGTCGTGCGTGTCGAGCTCGACGTGCCAATACTCGACCGTCTCGACCGTGCGCAGCTGGGTGATGCTGGCGCCGTTCACCAACGCTGCGGCCGGCACAAGCAGCCCGTCGATGAACATCGCATGCTTGGGCGAGACGAACAGATCCCGCATCGGCACGCCATCGGCCAGCGCGCCGGCGGCGATGCACACCGGCATGTGGTCGCGCCGTGCCGCCAGGAACCGGCCGCGGTAGCTGCGGTGGCCAATCCAGCGGATCGGCCGCACGGCACCGGCCGCGGTGACCACGCAGTCGCCGACGGCCAGCGTCTCGACGGGGCGCTCGCCCGTCTCGGTCAGGATCCGCGTTCCCGTAGCATAGCAGGCGACCGCGTCGGCAGTGACGATGGTGCCACCGTTCGCGTCGGTGAACGTGTTGAGCGCGCCGTATGCGGTGTCGACCAGGTCGAAGTTCACCGTCTCGCCGCCATTGGTGACCGACAGCGTGCTGCCGTCCGGCGACAGCGTGGCCGAGGTCGTTGCGCTGCTGAAGGTGAACCCGGCGAGGTCGATATATTGGCCGGACATGCTCGCGAATTCGTTGATGACGTTGGTGAAACCGCCACCGTCGGCAGGCAGGGCGGCATTGTCGATCTGCAGCAACTGGTGGCCGCCGCTGGTTGGATCGAACGAGATGCCGCCTGTCCCGCCGCCGGCGCTATCCGCGACCTCCAACACGCCCGACATCAGCAGGATCCCGCCGCCGAACGTGTTGGAGGTCACCGTCAGATGGGCGCCGCCCCCGACGTCCAGGCCGATGCCGCCGCCCAGGCTGGTCACCACCAGTGGGCCGGACGTGGCCGACAGTACCGTGTCGCCGCCGTCGCCGGGCGTGATGGCGAACCCTTCGCCGTTCAGCACCACGGTGGCGCCATTCTGCGCGATCAGCGGGTCGAGATGGGCGGTCCCGCCAGCGTCGGACGTCACCGTCAGCGCGCTGGTCAGGAAGACGGTGTAGGTGCCATTGGAGAGCGTGCTGGCCTGGTCGAGCTGACCGTCCAGCGCCGAAACATTCCCCGCCGAGAGCACGGAGAAGCTGATATTCGTGCCGCCGTTGTTGTCGCTGCTCAGGTTGAGCGGTCCCGGCCCGGTGGTGCTGGAATCGAGGTTCAACGTACCGCTGGTGCCGCCCGAAATGACCTCCAGGATCGAACCGCCAGAGGTGATGAAGGCCTGGTCATAGGCGGAGAATGGCGTGCTGGCGCTGTTGGCCGAGAAGCTCAAGCCGCGCAGGTCGAAGATGTCGGCCGAGGTGGTGAAGCCCGAGATCGTCGCCTGCGGCAGGTTGTTCAGCGAGGCATCGATCAGCAGCGTCGGGTTGACGGTCGGCGGCGCCGCGAAGTCGATGCTGGCGGAACTGCCAAGATTTGTGTTGCTGCCGAGCTCCAGTGTGCCGCCGCTCAGGATGAAGCTGCCGGCGAACGAACTGGCGTCCCCCGTCACTGCCAGGCTGCCGGAGCCGGCCTGCGTCACGCTGCCCGATCCGGACAGGATGAACAGGGTGCCGGAGGTTGGGCTGCCGCTCAGCATCCCGTGGGACACGGCGCCGTTGTCGATCAGCGTGCCGCCGTTGAACATAGGGTCATAGCTGGTGCCGCCGTTTTCGACGATCTGCTGGCCACCCTCGAAGAACGTGTCGTCGGTCGACGTGCCGCCAGACTGGACGTCCTCCACGCCGTCGCTGGTGACGAGGATATTGGCGACCGAGCCGCTGAATTGCACCGTGAGGTTGGCCGACGTGCCGTCGCCGCTGGTGCCGTCGTCGTTGCCGACCGAACTGTCGGACAGGAACCCGCCGCTGGTGACCTCGACGAGGCCGCCCGGCAGGATGAGGTAGTTGCTCTCGCTGTCGGTGACGTTGGGATCGCTATCGATGATGGTCGGCGCGGAATAGCTGGAGAGGATGGTCTCGCCGTTCTCGGTGAAGATGCCGAGGAGAGGATCGCTGACACCGAGGATGGTGATGTCGTCCTCGGTACCGTTGGCGTAGAATAGCTGGACTAGGTTGTCACTGACCTGGGCTGCGCTGTCGACGCCGCCGGTGATGACGATGGAGTTGCCGGAATAGAAGTCACCGATGGTCTCAGTCGGGGAGGCGTTGCCGTCCAGGACCAGCGTTCCGCCGCCGGCGTAGCTGAACAGGATCGTGCCGCTGCCGAGGGCGTCGGTTTGCTGTAGTTCGAGTTCGGTGTTGGCACCGATCACCGCGGCGCCGGTGAATGTGCCGTAGAAGGCCGGCTCGTCCACGTCGGAGATCGCCACCCGCGTGGAGGCGCCCGTGATATCGATCACGCCGTTGCCGCCGACGGAGGCGGACACCTGGGCGTTGATGCCGGAATAGGTCAGCACGCCCGTGTCGACGATGTCGTTGGAGCGTCCGCTCCCCGTCGTGTTGATCGCGTTGCCGCCGACGAATTCCAGGCCGCCCTGGTCGAGCAGCGTTCCGATCGCCGTGGCGCCGCCGTTCACGTATTGGGCGGCCAGAAAGCCGCCGTCGTCGTTGGTGTCGATGGTTCCGGACAGCGTCGCGCCGGACAACAAGCCGCCCGACTCGACGATCAGCAAGCCGCGGGACGAGAACACGTCGTACGCGGTGCCGCCGGACTGGACGTCCAGAAAGGCATTGACGCCGCTGGCGCCCGAAACGGTTCCGGCGTCGTAGACCTGGCCGCCCCCCTCGATCGTCGTCTGATTGGCGGTGCCGCCGTACAGCACGTCGAGATAGGCGCCGCTCTGCACGTCCGTCTGGGTGAGGGTAGCACCCGACGAAACTGTCGAAGTGTTACCGCTTGTAATGACCTGGCCCATGTCGCTGCTCCAAATCGGCAACCGATTGCTCATGCGTCGCCCGCCTTTGGCGCGAGGCACGGTTCCATTGTTAAAAAATAGCAACGGCCAGCCAGGTGTTTGCAAGCATTCGTGGTAACTTCGACAATATTTTTACTTGGAGTGGGATCCTCATCCATTTGCATGACGACCGCCGGTCTGCGCGATGTTACGCTGATGATTCGTGCTGGCGCGTCACTCTATAATCCCTCGCGCAGCGAGGGAGCGGACCATGCGAAGCATGGTTGGGGAGGCCAGACACACGCATGTAGCCTGCCCAGAGCGCCCTCCCTCAGCTTTCGCCGCCACCTCTCCCGTGCAGAGCGGAGGAGAGTCCGCCACATCGATGCTTTGCCCGACAACCGTTCACACTAGCGCCCAGGCGCGTCAGCCGTTAATCCACTTGGATACGCTGCGCCGGAGCCACCGATGAGTTACACCCGCGTCAATCTCGCTGCCGTCGACCTGGACGAGCGCCGCGTGTTCCTCCCGGGGCTGAGCCAGGCTGCCCGCGTGGCCATCTGGTCGGTGGCCAATGCCGCATTGGTGTTCGCCGAGCACCTGGCCGAGTTGTTCGCGCCCTTCCTGTTGCTGGGCGGGGCGATCTGGTGGGCGATCCCGCGTGGCCTCGCCGCGATCACGCTCGACGGGCCGGCCAACGACGTGCTGCAGATGGTGCGCAGCCGGGTGCCGCACGACGTGTATATCGACGGCAGCTTCTACTCCGCCGGCACGCTGATCTGGGACGGCATCTTCCTGGTCGCCGTGGTGGCAATCTGCCGCACGCTTTCGACCGCGATCACGACTTTGCTGTTGGACCGCCGTTAGTCTAGCTCCCTGTTTTGCCGGGCGTCTTTATCCGGCCGAGAAGCCAGGTCGATCGGATCACGCTCTAGAAACCCTCGGCGGCTCGTCCTAGCATCGCAGCCATGACATACGATCCGCCGCAGCACACGACCCAGCACTGGTCCGTCACCAAGCCATCCGCCACCGGTCGCCGGGGCATGGTGGTCTCGCAATCGCGCGATGCGGCACTTGCCGGGGTCGCGGTGCTAGACGCCGGCGGCAACGCGGTAGATGCCGCGGTGGCCACGGCGCTGGCCCTGGCGACGGTCGAGCCGTGGAACTCCGGCCTGGGCGGCATCGGCTTCGCCATGGTGCACCGCGCCGGCCAGAGCGCGGCGGAGACGGTGGATTTCGGCCCGGTCGCCCCTGCCGGGCTGCAGCCGGACGCATTCAAGCTGACCGGCCGCATGAAGCAGGACCTGTTTGCCTGGCCCGAGGTGGAGGGCGATGCCAACATTCACGGCCCGCTGTCGTTCGCCATTCCGTCCTCGGTGGCCGGTTACGCGCACATGCACGGCCGTTGGGGCGTGTTGCCGCTGTCGGAGGTGATCGCGCCTGCGCTCGCTTTGGCCAAGCGGGGCCTGTCGCAAGACTGGTTCACCACGCTGAAGATCGCCAACTCCGCCTCGGTGCTGAAGCGCTACCCCTCCAGCGCCGACATCTACCTGCCGGGCGGCCTGCCGCCGGTGCCGCCGTACCAGGGCGCGCCGGGCTACTTCCGCCAGGGCGCGCTAGCGGACACATTGGAGCGCCTGGCCCATGCCGGGTTGCGCGACTTCTACGAGGGCGACGTGGCCGCGACCCTCGCTGCCGATTTCGCGAGCGTCGGTTCGCTGCTGACCGCCGAGGATTTGCGGCGCTGCGAGGCTCGCGTGCTGCCGGCGACCGAGGTGGACTGGCACGGCCGGACCATCCAACTGGCCACCGGGCTGACCGCCGGCCCCACCTTTGCGCGGGTGCTCGAGATGATGCGGGACACCGTTCCCGGCGACCGCCCGTCGGCCAGTTGGTACGCGGCACTCGCCCGCGCCATGAAGGCCGCTTACGCCGAACGGCTGGAGGGGCTGGGTGAGACCGAGCCGAAAGCCGCCGAAAGCTGCACGACCCACCTGACGGTGTGCGACGAGGCCGGCACGATGGTGGCCATGACGACGACGCTGCTCTCCTCCATGGGCAGCCGGGTCGTGCTGCCGCAATCCGGCGTACTGATGAACAACGGCGTGATGTGGTTCGACCCGCGGCCGGGCAAGCCGAACTCCGCCGCACCCGGCAAGCGGCCGCTGACCAACATGTGCCCGGTGATCGTCCGCGACCGCGAAGGCCCGCTGCTGGCCGGCGGAGCATCGGGCGGGCGGCGGATCATGGCCTCGGTCGCGCAGATGCTGGCCTTCACGCTCGATTTCGGCATGGACCCGGCGTCCGCTGCGCACCAACCGCGCATCGACGTCTCCGATCCGGGCTACGTCAGCGCCGATTCCCGCCTGCCGGCCGATGTGATGGAGGCCCTGCGCGCCGACGGCCCGCTCGAAATCGTGGAGCACGGCGTCATCCCGGTGAACTTCGCCTGCCCCAACATGATCCTGCAGAAGGGCGGCGAGCGCACCGGCATCAGTGATGTGATGTCGCCCTGGTCCGCCGCGGTGGCCCAGACGTGACCCTCTCGTGAGGGTGATGCGGGCAGGCCTATTGTTCCTCGTAGCGCTGTCCGGCTGCGCTCAATCGCCTCAGCTGGTGATGCTGAACCCCCGGACCGGCGCCCGGGTGGACTGCCAGGTGCCGGACATCTCGGCTCGTCCGGCCGATTTCCTGATCTCCCGGGCCTGCCTGTCCGCCTGTGAGGCGCATGGCTTCCACCCCATGCCCGGCATGCAGGCGCCGGCCGCCGGGTCCGACATCCCCGCCGAATGTTCGAATTGACGCCGGGTCGGGTAGCGCGGCCGGCTAGCGGCGGAAACCACCGCCGCCGCCGCCGCGAAAACCACCACCCCCGAAGCCGCCGCCGCCAAAGCCGCCCCCTCCGAAACCACCCGTGAACCGACGGCCGCCGAAGCCGCCACCGCCGTAGCGGAAGCCGGGCCCGAAATATCCGCCGCCGCTGCGGCCGAAGTAACGGCCGCCATAGCCACCGCCGAAGAAGCCGAAATACCCGAGGCCGGGGCCGTAAAGCCCACCATAGTAGCCGCCCAGTGCATACGGCGCGCCATAGTAGTAGCCATAGGGCCCGCCATAGGCATACCCGCCGCCATACGGATAGCCACCGTAGTAGCCGTACGGGTAAGCGATGCATCCCGTCAGCCCCAAGGCAAGGCAGACGGGCAGCAGTAACCGCCCCAAGCCCCGCTTCATCATTGGAAATACTCCATGAGGATCGAACCAACTGCGCCCTATCTAGGCCAAAATCGGCTGCTGAACATCCAGTGTCACACTGCGTTACGCATACGTCTCGGTGCTGCCGTATGCGTGCGGGACAAGGGTGAGGTCTCGTTCGGGAGTTGAGAATGTCGAATCCATCGGTGCCAAGACGCATGGTCGCCTTCGCAAGCGTGTCCGCCTTGGCGCTCTCGACGGTGTCGCCGGCCTGGTCGGCACCGCCGCCGATCGTGCCCCGCGCCGATCCGCCAGCGCGTGTCGGCCGGCTGTCGCGGATCAACGGCACCGTGTCGTTCCACACGGTGGACGCCACGCAATGGAGCCCGGCGGCGCTGAACTACCCGTTCACGGACGGCGACGCCTTCTGGACCGAGCCCGGCGCCCGGCTTGACCTGCAGGTTGCCGCCAACCGTCTGACGCTCGCCCCCACCACCGAACTGGACGTGGCAACCCTGGACGACCACACCCTGGCGACATCCGAGCCGCAGGGCGAAACCTACCTCGAACTCCGCGCCGTGCCCGCCGGCGACAGCTATGTCGTGCAGACGCCGCGCGGCTTGGTGCAGATCACGGCAGCCGGCCGCTACGACATCGTGGCGGGGGACACCAACCACCCGACCCTGGTCACCGTGGTGGAGGGGGCGGCGCAAGTCACCGGCAGCAACCTTTCCCTGCAGGTCGGCCCGCGGCAGACCGCCACCATCACCGGCACCGATACCATCCAGGGTAGCGCCGGGCCGATCGCGCAGGACGCGTTCCTCACCGCCATGCTCGCCGAGGATCGTCCGGCCCCGCGCGCCAGCGTCCCCATCCCGCCGATCGTGCAGGGCATGACCGGGTCCGAGAGCCTGGATACGGTCGGCAGTTGGGCCGAAGCGCCGCAGTACGGCACGGTCTGGTATCCGCCGGTCGAGGCCGGGTGGGTGCCGTACCGGCACGGGCATTGGTCATATGTGGCGCCCTGGGGCTGGACCTGGGTGGATGACGCGGCCTGGGGGTTCGCGCCATTCCACTACGGCCGCTGGGCGCAGATCGACAATCGCTGGGGCTGGATCCCCGTCTCCCCCGGTGGCTATGCCGACCCGGTGGCGGCCTACCCGGTGCCGGTCTACGCGCCGGCCCTGGTCAGCTTCGTCGACATCGGGGGCGCGGCCCTGGCAGGGGCGGCGGTCGGCTACGCGGCCGGCGCGCTGGCTGGGCGGTCGGTGGGCTGGGTGCCGTTGGGCCCTCGCGAGGCGTATTACCCGCCGTACCGCACGAACCTGAACTACGTGCGCGGGATCAATGCGACGACGATCCAGAACGTCAATCAGACGATCAACACCACCACCATCGTCAACAACCGCACCGTGGTGCAGAACTTCTTCAACCGGGGTGCGGCGACCGTCGTGCCCGCCGCCGCGATGGTCCAGTCGCAGCCGGTCGCCGCAGCCGCGCGGCCCCTGCCACCGGATCAGTTCGCCCGCACCCAGGCGCAATTCCGCTCCCCCGTTGCCCCGGCCGCCGCGACCGCGGGGGTGACGCCGGCGGTCGCGCGACAGTTCAACTTCGTCGCCCCGGCGCGTCCGGCCCAAGCCATTCCCGGCCCGGCGATCAACCCTGCCGTGTTGCGCGCGGGGCCCGGGCACGGTCTCGCCGCACCGCCTCTGCGCCCGGCCGCCACCACCCCGGAGGCAGCCCCCGCGACAGTGGCCCCGCCGACCGCGCGCCCGGGGCCGGCGCCGCAGCCGGCCGCAGCCCCGGAATTACGGCCAGCCGCAACGCCGGAGCCTCGGCCTGCGGCACCTCCCGAGGCGCGGCCAGCCGCAGTCGCTCCCGAAGCTCGCCCCGCTGCCCCAACCGAACGCCCGGCAGCTCCGGCCGAGCCGCCGCATCCCGAGCCGGCCGTGCGGACACCAACTCCCGCTCCGGCCCCCGCTCCAGCCCCCGCTCCGGCCCCCGCTCCAACCGTCGTGCACCCGCCGGCTCCGGCCCAAGCGCCTCGGCCGCAGATCGCCGCGCCCAGGCCTGGTCCCGTTGCACGTCCCGCCGTGCCGCCGGCGGTGCACGCTCCGGCCCCGGCTGCACGGCCCGTGGCCCCGGCGCCGCGTCCAGTCGCGCCGCCGCCTCACCCTGCGCCCGCACCCCATCCTGCACCTGCGCCGGCGCCGCACCCTGCGCCGCCCCCTCGGCCAGCAGCCCCGCCGCCCCACGTTGCCCCGCACCCAGGGGAGCCCGAGCGCCATTAGCCACGCGATCACCGAGCCGCCGGTCTCGTGGGAGGAGTCGATGCTGCGAGACGACTTCTCCACCGCCTGGGCCATCGCGGACGATGTATTGGCCGCCCGTGACCCTCGGACGCGGGACGAAGCAGGGTGCCCCTACCACGAGCGCTGGGTGTGGGATGGGTACTCGTTCGACGGGCGTACCGTGGTCGTGCGCTGCTATCACGGGCTCGGCGACACGGTGCAGTTCGCCCGCTTCCTGCCAGCCCTCCGGGCCCGGGCCGCCCATGTCACGCTGGAGGCGCAGCCGGAACTGGTGGAGCTACTGCAAGGCTGCGGGGCGGATCGCGTCACTGCCTTCGACCTCGCCGCGCCGCTCCCCGCCGAGCACGATGTCGAGATCATGGAGTTGGCGCACGCGTTACGGGCGGCCCCGACGGGGGAGCCCTATCTGCACGTCCGCGCGACGCGAGCCCCCGGCGTGAGCACGGGCGTGTGCTGGCAGGCCGGTGGCTGGGACCCGTCTCGGTCCATCCCGCTGGAGCAACTTTGGCCGATCTTGCCGCCGGCTGCCGCCAGTCTGCAGCGCTGTGCGCCAACGCAGGGTGCGACGCTGCCGGATCCGCTGCACGGCACGATGGACGTCGTGGCGACCGCCCGGCTAATCGCCGGGTTGGACCGCGTGATCACCGTCGACACGATGGTCGCGCACCTCGCGGGCGCGCTGGGATGCCGGGTTCACCTGTTGCTGCGGGCGCAGGCGGACTGGCGGTGGGGCAGGGGCGAGCGCACCCCCTGGTATGCGAACACCCAGATCCATCGCCAACGGCACGAGGGCGATTGGGGCGCCGCGCTGCAGAGCCTCGACGCCGCGCTCAGGCAGGAAGGTTGACGGCGTCCACGCGGGCGAAGTCAGTCCCAAGCACGAGGATGGATCGGCTCGCCGGTGCAATCTCCAGCCGATGCAGCAAATCGAGCGGCATGCCGAGCACATAGGCGAGCACCGCCTTGATCACGTCGGAGTGGCTGACGGCGATCACCGTGCCGCCCTGCTCGCGCTGCCGCATCAGGGCCGAGATCGCGCGCGCCTGGGCCATCAGCATTGTCTCGCCGCCGGGTGTCGGCGCGAGCGAACGGGCGCTGTTCCAGGCGTTCCACGCCGGCTGCGGCGCCAGGGCCGTGAACGCCGCGCCCGACCAGCTGCCGAAGTCGATTTCCTCGAGGCCGGACTCGATGACCGGCAGCAGGCCGAGTACCGATGCCATGGGGGCTGCCGTTTCCTGCGCCCGTTGCACGGGGCTGGTCAGCACCGCGCGCACAGCCTGTCCATCGTAGTGCCGGGCCAGGGCCTGGGCTTGCGCGACCCCCGCGTGGGACAAGGGGACACCCGGCATGCGGCCGGCAAGGCTGTGGCCCAGCAGGCCGTGCTCGGCGTGGCGCACGAGATGGACGGTGCAAACCCCCATGCTACTTGCCGGTCGAGTCCGCGGCCTTGCCTTCCAATTCCTCGGCGACCTTTTGGATCGCGGTGTCGCCCAGGAGTTCTTGCAGTTCTGCGTCGTAGGTCCTCTCAGCGCCGACCCGCTCCGAGATGCGTTGGACGATCTGCAGCACCTTGGTGATCTCCTTCTCGGAGAGCAGGTTGACCTGCAGGTCGAGGTGGGAACGCTGGTCGGCACGGTCCCCCTCGCGGTTCTGCTTGATCAGCACGAATGTCGTGAGCACGACCGATTCGAAGGACACCAGCATGCCCAGTAAGGAAAAAGGGTAGGGGTCGAATGCGAGCCGCGGCCAGTGCCCACTATTGATCACGAGCCACGTGATGAGGCCTACGGCATGGATCGCGATGAAGGTGATCGAACCCACGAAATTGCCGAAGCTATGTGCGACCCGCCACACCCGGGATCCGCCACGCTCGGCACGCCTCTCCATCGCGAGAACGGTCTCGATGTTCCCGGTGACGGACTCGGGGATAGCTTTCTGGGGCACGGGCATTCACCCTGAACGCCCAGGCAGCCGCAGGTTTCAGCCCTGCTTGCGCCGGATCGACGACAGCCGCCGCATGGCGGCCACCTGCTCGTCCTCGCCAAGCTCGCGCCACAGCCGCAACAGGGCCAACTCCTCGGCCCCCTGGGCGGATCCCTCCGCCGTCGAGTCCGTGCCGAACATCAGCCATGACGGCGTGACACCCACCGCCTTCGCGACCCGGCGTGCGTTGGCCCAGCGCATGCCGTGCAGCCCCGTGACCCAGGCGTGAACGGTGGGCTGCGACACGTCCAACTTGCGCGCCAGGTCGGCCGCGGTCAGCCCATTATCCTTCAGCATCTTCTTGAGTCGGGTCGATGGAGTCGAGCGTGCCATGGCTACGGTCATAGCGTTAGGTAATGCCTATTGCAACTCCGCAGGTCCGGCGACTAGGCCTGTCCTATGTATTTTCTCCTAAGTCAAACTTGTGCTGGTCCTTGACCTGTTCAGCGGCATCGGTGGCTTCGCGCTCGGTTTCGAGCGCGCGGGCCTGCAAACCATCGCTTTCTGCGAGGCCTCCGCTTACGCGCGGACCATCTTGCGCCGTCATTGGCCCGACGTGCCGTGCTACGACGATATCCGCACACTCACCGCGAAGCGTTTGCGCGCCGACGGTGTGCCGGACCCGGACATCATCTGCGGCGGCTTTCCCTGCCAGGATATCAGCGCGGCGGGACGCGGCGGCGGTCTCGATGGCAGCAGGAGCAGCCTATGGCAGCACATGCGGCGGTTGGTCCAAGAATGCCGACCACCTTGGGTCGTCGTTGAGAATGTCGCTGCACTGCGCGTTCGCGGCGCGGACCGGATCCTCGGCGAATTGGAAGCGGAGGGCTACGCCTGCTGGCCGCTCGTGGTGGGTGCTGGCCATGCCGGCGCACCCCATCGGCGGCAGCGCTGCTTCATTCTGGCCCACACCGCGCGCGAGGGACTGGAAGGGAGGTGCGGCGACACAGCGCAACCGCCGCCGGGCCTGCCCGCTGAACGACGCGGTGGGTGGCTGCCTGAACCCGGACTGGGTCGAGTGGCTGATGGGCTTTCCGCCCGGGTGGACCGCCGCGCCCGACTGACGGCATTGGGCAATGCCGTCGTGCCGGACGTGGCGTCTGCGATCGCCGAAGCGATTCAGGCGGCGGCGGAGCGCACCCGATCGGCGAAGGTCTTGCGGAACTTAGCCACCTTCGGGGCGACCACGGCGCGGCAATAGCCGGCATACGGGTTGCGCTCGAAATACCGGTCGTGCTCCGGTTCGGCCTGGTAGAACGTGGGGGCGGGCAGCACCTCGGTCACCAGCTTGCCACCGTACAGATTAGCGCCGGCGATCTCCTGCATCACGGTTTCGGCAATCTGCTTCTGGGTGTCCGAATGAGTGAAGATCACGGACCGGTACTGTGTTCCGGTGTCGGCGCCTTGACGGTTCAGCGTGGTCGGATCGTGGATGGTGAAGAAAACCCGGAGTAGGTCGGCGTAGTCCAGTTCCGCCGGGTCGAACTGCACCTGCACGACTTCGGCATGCCCGGTGCGGCCGGTGCAAACCGCCTCGTAGCTCGGATTCACCAGCTCGCCGCCCATATAGCCGGACTGCACCGCGGTCACGCCGCGCAGGTCTTGGTACACTGCCTCCAGACACCAGAAGCACCCGCCGCCCAAGGTCGCCGTTTCGGTCGCCATAGCTCGTTCTCCCCTGTATCGAATGCCGGTCAAATGGCGACGGTCGGGGCCGATGTCGAGACACCCATCATCCTCCCCCCGTTTACGGGGGAGGTGGCGGCGAAGCCGACGGAGGGGGCGGGCACGGTCGGTGTGTGGCCGGCCCCCTCCACCATGCTTTGCATGGTCCCCCTCCCCCGCGGCGCGGGGGAGGATGCTCTACTGCTGCTAGTGTTCCACCCCGGTTCCGCTGCTGCCGCCGAGGTAGGCGGCGCGGACGTCGTCGTTGGCCCAGAGCTCGTCCGGTCGGCCGGAAGTGAGCAGCCGTCCCGTCTCCAACACGTAGCCGCGGTCGGCGACGGATAGCGCCATGTGGGCGTTCTGCTCCACCAGCAGCACCGTCGTGCCACGGGCGCGGATGTCGGAAACGATGCGGAACACCTGCTGCACGATCAGCGGCGCCAGGCCGAGCGAGGGCTCGTCCAGCAGCAGCAGCCGGGGCTTGGCCATCAGCCCACGCGCCACCGCCACCATCTGCAATTGGCCGCCCGACAGCGTCCAGCCCAGCGCGTGCTGCAAGCGGCCCAGGCCCTCGAAGTAGCCGATCATCTCGTCCACCTCCCCCTCCAGCGTGCGCCGCTTCACGCCTTTGCGATTGGACGCGCCTAACAGAATATTCTCGCGCACGGTGAGCCCGGGGAAGATGCGGCGCCCCTCCGGCACGTGGGCGATGCCCTGACGCACGATCGCCTCGGGCTTCATGCCGCGCAAGGATTTGCCGCCGAGCACGATGTCGCCGGTCACGTTCGGCACCAGGCCGGAGATCGAGCGCAACGTCGTACTTTTACCGGCGCCGTTGGAGCCGAGCAGGGCCACGATCTCGCCCTCACCGACCTCGATCGTCAGCCCTTTCAGCACCGGCCCGGCGCCATAGCCAGCCTGCACGCCGTTCAGCTCAAGCAGCTTCATGCGACTTGTGCCTCTTGGGCCTTTTCGGGCGGCGCGCCGAGATAGGCGGCAATCACGTCCGGCTCGCGCAGCACGGATTGCGGGGAGCCGTCGGCGATGCGGCGGCCGAAGTTGAGCACAGTGATGTGGTCGGCCACCGATTCCACCAGGTGCATGTCGTGGTCGACGATCAGGATGGTCAATCCGTGGCGCTTGAGCCGGCGCAACAGCCCGCCCAGTTCGGCCTTCTCCGTCATGTTCAGCCCGGCGGCGGGTTCGTCCAGCAACAACACCAGCGGGCTGCCGGCGAGGGCGCGGGCGATCTCCACGTGGCGCTGGTGGCCGTACGACAGCTGGCCGATCGGGCGCAGCGCATCGCCGCGGCGGCCGACGAATTCCAAGGCGGCCAGGGCGCGTTCCACGACCGGGCCGGGTTGGCCGGCGACGTCGTTGCCGGGTCGCTCGGCGCCGACCATGACGTTCTCCAGCACCGTCATGCCGCGGAACACGCGGATGTTTTGGAACGTCCGGGACAGGCCGCGCCGGGTGCGCTGGTGCGGCAGCAGGCCGGTGATGTCGGCGCCGCCGAAATGGATTCGGCCGGCGGTCGGGCGGTATAGGCCGGTCAGCACGTTGATGAAGGTGCTCTTGCCCGAACCGTTGGGGCCGATCAGCGCGTGCACGGTGCCGCGACGAACCGCGATGTCTACGCCGTCCAGCGCCTTCAGCCCGCCGAAATGTTTGGCCAGGCCTTCGATGCGCAACACGGTCTCGGTGGAGGCGCCGCCGTGTTCGGCAAGCAGGGGCAGGGGGGCGACCGCGCCCTCGATGCTGCGTTCGCGGCGCACGAAGCGGGCGGCGAGGCCCCACAGGCCGTCGGGCAGGAACACCATGATCAGGATCACGGCACCGCCATACACGGCGAGGTAGACGCGTTGCAGGAAGCGCAACCACTCCGGCAGCATCACCAGCAGCGCGGTGCCGACCAGGGCGCCGAACGGTGATTGCACGCCGCCGAGCAGCGCCATGGTGAGCAGCACGATGCTTTCGGCGAACGAGAACTGGTCCGGGCTGATGTAGGCGAAGGCGCCGGCGAACAGCCCGCCACCCAGGCCACCGAGCACGGCGGAGATGCCGAATGCGAGAACTTTGGTGCGCAGGATGTCGATGCCGCAGGTGCCGGCCGCGATCTCGTTGTCGCGCACGGCCTGCATGGCGCGGCCCAAACGGCTGGTTTTCAACCGCCAGGCGTACAGCGTCACCACGACCAGGGCGACCACGCATAGACTGAGGAATGCGGTGCCCGAGGTGAGCCCCGCGGGCCGGGCGATGCCGCTGATGCCGTCCGGGCCGTGGGTGAGGCTGATCCAATTCGTCAGCACCAGGGTGAGGATCTGCTGGAAGCTGATCGTGACCATGGCGAGGTAATGGCCGCCGAGCCGCAAGCTGGCGAACCCCAGGACGAGGCCGAACAGCCCGGCGACCACGACGCCGCCGGCCCAGGCGGCGATGAAGGGGACGTGGTAGTCCACCACCCCGATCGCGGTCGCATAGGCGCCGATGCCGAAGAACCCAGCCTGGGCGAGGGAGATCTGCCCGCAATAGCCCAGCACGACGACCAGCCCGGCGACGGCGATGGCGTAGGTGACGGCCTGCATCAGCAGGTTGAGCGTGTAGCCGGAGCCGGGGGCGAGTTGGGCGGCCGCGACCAGTACGATGGCCGCGCCGATCGCTGGGAGCACGCCGCGCCACGGGCGGGCTTGGGCAATGGCGGGTGCGCTCATGACGGGCAATCAATCCTCCCCCGTGCTTCACGGGGGAGGTGGCGGCGAAGCCGACGGAGGGGGGACGGGCACACGGCGGTACGTGTGGCTCGCCCCCTCCACCATGCTTCGCACGGTCCCCCTCCCCCGCTGCGCGGGGGAGGATAAGCCCGTGTAGCGGCCATCACGCCTTCTCCGCGATGCGTTCGCCGAACAGGCCTTGGGGGCGCACCAGCAGCACCAGCAGCAACAACGCGAAGGCGAACGCGTCCTTGTAAGGCACCGAGATGTACGACGCGCCCATTGTCTCGGCGACGCCCAGGGACAGCCCGCCGATGATCGCGCCCGGAATGCTGCCGAACCCGCCGATGATGTTGGCGGCGAATGCCTTTAGCGCCACCACCGCCCCCATCTGCACGCTGACGAACAACACCGGCGCCACCAGGATCCCGGCGATGCCCCCCAGGGCCGCGCTGTAGGCGAAGGTGAACAGCACCATCAGCGCCACGGGAATGCCGAGCAGGCTGGCCATCTCCTTGTCCTGGCTGGTGGCCTGCAGCTTCTTGCCAAGCAGGGTTTTCTCGAACACCAGATACTGCAGCAGCACCAGCAGCGCGGTGATCACCAGGATGGCCAGGTATTGGCTGTCCATGAACACGCCGCCCACGTCGAAACCCGGATTGTCGAACAGACCCGGCAGCACTTGCGGGCTCGGCCCATAGGTCGCCAGCACGAAATTAGCGAGCAGGATGGAGGCACCGATCGTGCTGATGATCACCGGCATCTGCCCGCGGTGTCGCAACGGCCAGTACACCGCGCCAGCGAACAACACGCCGAACGCCGCCATCAGCACGATCACGATGGGGATCGCGATAAAATAGGGCACGCCTAAATCGTTGGCGAGGATCACCATCAGGTACGCGCCGAGCATGGAGAACTCGCCCTGAGCGAAATTCACCACGCTGGCGGCGCGGATCAGCAGCACGAAACCCAGGCTGACCAGGGCGTAGATGCTGCCGATCCCCAGGCCGGTGAACAGCAGCTGGAGGAAAAGGCTCAAGACCTAGGCGGCCGGAAAGTCGACGCGCTTGTCGAAGACGATCTTGCCGTTGTCGTTCTTCACGACGTTGTAGCCGTGCAGGCCGTCGCCGTTCTGGTCGAAATCGTATTGGCCCTCGGCGCCCGCAAAACCCTTGATCGCCAGGATTGCGGTGCGGATCTTCTCCGGATCGGTGCTGCCGGCATCGTTGATCGCGCGGGCCAGGATGCTCACCGCGTCGAACGTCCACGACGACTGGTTGTCCGGCGCGGTCTTGCGGACAGCCTGGTATTTGGCCGCGAAATCTTTCGACGCCGGGCTCGCATCCACCGCGTAATCCGCAACGCCGTAGGTGCCGTACAGTGCCGGCCCGGCCAGGTTCAGCGCCGAGATGTTGGTGATCGAGGGCGAGCCCACCCACGGAATGCGCACGCCCAACTGGCGGACCTGGCGTGCGAACACGCCGATATCGGTCTCGTAGGTGAAATACGTGCACAGGATGTCCGCACCCGATTGCCGGACCGCGAGTGCCACCGGGGTGAAGTCGGCCTGCTGGTTGGTATAGCCCTGCACCAGCGCCGGCTCGAGATTGGCCGCCTTCAGGTTCTCGACGAACGCCTTCATGCCGCCGGTGCCGAACGCGTCGGTCGAGTGCACGATCGCCCACTTCTTCTTGCCCAGCGTGTCGATGCCGTATTGTGCGATGACCTTGGCGGAGTAGCTGTCGTTCGGGCGGCAACGGAACAACCAGCGGTTGCCCATGTGGGTGAGCGCCGGGTCGGTGCCGCCGATCATCATGGGCTTGCCGATCTTCACCACGTCGGGCGCCATCGCCATCACCTGGGTGGAGCGGATCGAGCCCAGGAAGGCCACCATCGACGGGTCGCTGGATAGGCGGGAGAAGGCGAGCACCGCGCCGGGGTTGGTGGTCTGGTCGTCCTCGAACGTGACGGCCAGGGGGCGACCGAGCACGCCCTTTTCGTTCACCTCGTCGAGCGCGATCTTCACGCCGGTCTGCTGGAAGCCGCCTGATTCCGCGGCGGGGCCGGTCATCGGGACCGTCATGCCGACTTTTATCGGGTCGGCTGCGCGGGCCACGTACGGCATGGCCAGTGTTCCAGCCGACGCGATCATCAGTGCACGACGTGTGATTGCCACGTTGTCTCTCCCTAGGACGCTGCCGGATTGGCTCCGGCTTAGCGACCACATTCCAGGCATACCGGACGGGATTATTCAAGCTGTTTGAGAAACGCTCGTCAGTGGGCTGATCTAGTTGACGCTCGGTCGTGAGCGTCAGGATCGGACGGCTAGGTCGTGAGCCCGGCGATCAGCGGCAGCAGCACGGCGAGGGTGCAGACCGCATCCAGCATGCGCTGCTGACGGGGCAGCATCGCCCGCAGCAAACCCAGCAGCACGCCCGCGACTACCAGGCAGCCGGCGGCTTGCCAGAACGTCCAATCGTCCGGCAGCCAGCTATCCGTCAGGTTGAAGGCAAACAGCAGTGCCGAGGCTATGACCGCCCCGCCGGCATAGAGCGCGACGTCGAACCCGATCGATTGCCGCAGCCGCTCGCGGTGCCGGGCCCAGAACAGGGCGGTCGCGATCGCCATGCACAGCCCCACGAGGAACACTTGGCCCATCGGGTGTGGGCCATAGGCGAGGTCGGTCTCCGTGCGCAACACCCGCATCGGATCGATCCGCGTCGCCAAGGCATACCAAGCATATTCGACCACTGCCGTCAGCGCGGCGGCGGCGAACGAGAGGCCGAGCACCGGCAGCGGCTGGCGGTCGGGGCCAGAGGGCAGCAGTCGCCACCCCATCAGCCAGATGAACAGGCCGGCGAACAGGATCGGCTCGGCCACGTTGGCCTTTGCCTGCAGGAAGTAGTGGAACAGCGCCAGCACGGCGAGCAGGTAGATGATGCGGTGCAGCCGCTTCCACGCGTGCCCCAGGGTGCGCAGAGCCCGGTCGGTCGAGGTCACGCCGAGCAGGGCTAACGCGACCAGCGCCACGAAGCCCACCTCCAGGTAGAACCGGAGCAGGATCTCGCTCGCGACGGTGTGGAGGTTCCATTTCTCGTCCCAGGCATACAGTACGACATGCGCCAGGGCGTAGAACAACGTCGTCATGCCGAGTTGGCGCCGTACCAGCACCAACCGGTGCCAGTTGAAGATCGCTCGCGCCGGGGTTGCGAGCAGTGTCAGCATCAGGAAGCGGATCGCCCACAACCCGGCTTCGTGGTTCGCCTCGATGAGGGGGCGCGCGCCGAGGCGGCCGGTGAACAGGGCGAACGCGATCCAAAGGGCGGGGATGCATTCCAGCACCAGGACGGTGGTCTTCAGCGACGAGAACCGCCCCGAGCGGTCGTGCCAAGGCCAAGGCGTCTTCTGCATCGGATGGGTGGAGCGGGTGCGGCGCGGGTTCACCCGCTCCCGGATCGGCGCGGCGTCGCTCAAGGCGCTCCTCCGGATACGTATTGACTCAAGGCGCTCCTCCGGAGACGTGGCGGAAGCCATCCGGTGTGACAAAGGCGGCCGGGTCCTGCGGGCCGTAGCTGACGGCGGTGGCTTGCAGCAGCACCTGGCCGTTCTGGCTTGCCCGCAACATGACGCCGTCCGCGGTCAGGCACAGCAACGTCGGATGGCCGCCCGCGTCGGCCGTTTGCCAGTTGGTGCAGGGCAGCCCGGCGACGACCGCCGCATCCTGGCGCGTGTAATCACCGGCCGGTGCGCCGGGCAACCCCTGTGCTGACGTCGGCAGGTCGAGCACGGCGCGGTCGGCTGGCTTCACCACCGACATGCGCTTCGCCGTGTAGTCGACGATCATGTACAAGCCCGGCGACGGCGGATCGACGCGCAGGCGGCCGGTGGCGACCGACCAGCGCATGCGTTGGCTGAGCGCCGGGCCCCCCTCGACGGGCTGCGCCACCTGGTAGGTCACGTCGACGTCGCGTTGCGGCATGGTGGGCGGGCGGTCGGCCGCGAACGCCGGGCCGGCGAGCATGACGACGAACAGCGCAATCAGATCCTCCCTTACGAAGCGGGGGAGGTGGCGGCGCAGCCGACGGAGGGGGTGCGGGCACGGCCGGTGCCAGCGCCCCCTCCACCATGCTTCGCATGGTCCCCCTCCCCCGCTTTGCGGAGGAGGATGCAAGGCAACCCGGCTCACTGTTTGACGCCTAGAGGCAGGCGGAAGAAGTTGGGTGGGGGGACGAAGCGTTCGTCCGGGATCGGGCCGCGGGCGACGGATTGGGCGACGGCGCGGCCGGGCTGCCCGTTCCAGGTGCCCTCCGCGCGCAGGATCACGCCGTCGGCGGTCACGCAGCCGGTCGCATCCACGTGGCGGGCCTGGATCGTCCACTCGGTGCATTCCATACCCAGCACGTGGCTACTGCCCTGGCGCGTGAAGCGGGCGCCGGCTCCGGCGAGCAGGGTCTGCGGGTCACCGCCGCGCAGCGGCAGCTCCAACACCGCGGACTGGGCGGCGAATACCAGCTCCGCCACGCGGCGCCGCAGATCGGTGATGGCGTAGACCGCCTGCCCAACCGGCTCGGCCCGCAGCCGCTGGCCAGCGGCGTCCCACATCAGCCGCACGCCCCCAGCGGCGCCACCGGGGATCTGCTGGGCAGCGGCACCATCCACCTGATACAGCACGTCCACGTCGCCGGTGGGTATCAGACGAGGCTGGGCCGCCGCCCCCCGGCTGAGACACAGGCCGGGCAGCAGCAGGCAGCCGATCGCCGCGGCGCGTAGCACAGTGCCCACTCTCAACTGGCCATTCCCCGGATCTCCGCTTCGATCGCCGCGCTATCTGCCTCCCACCGCGCCGTTTCGTCCACCGCGGCGGCGAGCAACGCCTTGTAACGTTCGCGCGGGACCTCCTCGGTGCCGAATTGCGACAGGTGGCTGGTGACGAATTGGGTGTCGAGCAGCCGGTAGCCGCCCAGGCGCAGACGCGCCACCAGGTGGACGAGGGCCACCTTCGAGGCATCCCTTGCCAGGCTGAACATGCTCTCGCCGAAGAACGCGCCCCCGAGGCTCACGCCATACAGCCCGCCCACCAGCAAGCCATCCTGGCGGCACTCCACGCTGTGCGCCAGGCCGGAGTGGTGCAGTTCGCCGAACAGCCGCTCGATGTCGCGATTGATCCAGGTGTCCTCCCGCCCCGGCCCGGCGGCGGCGCAGGCGGCGATCACGGCGGGGAAATCCGCGTCCGTGGTCACCTGGTAGGGGCCGCGCAGCACCGTGCGCAGCAGGCGTCGGGGCAGGTGGAAGCGATCCAGCGGCAGCACGCCGCGATGCTCCGGATCGAGCCAGTATAACCGGCTGCCACGCCGAGTCTCGGCCATAGGGAACAATCCCACGCGGTAGGCGCGCAACAGGAGTTCCGGTGTGACCTCGACGGTGCGGCGGGACATCGTGCGCAGTCCTAGCACGCCGGCCGCCTCTGCTATACGGCCAAGGTGGTGGATCGGCGGTCCAAAGCGAATTGCCTCCGTGGCTGGATACCCCCTTTCAACTGGGGCACACTCCGCGTCTCGCAACAGCCGTCGGGGGCCAAAGTGCAAAGTTGGCTGGAGCGTCAAGCCGGCCTCGCGCAGATGGCAGAGCGGCAGCTGTTCTTCGTGGGCGGCGCGCCGCGGTCTGGCACGACCTGGATCCAACGCATCCTGGACGCCCATCCGGAGGTTTCGTGCCGGGGCGAAGGCTTTTTCCTCAACCAGCTCGCGGTCCCGCTGGACGCCATGATGGCGGCGCGGAGCAAGGTTCTAACCGCCAAGAACACAACGCTGTTCCAGGACACGGGCGGTTTCCCGCTGCCGGCCGCCGCCGACACCGAACATTTGGCCGGCACCGCCATCCTGCTGGCGTTGCAACAGCAAATGGGGGCCAAGCCGTGCCGCGCGGTGGGCGAGAAGACCCCGGAGAACGTGTTCTTCTTCCAGCGCCTTAAGCAGCTGTTTCCCGCCGCGAAGTTCATCGGCGTCGCCCGCGACCCGCGCGACGTGCTGACCTCCGCCTGGCACCTGTTCCAGACAGTGCCAGCCGGCGGGGACGAGATTGCGGCCAAGACGGCGTTCCTCAAGGCGGCGTTCCCATCGCTGGCCGAAGGCGCGCGCGTCATGCTCGACCTCGCCCGGCTTTTCCCCGAGGACGCCGTGATCGTCACCTACGATGCGATGGTGCGCGACCCGGCGCCGCTCGTCGCCCGCATGCTTCGCCTGCTCGGCGTCTCGGACGACCCGGCGATCATCGCCGCCTGCCTCGAGCGCACCTCGTTCGCCGCGGCCACTGGCGGCCGGCCGGCGGGGGTGGAGCAGCGTGGGTCGTTCTACCGCAAGGGTGTGGTGGGGGATTGGCGGTCGACGCTGACCCCGGAGATGAACCGCCTCGTCGTGCAGGAACTCGGCTGGATGTTCCCGCTGTACGGTTGGGAGGCGTAGTCCTGCGCGTCTCGCCCGGCGACCTGGCGAACGGGGCCGCCTGGGCGGTGTTGCTGGGGCTCGCTGCCGTCGCCGTCGTGCTGGTGGTGGTGCTGGGGCCGTTCGGGCTGGTGCTGCTCGGCTTGCTCACCGTCTTTGTCTGCAGCCAGTTCACCCTCGACGAGCACGCGCCGGGATGGGGGCGTCACGTGTTCCGGGCGGGCATGGAGGCCGGCGGCCCGCCGGAGCAGCGCGCGGCCCGGGCGGCGGAGCGGCAGGCGGCATTCGCTCCGGTGCGATTCTACCGCTGGTGTGGGGTGGTGCTGTTGCTCGCGGGGGTGGCGGGCTTGGCCTGGCAGTACGGGTGAACGCCATCGCCTTCGTCATGCCAGGGCTTGACCCTGGTATCCACGGGGTTCCACAGACACCGGCCGCGCCTGTATTGCACGCGGCGGTGCGAAACACTCGTCTGACGTCACCAGCCCAACCCCGTGGATACCAGGGTCAAGCCCTGGCATGACGGTGTCGCGGGCGGGCGTGACGGGTTAGTCGCCGTCCTCGTCCAGGTAGAACTGGTCGGCGTCCTCGTCGTAGCTGTACAGCTCGGCATAGCGGCCCCAGCTGATCACCGTGCGCATCGTGGCGTCGGCGTAGTCGGGGCTCATCTTGTCCTCCAGTTCGTCGCGGAAGCGTACGGCGGAGGCGCGGTGGTTCCAGCGTTCGTCCAGCACCGAGCGGATCTGCGCCACCAACGGCACGTGGGCCCGTAGTGCCGCGGCGAACTGGGCCTTGCGCGGGTCGGTGTCGGCGGCGACGAACTGACGTCCGGTGTCGCTCACCACCAGGTCGCCGTCAGCCAAGGTGCCCAAGCGTAGCAGCTGCAGCGCCTCGCCGATCGGCAGCAGCTCGTCCGCCTCCAACTGCAGGTCGTCGGCCAAGGCCGGCAAGTCGGCGCGGCCATTGTAGGGGGGCGCCATCAGCGCCTCGAGCAGGCCGGCCATGATGTTGGTCGACACCGGCTGCAGCGCCGTCGCCGTGGTGACCGCCTGGGGGGTGGAGCGGGCGGCGGCGCGCTTGGTCATCAGCGCATAGATGTCGTCCACCAACTGGCGGAACGCCGGTTCGAGCCGGTCGCGCGGGTGCGGAAAGGGCACGATCAGCTCGCTGGCGACCCGGCCGGGGTTGGAGCTGAACACGAGCACGCGGTCGCACATCAGCACCGCCTCCTCGATGTTGTGGGTGACCATCAGGACGGATTTGATGGGCAGCTTGCCCTCCATCCACAGGTCGATGAGGTCGGTGCGCAGCGTCTCGGCGGTCAGCACGTCGAGAGCCGAGAACGGCTCGTCCATCAGCAGCAGGTCGGGGTGCACCACCAGGGCGCGGGCCAGGCCGACGCGTTGGCGCATGCCGCCGGACAGCTCCTTGGGGTAGGCGCTCTCGTAGCCGCCGAGGCCGATGAGGTCGATCGCGGCCTCGGCCCGCTTCTCGCGCTCGGCCTTGGGGACGCTCTGCGCTTCCAGGCCGAGTTCCACGTTTTCCTGCACGGTCAGCCAGGGGAACAGGGCGAAGGACTGGAACACCATCGCCACCCCCTCCGCCGGGCCGGTGAGTGGGGCGCCGCGCCACTGCACGCGGCCGTCGGTCGGGTGCAGCAGCCCGGCCACGATGCGCAGCAGGGTGGATTTGCCGGATCCGGAGCGGCCCAGCAGGCCCACGATCTCGCCGGAGCGCAACGTGAGGTCCACGTTGTCCAGCACGAGCAGGTCGGCCGAACTGTCCTTGTGGTACGATTGGCGAACGCCGCGCACCTCGAGGATGTTGGTGAGCGTGGTGGCCGGCAGGGGAGTGTCCATGGCGCGGGCCTTAGCTGAAGGTGAAACGGCGGGCGGCGTAGGCATACATCGGCCGCCATACCAGGCGGTTGAACAACAGAACGAAGGCACTCATCACCGCGACGCCCAAGACAACTTTCGGCGTGCCGTGATCGTCGGCGCTGGCCTGGGCGATATAGGCGCCGAGCCCGTGCGCGCTGATGTGGTCATTGCCCCAGCTGGCGACCTCCGACACGATCGCTGCGTTCCATGCGCCGCCGGACGCCGTGATCCCACCCGTCACGTAGTACGAGAAAATTCCCGGCAGGATCACTCGGCGCCACCACAATAGGCCGCCGATGCGGAAATTGTTGGACGCCTCCAGCAGGTCGCCCGGGAACGCGGCGGCGCCGGCGATGACGTTGAACAGGATGTACCACTGGGCGCCGAGCACCATGAGCGGCGTCAGCCAGATGTCGGGGCTGAGCTTCCAGTGCACGATGGCGACGACGAAGATCGGGAAGAACAGGTTGGCCGGGAACGCGGCAAGGAACTGCGCCACCGGTTGCGCGCGCCGGGCCCAGGTCGGCCGCAAGCCGAGCCACACGCCGATCGGCACCCAGATCGCCGTGGCCACGATCATCAGCACGACGACCCGGATCATCGTGTAGACGCCAAGCAGCACCGCCTCGCCCAGGTCGCTCCAGATCAAGCTGCCCGAGACATACACGACGATCTGCCAAGCCCCGGCCGCCACCAGCAGCGCCAGCAGGGTGGCGTAGAAGATGTCCCATGCCCGCGACGGGGTCGTGTTGGCACTCACCGCCCGCGCCTTGGTGCGCGACAGACGCAGCCCGGTGAACAGGTTGAAGACCGATGCCAGCGCGTCCACCCCGGCCGCGAGCACGCGGGTCCGGCGCAGTAGCTTGAGCACCCATGGGTCCTCGGCGACCGCGCCCGACGTCACTTCGAACCGGAACTTGGCCGACCAGGCGACCAGCGGGCGGAACAGCAGCTGGTCGTAGGCCAGGATCACCAGCAGCATGGTGCCGATGGCGTAGAACACCGCCCAGATGTCGCGCTTCTCCAACGCCTCCGCCACGTAGGAGCCGATGCCGGGCAGTTTCCAGGTGTTGCTGCCGACGGTCACCGCCTCGCTGGCCACCACGAAGAACCAGCCGCCGGACACCGACATCATGGTGTTCCACACCAGGCCGGGCATGGCGAAGGGCACTTCCATGCGCCAGAATTTCTGCCAGGGCGACAGGCGGAAGGCGGTGGCGGCCTCGGCCAGGTCGGCGGGCACGGTTTTCAGCGACTGGTAGAAGCTGAACGCCATGTTCCAGGCTTGGCTGGTGAAGATGGCGAAGATCGCGGCCAGTTCGACGCCCAGCACGCGGCCCGGGAACAGGCCCATGAAGAACACGACGGTGAAGGTGAGGAAGCCGATGATCGGCACCGATTGCAGGATGTCGAGGATCGGCACCAGCACCAGCCCGGCGCGGCGGCTTTTTGCGGCCCAGGTGGCATAGGTGAAGGTGAAGATCAGCGAACACACCAGGGCCAGTGCCATGCGCAGCGTGGTCCGTAGCGCGTAGCCCGGCAGGTAGTACGGATCGAGACTGATATCGGCAACCTGGGCGAGCGGGATGACCGTCTGCCGTGCCCCGCTGGCAAACGCGAACAGCAGGCCGCCGAGGCAGAGCACCGCAGCGATGTCGAAAATGTTCGGAAGCCGGCGGGCCGAGGCGAAGGCCGGGAAGGTGCTTCCGGACATGGGGTATTCCTCGGCTACAGGGCTATGGACGCCCCATAGCGGGCTCCCCAGGCGCTGTCACGCGGGCATCGCGTTGCGATTATGTGACGATCGAGTGGATCGGCCGGCCCGCTACCCGGTCGAGCCGAACCCGCCCACGCCGCGCTGGCTGGTCGCGGAGAATGCATCCACGACGCTAAGCGTAGGCCGCAGGATGGGGACGAACAGCATCTGGGCGAACCGCTCGCCGGGTTGCAGCACGATCGGCTCGGTGCCGGGCGCGTTGCGGTTCCAGGCGCTGACCAGGATGGGGCCGGTGTAATCGGGGTCGATCAGCCCGACGAGGTTGCCCAAGACGAGCCCCTTGCGATGCCCCATGCCCGAGCGCGGCAGTACCAGCGCGGCCATGGTCGGGTCCGCCATGTGCACCGCGAACCCGGCGGGGATCAGCGCCGGGGCAGTGCCGGGCTGAATGGCGAGCGGAGCGTCGAGGCAGGCATGCAGGTCGATCGCCGCTGCCATGGCACTCTGATAGGTCGGCAGCCCCCACTCGTGCAGCCGCGGGTCCAGCACGACCAATTCCACGTGCCTCTCCCTCTCCCCTTGAGGGAGAGGCTCGGGGTGAGGGGTGGCCGATGACCGATCGCTACGTCTGTGGCCCCCCTCCCCCCGGCGCCCTCCCTCGAGGGGAGGGGGAGTCATGCCAGAGCCTCCGCAATCCGTGCGGCGAGCCGGGTGGCGACTTCGGTTTTGGGCAGCATGGGCCAGTCCTCCGCGCCCTCGGCGGTGACGAGTCGGACCTGGTTGTTCTCCCCCGCCATGATGCCGGTCGCCGGCCGGACGTCATTGGCCAAGATCCAGTCGCAGCCCTTGCGCAGGCGCTTGGCGGCGGCGTTCTCGGCCACATCCTGCGTTTCCGCCGCAAACCCAACCACCAGCCGCGGCCGGTCTGGCCCGGGGGCGGAAAGCGTCGCGAGGATGTCCGGGTTGGGCTGCAACGCCAGCGTGGGCGGGGCCGCACCGGGTCGCTTCTTCAACTTCTCGGCCGACGGCTCCACGTGCCAATCGGCCACCGCCGCCGCGCAGATTGCAACATCCGCCGGCAGTGCCGTCTGGCAGGCAGCCAGCATCTCGGCCGCGGTCTCCACCCGGTGCACCGAGGCGCCGGCCGGCGGTTCGACCGAGGTAGGACCGGTGATCAGCGTCACCCGCGCGCCCAGATCCAGCAGCGCCGCGGCAATCGCCGTGCCCTGGCGGCCGGAGGACCGGTTGGCGATGTAGCGCACCGGGTCGATCGGCTCGTGCGTTGGGCCGCTGGTGACCAGTGCGTGCTTTCCGGTCAGCGGCTTGGGACCAAAGAACGCCTGGATGGCGGCGAGGATGGCGGGCGGCTCGGATAGACGGCCCGGGCCGAACTCGTTGCACGCCATGACGCCCTCGTCCGGACCCACGAACAGCACGCCGCGGCTGCGTAGGGTCGCGACATTGGCAACTGTCGCCGGGTGCAGCCACATCCGGACGTTCATCGCGGGGGCGGCCAGCACCGGCTTGTCGGTGGCGAGCAGCAGCGTGGTGGCCAGGTCGTGCGCCCGCCCGGCCGCCATCGAGGCCAGGATGTCGGCACTGGCGGGAGCCACCACGACCAGGTCGGCGGCGCGGGACAGCTCGATATGCCCCATCTCGCTCTCGTCGGTCAGCGACCAGAGATCGGTGTAGACCTTCGTCTCCGTTAGCGCCTGCAGGCTGAGCGGCGTCACGAAATGCGCCCCGCCCTCGGTCAGCACCG
>CAXTCJ010000007.1:0-101336 GCA_964242215.1 uncultured Acetobacteraceae bacterium | reverse complement strand
GCGGACGCAGACCTGCTCGCGCCACCGGCGTTCATCGCGATGTGGGCCTCGCATATGCAGCACCACGAGACGGCGGTGATCGAGGGCTCAGGCCACTCCATCGCGTGGGAGCAGCCGGACGCGTTCAACCGGCTCGTGCTGGGCTTCGTGCAACGTCACTGAAGTGGTGATGCGGTACCTCATGTGACGGCTCGATCATGCACTTGCTAAAAAACGCATCCAACCCGGCATAGCCATCGAGTGGCAGCACGTTTGCAACATACTGGTCAGGCCGAATGACGACGATGCAGCCCGCCCGATCGACGCCACGCAGATCAAAGATGTCGCCGGCGCGTGGGTCGGCGCAAAATACTTTCTCGTAGTCGATCAAGCCGAACCGCCCTTTACGCGGCCGCAGCAATGCGGGCACGGCGGCTGGGTCTACGTCACGGTGACCTTGCTGGAGGGTTGCCCTGATGTCGAACACCGAATCCAGATCGGCGCCCGTCGGCGTGTAACGCGCCACCAGCGACCCGGCTAGCCACGCACAGGCTGCATCCAAGCGTGACGACGGACTGTCGCCATCGGAGAACAGGACGATGCGCCATCGCCCATCCGCCTTGACGGTGTGTCCTAATTGCATCGGCTTTGCATCCGCCAGCCGGATCACGGGTGCCGAGTGGAATCGGGTGCCCACCACGAAGCCGCTTGCCAGCGCCTGGAATTGGGGCTCGGCCGAGATGATGGACGGCACATACCGGGTCGCAGTCCCTGCGGTGAAGCGGCCTTGCTTGACGAAGTAGCGCTGGAACTCTGCCGGGTCGACGCCCTCGCCGGGCGCATCGCCGGGCCGCCGGGGCGTGGCGCTGAACATGGCGGCAAGCTCGCGGTCGAAGTCGATCAACTCCGCCGCGATGGCGTGGCGTTCAGCAGAGTACGTGTGCAGGATTGCCGACGGGCTGCGTCCGCGCAGTACTGCGGCCAGCTTCCAGCCTAGGTTGAAACCGTCCTGCATGGACACGTTCATGCCTTGGCCGGCTTTCGGGCTGTGCGTGTGACACGCGTCCCCCGCGATGAAGACGCGCGGCGTGCCAGGCTCGCCGTCGCGCAGGTCGTCGAACTTGTCGCACAGCCTTTGGCCGATCTCGTAGACGGACCACCAGGCGACCTCCTTCACCTGCAGCGTGTAGGGATGCAAGATGCGGGCGGCCGCTGCAATCAGGCCGTCTATGGTCGTCGCTCGGTCCGCGACGCGTTCGTCCGTTCCGAGCTTATCCAGTTCGATGTACATCCGCACCAGATAGCCGCCCTCGCGCGGGATGATCAGCAGGCTGCCCTCGGCGGCCGAGTGGATGGCGGCTTTCAGGCGGATGTCGGGGAAGTCGGTGATGGCCAGAACGTCCATGACGCCCCAGGCCTGGTTGGCCGACTCGCCGGTGAGCGTGCGGCCCAGCGCCTTGCGTACTGCGCTGCGGGCCCCGTCGCAGCCCACCACATAGCGCGCGCGGATACCGTCCACTTGGCCCTTTCGCGGCCCGGCGAGCTGTTCCAGGTCCACCTGCACGATGCCGTCCTGCACCGTGAGACCCGCGAAGCCGGTGGCATAATCAGGCTCTAACCGGGCCGGGGCGTTGCGCATCGTGTCCAGGAAGAAATCGTGCACCCGCGCCTGGTTCAGGATGACGTGCGGGAATTCGGACAGCCCGTCCTCGGTATCCTGGATGCGACCGCCGCGAATGAGCGCCGGGCTACCGGGTTCGCCTGGTTTCCAGAACGATGTCTCGTTCACCCAGTAGGCTTCCCGCAGCACGCGCTCGCTGAAGCCGAACGCCTCGAACATCTCCATCGTGCGGCATGCGATACCGTCCGCCTGGCCGACCAGCAGTGGGCCGGGTTTGACATCGATGATACGGGTGACGATGTCCGGAAAGGCGGCGAGCTGCGAGGCCAGCGTCAGCCCGGCTGGACCGCAGCCGACGATCAACACGTCCACCTCGCTGGGTGGCGGATTAGGTGCGGCCTTCGCCGGGTCGCCGGGACGGTAGCCGTTCAGGTGGAACTGCATCAGCCCGCTCGCCGCCGTGCGGCTTCAGCCTTCCACAGGTCCCATGGCCGCTGGACTTGGCCTTCGACCCGGTCGACGCAGGCGCGGCCCTCGGCGGCGGTCAGGTAGGTCACCTCGCCCAAGCTGCTGGCCTGCAACTGATAGCGGGCGTTCAGCTCGGCGTAGACGCCGCGGTACACCGCCAACGGCACCGAGTTGGCCACCACGGTCGATCCGTGGCCGCGCATCAGCGCGATATCGGCGTTGGCGAATTTCGCCGCCAGCGCGCGGCCCAGGGCGTTGTCGCTGATCAACAGGTCGGTCCCATCGCCGCCGCACTCACGGATTTCGAACACGGGGGCCGCCTCGCCGATGAAGCCGGCCATGTGGAAGATCGCGCGCAACGACACACCCTTCACCACGCTCAAGGGGACGATGTTGTGGGAATGCGAATGCACCACCGCCATCACGTCCGGCCGGGCGCGGAAGATCTCGGCGTGGATGAAGCGTTCCAGGTACACTTTGCGCCCGCCGGCATCCACCGGGTTTCCCTCGAGGTCGAACTGCACGATGTCAGCTGCCGTCACGTTCCCAGGCGCCATGTTGCGGGCCAGCAGAAACCGGTCCGGACGCTTATCGTGCCGGGCGCTGATGTGGCCGAATGCGTCAACCACGCCCTGATCGAACAGGATGTGGTTCGCGGTCACCAAGTCAGCGATCAGCGCCGGATCGGGGGGCTCGCCGGCGGCGGCGGTATCGGCGGCATGGACGGCGATGCGGTCGGGCGGGCACATGGGCTGTTTCCTATCGGGGGGCGAAGCGGCAGATCAAGGCCGGCCTGCGGTGTTATGCGCATCGGCGAGTTGCACACGAGCAGACGGAGGGTCTGCATCCCGTCCCAGTCGTCCATCGGGTGATCGTCCACGCCGGGTCATACTTGGCTTTCCCTGTCGGCTTCTTATCGAGCCGCAGTCGACGCTAATCCGATTGAACGTACACGGTCAATCGTCGTGACCTGTCCTGGACGGCCGACGAGCCGATGCCGTTGTCGCTGAATGCGGACGCATCGCCGCTCTAGCCCGCTGGTCGACGCCGGGCTAGCCTCATTGCAACAACGAGCGGGAGGGAACCAACCATGCCCCAAATAATGGGCGGCATTCTGCGTGCGGCCATTCTGGCAGCGGTTCTAGGCTGGGGAGGAGCGGCGATGGCGGCTGGCACCGACATGACGGAATACACCGTTACGTCCGATCCGGGGATCCAGCTCTACGTGCGGGAGAAGCATCCGACGGGCGTAACGAGCTTCACGCCGGATCGCATTCTGCTGTTCGTACACGGCGCGACCTACCCGGCGGAGACCTCGTTCGACCTGCCGGTGGGCGGCGCCTCGATGATGGACATGCTGGCGGCGCGGGGCTGGGACGTGTGGCTGGCGGACGTGCGCGGATATAGCCGCTCGACGCGCCCAGCCTCCATGGACGGGCCGCCGGGCCAGGGCACGCCGGTCGCGTCGACGATGGAGGCGGCGCGGGATGTGAGCGCCACGGTCGACTTCATCATGCAGCACCGCGGCGTGCCGAAGATCGACCTGATGGGCTGGTCCTGGGGGACGTCGATCATGGGCCTCTACACGAGCGCGCACAACGAGAAGGTCAACCGCCTGGTGCTCTACGCGCCACAATGGTTGAGCACCAATCGCACGCCGGCCGGTGCGCCGCCCCTCGGCGCTTACCGCGTCGTGACGCGCGAGCAGACCCTGGCGCGTTGGCTGAGCGGTGTGCCGGAGGACAAGAAGGCCACGCTCATCCCGCCGGGCTGGTTCGATCAGTGGGCCGACGCAACTTTCGCGACCGACCCGGTGGGTGCCAAGCAAAGCCCGCCGGTGCTGCGCGCACCCAACGGTACGGCGCAGGACAGTCGCGACTACTGGATGGTGGATAAGCCGCTCTACCAGCCGGCCGACATCCGTGTCCCGGTGCTGCTGCTCCACGCAGAGTGGGATGCGGATCTGCCGACGTACCAAACGCTGGCCTATTTCGGCGAGCTCAAGAACACGCCCTACAAGCGTTGGGTGCAGATCGGCGAGGGCACGCATACTGTGATGCTGGAGAAGAACCGCATGCAGTTCTTCCACGAACTCGTCTCGTTCCTGGAGGAGGAGCAGCCGCAGGCCCTCGGCCCGGCGTCCAACTGAGCAGAAGAGTCTGACGCCATCCCGGGCGTCTAGGGCCAGGGTACACCGAATGCGACCGGGCCACCGGTCGGGATCAGATCCGGTTTTGCGGTCAGCTTATGCCCGTCGAAGTCGAACACGCTGATGGTGCGGTCGCGGTCGCTCTGCACCAGCAGCGTCTTGCCGTCGCGAGACCAGGCGATGCCCTCCGTCCAGCGGCCGATCTGGCCAGTGGCAACCAAGCTCAGCGTCTTGTCGCTCAACGCGAAGATCTGCACCACGCCATGCTCGTGGTACAGCGGATTGGACGGCACGAGCGGCGTGCCCATTTCCGCACCGACGGCCAGAAACTTGCCGTCGGGCGAAAACTTCATCGGTACCGGCCCACTTGCCGCGGGGGCGATCGAGACGGCGCGGGGCGGGGTGCTCGTCATGTCGATGAGCGAGACCGAGTCTACGTCGCCGCTCCCGCGTCCCATGTTGCTGACAGCGGCCAAGCTTCGGTCCGGAACGGCATCGATCGTATAGGGGCCGATCGCGGTCGTGATTGGCCGCTTGTCCAGCGTCACCGTCGTGCCATCGATGTGCAGCACGCTGACCTGGTCATCCCACTGGCGGCTGACGATGGCGGTCTTGCCGTCCTTGCTGAACACGATGCCGCTGGCACCCGATTGGTCGCCGAAGGTCACCTTGCCGACTGGCTCCAGGTGCTTGCCACTCACCGAGAACACGGACACGGAGCCCTCCGCACGGTTGGCCACCAGCGCCAGTGTGCCGTCCGGCGACATACGCACGGTGGTGGCGCCCGCGCCCGCATGCAGCACCTGCGTCACGTGCGGCGGTGTGCTGGTCAGGTCGAGCACGGAGACGGTGTCGTCCCATGCGATGCCGAGCGGTACCGCCGGGTCGGCCTTGGTGGCGGCCGTCAGAATGGCCCAACTGGAGTCCTCGGCCATCCAGACCGCGAAAGGCGGCCCGACGACCGAGCCGGGGACGTCGATCGTGCTGACGATGCGCGGCGGGCTCTGTCCGATGTCGATGAGGTCCACCGTGTCTGGCCGCATCGGAGTTGCCGCGACCTGAGCGCCTTTCTCATCCAGCACGGTGTGGTTGTCGTTCATCGACAGGATGATATCCGCGGCTCGCGCGGGGCTAGCCCAGATGAATGCCGCCGCGCACGCGGACATGGTCAGTATCGCGGATCTGAGCATCGGCGTTCCTCCGTGGGCCCTGGTTGTCCAGGCCGTTGCGTGAAGCCTAGCGCCGAGGTGCCGCCGGGTCATCCACGATTTCCGTCGCGGCGCAAGCGGGCAGCCGACTATGCGGCCACTTCGATCAGCAGTGTCACCAGCAGACCCGATTTCGGCCCCACCAGCAGCAGCTTGCTTGGCTGCGTCAGGAAGCCCCTTGAACAACGTTCACAACAAGCGTAACATGAACGTTGTTCACAGACCAGGATCGCACCGATGTCCCTGCTCACCTCCCGACGGCTCGCGCCGCTGTTGGTCACCCAGACCCTGGGCGCTCTCAACGACAATCTGTTCAAGAACGCGCTCGTCGTGCTGATCCTGTTCCGCGCCGGCCAGGCAGGCGCACCGGCGTTGGTGGCGGTGGCGGGTGGCGTGTTCATCCTCCCCTACGTGCTGCTGTCGGCCACCGCCGGGCAGATTGCCGACAAATGGGAAAAATCGCGCACGATCCTGATCGTCAAGCTCGGTGAGGTCGCGCTGATGGCGCTGGCGGCCACCGGATTCCTGCTCGGCAGCATGCCGATCCTGTTCGCAGTGCTGTTCGGCCTGGGCGTGCAGGCGACGTTCTTCAGTCCGCTCAAATACAGCATCCTTCCCGCCCACCTCGCGGAAACCGAGCTGGTGGCCGGCAATGGCCTGGTGGAGGCAGGCACCTTCCTCGGCATCCTGGCAGGCACCATTGCCGGCAGCGCCCTGTTCGACCTGCAGTATGGGCCCGTGATCGTGTCCATCGCCGGGCTCGTGGTGGCAGCGGCCGGCACCGCGGCCGCGGTGCTGGTGCCGCGTGCGCCGTCCCTCACGCCGGGCCTGCGCATCGGAGCCAACCTCGTCGGCGAGACGACCCGGCTGCTCGCCACGGCGCGGGCCAATCGCCCAGTTTGGCTGTCGCTGCTGGGGCTGAGCTGGTTCTGGGCGATCGGTGCCACCGTGTTGGCCGAGTTGCCGACGATGGTGCGCAACGACCTGCACGCCGCGCCGCCGGTGTTCACGCTGCTCCTCGCCTTCTTCTCCGTGGGCGTAGGCGCCGGGTCGATGCTGTGCTCGCGGTTGCTGCGGGGCGAGGTGTCGCCGCGGCTGGTGCCGTTCGCGGCCGTGGGTCTGACGATCTTCCTGTGGGATTTCGGCCGTAGCGTCAGCCACGCCCCGGCGCTGCCGGATATCGCGGCGGTGCTGCACAGCATCGCCGGCTGGCACCTGCTGATAGACCTGCTGCTGTTGGCGGCGTGCGGCGGGATCTACTCCGTTCCACTCTATGCCGTGATGCAGGAATCGTCGGCCCCGGCGGAGCTGGCCCGGATGATCGCCGCCAACAACGTGGTCAACGCTGCAGCCATCGCAGTGGGAGCCGCGATCACCGCCGGGCTCGCCGTGGCGGGCTTGGCGCCGGCCACCGTGTTAATCCTGGCCGCAGCGGCGAACCTATTGGTCGCCGCCTGGATCGTCCGCATCCTGCCGCAGGAGACGTTGCGTGCGGTGTTCCGCTGGTATTTCCGGACGTTCCACGGCGTGTCGGTTGCAGGGCTAGAGCATTTGCCGCCGGCCGACCGACGCACCGTCTACGTGGTGAACCATCAGAGCTTCCTGGATGGCTGCTTCGTCGCCGCCTTCCTGCCGGGCACGCCGACCTTCGCCGTCAACATCCACATCGCCCGGCGCTGGTGGGCCCGCCCACTGCTCGCGGCGGTGCGCTCGTTCGCGGTCGACCCGGCGAACCCATTCAGCACCAAGACCATGGTGCGCGCCGTGAAGGATGGCGAGAAACTGGTGATATTCCCCGAGGGCCGGCTGACCACCACCGGCTCGCTGATGAAGGTGTACGAGGGCGCCGGCATGATCGCCGACCGCGCTGGCGCCATCGTGGTGCCGATCCGGATCGACGGGCTGCAGTTCACCAAGCTGACCCGCCTGGCCGGGCGCACGCCGCACCGGTGGTTTCCGCCGCTGTCGCTGACCGTGTTGCCGCCGATCGAGCTTGCCATCGACCCGGCGTTGCTCGGCCGCCCGCGCCGCCGCGCCGTCGGCACCGTGCTGCAAGGCGTGATGGAGCAATCCGCCTTCGCCACCTCCCCCACCGGCCGCTCGCTGTTCGCCGCCCTGCTGGCCGCCGCGCACCGCTACGGGCCGGGATCCGCCATCGCCGAGGACATCGCCCGCGAACCGATGAGCTACCGCAAGCTGCTACTGGGGGCTGCCGTGCTGGGCCGGCGGCTGGCGAACGAGGCCCCACTGGGCGGGCGCGTCGGAGTCATGCTGCCGAACGCCAACGGCGCCGTCGTGACCTTCATGGCGTTGCAGGCCTGGGGCCGGGTCCCCGCGATGCTGAATTTCTCCGCCGGCGCGGAGGCCATGCTCGCGGCCTGTGCGGCGGCGCAGGCCGGCACCGTGCTGTCGTCCCGCGCCTTCGTCGAGCGCGCCAAGCTCGGCCCGGTGGTGGCACAGATGGAGCGCCAGGTGCGCTTCCTTTGGCTGGAGGATGTGCGTGCGGGGCTGGGCCGGTTCGCCAAGCTGCGCGGCGTGCTGGACATGATGCTCGCCCGCCGGCTGCCGGGTGCACAGGTCGCCGCGGATACGCCCGCCGTGGTGCTGTTCACCAGCGGGTCGGAGGGTGCGCCGAAGGGTGTCGTGCTCAGCCACCGCAACATCCTGGCCAATATCGCGCAGGTCGCGTCGGTGGTGGATTTCAACAGCACCGACCGCGTGTTCAACGCGATGCCGATGTTCCACTCGTTCGGGCTGACCGGCGGCACGCTGCTGCCGCTGCTGTCGGGGGTGCGGACCTTCTTCTATCCGTCGCCGCTGCACTACCGGATCGTGCCCGAGCTGATCTACGACACCGACAGCACCATCGCGTTCGGCACGGATACCTTCCTGACCGGTTGGGCACGCTTTGCCCACGCGTACGACTTCTACGCGATGCGCTACATCTTCTCCGGCGCCGAAAAACTACGCGACGACACGCGGCGGCTGTATGCGGAGAAGTTCGGCGTGCGCGTGCTGGAGGGTTATGGCGCGACCGAGACGGCCCCGGTGCTGGCGTTGAACTCGCCGATGCACAGCCGGCCGGGTGCCGCCGGCCGCTTGCTGCCGGGCATCGAGCACCGGCTGGACCCGGTGGAGGGCATCACCGATGGTGGGCGGCTGATGGTGCGTGGCCCCAACGTGATGCTGGGCTACCTGCGGGCGTCCGCACCCGGCGTACTCGAGACACTGCCGGAGGGGTGGTACGACACCGGCGACGTGTGCACGGTGGATGCGGAGGGTTTCGTGACGATCGTCGCGCGGGCCAAGCGCTTCGCCAAGATCGCGGGCGAGATGGTGTCCATGCCGGCCGCCGAGGCCCTGGCCGCCTCGCTGTGGCCGCAGGCGGCGCATGCGGTGGTCGCGGTGCCGGATGGGCGCAAGGGCGAGGCCTTGGTGCTGCTGACGACACAGGCCGATGCCGCGTCCGGGCCGCTGCTGGCCCACGCCCGGGCGCATGGGGCGGCCGAGATCGCGGTGCCACGTACAATTCGGGTCGTGGAAGCGCTGCCGCGGCTGGGGACGGGGAAGATCGATTACGCTGCGGCTCAGCGGCAGCTGGCGGCTTAGTGGGAGGCCGTAAGCCCGGCAGCAATGGCCGATACGACCAGCCGGATCTGCGCCTTCAGCTCCGCTGGTTTCAGGCTGGCCACCTTTTCGTCCAGGCCCAGGTCCACCATGCCATGGACTGCCGAAAACAGCGTGCGTGCCAAGACTGTGCGCTTGGCGGTCGGTAGATCGGGCCGCAGCTCGGCCAACGGCACCTCGATGAACGAGAACGCGGCGAGCTGGCGTTCGGCGTAGCCCGGCGTCACCGGCCGGCCCTCCGGCATGCGGTGCTGGAACAGCGCACGCCAGCGCGGCCCATTGGCGGCGGCATAGCCGAGATACGCCTCGGCCAACCGCGTCAGGTGGTCCGCCGGGCCACCCCGCGCCGGCACCTGGGCCAGGGCTGCGGCGATGGCATCGAGCGTGCGACCGTTCACCGCGAGCACCAGCGCGTCGAGGTCGGCGAAAACGCCGTAGATCGCCCCCACCGAGCACCCCACCGTCTCCGCCACCGCGCGCGCCTTGAGGTTGGCGATGCCGCCGGACGCGATCGCCGTCTCGGCGGCAGTCAGCAGGCTATCGTGCAGCTCCTGGTGCCGGAGCATAGTGGGTATTTTTGAACGTTGTTCAGATTTTCCTTGAACGTTGTTCATGACCTTGCTACCGTCCAGTTCATGAACAACGTTCATAGTTGGAACGCACCATGACTGCAAGTATGACCGCGGCACTGCCACGCGGGCTGGGGCATCGGCTCTGGTTTGACAACGCCCTGCCCTTCCTGGTGGCGAGGCTGTTCACCGGCCGGATACGCGTGACAGGCAGCGAGCGCGTGCCGTTGGCGGGGCCGGTGCTGTTCGTTGGCCGGCATCGTGCCGGGCTGATGGATGGCTGGCTCTACGCCCATGCCCTGCCCCGCCCGACCGTGTTCGTCATCGCGGCCCGGCTGCGTCGCACCCGGCTGCTGCGCCCCCTGGTGGCCGGCATCGCCGTCATGCGCCGCAAGGACGGTGGCAACCGATCAGCGGCCAATCGCGCGGCGCTCGTCGCCTGCCGCGACGAGCTAACGGCCGGGCGGACGCTCTTCATTTTCCCCGAGGGTACCAGCAGCCTCGACCCGCGCCCCTTGCCGCTCGAACCGGGGGCGGCCCTGCTCGCCCGTGCGGTGCCGGGCACGGCGGTGGTGCCGGTGGGCATCCACTATGCCGATCCGGTCAAGGTCGGCACCGATGTCTCGATCGGCTTTGGCGCGCCGGTCTATCTGCCACCGAATGCGACGGTGGAGCAGGCGCACGCCGCGGTGGCGACCGCGCTGGAAGCCGTCGAGGCGAATGGCGCGCCCGGCCGCCTGCCGCTTTGGGCCGAGGCCGCGTCGAATGCCGATGCCCCGGTGCGATGGCTGGCCGCGCTCGCGGGCCGGCGATGGGCCGATGACGATACCGCCGTCCTGACATGGGCCACGATGATTGGTTTGCCGCTCCAACTGCTGTGGTCGGCCGGGCTGCTGACGGCGTGTCTGCTGGCCGGGTGGCCGTGGTTGGCGGCAGGCTACGGCGCCTTGCTCGCCGCACGCTTGATGCGGCCAACGGAGCGGCACCGTGCGTAGCCGGCCAGCGGGCGCGCCGCTGATGCTGCACGAAGTGGCGTTCGCTGCTTTCCTGGCACTGACGGCGGCGCGCATCGGTACCGCGGCCGGGTGGTTGCAGGCCGAAACGTTGCTCTACGCGGCATTGGCGCTGGCGATCCCGCTGGTGGCATGGCTTGCGCGTTGGTGGGGCGGCATTTGGGCCGGGCGCTTGCGGCTTTTCGCCTTCGTGCCGCTGATGTGCTTCGTCTTCCAGGACCTGCGCCGCAGCATCCCGCTGTTTCAGCCCGGCCATGTCGATGCCCTGCTGCAAACCCTCGACATTCGACTGCTGGGATTGAGCCTGCCGCACTGGCTCGCCGGACGCTTCGGCCCGCTGCCGACCGAGCTGATGAGCCTCTGCTACGGGCTGTTCTTCCCCTATCTGCTGGCGTCCACGGTCGGCTGGCTGTTCGCCCCGGCTCGCAAAGCGCGGGCGTTCTACACGGGGCTTTTCACGCTCTACGCCGCCGGGTTCGTCGGCTACACGCTACTGCCGGCGCTCGGCCCATACGCCACCATGGCGTTCGACACCCCGTTGCATGGCTATGGCGTAACCCGGCTGTTGCTCGCCACCGTTCCGCTCGGCACCAATCGAGCCGATGCGTTTCCCTCGCTGCACTGCGCCGTGACGGCTTTCCTGCTGGGCTTCGACATGCTCGCCGGCAGCCGCCGTCGCGCCGCCTGGTGCGCCGGCCCCGTGGCCGTCCTGTGGCTCTCCACACTCGCGCTCCGGTTCCACTACGGCGTCGACGTGCTGGCGGGATTCGGCCTGGCCGCGCTTTGCCTCGCCCTGTCCGCCGCACTGCTGCACTCCACGCCGATCCGGCTGAGCGCCCGCACCACCTGTTCCTTCACCTGAGGAGACCGAAGATGTCCCTGACCATTCGCCTGACCGATCCGGATGCCGAGCGCCTGGAGCTATGTGGCGGCAAGGCCACCGGACTGGCCCGGCTCACCCGCCAAGGGTTCAGCGTGCCACCAGCGCTGGTCGTGACGACACGCGCGTACCAGGCTGTCGCCGAGACCCTATCCGGCATCGATACCCGCCGGAACGAGTTGCTCAGCGCTCCATTACCACCCGAACTGGAAGACGAACTGAGCGGCTTCGTCGAAGAAGGCGCGGCCTACGCCGTGCGCTCCTCCGCCACGCTGGAGGACTTAGGCGAGGCCTCTTTCGCCGGCCAGCATGACACGGTGCTGGGGTGCATCGGGCTGCCAGCGATCCTGCGCGCTGTCCGCGTCTGCTTCGCCTCTGCGTGGCAGGACCGGGCGGTGGAATACCGGCGGCACCATGGCATCACCACCGACCCGGCGATGGCCGTGATCGTGCAGCGCATGGTCGACGCGCAAGCTGCCGGGGTCGCCTTCACGCTCGATCCCGTCGGCGGCGCGCTGGACGAGATCCACATCTCGGCCCATCCCGGCCTGGGCGAGGCCGTCGTGAACGGTGAGGCGGAGGTGGACCGCTTTGTGCTCGCCAAGACGGACCTGGCCGTGCGCGCGATGGCCACCCCGCGCGCAGCCCCGTGCCTGACGGCGGCGCAGGCGGCAGCGGTAGCCGGGATGGCGCGCGCGGTGGAGGCACAGGCCGGCTTTCCGCAGGATGTGGAATGGGCACTGGACGCCGCCGGCGTGCAAGTCTTGCAAGCGCGGCCGGTCACCGCACTGCCAGCGCGTTGGACGCGGGACGAGTCGGCCGAGCGTTTCCCCAACCCGGTGACGCCCCTGGCTTGGGATTTCGCGGAGGCGGGCTTCCACGACGCCCTCGCCGCGTCCTTCGTCCGCATGGGCCTGCCGACGCTGCGGGCCAAGTGGTTCGCCGCGTTCGACGGCTACGTTTATGGCAATCAGACCGCCGTCGACCTGTATCTCGGGCAAGCCTTGCTGCCTGCCGGCTCGCTGGAGGCCCTGCGTGCCGCGCTGCCCGACCTGGTCCGTCGCTTCACCTGGCTGCTGGAGCTACCCGGCGAATGGGAGCGTTCGCTCGACCGGTTTTTATTAGAGGTCGGCCAACTCGGTGCCGAGACTCTGGACGGGCTGCAAGCCGCGGCGATCTGGGACCATATCGCGCAGATCAATGCGAGTGGCCGCCGCTACTTCCGCCACAACATCGCGATCTCCGTCGGGCACTCCGCCGTGCACAAGGCGTTGCGCGCGCTGCTGGCGGCGATCACACCCGGGGCCGACACAGCCTACGATGCCCTCATGGCACCCGCCCGCACCCGCACCGGGCACGTGAACGCCGCGTTGGATCATCTGGCCGCCTTGGCCCGCGAGCAACCGGGTTTGGCGGCGCTGCTACGGGACAACCCGGCGACCGCGGTGCTGGCGGGCGGCCAACTCGACGTGCATCCGATGTTCCAGGCGGCTTGGACGGGGCTGTTGCAGGAGCACGGCCATCGGGAGCTCGATTTCGACCCCTACCGTCCAGGCTGGACGGACGCACCCTGGGCGGCGCTGGAGGCGGTGCGGGCGCGGCTGGACAGTCCGCTGCCGACGCCTCGCGACCAACTCGCGGACCGGCTCGGCGCGGAGACAATCTTGCGACGACTCACGGCCGGGCTTCCCGACGACCTTGCTTTGCTGCTGAGCGAATTGGTGCGGCTGGCGCGGCTCTACACCGAGCTGGACGACACGGAGCATTACCACACGGCGCGCCTCGGCCCGCTCCTACGCCGGGCGGTCGCAGCGCTCGGCCACGCACCGGCCGCGGCGGGTGCGATCGAGCAGCCGCTCGACCTGTTCTTCGCGCGTGAAGCCGATCTCGCGCAGGCTGTCGCACAGGACCGGCCCGAGGCATGGCAGCGTCTCGGAACCGCGATCGCGGCGGCGAAGCAGGCCTATGCACACCAACTTCAGGCGTCGCCGCCCTGGACGCCCGGCGGGGAACTGGATGTGGCAGATGCGATCGCCGGGCTGACCGGCATTCCCGGCAGTCCGGGCCGGGCGCAAGGGCCAGCCTATATCGTGCGCTCACCGGACGATTTCGCGGCGTGCCCGGCCGGCGCGATCCTGGTTGTACGGGCGACCACGCCGGCTTGGACCGCGCTCTTCGCCAAAGCCGCCGGGATCGTGGCGGAGAGCGGCGGACCCTTGTCGCACGGCGCGATCGCGGCGCGGGAGCACGGCATCCCGGCGGTGATGGCGGTGCGTGGTGTCATGGGATTGCTGTCGAACGGCCAGACTGTTTCGATCGATGGCGGGCATGGCGTTGTGAGCGTGATGTAGTAGGGACGGCCCATTACGCCTGCAGCAACCAAGGGGAGATAGGGTCATGATCGAGATGTTCGGCTTCTGGCGATCGGCCGCATCGTTTCGCGTCCGCATGGCGCTCAACCTGAAGGGGCTGCCCTTCACTGAAACGATGATCGATCTCGATGTGGGCGAGCAGACCGCAGGCCGCTTCGTGGACCTGAACCCGCAGGCAAAAGTGCCGTTGGTGACCTTCGAGAATGGCGTGCGTTTGACGCAGTCGATGGCAATCCTGGAGTACCTGGAAGAGACCCACCCGGCACCAGCCCTGCTGCCGAGCGATGCGCCGGGACGAGCCCGGGTGCGGGCGCTGGCCGGGATCTGGGTCGCGGACCATCATCCGCTGATCGTGCCGCGCGTCCGGAGCTATCTGCGTGACACGCTCGGGGCAAGCGAGCCGCAACGCACCGCTTGGATACGCCACTGGTTCAACGAGGGGCTGCGCATGGGGGAGGCGGCGCTGGTGGACGACCCGGCGACGGGGGCATTCTGCCATGGTGAGGCATTAAGTCTCGCGGACCTGTGCCTGATGAGCCAAGTCATGGGTGCGCGGGGCTTCCAGGTGGATTTCGCGCCCTACCCGACCATCAACCGCATCACACAATCGTGCCTAGCGATCGACGCGGTGGCGCGGGCGCTCCCGCTGCGGCAGCCCGGAGCCCCCGCTACGCACTAATGCAGCGTTTGCAAAAAGCGGCTCCTTTGCCGCTCCAACATTTCGTAGGGTGGGGTGCGCTTTGGCACCCCACCACAAGCGCCGCGGCGGTGGGTTTCGCCAAGCGCAACCGCACCCTCCCAGTTGAGCAGTTCCACATACTCGCTGTATGAGCCCCTGGTGCGCACTCGCTAATCGGGGTTGATTCCACGCAGGGTCCGCCGCATCAAACGGCCAGAACAATCAATGCCGCGGGAGAGACACCATGGACGCTGCCATACTCGGCTTGGGCTGGTGGGGCCGCACGATCGTCGGAACCATGCGCGGCAGCACGGCTCTGCGCATCGTCACCGGGTGGGACCCGGCACCGTCCGCCGCCAGCTTTGCGGCCGAGAACGGGTTGCGTTTCGCCGCAAGTTTCGACGCGATCGTCGCGGATCCCGCGATCCAGGCCGTGATCCTCTGCACGCCCCATACCCTACATGCGGCGCAGATCGTGCAGGCCGCCCAGGCCGGCAAGCACGTGTTCTGTGAGAAGCCGCTCTGCCTCACCCGCGCCGACGCGGCCGCCGCCATCGCTGCCTGCGAGCACGCGGGCGTGCAACTCGGCGTCGGCCACGAGCGCCGGTTCGAGCCGCCAATCCTCGAGCTCCGCCGGATGGTCGAGGCCGGCGAACTCGGCACGCCGCTGCAGATCGAGGCGAACTTCAGCCAGGACAAATTCCTCGCGCTCCCCGCCGAGAACTGGCGCCTGTCCGGCACCGAGGCGCCGGCCGGACCAATGACGGCGACCGGCATCCATCTCCTGGATCTTGCCGTGAGTTTTCTCGGCCCGGCGGAGCGCGTCCTGACGCATGTCCGCCAACTCGGCAGTGAACTCACCAATGGCGACACGCTGGCCGCACTGGTCAGCTTCCGCAGCGGGGCCAACGCGCTGCTGACGGCGATCCTAGCCACCCCGTTCGATGGCCGCTTCGCCGTGTATGGCAGCAAGGGCTGGGCGGAAGTGCGAGACAAGGCGCATCCGGAAAAGTCGGAAGGCTGGACGCTCACCACGTCCATCCGCGGCGAGGGCCGGACCGTCACCGAGTTCGCGCCCGCACCGGCCGTGCGCGCCAATCTCGAGGCCTTTGCCACCGCGGCGTCTGGCGGCGCGCCGTATCCGATGCCGCCGGACCAGATGCTCGAGACCATTGCGGCGTTCGAGGCGGTGGTCCGCTCGTCCCGCAGTCACGCGATCGAGCCGGTGGCGAGTTGACGCCACGCCTGGCTCGCCGCTTCGGTGGTTCGCAACAGCACTCGCCGGAACTCGGCCGCCGCCGGAGCGAGCGGCCGCCGGCTTGCCTCGATCGTCACCAGGTCGAGCAGCAAGGCAGGATCGGCCAAGGGCCGCACGCTATGGCGCTGCTGCACCCGATCCCGCGCCATCATGACCCCGGGTAGCACCGCCACCCACGCCGTCGTTGCCACGAGATCGAGCGTGGCAAGCATCGCGTCCAGCGTGATGATCCGCGCCACGGTCACGGCATTGGACTGCAGATACGCCTCGACCGTCCGCCGCCGCGTATTCGCCGGACCCGGCAGCACGATCGAGAGCGGCCCCAACTCGCCTAGCCGCACGGGCTCGGCATGTCGGCCGGCCGAACTCGCCGCAACCAGCACTTCGGGCGTGGTCGCGAACGGGCGGACGATCAGCCCCGGCAGCCCGGCGAAGCCTGGCACCACGGCGAAATCGAGTTCGCCATGCCGCACCCGTTCCGTCAGCGCGCCGCTGTAGCCCTCATGCACCTGCACCGCGACATTGGGATGGCTGTCGGTGAACTCGCTCAAAGCCGGGGCCAGGGCGCAGCGCGTGACGGTGGGCATCAGTCCGACCGTCACCTCGCCCGACAGTCCAGCGCTGCAATCGCGCAGCACCTGCGCCGCAGCGGCGTGCGCACGCAGCACGTCCAGGCAACGGAGGTAGTATCGGTCCCCCGCGGGCGTCGGGCTAACCCGGCCAGCCTCGCGGGTAAACAATTGGGCGCCGAACCGCTCCTCCAGCTTACGTACATGCTGGGACACGCCGGATTGCGTCGCGGCCTCCCGCACCGCCGCAGCCGTAAACGAGCGCTCCTCATAGGCGGCGACGAATAGCAGGATGTCGCGGGGCAACTCTGCCATTACCGAACCTGATGCCTTGGATTACAACGTCTCATTTGGCATCGCCCGGGGGGATGCCCAGATTAGCTCTGTAATGAAGCAGGGTGCTCCGATGGCGATGCAGTCCGTGACTGATCCAAGGGAGTTGCGCCGCGCGCTGGGCCGCTTCGCCACCGGGGTGACGATCGTCACGACGTGCACCGGGGACGGCCAGTTGGAGGGACTGACTGCCAACTCCTTTTCCTCCGTATCGCTCGACCCGCCGCTGGTGCTCTGGAGCCTCAATCGCAGCGCCGGGTCGCTGCCAAGCTTCATGGCGGCCAAATGGTTCGCGGTGAACGTGCTCGGCAGCCATCAGCACACCTTGTCTGCCCGCTTCGCGCGCTCGCTGCCGGACAAATTTGCGGGCATCGCGTATACAGCGGGGCTGGGCGGCTGCCCGGTGCTGGACGATGGCCTGGCGCATTTCGAATGCAGCGTTTTCAACCGGGTGGATGCGGGCGACCACGTGATCTTTCTCGGCCGGGTCGAACGGCTGACGCACCGTGATGGCGAGCCATTGCTCTACAGCAGCGGCCAATACTGCGTACCAACCGCACTGCAGGCCGCGTAACGGGGCTACCCGGCCGTCCAACCCCCATCCACCATCAGCGCGCCCCCGGTCATCAGAGCAGATGCGTCCGACGCCAGGAACACCACCGCGCCCATCAGATCCTCGGGCTGGCCGAGCCGGCCCAGCTTGATCTTGTCCAGCACGCTTGCGAGGAACGTCTTGTCCTCGAAAAACGGCCGCGTCAAAGGTGTCTCGATAAATGTCGGGCAGATCGTGTTCACGCGTATGCCGAACGGGCCAAGTTCCGTCGCCATCGCCTTGCTCAACCCCTCCATCCCATGCTTGCTGGCGCAGTAGATCGTCCGGCGCGGACCGCCCACATGGCCCATCTGCGACGACATGTGGATGATCGAACCCGGCCGGCCCGTGGCCAGCAGGCGCCGGACGACAGCCTGTGCCACGAAATAAGCGGCGCGCAAATTGACCCCCATCACGGCGTCATAATCCTCAGGCGTCACCTCGACGAACGGGCGTGGCCGGTTAGTCCCGGCATTGTTGACGAGAATATCGAACGGCTCACAGGCGCCGATCGCGGCCGAAACCGCCGCCACGTCGCACACATCGCCCGTCAGCGTATCAGCCGAGCCGCCCTCCGCAACGATGGCTGCGGCGACCGCGTCCGTCTCGGCAGCCGTTCGCGCCATCAGGGTCACGTGGGCACCCGCCTGCGCCAGTGCCGCCGCGCAGGCTACGCCTAAGCCTCGGCCGCCCCCGGTCACCAAGGCCCGCTTGCCGTCCAGGCGCAACGACGGCGTGCGGGGCAGCATCGTCATGGCGCGGGTTGGGCATAGCCGACATTGCCGCCGCCATACCGGCGGACCCGGACATTGGCCTGCTCGGCATGGCCGGCAAATCCCTCCAGCAGGCAGAGCCGCGAGCAATACGCCCCGATTTCGGCACTTGCCGCATCGCTGGTGACGCGCTGGTAGCTGCACGTTTTGATGAACTTGCCGACCCACAAGCCGCCCGTGTAGCGCGCCGCCAGCTTGGTCGGCAGCGTGTGGTTGGTGCCGATCACCTTGTCGCCATACGCGACGTTGGTGCGTGGCCCCAGGAATAGCGCGCCGTAATTGCGCATGTTCTTGAGGAAATAATCCGGGTCGCGGGTCATAACCTGCACATGCTCGGAAGCGATGCGATCGGCCTCGCGCACCATTTCCTCGTCAGAGTCGCAGACGATGACCTGGCCATGCTCCGCCCAGGACTGCCGTGCGATATCGGCGGTCGGCAGGATTCCCAGCAGCCGGTCCACTTCCGCCGACGTGTCCCGCGCCAGCCGCTCCGACGTGGTGAGCAGAATGGCCGGTGAGGTTGGGCCATGCTCGGCCTGCCCGAGTAGGTCGGTGGCGCAGATCTCCCCGTCAACGGTGTCGTCGGCAATCACCAGCGTCTCGGTGGGACCAGCCAACAGGTCGATTCCCACGCGGCCGAACAATTGCCGCTTGGCTTCGGCGACGTAGGCGTTTCCTGGTCCGACGATCATGTCCACCGGGGCGATGCTCTGCGTGCCCAGCGCCATGGCCGCCACCGCCTGCACCCCGCCCAACACATAGATCTCGTGCGCGCCGCCGAAATGCATGGCGGCCACGATCGCCGGGTGCGCGCCGCCCTTGTATGGCGGCGCGCAGGCGATGATCCGCTCGCACCCGGCCACACTCGCCGTCAGCACCGACATATGCGCCGACGCCACCATCGGGTAGCGCCCGCCCGGCACGTAGCACCCCACTGCCCCGATCGGGATGTTCTTGTGGCCGAGTACCACGCCCGGCATGGTCTCCACCTCGAGGTCCACCAGGCACGCCTTCTGTGCCTCGGCAAAGCGGCGCACCTGCGCCTGGGCGAACTTGATGTCCTCCAGATCCCGCGCCGGCACCTGCGCGATCGCCGCGTCGATCTCAGCCGGGCTCAGCCGAAAACTCTCCGGCTCCCATTTGTCGAACTTGGCCGAGAGCGAGCGGATCGCCGCGTCGCCCTCCCGCTCCACCTGCGCCAGAATGTCTTCCACGGTCTTGCGGACCGCGTCGTCGGCCTCGCGCAGGGAAATCGCATCGGCGCCGTGCTTCAGAATTCGTGCCATGAGGCCTACTTGATTGCGAGTGGGTTGATAGGCGAGCCGGTGCCGCCGGTCAGGTTCAGTGGCGGCCCGTTGAAGAAGAACTCATACACCTTGTCGGCCGCGCAGTCCGCAGCCAGTTCGGACACATCGAACATCTCGCCCATGGTCAGGCCCATGGCGGGGATCACGACCCAGTGCCAAGGCTGCTTGGCTTGGTCGGTCTCGTTCGGCCGCACCTCCACGCCCCAGGTATCCGAACAGATGGCGGCGATCTGCTTTTCCTGGCACCAGTAGCAGTTCTCAAAGCTTACGCCCGGTGCGTCGCCGCCGGCATAGCCGCCCCACGATCCTTCGGCCCGGCACCGCTCGAGCTGGCCCGTGCGCACGATCACGAAATCGCCGCGGCCGATCGTAACACCCTGCGCCGCGGCCACCGCATCCAGCTCAGCATTGCTGATGCCGTACCCGTCCGGCAGCCACTGCATACCTTTGTGCCGCGGCACGTCCAAAAGCACGCCGCGGCCCACCATCTTGGCGCGCGCGTGCTCGATCCCCAGCACATGCACCCCGCCACTGTCCACGCGGCGTGCGTCGTGCCCGTTGTACATCTTGTCGTCCAGGAAGATGTGGCCAAGGCTGTCCCAGTGCGTTGCTGCCTGCACCGGCATGTTCAGCGCGTCGTCGGCGTAGCGCAGCGTCTGGCCACCCTGGTCGAACCGCCCGGCGACCGAGTCGGTGCCCGTCGCCAGCATGGTGTGGATCGGGTTCCACCGCCCGCCGAATAGCCCGCTCTGCGGACCCTGGTTGTTCAGCGGAATTCCCATGGCGAACACCTTACCGGTCTTCACCAGTTTGGCCGCCGCGACGATGTCTTCCGGCTGGATATGGTTCAGCGTGCCGATCTGGTCGCTATCGCCCCAGCGGCCCCAATTCTTGAGCGCCTCCGCCGCAGCGTAGACCGCGGGCAAGCCTGCAGTGATATCCATTCCGTCCCTCCCAACGCCGGGTCGACCGCCCCGCTAATTGAGCGACTGTTCAATAGCGGGGCAGGAACGTCAAGCCAGGGCAGTCAGACGCCCGGGAAGTTCAACTCGATCGTCACGCCGTTCGGATCCTCCAGGAACACCTGCTCCAGGTTCAACGACGGCACCGTGCGGTCGCGAAACGCCACCCCCACGTTGCGGAAACGCTCCCGCATGCCCTCCACGTCGCGCCCGGTGAACGCGATATGGTCGATCGTGCCCGTGCCCGGTGCGCTATCCATGGCTTTGTCACCCAGATAGGCCTTCAGCCCGGCGGGATCGTTGCGGTCGATGCCGACCACATGCACCACGGCGACACCCTCATGGTAGAGCCACACGCCCGGGAACGGGAATGTCGGGCGCGGCCCCACGGTGAGGCCCAAGACTTCGGTGTAGAATGTCTCGGTCTCGGCCAGGTGTTCCGTGCGGATCGAGTAGTGGTCGAGACGGGTGAGTGGCATTGGCGTATTCCTCCTGTTTGGGAAAGCGTGCGACAGGGCCCCGAGATGTCAAGCTCGATCGCAGTCCAGGCCTCGCTCATTCGCCGTAGCGCGGGGGAGCAACCCGTGTGAAAACGACTTGGCAGCCCATCTGCATGCATGTGGCACGGACGATTGCACACGGAAAGACGAACACGTGCTGAGAATAGGAACCAAGTGAAAGCAAGCGCCGTCGACTACATCCGCGCGAACTCCATTGCCCACGCTCTCGCGCTTCTGGCCGAGCACGGCGACGGAGCTCAGCTGATCGCGGGCGGTCAAAGCCTGCTGCCAGCACTCAACCTGCGCCTGTCCGCCCCGGCGCTACTGATCGATATCGCCCGCTTGCCCGATCTCCGCACCATCACGCTCACCGACACCACGCTGCGCATTGGTGCCGCGTGCACCCACGCGATGTTGCTGGCCGATCCGGACGTTGCCGAACACGCCCCGCTCATTCCCCGCGCCCTGGCGCGGGTGGCCCACCCGGCCATCCGCAGCCGCGGCACCATCGGCGGCAGCCTGGCGAACGCCGACCCGGCCGCCGAATTGCCCGCCTGCGCGCTCGCCCTGGACGCCACCATGGTGCTGCAAGGCCCCTCCGGCACCCGCTGCGTTGCTGCCGGTCGCTTCTTCACCGGGCTGTTCGAAACCGCTCTCGCCGCCGGAGAAATCCTCGTCGCAATCGAAATTGCACGGCAGCCCGATGCGCGTTGGGGGTTCGCTGAACTCGCACGCCGCAGTGGCGATTACGCGATGGTGGGGCTCGCCGCGCATGCCGCCGGACAGGCGATCCGCCTCGCCTATTTCTCCGTCGGCGCCACCGCCCTGCTCGCCCGCGGGGCCGCCGCCGCACTCACCCCGGGCATCACGCCCGCCACCCTGGAGGCCGCCGCCGGAGCCCTGGCCGCGGACTTGCCCGAGCACGCGGATCTGCAAGCCTCGGCCGCCACCCGCCTCCACCTCGCGCGCGTCCTGTTGCGCCGGGTCGTTGGTGCCTGGACCATCAGCACACAGGCCGCCGCATGACCGCGATCCACCTCACCGTGAACGGCGAGCCCGTGACGGCCGATATTCCAGCGCGCCTGCATCTTGCCGACTTCCTCCGCGACAATCTCGGGCTCACCGGCACCCATCTCGGCTGCGAGCACGGCGTGTGCGGCGCCTGCACCGTCCGACTGGATGGCGCCATCGTCCGCGCCTGCCTCGTGCTCGCCGTGCAGGCCGATGCCTGCCGCGTTGAGACGATCGAAGGCCTGTCCGACACCGGCGAGATCGCCGATCTGCAACACGCCTTCGCCACCCGCAACGCCCTACAATGCGGCTACTGTACTCCCGGTATGCTGATCGCCGCGCAGGACTTCCTGCTGCACGCCCCGCCGGGCGCCGGCCGCGCCGAGATCCGCGAGCACCTGTCCGGCAACTACTGCCGCTGCACCGGTTACGAGGCGATCGTCGACGCAGTGGAAGCCACGCTGCAAGCCAGGACTACGGTATGAACGCCCCGACCCGGCCGAATGCCTACATCGGCCAGGCGCTGCCCCGCCCCAACATCCAGCGCCTGACCCAAGGCCGCGCCACCTATGTCAGTGACGTGGCGCTGCCACGCATGGCCCATGCCGCCTTCCTTCGTTCGCCTTACGCCCACGCCGTCATCACGCGCACCGACCTGGCCGCCGCCCGCGCCATGCCCGGCGTTCTCGCCGTGCTGGACGGCCCCGCCATGGCCGAATTGTGCCAACCCTGGACCGGTGTGCTCACCCATCTCCGCGGCCTGAAATCCGCCCCGCAACACGCGCTCGCCATCGGCCGGGTGCGCTGGCAGGGCGAGCCGGTCGCCATGGTCGTGGCCGCCACCCGCGCCCAGGCCGAGGACGCCGCCGAGCGCATCGAGATCGAGTTCGAGCCGCTCGCCCCCGTCGTCGACGTGCTCGCAGCGCTCGACCCGGCCACCCCGCCCATCCACCCCGAACTCGGCGACAACCTCGCGTTCGAACGGCGCATCGACGCTGGCGCCGTGGATGACGCCCTTGCCGCCGCCGACCACGTGATCGACGCCAGCTTCACATTCGGCCGCCATACCGGTGTCACGCTCGAGGCACGCGCCATGGTGGCCGACTGGAACGAGGGCGACCAGCGCCTCACCATTCACCAGGGCACGCAGGTGCCCCACATGATGCAGACCATCCTGGCGCAACATCTGGGGCTCGAGGAGGCGCAGATCCGCGTCATCTGCCACGATGTCGGCGGGTCGTTTGGGGTGAAGATCCACATCTACGGCGACGAGATGGCGACCGCCGCCGCCAGCCGCTTGCTGCGACGCCCAGTCCGGTTTCTGGCCGACCGGCTGGAAAGTTTCGTCACCGACATCCACGCCCGCGACCACGTCGTGCACGCCCGCATCGCGCTCACCGCGGGGGGCGACATCACCGCGTTCACCGCCGAGGACATCACCGGCATCGGCCCCTACTCCGCCTATCCCCGCACCTCGGCGGTGGAGGCGAACCAGGTGATCAACCTGATCGGCGGCCCGTATACCTGCCCCAACTATCGCGCGCGCACCCGCGTGGTGTTCCAGAACAAGGCGATGATGTCGCAGTACCGCGCCGTCGGACACCCGATCGCGACCGCCGTCACCGAGGGCCTGATCGACCTCGCGGCCCGTCGCATCGGCCTCGACCCCGTGGCGATCCGGCGCCGCAACCTGATCGCCGACACCGCCTACCCGTGCCAATCGCCGAGCGGCATGCGCTTCGAAGGACTATCGCACCATGCCGCGCTTGACCGGCTGCTGACGCTGATGGACTACGACGCCCTGCGTGCCGACCAAGTCGCTGCCCGCGCGCGCGGCATCCATCGCGGCATCGGGCTTGCCAGCTTCATCGAGCTCACCAACCCCGGCCCGGCGTTCTACGGCGTGGGCGGCGCCCGGATTTCCGCGCAGGACGGAGCCACCATCCGGCTGGACGCATCCGGCAGCCTGGTCGTGCAAGCCAGCGTCACCGAACAGGGCCAGGGTACCGAGGCCATCCTCACCCAGATCGCCGCCGAGGCCATGGGCGTGTTGCCAAGCCGCGTGCGCGTGCAGCTCGGCGACACCGATGTCACGCCGTACGGGGGCGGCACCTGGGCCTCCCGCGGCGCCGGCGTGGGGGGCGAGGCGACCTGGCAAGCCGCCCGCGCCCTGCGCGCCAACGTACTCGCCTTGGCCGGCAGCATCTTGCAGGCGCAGCCCGAAACCCTCGACATCGAAGCCGGCGCTGTGGTCGACATGGACGGCCGCGCCGTGCGGATCGAACTCGCCGACCTTGCCCGCATCGCCTATTTCCGGCCCGACACCTTGCCCAAGGGCGTGCAGGCCGAATTGGTCGCCACCCGGCACTATGTCCCGCGCGAATACCCGTTCGCTTTCACCAACGGCGTGCAGGCAAGCTGGCTCGAGATCGACATCGAGACCGGGTTCATCACATTGCTCAAACACTGGGTGGTGGAGGATTGCGGCACCATCCTGAACCCGCTGCTGGTCGACGAGCAGATCCGCGGCGGCGTGGTCCAGGGCTTGGGGGCCGCGCTGTTCGAGCAATGCGAGTACGATGACCAGGGCCAAATGCTGAACGCCAGCATGGCCGACTACCTGGTGCCGATGGCGGGCGAAATGCCCGACATCGTGATCGGCCACGTCACCACGCCCACGGCCGAGAGCGCGCTCGGGGCGAAAGGCGCGGGCGAAGCGGGCACGGCAGGCGCTTCGGCCGCGGTCATGAACGCCGTAAACGACGCCCTGGCCCCACTGGGCGTCACGCTCACCGCCATTCCCCTCACGCCCGAGCGGATCCTGAACGCGCTGCGAGACCGAGAGAGCCAGACCGGGGCGTGAGATAGCGAGTCACGACTTGCGAATCGTGCCAGGCTTGAGCCAATGCCGTCCGGTTCGCGTCAATAGCGTGCGAAGTAGAGACACCGTCGTGCCAGGGCTTGACCCTGGTATCCACGGGATTGGGCAGATGACGTCAGAGGAATGCTTCACGGTCGCTTGCAACACGGCGAGGTCGGTGTTTGCGGAATGCCGTGGATGCCAGGGTCAAGCCCTGGCAAGACGGGGATCGCGCGATCTGATCTGATCCGGTCGCCCTACAAGCTACAACCATCACAACCCAACACCCAACCAAGCCCGCTTCCCACGCGCCGATAGTTCGGGCCATACTCATTATCAATCGATCAGCGACAACGCGACGAGGGGGAAACGGGCCATGACTTACCGAATCGGACGCCGGACAATGCTGGGCGCAGCGACGGCCGCGCTGGCGATGCCAGCCATCCTCCGGGCACAGGACAGCACGATCAAGATCGGCTTCCCCGTTCCCCTCACCGGCCCCTACGGCAGCGAGGCCGCCGACCAGGTTCGTTGCGCCCAACTCGCCATCGCCGAGTTCAACGATGCGGGCGGGCTCGACGGTCGCAAGGCCGAACTCCTGGTACGCGACGACAAGCTCGACCCTGGCGAAGCCGCAACCCGCGCGCTCGAATTGGTCGAGAAGGATCGTGTGGCCTTCATGGTCGGCAGCCTGTCGGCATCGGTGCAGCTCGCCATCAACAATGTCACCAAGCAGCGCAAGGTGCTGTTCAACTCGATCAGCCAGTCCGACCAGATCGACGCGCTGCCCGATTGGAGCCGCTACACGTTCCATGAGGCGATGACACCGCATTTGACCGCCGGGGCCGTTGGCCGCTACGCGTTTGCCAAGTACGGCAAGAAGGTCGTTTTCCTGAGCGCCGACTATGCGTACGGCCACGAGATGGTTGACGGCTTCAAGGCCGCGGGAACATCCGCCGGCATCGAGATCATGGCCGATCTGCGCCATCCCCTCGGCACCACCGACTTCTCCACGCTGCTGCCCCGCATCCAGGCGCTGAAACCGGATATCCTCTGCCTCTGCAATTTCGGCCGCGACCAGCAGATCTCGATCAAGCAGGCGACCGATTTCGGCCTGAAGCGCACCACCCGTATCGTGGCACCCGTCCTGCTCTATACCGCCCGCGTCGCCGGTGGCGCGCAAGCGTTCGACGGCGTGGTTGGCGGCACCTCGTATTATTGGGGCGCCGAGAGCAGCATTCCGAGCGCCAAAAGTTTCAACGACCGCTACCGCAAAGCCAATGGCGACAAGCTGCCCTCCGACTACGGCGCACTCGGCTACGCCGGGGTTCGCTCCGTGCTGGCCGCCGCCAAACAAGCCGGCACGACGGATGTCGAGAAGGTTATCGACGTGCTGCAGACCTTGAAATACGACTTCTACAAAGGCCCGCAGAACTACCGCGCGTGCGACCACCAGTCCGTGCAGTCCGTGTTCATCATCGAGAGCAAGTCCAAGGACATGGCCAATGCCTCGGACGTCTTCACCATCCTGCAGACCGACCCGGCGAACGAGGACGCGCTGGCAAGCTGTAAAGACGAGGGGCACGTCTGAGGACCGGCCGGTGATGGATGGCATCACGCCGGGCCTCATCGCCCTGCAGATCTTCACGGGCCTCGCGTTGGGCTCGATCTATGTGTTGGTGGCGCTCGGCATGTCGCTGCTGTTCGGCATGCTCACCCTGGTGAACTTCGCCCACGGCGCTTTCTATATGGCCGGCGCGTATGCGGCCGTCGCCCTGCTCGGCCTCGGCGCCAATTTTTGGGTCTGCCTGTTCTTCGCCCCCATCGCCATCGGCATGCTGGGGCTGCTGGTCGAACGCGTTCTGATCCGACCGCTGTATGGACGCGGCATCGACTATCCGCTGCTGCTGACCTTCGGATTGTCCTACATCATCGTCGAGGCCGTGCGCATCCTGTTTGGCACCCAGGGCATTGCGGTCGACACGCCGGACATCCTGGTGGGTGCGACCGATATCGGCATCGGCTACTTTCCCACCTACCGGCTTTTCGTCATGGCTGTGACCGCGATCGTGCTGATCGGCCTGTGGCTGTTCCTCGAGCGGACGCCCTACGGCCTGATCATCCGGGCCGGCGCACGCGACCCGCAGATTGTTCGCATCCTCGGTATCGATGTCGGCCGGGTGTGGCTGGTGGTGTTCGGGATCGGCACCGGGCTTGCAGCGCTTGCCGGCATGCTTGCCGCGCCCTTGCAGGGGGCCAGCCCGGAGATGGGGGACAGCGTGCTTGCCATCGCTTTCGTCGTCACGGTCGTGGGTGGCATGGGCTCGCTGATCGGCGCCGTACTCGCCGGGTTGTTGGTGGGCGTCGTCGTCAGCCTCGCCTCGCTCTTCGCGCCCGAGATGGCGCAGGTTTCGATCTTCGTGCTGATGGCTGTGGTGCTGCTGGTGCGCCCCCGCGGCTTCTTCGGCCGCGCCGGGTTGATGAGCCAGTGAGTGCCGCGATCGCGACCCGCGCCGCGCGCGCCGACTGGATGGCGCTCGCGACCCGGCATCGCGTGCTGCTGGCGACGCTGTTCCTGATCGTCTTCCCCGCCCTGATGCCGTTCAAGGCGATCGCGGTCAACATCCTCATCTACGGGCTGTTCGCGCTCGGCTTCAATATGCTCTACGGCACGCTCGGCTTGCTCTCCTTCGGCCACGCCGCCCTGTTCGGTGGCGGCGCCTATGCTTGCGGCATCGCGATGGTCGATCTCGGCCTGCCCTGGTGGGTGGGCGTTGCGGCCTCCGTGTTCGGGGGCGCATTCCTCGCTGCGGTGATGGGCGCGCTCGCCATCCGAACCCGCGGCATCTACTTCGCCATGGTGACGCTGGCCCTTTCGCAATGCGTCTACTACCTCGCCTACGAGGCTGTCGGCATCACGGGCGGTGAGAACGGCCTGCGCGGCATCACGCTCGAACGCATCGGGCCGCTCGACTTTCTCGACCCGGTGACGCGCTACTACGTCGTCGCGGCCTTCGTCGTGGTGGCGCTGTTCGTCCTGTCCCGCATCCTCGCCTCGCCATTCGGCGCCGCGATGGAAGCGCTGCGCGAGAATGAGGCCCGCGCGCGCGCCTGCGGCTTCGACGTGCGGGCGACCCGCTGGCTCGCCTTCGTGCTGTCCGGCGGTTTCTGCGGCCTGGCCGGTGCGATGCAGGCGCTGCATCTCGGCATCGTCCCGATCGAGACGCTCAGCATCCAGACATCGGGCACGGTGGTGATGATGGCGCTGCTCGGCGGCATGGGCACGTTCTTCGGCCCGTTCATCGGCGCCGGGGTGTTCCTGTTACTGGAGAACCTGGTGTCGCTCTACACCGTGCACTGGCAGCTTGTCGTCGGCACGATCTTCGTCGCGTGCGTACTGTTCTTCCCCAAGGGTATCTGGGGCACCATCCTCGCCCGGATCGGCGTTGCGCGGTGAGCGACATCATCCTCAGCGCCAAGGATGTCGGCGTGAATTTCGGCAAGTTCACAGCACTGCGTGGCGTCTCCGCCGATTTCCGCCGCGGCGAGTTGGCCGGCATCATCGGGCCCAATGGGGCAGGCAAAAGCACCTTCTTCAACACCCTCTCCGGCGCTTTCCCCCCGACCACGGGGCAGATCGTCTTCGAGGGCCGGACCATCAGCGGGCTGGCGCAACACCACTACGCGAAATTAGGTATCGCCAAATCGTTCCAGATCACCACAGTTTTTCCACAACTGACCACGCTGGAGAACGTCCGCGTGGCACTGCAGGCGCTCACCTCCCGCTACGACGTGTGGCGCCCCCGCGCCCGTCTGACTACGCTGGTGGAGCAGGCGGGTGTGCTGCTGCACACCGTCGGTCTGTGGCCGGTTCGCGACCGGGTCGCCGGCAATCTGGCGCACGGCGAACAGCGTGCGCTGGAGGTGGCAATGGCACTGGCCAGCAGCCCACGCCTGCTATTGCTGGACGAGCCGACCGCCGGCATGAGCCCGGAAGAGACGCGCAGCATGATGGACCTGATCGTGCGGCTGGCTGCGGACCGAACGGTGATCCTGGTCGAACACAAGATGAAGCTGGTGATGGGCATCTGCGATCGCCTCCTAGTGCTGCACCATGGTGAATTGCTGGCACAGGGCACTCCGGCGGAGATCCGGGTGAATACCGAGGTGAAGCGCGTATATCTTGGGCAGCGGGAACATTAGCGTGGTCGTAGAACCCCTGCTGTCCCTCCACTCCCTCAACGCCTGGTATGGCCCCAGCCACATCCTGCAAGGTATCGACCTCGAGGTGGCACGTGGCGAGATCGTTTGCCTCGTCGGCCGCAATGGCGCCGGCAAAACCACGACACTGCGGTCCATCATGGGCCTGGTCGGCCGCACCACCGGCCGCGTCCGCTTCGACGGCGGCGAGTTGCTGGGCCGCCCCGCCCACGTCCGCAACGGCTTAGGCCTGGGCTACGTGCCCGAGGAGCGTCGCATCGTCCCCGGCCTGACCGTGCGTGACAACATCCGCCTCGGCCTGCTCGCCGCGAAGATACGGCGGCCAGAGCGCGAGGTGATCGACGAGGTCGCCAGCATCTTCCCTCGCTTGGCCGAGCGTCTGGACCAGACCGCCATCACCATGTCCGGCGGCGAGCAACAGATGCTCGCCATCGCGAGAGCAACCGTCAGCCGTCCCAAACTGATCATGCTGGATGAGCCGAGCGAGGGCATCATGCCCGTGTTGGTGGACGAGATGATGGAGCTTTTCGTGGCCATGCGTGCCCAGGGCACCACGCTGCTGCTGGTGGAACAGAACGTGGAGTTGGCCCTGGGCATCGCCGACCGGGCCTACATCATGGACGGCGGCACCATCGTCCACCAAGCCGGAGCCGCCGCCCTCCTCGCCGACGAGGCGATCAAGGAGCGGTATTGTTCGGTCTAACTACTCGGCCGCCTTAGCGACGCCGTTACCGATCGCGGCATTCACCAGCGGCATCACCTTCTCCGCCATCAGCACCTTGCTGCGCCGCGCGATATCCCGGTCAGCCCAGTCATGCCCGGCATAGAGCAGCGTGCCGAAATCCCCTACCTCCTCACGGAACGCCAGCAGTTTATCCGCCACCTCGTCGGGGGTGCCGTGGATAATCAGGCGGTCGCAGATCGAGTCCAGCGTCACGCTGTCGTCCGACTGCGCACGATCCTCCTTGAAGAGCTCGGCTCGCCCAGCTCGCTTCATCTTCGTCAGCAATTGGTTATAGTAGAAGCGGTACGGACTGTCCGGGTCGGTGGCATAGCGCCGGGCTGTCTCCCGATCGTCGGCCACGCAGATGCTTTTTGCGACGCGCCAGTTCGCCGGGTCGGCGGGGCGACCGGCGCGCTTGCAACCCTCCACATATCCGGGCCAGTGACTGCGCACCCATTGCGGCATCAGGAAGTTGGCGCTGATCGGCTCCCAGCCCCGCGCTGCCGCTTCGGTCACGCCCTTTGAGAACGGGGCTACGACGGTCACGATGATGGGCGGGTGCGGCGCCTGCAGCGGCTTCGGGATGATACCCTGCCCGATATCGGCGATCAGCGTCTTCTGGGTCGTGACCGACCAGTATTTGCCGACGATGTTATACGGCGGGTCGGTCGCCCAGATTTGCAGCACCTGGTCGATCGCCTCCACGAACATCGCGTTGCGATCAGCCCCCAACGTTCCGAACGCCTCGGCATCGGAAGGCAAACCGCCCGGGCTGATGCCGAAATTCAACCGTCCGTCCAACAGATGGTCCAGCATCGCAATCTCGCCCGCCACGCGCGCCGGGTGAGTGTTCGGCAAGTTCACCGTTCCCGTGCCGAGCCGGATCTGTTTTGTCTGCCCGACCAGGCTCGACAGGAACAGCACGCACGACGTGATGTTCTCCGCCTTATCTGTCGTATGCTCGCCCACATACGCTTCGCTGAACCCCAGTTCGTCCGCCAAGATAAACGTCTCGCGGTCCTCGCGCAGAGATTGGCGCCAATCCTTATCCAGCGGATGGATCGGCATGGTGAAGAAGCCGAGCTTCATGGGACTCCCCGGTCTTGTCGTTCGACGTTCAGTATACGCCGGCGTTTGCCCGGCGCGCATTATGGATTGTGCGCCGGGGTATCAACACCGCTGATGGTCAGCCTGCCTTCGCCGCCCAAATCGCCGGTAGATACGCGCAGTCCCGCTCCCCCATACCGGCTTCGCTCGCCTGGTCGAAACACGCGAGCGTCTCGGCAGTGACTGGCAGCGTCACGCCGCGGGAAGCCGCTTCGTCCAGCATCGTGCGCATGTCCTTGCGGATCGAGTCGATGTCGAACGTGGGTGGGCCAGGATCCGTCCCGCCCAGCGTCGCTGCCAATGCCGGCGCACGGACCTTCAGCGCCGATGGCGCGCCAGACGTGTCGCCGAAGAAGTCTAGCAGCCACGCCGGGTCGAGTCCGAGGTGGCGGATCAGCGCGTTTGCCTCGCCGAAGGATTGCCAGAACACCAGCAACGGTAAATTGATCGCAAGCTTCATCGAGGCCGCTGCGCCATGCGGCCCGATGTGCTCGACCCGGCGGCAAAGCTGATCCAGCACCGGCCGCGCCCACGCCACATCCGCGGCGTCTCCCCCCGCCATGCCCAACAGCTTGCCCGAGCGCGCTGGGCCCGTTGTTCCGCCAACGGGGCACTCGATCGCCCGTCCGCCACGCGCGGCCACCGCTTCCGCCAAAGCGACCTGCGTATGGGGCCGCAACGTGCTCATTTCGATGACTAGCTTGCCACCGAGTTCGGCCGCCAATAGTCCGTTCGTGCCATGGAACACCGCATTCGCAGCCGCCTCGTCGAATAGGCTGGTCACAATTATTTCAGATGCCTCGGCCAGCGCCCGCGGGGTGTCGGCCACCACGAGCCCGGTCGCCTCCGCACGGGCCCGCGTCCTGTTCCAGACCATGGGCGGCTGACCAACATCCGCCAGCCGTGCAGCCATCGCCGCACCCATTTTTCCGATACCCGCGACACCAATGCGCATGGACGCCTCCCGTTGTTGCAGCCTATTGATCGAGTGATCGGTATCATTGGGAGGATCGCCGTGGAAAGAGAAGCCGGAGTCATCGGCCTGGGGATCATGGGCGGCGCGATGTCCGCCAACCTGGCCGCGAGCGGCTGGCGCGTTCACGGCTACGACCCGAGTGCCAGCGCGCGGGAGGCTGCCGCGGCCGCCGGCGTGACCGTGCACGAAGATCTTGCCGCGCTGGTGCAGGCCGTTCCCGTGCTCATGACCAGCCTGCCCACGCCGGCCGCGCTGCACGCGACGGCCGCCGCCATCGCCGCCAGCGGCGCCCCCCGCCGCATCGTCGTCGAGGCCAGCACGATGACGCTGGACGACAAGCAGCGCTTTGGCGACACGCTCACCGAAGCTGGGCACACGCCGCTCGATTGCCCAATCAGTGGCACAGGAGCCCAGGCGCAAAACCGCGATCTTGTGATCTACGCCAGCGGCGACGCCCAGGCGATCGCCAGCCTGCAGCCATTTTTCAGATCGTTCGCCAAGGCCGCGCACGATCTCGGCGCCTATGGCAACGGTAGCAGGATGAAATACGTGGCCAACCTGCTGGTCGCAATCCACAACGTCGCTTCCGCCGAGGCCATGGTGCTCGGCATGAAGGCCGGGCTCGACCCGCACCAGGTCGTCGAACTGATCGGTGCCGGCGCCGGCACTTCGCGCGTCTTCGAATTGCGCGCGCCGATGATGGCCGCGAGCGAATACGAACCGGCCACGATGAAATGCAACGTCTGGCAGAAGGACATGGCCATCATCGGCCAGTTCGCGACCGCGCTGGGCGTAGCGACGCCGCTGTTGAGCGCGACCATTCCCGTCTATGCCAGTGCGATTGCGCACGGGCACGGTCAACACGACACAGCCGCCGTGTGCGATGTGCTCGAGCGGATGGCCGCCCTGGAACGGTGAACGTGCTCTGGACAGTCTTGCGAGATAGGGCTTAGCTGTCGATCGATAATTAAGAGCCGCGGTATCGCGGTCGGGAAACGTCCAGCATGGCTGCAGGTGGTTTGCGCATACTTTGGGATACCGCCAGAGAGACGGATGACGGCGGGCCCTCCGTGGAGGGCGGCCCCCGCAGATCGTCACGGCTGCTCCGCCCCATCATCCCCGCACAGACGGAGACATAGCATGACGGTGATCACCCGACGCAGCACATTGCTCGGCGCCGGGCTTGTCCTCGCTGCCCCCGCGATCGCGCGGGCTCAGGCCCAACCGATACGTATTGGCTTCCTTACCGTGAAGACTGGTCCGCTCGCCGCGGGCGGCATCCAAATGGAGCAGGGACTCGCCGTCTACCTAAAGGAGTATAACAACATGCTCGGCGGCCGCCCCGTCGAGCTCTATACGGCCGACACGGGCGGCGTGCCCGCGAACACGCGCAGCAAGACGCAGGAGCTGGTCGAGCGCAACAACGTCTCCGTCATCATCGGTCCGCTCGCCGCGTTCGAACTGCTGGCGATCGACGACTATATCCGCGAGAAGCAAATCCCTTTGATCGGCGAGGCTGCCGCGGAGGATGTGACGCAGCGCCACCCGAATCCCTGGTTCGTGCGCGTGACGTCGTCTTCGGCGCAATGTACCTACCCGATGGCCGACTATGCCGCCAAAACCCTGAAATACAAACGCATGGCGACGATCGGCGACGATTTCGCTTTCGGCCAGGAGCAGAATGCCGGCTTTCAACGCGTCTTCGAGGAGGACGGCGGCAAAATCGTGCAGAAGCTGTGGCCGCCCGTGAACGCCCCCGACTACGGCACATTCATCGCCCAGTTCGCCCCGGACTTGGACGGCATATTTATGTCGTTTGCCGGCTCGAACGGCTTCCGCTTCTTCAAGCAGTTCCGGGAATACGGCGGGGCCACTCCCATCCTCGGCGGCATGACGGCGGTGGACGAGGCGGTGCTGCAGCAGATGGGTGACGATGCAATTGGCATGCTCTCGGCCAATTGGTATTCCGCCCAGCTCGATACGCCGATGAACAAGGCTTTCGTCGCCGCGATGCAGCGCGACTACAAGGTCGATCCCGGCTACTACGCAGCCAGCACCAATATCGCTGCTACCGTGCTGGACAATGCCTTGAAACTGGTCAACGGCAACAGCGAGGACAAGCAGGGCCTGCTGAAAGCTCTGCGCGGCGAGACGGTGGAGACGGTGCGCGGCCCGGTGAAGTTCGACGACTACGGCAACGTCATCGGCAATGTCTACATTCGCAAGGTCGACCGCAAAAATGGCCGCTTGGTGAACACGGTCGTCAAGACCTACCCTGATGTCAGCCAGTTCTGGACCTATCCGCCTGCGGACTTCCTGAAACAGCCGGTCTACTCGCGGGACTACCCGCCCGCACTCAACCTGCTGAAATAAGCCGTGCAGTTCTGGCTGATCCAGACGCTGAACAGCATCGCCTTTGGCGGGCTGCTGTTCCTGCTCGCATCCGGCTTCTCGCTTATCTTCGGTCTGCTGAGGGTACCGAATCTCGCTCATGGCGCATTGTTCATGCTGGGCGCCTATGGCGGCGCCACGCTACTAAACCAGGGCTTTAATTTGTGGGCGGCGGCGGTCGTCGTGGGCGTTGCAGTCGGCCTGCTGGGGGCGGTGATCGAACGCATTCTACTGCGCCGCCTCGCTGGCAACGAGCAGGGTCAGGTGTTGGTGACGCTCGGCATAGCGTTCATCATCGCCGACCTCTGCCTCACGATCTGGGGCGGCGACCCGATGCCGCTGGACCCGCCTGGGGATCTCCGGCGGCCGTTGCGCCTGCTCGGCTACGCGTTTCCAGCCTACCGCCTGGCTGTGCTGGTGGTGGCAATCGTTGCGGTCGTATTGTTGGTGCTGCTCATGGACTACACGCGCCTCGGTGCCATGATCCGCGCCGGGGTGGATGACCGCCTGATGGCTCGCGGCGTCGGCATCCGTGTGGGCGCGCTTTTCAACACGGTGTTCTTCCTGGGCGCCGGCTTGGCCGGGTTCGGCGGCGTGATCGGCGGGCCCATCCTCTCCGCCTATCCGGGGCTGGACAGCGACATGCTACCGCTGGCGCTGATCGTGGTGATCCTCGGCGGCGTTGGCAGCTTAGGCGGCGCCTTGGTCGGCAGCTTCCTCGTTGGCTTCATCTATAATTTCGGTAACGCACTGCTGCCGGATTTTGCCTATGTAATACTGTTTCTACCCATGGTACTCGCCCTGGTTTTCAAGCCCGAAGGATTGTTCGGGAGGCCCCTTCGATGAAGCGCGCCCTGGGCGTCGGTACCGCGACCGCGCTGGCGCTGATCATCCTGCCGCTCCTGCTACCAGGTAGTTTCTATGTCGCCGTCGCCACGCACGTGCTGGTTGCCGCGGTGCTGGCGCTCAGCCTGAATATCCTCATCGGATATTGCGGCATGTCATCGCTCGGCCATGCCATCTATCTCGGCGTGCCTGCCTATGCCTATGCCTGGTTGGTCGCCAATACCGGGCTTGGCGTGGCGGCCTCGGCGGTGCTCGCCGTCGGATGCGGTACGCTGCTCGCCGCGGGCTTCGGTGTGCTTGCCTTGCGCGCGGTGGGCCTCAGCTTCCTGATGATCACGTTGGCATTGGGTCAGGTGGTTTGGGGCCTGTCCTATCGCTGGGTATGGCTCACTGGGGGCGATAATGGGTTGCGCGCGCCGCGGCCCATTCTGCCACGCGTCGACCTGAACCAACCGGTGCCATTCTACTATCTCGTCGCGATCGTTTTCCTCGTCACCCTTGCCTGCCTGTGGCAGCTCTCCCGATCCCCCTTCGCCGCATGCCTGCGCGGCGCGCGCGACCAGCCCCGGCGCATGCGGATGCTAGGCCACCCGGTCTGGTTGATGCAGTGGGCCGCCTTCGTCATGGCCGGGTTCTGGGGCTCGATCGCCGGTTTGCTGTATATTTGGGATTACGGCTTCATCAGCCCACAGACCATGTCCCTGCAGCAATCGGCCGAGGTATTGCTGATGGTGGTGCTCGGGGGTGCTGGCACGCTCGCCGGCCCGGTCGCCGGTGCGGCGGTGATCACGTTGGTCAAGACCGTCGTTAGCTCCTACGTGGACCGCTGGTCATCCCTGCTCGGGCTGATCTTCATCGTGACTGTCATGTTCATGCCCCGGGGCATCGTGCCCGGCTTTAGCCGGCTCATCTCCGCTCGCCCACCGCGCCCGGCACCGGCCAAGGCATGACCAGCCCGGCCTTGCAGGTTACCGGCCTGCGCAAACGATTCGGCGGCGTTGCTGCCACTAATGACGTCTCACTTACCGTTATGCCCGGCGAACGGCGGCTGCTGATCGGCCCCAACGGTGCTGGAAAGACCACCCTGTTCAACTTGATCTGCGGCGATCTCTCGTCCGACGCAGGATCCATCCAGGTGTTCGGGCACGAGCTGCGAGGCCAGCCGATCCGCCGCCGCGTCGCCGCCGGGTTAGGGCGCACCTACCAGGTGCTGACCCTGTTCCCGGGGGAGACCATGCTGCACAACGTGTCGCTCGCTGCGATCGGTAACAGTCGCGTGGGCTGGGTGCCATGGGGCTCGTTTGACCAGCGCCACGACATAAGCGCACGCGCCCAAGCCGCCCTGGCCCTGGTCGGGTTGGAGCAACAGGGCGCACGCATTGCGGCCGAGACCTCCTACGGCGAGCGCCGCCGATTGGAACTCGCGATGGTGCTTGTGCAGGACCCGCGCCTGCTGCTGCTGGACGAACCCTTGGCAGGCCTCTCGGCCCCGGAACGCTTGACCGTTCGTGCCGTGCTGGAGGCACTGCCCCGCTCCGTGTCGATCGTGCTGATCGAACACGATATGGACGTGGCGCTCGCGCTGGCCGATCGCATCACGCTGCTCAACTTCGGCACCGTCGTGCTCGAGGGCACGCGCGCCGAGGTCGTGGCCGACCCCCGCACCCGGGAGGTGTATTTTGGCGGGTGACGCGCTGGTTCTGCAGGATATCGATGCATTCTATGGCGACAGCCACGTTTTGCACCGTGTTGGGCTCACGCTACGCGAGGGCCGGCTGCTCGCCCTGTTGGGGCGAAACGGCGCCGGAAAGACCACGTGCATGGGCGCCGTCATGGGCTTCGTGCGGGTACGCGGCGGCACTATCAGCGTGTTCGGCGACCGCGTTCGCTCCTTCGCGCCGGAGTTGGTCGTGCGGCAAGGTATTGCGATCGTGCCGCAGGGCCGCCGCATCTTTCCGTCCCTTACGGTGCGCGAGAACCTCGCAGTGGCGGCGCGAAAAGTGCGTGGCGGCGTGTGGAGCATGGAGCGTGTTTTCACGACCTTTCCCCGCCTGCGCGAGCGCGCCACACAGCGCGCGGGCCTGATGTCGGGTGGCGAGCAACAGATGCTGGCGATCGGCCGCGCGTTGATGAGTAACCCACGCGTGCTATTGCTGGACGAGCCCTCCGAAGGGCTGGCGCCGAAAATGGTGGCGGAGATCGGCCAGACCATCGCGCAATTGAGAAGCGAGGGTTTGTCGATGGTGCTGGTGGAGCAGAACGTTCAGCTTGCGCTCTCACTGGCCGACGAAGTCGCAATCGTGAATACCGGGCGTGTCGTCATGCAAGTGTCGGCGGCGGAGTTCGCGGCAGATCAGGCGATGATCGACCGCCATCTTGGCGTGTTCTGAGATAGCACTCAGGGCAACCTTGCGCACAAAAAGTCTCATTTAGGAGAGCCCTATGCCTGAAGAAACCAACCACTATGGCGCCACGGCCGCCCGTGAGCATGGCCGCCCGGGGCGCGAAGTCCGGCCCCGCAGCCTCACCATCGACATGCATTCCCACGTCATGGTGCCGGAGGCGTTTGCCCTGACCCAGCCGCATGTGGACCTGACCAAGGTTCCGCTCGCGCATTTCGCGACTGACAATACCAAGGCGTTGAACCGCAAGCAGGATGCCGACCGCCGGCCCAACATGGTGGATTTAAGTGTGCGCCTGGCCGACATGGACGCAGCCGGCATTGACATGCAGGTCATCATGCCGCCACCGCCACAATGTACCTATACCGTTCCCCTCGACCTCGGCATCAAGGCCGCCCGCATCGTCAACGCCGGGATGGCGAGCTTCGCAGCACAGAAGCCCGACCGCTTCACCGCGATCGGCACCGTGCCGATGCAGGACGGCAAGGCCGCCGCCGCCGAGCTCGAGCGCAGCATGCGCGAGGATGGGCTGAAAGGCGCGCAAATTCTCACCAGCATCAACGGGTTGGAACTGTCCGATCCGCAATTTGCCCCGTTCTGGGACAAGGCGGAGGAGCTCGGTGCGGTCATCCTGATCCACCCGAACGGCTTCACGGAAGCCGGGCGCATGACCCGGTTGTACTTCAACAACGTCATCGGCAACCCGCTCGAGACAACCCTCGCGTTGCACTATCTGATCTTCGACGGCGTGCTGGAGCGTCACCCCGGTCTGAAGCTGATCGCCGTGCATGGCGGCGGCTACCTCGCGGCTTATTCCGGCCGGATCGATCACGCCTACGGGGCACGTTCGGACGTTCGGGGCACACTGCCCGAGCTTCCCACGACCTACCTGAAGCGTGTGTTCTTTGACTCCGTCGTGTTTACGCCGCACCAACTCCGGCATCTCGTGGAGGTGTTCGGCGCCGACAAGATTTTGATGGGGACGGATTACCCCTACGACATGGCGGAGAGCGACCCGGTGGGTCATCTCGCCTCGTGCGGGCTGGATGAAGCCACCTTCGCCAAGATCGCCGGCGGCAACGCGAAGGCGCTTTTCAGCGTTTGAGGATCTGCCCCTGTCATGCCAGGCCTTGAGCCTGGGACCCACGCGACAGGCCTGCTCGATGTCGCACGAACGGAGTGTAGGCATCCGTGACTTGCCCAACCCGTGGATACCAGGGTCAAGCCCTGGCATGACGGTCGTCGTATTTAAAAATTAAGTAGCGCCGTCTCCGTCATCACCGCTTCGGGCGTGTGGTGGCGGGTGGCTGCCGCACGCTGTTCTTCGGTGTCGATGCGCGCCTGTAAATAAGCCCCCAGATGCCGCCCGCGCCGCACGATGCGGCGACCGGCGCTAAGCCGCTCGTCCTGGTAACGTGCCAGCCCCGCTGCCAAATCCGTCTCCGTACCGAGCGCCGTTGCAAGACAGAGCGCATCCTCCGCCGCCTTCGTCACCCCTGCCCCCACATGCGGCCTCACCACGAACGCCGCATCGCCCAGCAACACCGCATGGCCGAACGCCATAGCCGGCGCCTCCAGATCGTAGATTGGCTGCAGGAATGGTAACTTGGTTGCGGCGACCACCGCGGCGAGCGCCGGGGCCAAAACCTGCCTGGCACCGCCCCGCATGGCGTCCAGGACGGATGGGCGGATAAGCGGCGGCGGGATCGAAAGCGCGTGCGTGTGCCCACTCGAATCCGTCAGCAAGTCGGTCAGCACGGTCGCCTCATCTGCCGGCCGATACCAAACCCAGTTGTAGCGACGGTGTCCGGCCCGAAGGTCGTTGTTCTCCCCCGCGACCGGGTAGCCCAGCATCTGCTCACCCGGCGGCAGACAGAAGCTGAATTGCTCGAACAGGTCGGGCGCGACCTCCGCCTCCGCCAGCAGTCCGCGCCAAGCGGCATAACCCGCATACAGCGCCGGCACATCGCCCAACAAGGCCTGTCGCACCGCCGAGCGGACCCCGTCTGCCCCCACCAGCAGCGTGCCCTCCTCCAGCCGGCCATCAGCAAAATGCACCCGCACCCCGCCCGCCACCGTCTCCATGCCGCTGAACTCGGCGCCGGGCGTATAGCATTCATCCGGCAACGCTGACCGTAGCATCCGGAACATCCGGTCCCACGAGGTCGCGACTTGCGGGCAGTCATAAGTGCCAATGACGCTACCATCTCGGGCGAGCGTCGTGCGCTGTTCGATGGCCACACCGAACTCCCGGTGCGGATCGAGGCCGAGTTGCTCAAGGATATGCCTAAGCTCGGGATGGGTCACGATGCCCGCCCCACGGCTGGCTAACGGCGACGCCACCCGCTCGAACACCTGGGTGTCCCAACCGTGGCGACGCAACGCCAGCGCCGCGAACAGGCCCCCGATCGAACCCCCGATGATGATTGCCCGCCGGCTACTGGCCACGAAACGCTTCCTAGTTATCGGGCGATCATCGAGCCGCGGGGCGCTGCCTGTCAATGCGCGCCGGCTTGGCTTTCAGCAACCGTGCAAGCGTGAGCGGCATGCCGTCCAGCAAGGCATCGACGCTGTTTGCGATGAAACCCGCCAGACTGACCTCCGACAGGTGACCATACACCTCGCGCCGCTGCCCGTAATAGAAAATGCCGCCATGGAACAGCCAGTACAACTCGAGCTCCTCTGGCCCGATCGGCCGCTTCTCGGGCGTCGGCAATCCATGCGCTTGGCGCATCGCCGCGGCCAATCGCCGCAACAGATGCTGCTCGACGAAGGAGATCCACCACTGGTTCATCTCCAACCCGCGCAGCCCCGCAAACAAATAGATCCGGATCCATTCGGGCGTGAACACGGCCTCGGTGAATTGCTCGTAGAAGGTGATCAGTCGCGCGCGGATCGGCACCGACGCGTCGGCCAGATCACGCTCCCAATCCGGCTGCCAGCGGGTGAGGTAGACCTCCTGGTAGACCGCCTGGATCAGATCGCTTTTAGATGGGAAGTATCGGTAGATCAGCGGCTGCGTGACCTGCAACCGGCGGGCCAGCTCCCGCGTGCCACCATCGAACCCGACTTCGGCGAAGTAGCTGACCGCCGCCTGGATGATCTGCCGTTTGCGGTCGGTTGGCAGGAGGCGCTGGCGGCGCGTGCCGGCCTGTCCGTCGGTCGTGGGCTGTCGGCTCGCGCTCATGCCCCTTTGGTATCGTGCTACGGCGCGCTGAGGAAGGGCTCGATGGCTGCAACGAACCGGCTTGTATCCTGAAGTTGCGGCACGTGGGCTAGGCCCGGTAGGCCCTCGTAGCGCGCGCCGGGCACGGCCGCAGCGAGCGCGCGGGCCATCTCCGGGGGCGTCGCCTGGTCCAGTTCCCCCGCGATCGCCAGCAACGGCATGGCGAGGCGCGCCACTTGGTCGCGCAGATCGAGCGCTGCCAACTCGCCGCATGCGCCGGTAAACACGGCCGGGTCGGTCGCGAGAAAGCCGGCCCGGCGCTCGGCCATCAACTCCGGATGCGAGGCCTGGAAGTCTGGCGCGAACAGCCGGAGCATCGCGATGTCGACGATCGCCGGAAGGCCCTTGCCCGACACCGCTGCAGCCATGCCGCGGAATTGCTGCCGCCCCGGCTCGGAGAAGGCCGCCCCCGTACCCGCCAGCACCAGCCGCTGCACTAGTGCCGGGTGGCGCAGCGCCAGCATCAAAGCCACGAAGCTGCCATAGCCATTGCCGATGATGACCACGGGATGATGGCCGATCGCTTCCGCCATCCGGTCCGCCACACCGCCCAGCGCGGGCGCTGTCGCCGCCGAACCGCCAAAGCCGGGAAGATCTGGCAGCGTCACCGTGAACCGGCTGGACAATGCCTGTGCCAACGGTTCGCAGCTTGCCGCATCGGCCAGCAGCGAATGGAAGATCCACACCGGCGGGCCGCTGCCCCGCACCGTGATCGCCACCTTGCCATCCGCCAACATCGCCATCGTCCATCTCCCACGGTCGTCTTGCACCGAGACGGCGCGGGTTGCCCCACCTTCGCCGTTACTATCGCCATGTCCCGGTCACCCTTCCCGTTGACGCCCACTTACCGCGCCAATGCACGATGCGATTTACACGGCAGGAACCGAAGCCCTGAGCCTATGCCATCGGGGCTGCATCCACCACCAGATGTGATCCAAGCCGGCGTCGTAGCCGCATGACTGGCCGCTCGACGCCATAATACGAGCCATAGGCGCAGACTAAAGCGGCCAAGACGATCGGCAGGGATGCATGCAGGAGCCAACCCACTTGTGTTGGATCCGCCATGTTCATGTGACCAAAACGGTATTGCAAAAGGCCCGCGATGATCAGCCAGTGCCACAGATAAATTGAGTAGCTGAGGCGTCCAACCAGGCGCGATACCGGGCAGGCCAATATCATACGGACGCGGTCAAGCCGGGGCGCGAACAACACGCTGCCGACTGCCAGCAGCAATCCAACGCCCTGCAGGCTATATCGCAATGTGTCTCGGAACACCGGGTTGCGGATCGCAAGACTCAGCAGAAGACATCCCACGCCTAAAACAAAGGCCGCGGGCGAAGCGACCAAACGGAGCGTGCGGCGCGCCCACCAGCGGCTACCGAGCAGAGTTGCAAGGAGCGCCCCGTAAAGAATGGAGTCGAGCCGCGTGTCGGTGCTGGCTTCGATGCGTTGCTGGCTGGAGACACCAAGGCACACCTTGGCCCCTTGCTCGCAGGCTTCGAGCAGATGCCAGCGCCAGACCAGGACCAGCACCAGGCAGGCTACCATGATCAAAGCGAAGCGATTTCGATCCCGGCCGACCAGGAAGAGAAGGAGCGGGAATACCAGGTAGAAATGCTCTTCCACGGCCAGCGACCACAACACATCGAACGGGCTGTTGCTCAGCGGCGTGCCGAACCAGCCGAAGATCATCGGTGCGTAGTTGTAGAAGTAGAACAGAGCAGCCACCACCTGCTTCCACACCACGGGACCACCGAGCCAGGCGAACAGCACGCCTCCCACCGCGACCATCATGATAAGTGGCGGATAGAGGCGGAGCAGCCGCCTGGCATAGAACAGTCCGAGGCGGATCGACCCGGCGGCCGCCTGTTCGGCCAGTAGTTGCCGGGTGATCAATAGGCCACTGATGAAGAAAAACACGGTCACGCCGAGGCCGCCGGGGACGACCCTGCCCATTCCAAGGTGGCTTGCGATAACCAGCAGAATCGACACCCCGCGCAATCCGTCCAGACCCGGCATCAAGTCGAAGGATGGCGCGGCCGAGTAGCGGATGGCGCCGTCGACGGCGCGGTCGGGCCGCAAACGCCATGCGCGTGGCGCTGACAGAGTGCTCACCGCCATCGCGGCCGCAAACGTCTGCTGACGGGAGCGGGCCTATAACGGGCGGCGGCAGTGCGCGGGATCGCCATGTAGGTGGCCAAGGCCAGCAGCGTCAGGAGTTCGCCGGGCGCCGCTACCGCCGAGTACACGGTGAATACCAGCCAGAGATACGCGGCATAGTCCAACATTGCCCGCGACCACGAATCGCCCGGCACGATCATGCGATATAGCCGGCCGGTTGCCAGGACGTAGACGGCGATGATCAGGCCCGTACCGATGACGCCATATTCGAACAGCACGCCGAGCCAGCCGAGGTCCGACAAGAAGAACAAGGGGAAGCGGAACAACTCGCCGAGCGTCAGGCCGTCATGCTGGGGAATCGAGCCGACCCCGGTTAGCCATCGCAGCGGCGCCTGCTGCATGAAGTCGATGGCGAGGCGACCGGAAATCAGGCGGGTTTCCAGCGAGCCGCCAATCGCGCTCATGGCGGCATCGAGGTTTATTTGCGCCACGAACGTAACACTCACAGCAGCCAACAGCAGACCAATGCCAAGGACAAGCCGGAAGTGTCGCCGATAATGTGCGATCGCTGAAAGGATTATGACGAGCCCCAGGGCCGTTATGGCGAGTTTCTGCTTGTAGATGTCCAGCAGGGTGGCGAACGCACCCAGGATCAGCAGCAACCGCCACACGCGTGGTTGGATGAGGAACTTCTCCGCAACGGAGAACACCAGCAGGAAGCCAAAGATCATCGGAGCATAGATGCGGGGCCCGCGCTCCACGTCGTTCAACAGCACCATCGAGCCATCGGGCGTCGTGGCATAGTCGGAAACTGGCAGCACGAGCCACAGGAACCACAGCAGCCCGAACGTGAACAATCCGAGGCAGAGCACCGTTCGGCGCAGCTCAGCCGCAGAGGGACGCAAAAGGCACAGGATCTCGAAGATCGCGAAGTAGTTCAGCAACCCGGTCATTTTCGCTGTCGGCTGCAGCGCCACCAGGAGCGGCACGTCAAACTCAGCCATAGCGATGATCGGCGTGAAGATCAGCACGTACACCAGCAGAACGATCAGCAATGCGGTGCCGGGCAATCGCCGCTGCAGAATGGCTGCGACCGCGAATGGCACGGTCAGAACGGGCCAGGCCTTCGTCAGCAGATACAGCGGCCGGATGTCGCTGATGTAACCGAAGATGCCGGTCGAGAGCACCAGGAGGGGACAGAGCAGCAGCACCATCCAAACCCGCATGGCCGGGCCGGCGTCGGTCCCGGCACGAACCCGCACGGGCCGCAACGCCGGCAGCTGGCCGGCGCCTGACCGCACGCGCGGCCAGCGGTCTACAGCCATCGCCGGCGGCCTAAAGCCATCGAAGGATGAAACGGGGGACGTAGGCACGGTCGCCCACGAAGATCGCGCCGAAGATCGCCGCGCCGGCCGACAGCAGGCCCTCACACAACTGGTCGGCCGTCGCGGCACGGCTGTGATCGGCCCGCAGCACGAGCAGGTTCGCGTCGACCAGCGTGGCCAGGCGGCGCGCTGCGTAGTCTCCGGCTCGCGAGGGGGCGATCGCAAGCACCATGTCAAACCGTGTCCGCAGCGAGTTCAGCACCTGGCGCGAGCGCGGCAGCAAGGTTCGCGAACTGGCGAGCTCGGACTCCGCAGCGTTGATCGCGACCGACAGATGGGGAATGGCCGTGGTCTGGATCTGCAACCTGTTATCCGCACTGCCGGCGGGCAGCCCCATACCGCGGCCGAGGGCTGCGACATGCTCCTGACCATCGTCCTGCAAGTCGATGATCAGCGTGCGCATATTGTGGATCGCGGCAAACTCGACCGCCACCGCGCGGACCAGGCCGGCATTTCCGGACTCCAGCTCCGTTGGAATGAACTGGAACACCGAGTAGCGCGTCCCTGCCGCGGAGACGTCGAGCAGCATCGCCGCGAGATTGGCGACCTGCAGCGCGCCCTCCGGCGTGCCGTATTGCGCCGGACCCACCGGCAGATCGGCAAGCACTGGAATACCGAGATGCCGCTCGACCTCCTCGGGCAGGATGAAGGCATCGCGCAGGATCGTGCAGAGAACGATTGCGGCAGCGCCGAGCAGCACGCCACCCAGCATGCCAGCGAGCAGGAAGCTGGACGCCAGGGAGCCGCCCCTGGCCGGAGCGGTTGGCTGCTGCACGATCTGAACATTCGCACTGCGCGACTGCTGTGCATCTTCCTCGATCCGCTCGCCGGCTTCCCGCAGCGAGAACTGCCGGTAATTCGCTTCGATCACGTCGCGGTTGCGTCCGAGATCGCGCAAGCGGCTCTCGGCAATCCGCAACGCCGCCGCCCGCTGCTGGGCAGGGCCGAGTTCTGCATCGACCTGTTCCAACTGCTTGTCGAGCGCACCCGCCTCCACCTGGGAGGACACGAGCTGGGTGTTGAGCACGTCGAAAGCGGGGTTGCGGATATCGCGCGATGCCGTGGAATCGGTCCGTGCCGCGGTGCCGATCGCGGCGCGTGTGGATGCGATCTTGCGGTCGAGTTCCTGCAGCGGCGGGTAGCTCGGCGTGTATTGCGCGGCGAGGTGATCGCGATCCACCTGCAGCCGCAACAGCGCGTTGCTGCTGTCGTCGTTGCCGTGCTGATTGGAGCGATCCCGGGAGTCGAACACGGTCCGCGGCAACGACGCGAGCCGTGCGGACGCGCCAGCGATCTGAGCGGCCACTGCGCGCCGCCGCTCCGACAACTCGTCGCGGCGCTGCTGGATGCGTTGCAGCCGGCTCTCGGTTTGTGCGATGTCCTGCGCGATATCCAGCACGTCGTACTGCGACTTCACGAGCTGGATCTGGGTATCGATATCGGCAAGCTGTTTCGTGTAGGTGTCGAGTTCGGAGGTCAGGAACCGCGAGGACGTGGTTGCGAAAACGGCCCGCCGGTGGGCCATGTAGGCGTCGATCAGGGCAGCGAGCGTACGCACGGCGAGCCCCCGGTCGGGGTCGGTGAAGGTCACGCGAAGAATGTTTGTGTCGTTCTGCACGCTCGCCTGCATATGGCTGAGAAACCAGCTTTCCGCGGACTTGATTTGCTCGTCGGGCGATAGCGGCGGCAGCAAGCCGAACCAGCGCCGTTGCGCCAAACCGGGCAGCAAGGTCGCCGGGCCGACGGTCCGCAGCGTCTGGTCGATGACGTCGTTGCTGTAGATGATGTCGACTTCCGAGGCGACTTCCTTAAGGCCGGTGATCGACAGGCTGATCGGGTTGGTGCCGGCAATGTCCTGCGACGTGTTCTCCCGCCCGAGCAGCACGATGAGCGTGCTCACGGCGGTGAACCGCGGACCGGCGTAGAAGGCCAGTGTGGCCCCCAGCAATACGGGCAGCAGCACCGCCGCGGCGACAATACGGGGATTGTAGAAGGCGTGAATGACGAAGTTGCGCAGCGCGGTGCGCAAGCCGCTGCGGCCCGCGGCCTGATCGCGCGGGGGCAAGATCGACTCCTGACCCGCTGGGGCCAGGTAAGCGCGCGGTGGTTCCGCCGCGCGCGTGGTGGCCTCGTCGCTCACGGTGCCACCTGGCTGCGGCGTCTACCGGGCAGCATGCCGAGCAGCGAGAGGGCCGAGGCGTTGATGCCGAGGTAGCGCCACGCCATCGCGCCGCATGCGACGTTGTACGTCACCAGTGTCAGTGAGGTCGCCAGCGCGGCGCCCATGGCACCCCCGGTCGGGCCGTGACCGGGGATCAGGAGCAGACAGGCGGCGACGTTTACCGCCAGGGTGGCGATGTTCAGCCGGCGCAGCCGCCAGCCATTGCCCGTCATCTCCAGCACGTTGGGCGCGCAGGTGAAAACGATCCCGACCGCCTGCCCCACCAGTAACACGCGCAGTATCGGAGCGCCGTCGGCGAAACCTCTGCCGAACAGCAGCAGAACGTGTTGCGGGGCCATCGCCAGCAACAGCAATGCCGGAGCGGCGCACAGCATGGCGATGCCGATCAGGTGCCGCATGACCCGCTGCAGCGCCGCCACGTCCCGCCGGGCGTGGGCTGCGGCCATGTGGGAGGATCCGAGGCCCGCCATCACCATCAACACGATGGTCATGATCAGCGAGAGGCGGTTGCACAGGGCGAACACGCCGACGTCCTGGATGCTTGCAAAGACCCCGAGGATGATCGTCGGCAATGAGATCAAGGTGACCTGGATCGTGTCCACGGCACAAAGCGGCCAACCGATCTCGGTCAGCGCATGCCGGGCCCCACGATCGAAGCGGAACTTGGGCAACAGGACGAGGCGGCGCAGCGCCGTCAGCCCGCTCACCGTTGCAACCGTGAGGGCGACCAGCAACATGGCCGCGATGCCCGTCGCAGTGCCTGGCAGCAGCACCAGGATTGCAGCGAGCAGCGGCCACATCGCGCTGCCGATCAGTTGCGCCAATCCGGCGCGGCCGACGCCGTTCAGCACGCCGATGACCATGGCGAGCATGGCCATGGGAGCGATGCCGAAGCCCAGCACCCGCAACGGGCCGATCAGTGCCGGCTCGTGAAACACCAGCGTCGCAAGCGGCCCGGCAGCTATCGCCACCAGCAGCGAAAATGCGCCGGAGAGCAGCAGGCATATCGCCATGCCCGTGCCGATGAGACCCGGGACCGCCTCACCGTCGCCGCTCGCTAATGCGGTGGCGATGCGGAAGGTCAGCGAGCGATCCAGCCCGATCCGGCCGAAGGTCGCGGCCAGGGTGATGATGGTCAGCGCCATGAACACTGCGCCGCTGCCGCCGGGTCCGAGGAGGCGGGCGACGCTGACCTGCAAGGCGAATTTGGATCCAGCCTCGATGCCACGTGCGCCGAAGCCGACCATGGCGGACATGACGAAAGCCGCGCCCGGAAGTGCCAGCAAGCGTGTCGGCCTCACTCAGCCAAGGCCCGTGCGCGCGGCGTGGCTGGGCCGCGCCGCTCCCTGCGGGCTCAGCAGAGCACGGGCCTTGAGCGCCGGGACCAGTACGAACGGCACCGCCGCATAGGTCAGCAGCAACCTGCCCAGCATGCGGGCGATCAGCCTGGCTGCCCGGCTCGCCGCACCCTTTGGCTTCGTCGCTCCGGTCTCTCGCACGGTCACCAGGCTCATCGCGTCGGACGATTTCGCGGCCCGGCGCAGCAGCCGCAGCACGCTGTCGGTGCGGATCATCTGGGCGACGTCGAGCGCGGGTAAAATCACCAGCCGCGTCCAGCCGAAATTTTTGATGATGAAGTAGGTCCGATTGCGGCTTTCCGGCCAAATCCGGCGAATTCGAGCTGAATCCGAATACCGGTGTATAACTGGCATCGACGATAGCGCCAAGAGCGTCCGCCCCTTGTTCGCCAGACGCCACGTCAGGTCCATGTCCTCGTAGAAGAAGAAGTAGAATGGATCGAAGCCGGCCACGGCCTCGAAGTCGCTGCGGCGGACCATCAGGTTGCAACTGGCGATGACGTCGCAGGGCGACAGTTCCGGCTCGTTGGCCAGGATCAGGTCGCCCTGCACCAAGGCGTTCGGCGTCAGGCGGAGGCGTTTGACGCCGATGACGCGGCCCCGTGCGGTGATGACCGCCTCGCCACCAACGGCCGCCACGTCGCTGCTCTGGAACAAGGCGGCCATGCGGGCGCCGCCGTCCAATTCGACGACTTCCGTGTCGCTGTCGAGAAACCAGATCAAGGCCTCGGTCGACCCGCGAGCCGCCTCGTTGCGAGCGACGCAGGCCCCAAGGTTCTCGGGCGAAGTCAGCAACCTAACCCAGGGGTACTCGGCGCGAACCATGTCTTGCGTGCCATCGCTGCTGGCATTGTCGAACACCGTCACATGCCCAACGGGCGGATGCTGCCGCTCGAGCGAGGCCAAACACCGGCGCAATTCGATGGCCCGGTTGTACGTGACGATGACCACGGCGACGTCTGCCGCAGACACCGTCGCTTGCATGCAAATCTCGGCGGCCGGGGCCAGGTCGGTCATAGCAAGGCCCCGGGCGTGTTGCGGTTGATCGAGTAGCCGAACGACCGGCTGAACGGGATCAGCTTGTTGATGAACTGATCGACCCAGAGGTCCACCTCGGAAATCCGGTTACGCGGCACGAACACGATGTCGCCGGCATAGAGCGGCACGTCACCCGGCGCCACCGCGGTCGACACGAAGGCTTGCACGTCGACCGTGCGAAGCATTGGCCGGTTATCCGGGTTGCGCCGGATCAGCACGACTTCGTCCTCGCGAGCCTCAGGCTCCAGCCCGTTGGCAAGCGCGATCGCCTCGACGATGCCGCGCCGACCGGTGACCGGATAGGCGCCGGGCCGACGCACCGAGCCGCCGACATAGATCAAGGCTGCCGCCGGGTCGGACACCGAGACCGTCACGATCGGTGACAGCAACAGCCTCTTCGAAGCCGCGGCGATGGACTGTTCGAGTTGCGCCGCGGTGAGACCTTCTGCTTTCACGTGGCCGGCGCTGCGCAGAGCGATCGTACCGTCCGGCTCGACCGTGGTCTCCTCCCCTAACTCTGGCGTCAGAAGGAACTGCACCTTCACCCGGTCACCCGGGCCAAGCAGATAGGCAGGGGGCTGATCGGTCCAGGCGGCGAAACCTTGCGGGTTGCGTTCGACCGGGCGCGTGCTTTGCGTGGTCGTGCAGCCCGCCAGCAGGGCGCAAACCCCGGCCAGCATCAGCAGGTATGACGGCCGCCTGCTCATCGCAGCAGCACTCCTGCGGGGTTGGTATCCCGAACCAGCATCGGTCCTGCCACGCCTTCCATGGAGTCGACGAGATGCGGTACAGCGGCCAGCGGATGCTCACCCCGAAGCCGGATGCCATCCACCGGGAACAGGAACCGCACCGCCCAGCGCTGGAATACGGCCGCAGCGCCGGCGAGCGCCAACCCCGCAGCAATGCTGGCCAGAAGCAGTTCGTTGACCAAGGTCCAGCCGCCCGACCCGGCGGCGGGCGCGCGCAATACCGCCAGGTCCGGACCAGTCATCACGGGCTCGAGCGGCGCCGATGCGGCCTGGCCCGATCGTGGGGCCTCGTCCCTGCTATGCGCGAGGTCGGCACTCTGCGCCCTTGCCTCTGCGAGTTGGTTTTGGATGACACGGCTCTGCGCGGTGGCATCCAGTTCCGCCAAACGGGACAGTGCCAGCCGCGTGGTGAGTGCGATCGCCGTGGGATTGCGGACGTCGCGAATCGTGACACGGCGCGGCTTGCCGTCGCCCGCGATGGTCGCCTGTACCGTCGCGATCTTGCGGTTGACCTCCTGGATCGCCGGGAAATCGGCGGCGTATTGCGAAACGAGGTGTTCACGCTCCACCATCAGGCTGAGCAGCAGGGCGCGTTCGGCGTCTGATGGCGTGTTGGGCTCGGTCTGCCAGGAATCCGGCAGCGTGGCCGGTTGACCGGCCAGCAACTGGCTCGCGGCCGCCGCGACCGCCCGCGCGCCTTCTGCCTGTTGCTGCAGTGCATCAAACCGCTCGGTGAGGTCAGCGATCCGGCGCGAGGTTTGGCGGAGATCTTCGGCCAGATCGGTGTTTCCTGCCTTGGGTTGGTCGGCCGCAACATCCGGCCCGCCTGCAACAGCCAGCCGAGAAAACTTAGCGGGAAAATGGGCCGACCCGACGGTATCGAGAATGCGCGACATCACAGTCATCGCCGATTGCGGGGTGTCGGCGGTGGCGACGACTCGGACCACCGCCGGGTCATCGGTGGGATAGACGCGCAGGGGTTTCAACGCCCCCGCCACGAACGCCGCAGTATCCCATGGGACCCATGCCTGATCAGACACGCCCGCTGCCGCGGTGCTCTCGGTTACAAGGAGTAATGCATCAGCGGTTCCGCGGTCCGGGATCAGCAGCCCGGCGAGTAGCCCGAGACAAATAGGGATCATGAAGCACGTCAGGATAAGCTTCCGGTGCAAGACGATCCGGGTACTCGGGCCGCCCAGTAGCACGATCGCAGAGGAGCCGAATGCGCTTGGACTGGCAGAAGCGCTCATGTCGACGCCAATCCTGTCGTGCTTGCGATGAGTTGATACATGCAACCAAGACGTTACAACAGATGATGAGCGGCAGAAAGCATCAGAGTGATCCGGTGGATAGTACGGAATGGTCGAAGTGCTATCGTACCCGGGCAGATACTGCCTGCGCTCGCGACAGGCCCTCCGCCCGCGGCGCCTGCTCCGCGGCGGACAGGCTATTTTCGGCCTTGGTCAAATCGAGCCTTGTGACGCAAGGTCTCGGACCATCGGTGGAGGTGTCTCGTGAAGCGTCGTGATTTCCTGGCCTTGGCGGCCGGCACCTCGGCTGCGACGATGGCGCGACCCAGCGTCGTGCGCGCTCAGGGAACTGCCGGGGCGGCTTCCTTGCTCCGGTTCGTCCCCCAATCGGACCTGACGCTGCTCGACCCGGTGTTCAACACGGCGCTCGTGACGCGAAACCACGGCATGATGGTCTACGACCAGCTTTACGGCCTCGACAGCAGCTACAACGCCCAGCCGCAATTGGTCGATGGCCACACCATCGAGGATGACGGACGCACCTGGCGTATCACCCTGCGCGAAGGCACGACATTCCACGATGGCTCCCCGATTCTCGCCCGCGACGCCATCGCCAGCATCGACCGTTGGACCAAGGCCGACGTGCTGGGCCAGAACATCCGCGCGATCACCAACGAGATGACGCCGGTTTCAGACCGCGTCTTCCTGGTCAAGCTCAAGAAGCCGTTCCCGTTGCTGGCCACAGCGCTGGCCAAGCCGTCGTCCTACTGCCCCGTGATGCAGGAGCGCTTCGCCAAGAACCCGCCCTCCGTCCAAGTGACCGAGATCGTGGGCAGCGGCCCGTTCCGCTGGGTGGCAGCCGAGCGCATGGCCGGGTCGCGCGCCGTGTACGAGCGCTTCACCGGCTACAAGCCGCGCAACGAGCCGGTGAGCTTCCTAGCCGGTGGCAAGATCGCCCGGGTCGACCGGGTCGAATGGCACACCATCCCGGATGCCGCCACCGCCGGCGCCGCCCTGCAGGAGGGCGAGGTGGACTGGTGGGAACAACCCACCGCCGATCTGGTGCCGATGCTGAAGCGCGCGGGCAACGTGAAGGTCGAGGTGAAGGACAAGGCCGGGCTGATGGGCATGATCCGCCTCAACCACCTGCAGCCGCCGTTCGACAACCCGGCGATCCGCCGCGCCTTTCTTCCGGGCATCAACCAGGCCGACTACATGACGGCCGTCATGGGCGACGACCGCTCACTGTGGAACGACCGGTGCGGCTTCTTCCTGCCCGGCTCCCCGCTGGCGACCGAAGCCGGCCTGCAGACGATGGCCGGGGCACCCGACTACGACAAGGTCAAGCGCAACCTCCAGGAGGCGGGATACAAGGGCGAGAAGGTGGTCCTCGTCGTGCCGACCGACCTGGCCGCGCTGAACACGATGAGCGAGATTGCCGGCGACATGTTCCGCCGCACGGGCATCAACCTGGATTACCAGGCCTCCGATTGGGGCTCGGTCGCGACGCGCGTGATGAACAACCGGGACGGGCTGGACAAGGGCGGCTGGAGCGCCTGGTGCAACTACATCCCCGGCATCATCGCGCTGAACCCGGCGACGCAGTCCTACGTCCGCGGCCCTGGCAAGACCGGCACCTCCGGCTGGCCCGACTTGCCAAAGATCGAGGCGCTGCGCGACCAGTTTCTCGCCGCCGACACCCTGGCGGACCAGAAGCACATCACGGAGGAGATCCAGCTGCAGGCCTTCCAGGACATCCCGTATTTACCGACCGGCGCCTGGACCCCGCCCACCGCGTTCCGGAGCAATGTGACGGGAATCGTCGACGGCTTCCCGCTGTTCTACAACCTCAAGGTGTCCTGACAGCATTATGCCGCTTTACAATGACCCCACCGCCCGGCCGGACAGCACCGTCAACGTGGGTCCCCGCCTCGTCTATCCAGTTTCGGGGGACCATCACTGGCAGGAGATGCGCCCCTTCGAGGCCCCGCGCGGTGACCCGGCGTGGCACGAGATCCACGTCTATACCGACGCCATCTCCTACGCCGCCGGTGAGACCGTGCAGTTCCACGGCAGCACCAACGCGGAAGCGTGGACGATCGAGGTGACGCGCGACGGGCTGCATCCCGCGGTCGTGCACCGGGAGGAAGGGTTGCCGGGCCAGGCTACCCCCATGCCGGTGGACGCCTACGAAGCCGGGTGCGGCTGGCCCGTGCTGCATAGCTGGAATTTGCCGGGCGACCTGCCGTCCGGCTTCTACTTGGTCGAGTCGAGCGTGGCCCGGCAGCAAGGCGGCCGCTTCGTCCAACATCATTTCTTCGTCGTCCGTCCTGCTGCCACCGCCCACCCCGGGCGGCTGCTGCACGTGCTGCCGACCTGCACCTATACCGCGTACAACGACTGGGGCGGCGCCAACCATTACGGCGGCAGCCACGGCGCGAACCGCAACGAGATGTCGCCGCTGCTGAGCCTGCAACGGCCCTGGACCCGTGGCCTGGTGAAGCTGCCGGACAACGCCCCGCGCATCTGTGCCACGGTCGCCGAGCCGATGACCCCCTTGCGCTACGACTTCAAGGAATGGTCCTACGCCAACGGCTTCAGCTACTACTACGCCGCGACCGGCTGGGCGCAGTATGACCGGCACTTCGCGATCTGGGCCGAACGCGAGGGCTACGCCCTCGACACGATCACCCAGACCGACCTGCACCTGCGCCCGGAGCTGCTGGACGGCTATTCCTGCGTCGTCGTGGTCGGCCATGACGAGTATTGGACGCGGGAGATGCGCCTCGCCATCGAGGGCTACGTCGAACGCGGCGGCAACTTCGCCCGGCTCGGCGCAAACTTCACCTGGCAGATCCGGCTGGAGGACGACGGCCGGCGCCAAGTTTGCTACAAGAGCAACGCGCACCTGACGGACCCAATTCGCGAGACCGGCGACACCACGCGGCTCACCAGCGCCTGGGAGGATCGGCACGTACGCTGGCCCGGCGCCAGCACGGTCGGGGTGAACGGCTTAGGCGGCACCTACGCGAACTGGGGCCGCTTCACCCCGCGTGGCAGCAGGGGCTTCACCGTGTACCGGCCGGAGCATTGGGTATTTGCCACTACCGACTTGACCTATGGCGACATCTTCGGGGCCGAGGCGCGCATCTTCGGCTACGAGGTGGACGGCGTCGATTACACCTTCCGCGGCGGCCTGCCCTATCCGACGGGGGATGACGGCACGCCGGACACGGTCGAGATCCTGGCGATGACGCCTGCGGTGATGGCGGAGGCGCCGCTCGAAAGCTACACGCTTCGGGCCTACGTGGGCGCGCATGACTGGTACGAGAAGGCGGAGATGATCTATGGCGTCGCCAACGAGGAAACACTGGCGAAGTCGTACCACGGATCCGGCATGGTGGTGTCCATGCGGCGCGGCAAGGGCGAGGTGCTGACGGCCGCGAGTTGCGAGTGGGTGATGGGGCTGAAGCGGAACTGCGCCTACACGCAACAGATCACCCGCAACATCCTCGACCGGTTCAGCACGGCGTCTCCAACCGCCGGGTAGCCACGCCCTTGACCCAGGGCATTTGAATCCGCCCACTCCCCTTGAGGGAGGGGGCTAGGGGGAGGGGTGGCCACATACCGAGCCGCTCGTGTTCTTTGGCATTCCGGACCCAGGACCATGCCGTTGGCCACCCCTCCCCTAACCCCTCCCTCAAGGGGAGGGGCATAATAATCTCGTACCGACGGCTTTCTGACGACACTGTGTGAGTGCCTTAGGTCCTTATACGGGAGGGAGAAGGTCACGCCGCTTTGCCCGTCATGACCATGTGTGCGAGTGCGTCCGCCGACACTCCGTCCACCGCGCGATCGATCACTTTGCGCCCGGCTTTCAGGATCGCCACCCGGTCGGCCACGGCCACCACGTCGGCCATGTTGTGGCTGACGAGAAGGATGGTGCGGCCCTCCGCCTTCAGCCGCCGGATCAGGTCGAGCACCAACGCCGTCTCCTTCACGCCGAGTGCTGCCGTCGGCTCGTCCATGATGACGATGCGGGCATCCCAGCGTAGGGCTCGGGCGATCGCCACCGCCTGGCGCTGCCCGCCGGACATGCGCTCGACCGGCCGCCGCATGTCCTCGATCGGCATGGCGAGCCGGGCGAGATAGGTGCGCGCGTCGGCCCGCATGCGTCGCTTGTCGAGCACACGCGGCAGGAACGGGAGGCCCCACAAGGCGCGGGTGATCTCCGCCCCCATGAACACGTTCTCGACGATCGAGAGGCGCGGCGCCAGCGCAAGGTCCTGGTAGATCGTTGCCACACCGGCCGCCAGCGCCGCGTGCGGGGAGACAAAGCGGACCTCGCGGCCGTCCAGCCGAATGACGCCGCCGGTCGGCATCTGTGCGCCCGAGACGATGCGGATCAGCGTCGACTTGCCCGCACCGTTGTCGCCGCAAATCGCCAACACTTCTCCTGGCCTCACGTCGAGGTCGACACCCTGCAACGCCTCCACCGCGCCGTAGCTCTTGCGGATATCGGTGAGGCAGAGCAGCGGCGCGGTCATCGTGGTCATGCGCACGCGCCCTACGGCTGCAGGTAGGACCCGACATTGTGCGCGTCGACCAGCGGCGCATCCATGAACAGATACGGGCCGACGGTGACCGACTCCTTCGGCTGCTTCTTGACGACGATGGTATCGAGCGCGTCGACCGCGGCCTTGCCCATCGGCTCGAACGGGATGGCGAAGGTCGCGGTCAGCAGGCTGTCCGGGTCGGCGATCCGCCGGTAGGTCTCCTTGCCGCCGTCGACGGAGACGATCGGGATCTGGCCTTTTTTCAGGCCCTGTGCCTGCAGGATGTCGTCGACGATGTAGGCCTGCGCGTCGAAGGAGATCCAGATCCCTTGCACGTTGCCCTGGTTGCGCAGCAGCAGCGCCTGCATGCCGCTGCGCACCTCGTCGCGCCAACTGCCGGTGGCGTTCATCGAGTGGCTGCCGAGCACCTTGACGCCCTTGTTCTCGCTCAGAACGACATCGAGTTCCTTGCCACGGATACGGGTGCCGACGTTGCCCTCGAACCGCTCTTCCAGCAGGTTGCCCTGATAGCCCATCTCGCCCATCAGGTAGACGGCCGCCTCGGCACCCACTTTGTATTCGTCGTCCTGCACGTCCATCAGTGCGTCCGGGCTGGCGCCGGACATGACCGTGATGACGGGGATGCCCTTTGCCTTTGCCTCCGCGAACTGGGCGGCGGCCTCCACCGGCTTGCCCATGGCGATGAGGATGGCGTCGACCTTCTTGTTGATCAGCGTCTCGAACTGTTCGGTGTGTTTTGGCAACGAGCCTTCGGAGTTGAGCAGCGTCACGGTCCAGCCGAGCTTCTTCGCCTCCGCGACCGCGGCGTTAGCGACGCGGGCATGGGTCTCCGACGACATCTGGAACGCGATGATACCGATTTCGAAGGCACGCGCCGGCAGCGCGCCCGTGACGAGCAGCAGTGCGAGTGCGGCGAGCAGCCGCGTCAGGTGGGTCATTCGTTGGTTCCCATTGCGTAGTTACGGATCAAAGCCTGAAGGCCGTTTGCTTGAGCGCCGCCGCGGACGCTGCGACCGAAGCGACCATGATGAAGCCGAGGAGAATGTCCTGCCAATAGTACTCGGCCCCGATCAGCACGAGACCGTTGCCCAGCACCTTGAGGATCAGCGATGCAACGAGGGTGCCCGGCACATTGGGGCGGCCCGGCTCGAACATGGTCATGCCGAGCAGCACGGCGGCGATCGCATACAGGAAATAGTCCCCCGCCATGTTGGGGGCGGCGGAGGACAGGCTGGCGGCGAGCAGCACCGCCGTGACGCCGCCGAGGAAGCCGGCCAGGCCCAGACCCAGCCGCTTCATCCGCTGGGTCGCGATGCCGGCGAGACGGGCGGCTTCGGCGGCCTCGCCGGTGGCGGTGATGTGGGCGCCAGTGCGCGTCGCCTTCACCAGGAACAGCGCGCCGCCAGTCACGATCGCGAGCCAGATCACGAGATTGGGCACCCCCGCCACGGTGCCGCGGGCGAGACCGGTGAAGGCGACCGGCCACTTGCCGACAAAAGCCACACCCTGGGTGATCATGAAACCGAGGCCTCGGGCGATCGCGGCCGTGCCGAGCGTGGCGATGAGCGAGGGCACGCGCAGCACCGTGACCGAGATGCCGTTGACGATCCCGCCGGCGATGCCGGTCGCGATCCCGGCCGCGATGGCAATCGGCACCGCCCACCCGCCGCTGATCAGTGCGCCCGTCACCACGGCCGCGAGGCTCGCGACATCGGCCACGGACAGGTCGAGCTCGGCCGTCATCAGCGCCAGCGTGAAGCCGGTGGCGAGGATGGCGAGGAAGCTCGTCTCCTTCACGATATTGATCAGGTTGGCGGGGCTGGCGAAGTTCGGCGCGGCGACGGCGAACACGACGAGCAGCAGCAGCCCGGCAAGCGCCGTCGCGTAGGTGTGGAGGAAAAGCCGCATCGAGATCCTCAATCTGTGTCCCGGGAGAGGCCGGCGAGCTCGTGGGAAATCGGCGCGATGGCATCCCCGGTCCGGCAAAACAGGGCGAATAGGCGGTCGTAGAACCGACTGCGCGCCGCAACCGGCTCGTGACGGCTGGCGGTATGGACGAGTGCGGCCTGCGCGGCAGCCAGGCTCGGAAACCGTCCCAAACCGGTCCAGGCGACGATGGCCGCGCCGAGAATCCCTGGCTCCTTGGCGAGGCCCGCAACCACCGGCCGCCGGCAGATGTCGGCTTTGAGCTGCCGCCAGATGGCATTGGCAGCGCCGCCCCCACCGATCCGGATCTCGCGTGCGGTGAAGCCGGCGGCGGCTTCCGCACGGTCCAGTACCAAGCGGTTGAGGAAGGCGATGCCCTCGAGCACGGCCCAGGCAACGTCCGTCGGGCCATGCTGGCGGTTGAGCCCGACGAAGGCGCCCCGCAGCGACGGATCCCAGTAAGGCACGCGCTCGCCCTGCAGATACGGCAGGAATAGGAGGGGCTGCGGCTGCCGTTGGCCGGTCAGCAGGGCGTCGATGCTGGCGCCGATGTTGCCACCATCGCCGCGCCCCAGCAGCGACAACAGCCAGGCGACGGTATCGGCGCCATTTTGGCTCGGGCCGCCAAGCTGGTACAAACCGCGCCAGTCGACGGTCAACAGCCCTTCGGCGCGTGCCGGCGCCGCGCCGACGATGCCCAGCACCTCCGTCGTGCCCGAGATGTTGTAGGCGAAACCGGCCCGCAGCGCACCCAACCCGGCCGCCCCCACCCAGGTGTCATTGGAGCAGCAGAACACCGGAACGCCGGCGAGCCGGTCGAACGGTGCCGCCAGGCCGCCCTGGACGAGGCCGACGCGGTCGGACGGCTCGATCATTCTTGGCAGCACGGCACGGGTGGCCCCGATGGCGGCGAAGAGGTCGACGCCCTCGTGGGTCTCAGCGGCGGCAAGCAGCCGGGCGAACGAGACGGGATCGCCGGCGCGCACGCCGGTCAGCTGAAAATTGAGGTAGTCCTTGGGCTCCAGCACCGTCGCGAGCCGGTCGAACGTTGAGGCATCAAACTCCCGCAGCCATGCGAGACGGGCCAACGGGTGGAATGCGTTGATGCCGCCGATTTCCGGATGCTGCCCGGCGAAGCGCTCGCCCAACCGCCGGGCCACGGCCTCGGATCGCGCATCCTTCCACGTCAATGCCGGGCCTAGCGGGCTGCCATCGCTGGCGAGCAGCACCTGCGTCCGGGTGATGCCGCAGATCGCGATGCCGGCGATGCTGGCAAACAGCGCGGGTGCCGATTGCGCCAGCGCCGTCACGGCTTCGGCGAAGCTGCGCCACCAATCGTCTGCGTCCACCTCGGACCGATCGCCGCGATCGCGTGCGGTGGGGCCGACGATGACTTGTTCCGCGCGTGTCGCCCCCTCGCCGTCGACCAGGGCGGCCCGGAAGCTGCCGCTGCCGAGGTCGCCCGCCAAGACGACGCTCATGGGCGGCTTATTACGCCGTGAGTGACACGCGGTGCCGGTGCGGCGCCGGTCAGGCTGCCAGGGCGCACGGCAGCCTCGAAGGCGCGTGATGCATTCAGCGGCGGCATACGCCGGGTCATGTGCTCTGGGTTCTCCTGCTGCTCGGACCGGATTCGAGACTCGCATTTCGCAATAGCATGTTGAGTGTGCGGATTTTCGATGCCACAGAGGAATCTACTGGCAAGAAGGTCGCACACCGATGAACATGCCCGATTACGTCATCGACCGCGTGATGAAGAAGCGGGGACGGCTTCGCGTGTTCGATCATTTCGACGCGGCGAAGACGGCGCTGGTGGTCATCGACATGCAGCAATTCTATGTCGCCGACGTGCCGCCCGCTGTCGCCATCGTTCCGAACATCAACCGGCTGGCGCAAGCCTTCCGTGCCAAGGGGGCGGTTGTCGCCTGGGTCAGCATGACGGCGGGTGAAGGCGGCCGCAGCCTGTGGCCGCTCTACCACGACTACTTCTTCAGCGAAGCGGCCGCCGCCCGACACCGCGACAACCTGACCGAGGGTGCACCAGGCCACAAACTCTTCGCCAACCTAGACGTGCAACCGGGTGACCTGCATGCAACCAAGAGTCGGTTCAGCGCCTTCATCCCCGGCAAATCCGATCTGCCGGAGAAGCTGGCGGCGCGCGGGATCGAGAACGTCGCGATCGTCGGCATGCTGACGAATTTCTGCTGCGAAACGTCCGCACGTGACGCAATGATGCTGGACTTCAAGGTCGTCATGGTCAGTGACGCCAACGCGGCGCGCTACAAGGAGGATCACGAGATCGGTTTCAGCACGGTCTATCAGAGTTTCGGCGACGTTTTGACGACGGATGACGTCTTAGGCACGCTCCTGGTCGGGCGGACATAGACGAAGGATTACAGGCATGGCCAGAATCATCGGTGGCATCGGGTCGTCGCACGTGCCAACCATCGGCGTGGCCTACGACAAGGGCAAACAGGAGATGCCAGCCTGGGCGCCCTTGTTCGACGGCTACAAGGCCGCCTTCAATTGGTTGGCCGAGAAGCGGCCGGACGTGCTGATCGTCTTCTACAACGACCATCTGAATGCGTTTTTCTACGATCTTTATCCTGCCTTCGCGCTGGGCGTAGGTCCCAGCTACGAGGTCGCCGATGAGGGCGCCGGCAAACGGCCATTGCCGCCGCTGCCGGGCAACCCAGCGCTCGCCAAACATTTGGCCGAGCAGTTGATCAACGACGAGTTCGACATCTCGGTGTTCCAGGACCGCGCGCTCGATCACGGCGTGTTTTCGCCGCTGCCATTGCTGTGGCCGCATGCCGAGGGCTGGCCCGGGACGATCATCCCCATCGAGGTCAACGTCGTGCAATACCCGCTGCCGACGCCGATGCGGTGTTTCAAACTCGGCCAGGCGCTGCGCCGCGCGGTGGAAGCCTATCCGGAGGAGCTGACCGTTGCCGTGCTCGGCACTGGCGGCCTATCGCATCAGATCCATGGCGAGCGCGCTGGCTATAACGATACCGAATGGGACATGCGTTTCCTCGATCTGATCGAGACGGACCCGTTGACGCTCGCCCGGATGAAGCATGTCGACTACATCCGCCTGGGTGGCGCCGAGAGCGTCGAGCAGATCATGTGGCTGGCGATGCGCGGCGCGCTCAGCGACGACATCACCAAGGTGCATCAGAACTACTATCTGGCGACAACGACGGCGATGACGGTGCTGGTATTCGAGGAGAACAATCCCGTCGAAGCCAAAGACAAGCGCGCGCCCGGCAACGTCCAATTGGAAGGGGTCGAGTCGATCGACGGCACCTATGCCTTCGACCTCCGAACCGCCGTGGATAAGATCCGCCTCAACCGCTTCTTCTGGAACATGCGTGAACCGCACTACCGGGCGCAGTTCCAGGCTGACGAAACCGCAGCGTGCCGCGACGCGGGCCTGACGGACGCTGAGGCAACCCTGGTGCACGAGCGTGACTGGATCGGGCTGATCCGGAATGGCGCCAATTTCTTTGTGCTGGAGAAATTCGCCCGGCTGGTCGGCGAAACCAATCTCGAAGTCTATGCCTCCATGCGCGGCGAAACGTTCGACGAGTTCATGGCTACGCGGCTGGTTCCGGATGCCCGCTGAAATCGTCCCAGCTCAAATAAAGGAAACGCCCGTGTCCAAGCCCCGTCTGACCCGCCGGCAACTCCAGTTCGGTGCCCTGGCCGCCGCCGGCGTCATGGCCGGCGCGGCACCAGCCCGGGCGGCCGGAACGCTGACCATCGGCGTGATCCTGCCGCTCTCCGGCATCTATGCCGACGAAGGTTCGCAATACGAGAACGGGATCAAGACCTACCAGGCCATGCACGGCACGACCATTGCCGGGATGCCGGTCAAGATCGTAACGCGGGACGACCAGGGCCCCGGCTCCGGCGATTTATCGCGCAGGATGTCGCAGGAACTGATCGTGCGCGAGAAGGCGGACGTCATTCTCGGCTACAGTTTCACGCCGAACGCGATGGCGGCCGCGAGCCTGCTGACCGAGGCGGGGAAGCCCGGCATCATCATCAACGCAGCGACCTCGATCATCACCGAGAAATCGCCGAATTTCGTGCGTGTGTCGTTCACCACGCCGCAAACGGCCTATGTGTTGGGTGAATACGCGGCCCAGCACGGCATCAAGACCGCCTATACCATCGTCTCCGATTACGGCCCCGGCATCGATGCGGAGATCTGGTTCATCAAGGCGTTCACCAAAGGCGGCGGCAAGATCATCGGCAGTGCGCGCACGCCCGTGTCGGAAATGGAATACGCGCCTTATCTGCAGCGCGCGATGGAAGCCAAGCCCGACGCCGTGTTCAGCTTCGATCCGGGCGGCGACGTGGCCGTTGCCTTCATGAAGGAAGCCAAGAAACGCGGCCTGACCGATTCCGGCATCAAGCTGCTGGTGACCGGCGATCTGGTCGAGGATAACTCGCTACCTTTGTTCGGTGACGCGCTGAAGGGCGTGATCTCCGTCCATAACTACCAGGTCGGACTGCAAAACCCGCAGAACATCGCCTTCGTGAAGAAATACAAAGAGATGTTTGGTGCCAACGCCATCCCGAATTTTCGCGCGGTCGCCGGCTATGACGGCATGGCACTGATTTATCACGCGGTAGAGGAGACCAAGGGCGATCTGAGTCTCGCGGCGCTGATGAAGGCCATGAAGGGCGCCACGCTCGACAGCCCGCGCGGCAGTTTCACCATAGACCCGGACACGCGCGACGTTATCCAGACCATGTATGTCCGCGAAGGACAGTTCGTTGATGGACAATGGCAGAACGTCCAGATCGCTGCGTTTCCGAACGTAAAGGACCCGGCCAAGGATCCCGCACTGAAATGAGGCGCTTTGCCGGCGCTGCAAGGCGCTGGCATTCCTGTGCGGTGGACCCTGAATGCTGAATTTGCTGGGCGTAGTCGCCGATGGCGTATCCTACGGTATGCTGTTGTTCCTGTTCTCCATCGGGCTTTCCATCACGCTGGGATTGATGCGCTACATCAACCTGGCGCATGGGGTCTTCGCCATGGTCGGCGGCTATGTCACGGTTACCCTGGTGAACCAGGTAGGCCTACCATTCCTGCTGACGTTGCCGGCTGCCTTCGTCATCGCCGGGTTGGTGGGGCTCGTGCTGGAGCGGGTGGTGATCCGCTTCATCTACCGCGAACCGCCCTTGCAGCAGGTGCTGTTCTCCATAGGGCTGGCCTTCGCCGCCAGCGCCCTGGCCACGATCATCTTCGGGCCGCAGCAACAACCCATCGCGTTACCGGCATGGCTGTCGGGCCGCGAGACCATTCTCGGTGTCACCGTCGGCGCCAACGGGCTTTTCCTGACGCTGGTGGCGGCGGTCGCGGCGGCGTTGTTGGTGGCGCTGTTCAACCACACTCTGTTCGGCGCCCGTATCCGCGCCGCCGTCGATCACCGCTGGGCGGCAGAAGGGATTGGCATACGGGTCCAGCAGATCTTTGCCATCACCTTCGCTTTGGGCGCGGGCATGGCGGGTCTGGGCGGCGCACTGGCGGTCGACTCGCTGGGTTTGGACCCGACCTTTCCGTTCAAATACCTGATCGTCGTGCTAATGATCGTGGCGATCGGCGGCCCGGGCTCGATCGGCGGCTCGCTATCGGCGGCGCTGGTCCTCGGTGTGGTGGATGCAGTGTTCAAATACGAGGTGCCACAAGTGGGACCGTTCGTGATCTATGTCCTACTGGTCGGGCTGCTGCTGGTCTATCCGCGCGGCTTGGCGGGGCGCCGGGCATGAAGGCGACCGCCACCGCCTGGTTCGCGCCAGTTCTGTTGGTCTGTGCGCTGGGCAGCTTCTTCTTGTTCCCCGACTATTTGGCGCTGATCACGCAGCTGCTGATCTTGGCCACCTTCGTGCTGTCCTACGACCTGTTGCAGGGGCATGCCGGCATCGTCTCGCTGGGGCATGCCGCATTCTTCGGCCTCGGCGCCTACACCGCCGCCATCATCGCCCGGGCCGGCTATACCGAGCCGGTGTTGGGCCTGGCCGCCGCCGGCTTGGTCAGCGCCGCCGCGGCACTGTTGCTGACACCGATCATCGCCCGCGGCAACGACCTCACCCGGTTGCTGATCACGCTCGGCATCGGTGCGCTGACGGTGGAAGCGGCGAACCATTTGCGCGACCTCACCGGGGGCGCGGACGGCCTGTCCGATTTCGAGATCGGCCCGATCCTGGGTCTGTTCGCGTTCGACTTCACGGGACGGACGGCCTTCTTCTATGCGCTCGCCGTGCTGGTCTGCGTCTATGCGGCGATGTGGCGCATCACCACTTCGCCCTTCGGCCTGGCGCTCACGGGCATTCGGGAAAACGTCACCCGCATGGCTGCGATCGGCGCACCCACTGCGCGGCATATCGCAGTGACCTACATGCTGTCCGGCGCCATCGCCGGGCTGAGTGGCGCCGTGCTCGCACAGACCAGCCATTTCGTATCGCTGGACATGCTGGGATTTGACCGCTCGGCGGAGGTGATGATGGTCGCGACACTCGGGGGCACCGGGCACATCTACGGCGTCGTGATCGGAGCCGCGGCGTTCGGAACCGTCAAGGACGCGCTGTCGAACCTCAGCCCGAAATACTGGCAGCTGAGCCTAGGGCTTGTGCTGATGGCCTCGGTCCTGGTGATGCGCGGCGGAATAGCGGGCGGGCTACAAACGCTACTTCGTCTTCGCAGGAAGACGCCGTGACCACGCCAGCCCTGCAGACGCGGGGGCTGACGGTACGGTTCGGGCACTTCACCGCCGTTGACAACGTGGATTTCGCGGTCGCTCCCGGCGCCCGCCACGCGCTGATCGGACCGAACGGCGCCGGCAAGACCAGTTTCACGCATGCGTTGACTGGCAGCTATCGTGCCAGCGCCGGGCAGGTGCTGATGGGTAGCGAAAATATCACGGCACTGTCGCAGCCGCATCGCGTGCATAAGGGGCTGGCGCGCACCTTCCAGATCAACCAGCTGTTCCGGGCCCAGTCGGTGCTGGAAAACGTGGCGCTCGCAGTGTTCGAACGCGAACGCAAGACCCGGGCCTTCTGGCGCAGTGCGGCCGGCGACCGCCGGGTGATGGCCGAGGCGCGGGAGCATCTGGCCTTCGTGAACCTGGCTCAGTTCGAAGCGGAGCCGGTGCATCGTCTGGCCTATGGACAGCAGCGCATGGTGGAAATCGCCATCGCCCTCGCCATGAAGCCGCGTGTGCTTGTGCTCGACGAGCCGGCGGCAGGTGTTCCCACCACGCAAAGTGCGGCCATCTTCGAGCGGCTGGACGCACTGCCGCGGGACCTGACCATCATCTTCGTGGAGCACGACATGAACCTGGTGTTCCGCTTCGCCGAGCGGATCACGGTGCTGGTGGGCGGCCGGGTGCTGACGGAGGGAACGCCCGCGGAGATCTCGGCCAACGAGCAAGTGCGTGCCGTGTATTTAGGGCGGCGGGGGCACGAGCATGCTGCTTGAAGTGCAAGGCCTGTATGCCGGCTACGGCGAGTCGACGGTGCTGGAGGACCTCAGCCTGTCGTTGGACCAGGGCGAGTGCCTGGCGGTGTTGGGCCGCAACGGCGTCGGCAAGAGCACGCTGATGCTGACGCTGATGGGCCATACCAGCCTGCAGGGCGGCAGGATGCGCTGGCACGGCGCGGACCTGACCCGGCTGCCGCCGTCCGAGCGCTCGCGTGCCGGGTTGGGCTGGGTGGCGCAGGAGCGCAACATCTTCGCGTCGCTGACGGTGGAGGAAAACCTGCTGGTTGCCCGGCGACCCGGCGAGCTGGACCTGCGGACGGTCTACGGCCTGTTCCCTCGGCTGCGGGAGCGCCGACGCAATATGGGTGACCAACTCTCAGGTGGGGAGCAGCAGATGCTGGCGATCGGTCGGACGCTCATGACCAATCCGCATTTGCTGCTGCTAGACGAACCGTTCGAAGGCCTGGCCCCCGTGATCGTGGACGAGTTGGAGGACACTATGCAGTCGCTGCGGCAGCGCTACGGCTTTGCCATTGCCATCGTCGAGCAGCATGCGGAGGACGTCTTGCGGCTCAGCGACCGCGCGATCGTGCTGGATCGCGGCCGGATCGTGCTGCAGGACAATTCGCCCGCGCTGCTGGCGGATTTCGACCGGGTCCGCCGTTGGATCGCGATCTGATACATTCCCGGGTGGAGTAGGTGCAGGCCATGCGGACTCAAGTAGCCATTATCGGATCCGGGCCAGCAGGTCTGTTCCTGTCGCATCTGCTCCATCGGCAGGGCATCGACTGCGTGGTGCTGGAACGCCGCAGCCGCGCGCATCTGGAAAGCCGCATCCGCGCCGGCGTGCTGGAACGTGGCACCGTCGAGACGCTGGAGACACTCGGCCTGGCGGCGCGCATGCACCGCGAAGGCATGATCGATGAAGGTTTGGACATCCGCTTCCGCGGCAAGACCATTCATTTGGATCTGCCGGAGCTGACCGGGGGCAAGCGGGTCATGATCTATGGCCAGCAGCAGGTGGTGAAGGATCTGGTTGCCGCGCGGGTCGAGTCCGGGCAGCCGCTCATCTTCGAAGCCGAGGTCACGTCCATCGAGGGTTTGGACGGCGAGCGCCCGGTCATCCACTTCCGTCAGGACGGATCACCGCAACGGCTCGAGTGCGATTTCGTCGCGGCCTGCGACGGCTTCCACGGCGCCGGACGCAAAGCGGCGCCGACCGGCGTGATCACCGAGCATGTGCGCGTGTATGATTTCGCCTGGCTCGGCGTGCTGTCGCGGTCGCCCCCCCTGGCGGACATGACCTACAGTAATAGCGACCGTGGCTTTGCCCTTTGTAGCCGGCGGTCGGCGGAGGTATCGCGGCTATACCTGCAAGTCGACAGCAACGATGATCCGGCGAACTGGTCCGACGACCGGTTCTGGAGCGAGCTGCATCAGCGAATGTTCGATACCGACGGCAGCGAGGTGAAGGAGGGCGAGATCTTCCAGCGCGACATGGCACGGCTGCGGGCGTTCGTCGCGACACCGATGCAGTATGGCCGCATGTTCCTGGCCGGGGACGCCGTTCATATCGTTCCGCCTACCGGGGCAAAGGGCCTGAATCTGGCTGTTGCGGATGCGCGGGTCCTGGCGAAGGGCTTGACGGAATTCTATCGCACCGGGTCGAAGGAACGGCTGGACCGATATTCCGAAATCTGCCTGCGCCGAGTTTGGAAGACCATCCGCTTCTCGACCATGATGACCGGGCTGCTGCACAAATTCCCGAATCACACGCCGTTCGAACGCGAGTTGCAACTCGCCGAGCTCGAATACATCCACCGGTCCCGCGCGGCTCAGGTCACGCTGGCCGAGCAATATGTCGGCATGCCGATCGAAGACGATTGAGCGACCCCGTTAGGAGGATCCGAATGACTGCAACATCCGGCCCATCGATTTTCGCCGACACCATGGCGGAAATGACCTCTGGCGAAGTGGCCGCGGCCGCATCTGCCGGTGCCGTGGCACTCTGGGCGTTTGGCGTGATCGAGCAGCACGGCCCGCATTTGCCGACCGGGACGGATGTCTACCTGCCCTCCTTCCGGCTGCGCCGCATTCGCATCCTCCTGCATGCACAAGGTGTGCCGAGCGTGATTGTGCCACCCTATTATTGGGGCGTGAACATCGTGTCCGGCGCGTTCCCGGCCTCGCCTGCGGTGCGCCCGGCGGTGATGATCGAACTGATGGCTGATGTGTTTGCCAGCCTGGCGTTCAACGGGTTCCGCCACGTGTTCTGCGTCTCGGGCCATGGCGACGCCGAGCATAACCGCACCATCCACGCCGGAATCGTCCGCGGCACGGCAGATGGACGAATCGGTGGCTCCTTCCTGGCCGAAGCCGCACTGGCGAAGCGCCTGGGGTTTTCCGCTACGGATCCGCATTTCACCCTATTCGAGCACGGGCGCAACGCCGCACCCGGCGGTTTCGCGGACGTGCATGCCGGGGAATGGGAAACCTCCGAGATGTTGGCGCTTTATCCGGAGCTGGTTCGGCAGGACGTTGTCCCGACGTTGCGCTCGACGGATTTCACGCCGGACGACCTGGCGGAATGGCGCCTCGGCCACGAACATTCCATGCGCGAGGCGCCCGACGGGTATGTCGGCAACCCGTCCGCTGCGAGTGCCGAGCGGGGCGCTGCGTCGATCGAAGCTGGCGCACAGGCAGCCGCCGCGGCGATCGTCCGTCACCTGCAGGGCGCGCAGTAGCACGCTGACCCAAGCTGGCGGCGGGCCGGCTGGTTAGGCAGCGCGGGGGTTCAGTGGCGCAGGCCAATTTGCAAAAACTCGCGCGCAGGGCATTGTACCGCTAAAAGCAATAGGACGACACAAAATGCGCAAGATGCTGCTACTGGCCATCGCAGCGCCACTGCTAGCCGCCGCCGGACCGAGCCAGTTGCTGCTGGGGATCGATGGCAAGACGTTCTTCGAGGCCACAGCCGTCCGCAACGGTCCCGGCGGCAAGGACTCGGTGGCTGTGCTGGATCTATCGGACCCGGCATCCCCCAAAATCACCGCACAGCTACCGCTGGCCAACACCGTGTTCGGGCCGCCCACCAACCTGCAGATCACGCCGGACGGCAGGCTGGGCCTGGTCGCCAACTCCATTGCCACAGCGGAGAAGGATGGCACGTGGGCTGCGGCGCCGGATGATACTCTGCACGTGCTGGACATGACGGCGCAGCCGCCCAAGCTGGTCGAGACGATCAAGGTTGGCCGGCAGCCGTCCGGCTTGGCCATTGCCCCTGACGGACGCACGGCCTTGGTAGCGAACCGCGCCGGCAAAAGCGTGTCGGTGCTGCGGATCGACGGCACGAGCGTCAAGCAGTTTGCTGAAGTGGCGCTGCCCGACCAGGCAGCCGCCGTCGCGATCGCGCCGGATGGCAAGCGCGCCTTCGTGGCCATGAACCTAGCCGGCACGGTGGGCGTGCTCGCCCTCGACGGCGACAAAGTGACCTACGACAAGAACAACGACATCCCTACCGGCCCCGGCGTGTACAACCTGGACATTACGCCCGACGGCCGCACCGTGGTCGCCGCCAACACCGCGACCGACGGCAACGGCAGCCTCACCACCCTGGCGATGATCGACGCGACCGGGGCCAACCCGCACGTCGTGGGCTTTACCACGGTGGGGCAAGGGCCCGAGGGGCTGGCGATCTCACCAGACGGGAAGTGGGTGGCCGTGCCCCTGCTGAACGGCTCCTCCGCGCTGCATGCCGCACCGGGCTATCACCCGAACGGGGTGCTGCAGGTGTTCGCACTCGACGGCCAGGCGCTAACGCTGGCGGGAGGGGCGCCGCTGGGAGCGATCCCGGAAGGCTTGGCGTGGAGCCCAGACAGTCAGTGGCTGTACGTCGGCAACTACAACGACAAGACCCTGCAGGTTTTCCACATGGTCAGTGGCAAGCCGATGGACTCGCACACGGTGGCGTTGCCAGGCCAGCCCGCCAGCTTGCGCGGAACGGCACGGTGACATCTGCGCGGTCGCAGGACATTGGTGCCCGGAGGCAGCGGGCGGCCTTACCATACTGCGCCTATACCAGCGGCCTCAAGCACTGACCCTCGTATCACCTTGTAGGATGCAATGCGCTTTGGCATTGCATCAGACAAACGCGCCGATCATCGCGACGTGAAGGTGCAATCCTCCAAGCGGATTGCACCCTACTCTTGCCGCCGCGATTAGGTTTCTCATAAGCAACGGCCGCTCGCCTGAAGGTTAGGTGCGAGTGATGTTCCAGAACAGCGCCATGCCTGTCAGCATCCCGTGCAGGTCGGCGCGGTGCGCGGTGACGCCGATGGTTTGGCCGAGCGGGATGTAGGGCAGGTTCTGGAACGCCAGCCCCTGCATTTGCCGAGCGATCGCTTTTTGGCCGGCCAGGTCGGTGGTTTGAAGCCACTTGTCGCGCAGTGCCTCCATGGCCGGGTCGTTGGGCCAGCCTGGGGCACCATCTTTGCCATTGCCGCGCAGGAACGCGTTGACCGCCGGGTCGGCCTGGTCGGGGCCGGCCCAGTTGGTGTGGAACACGCTCCAGCCGCCTTGCGCCACCGGGTCCATCTTGGCGCGGCGCTGCACCAGCGTGCCCCAGTCCATCACCTGGTAGTCGACGTTCAGGCCCAGCTTGCCGAAGGTGTCATTGGTGATGTCCGCCAGCGTCTTCGAATACGGCACGTCGCCGGGGCCCATCAGCACGATGCGCTCGCCCTTGTAGCCGGCCTGCTCCACCGCCTTCCGGGCCGCATCGATACTGCGCGGGCCGGTCAGCGCCGCCATGCCCTCGTCGTTCGCCATCGGCAGTTGCGGGCAGAAGAAGCCGACGCCGTCGTTCCAGCGGCTGTGGTCGGTTCCGTTCATCGCGATCTCGTAATCAGCCTGCACGATCGCCGGCAGCAGCGCGCGCCGCAGCGCCGGGTTGTCGAACGGCGCCTGCATCTGGTTGAACCGCATCACCGATATGGAGCCGGTCGGGACCAGAACCCGCAACGTCACGCCCGGGCTGCGCTTGAGTTGATCGATCAGGTCCGCATTCGGCGTCAGCAACCAGTCGATCTCGCCGGCTTGCAGGGCCTGCACGGCGCTGGCGGCCTCCGGCATGATGACCCACTCGACCCGGTCCACCATCACCCGCTTCGGCCCGGCGGTGTATTCGGGCGAGCCATCGGGGCGGGGAACGTAGTTGGGGTTGCGCTCGTAAACCGCGCGGGCGCCCGGCACGCGCTCGTTCGTGACGAAACGGAATGGGCCACTGCCGATCGTCTCGGTGATCTGGGTGAAGGCGTCGGTCTTGGCGATCCGTTCCGGCATCATCGCCGGCACGTTTGCGGTCGTTTTGCTGAGTGCGGCGGAGACCGGGAACGGGCGTTTCAGCCGGATCGTGATGGTCTTGTCGTCGGGCGCGGCGATCTCGTCGGTCGCGGCCATCATTGCCTGTCCGAACACGTCCCGCTTGGCCCAGCGCGCGATGCTGGCAACGCAATCCCGGGCTAGTACGGGCGGACCGTCATGCCAGCGCAACCCGTCCCGCAGGGTCAGCCGCCAGGTCAGGCCGTCCGCATCGACCGTGTGGCCGGCCAGCATCTGCGGCTGCGGACGGAACTGGTTATCCTGCCCCCACAGCGTGTCGTAGATCAGGAACGCGTGCTGCACCGTCTGGGTGGTGGTCGTCCAGATCGGGTCCAGCACGGCTAGGTCTGCCTCCGGGACGAAGCGCAGGGGCCGCGCCTCCGCCCCGCGTCCGATGGCGGGTGCTGCCAGAGTGGCGGCGGAGGCGGCGACGAATGTGCGGCGTTTCACTGGCAAATCCTCTTCTCGGCTGGCGCGCCAGCATGCAATCCCGGTTCGAACGCGTCGGTCATCCGAGCGTCTTTGGCATCTTCGCGTCTGCGTCCGCTTTCAGCCAGCGCAGCAGCTCCGCCCGTCGCGCCGCCAGCAGGGCGCCGCCATCCCGGGCGGACCAGTCGTAGACGCCACGGCCGCTCGGCAGCCCGCGGTTTCCCTCGGCCAGCAAGCCCGCCAGCCGGTCCGGCGGGGAGGCGGAGACGTCCAACTCGGGCTGCAGGAAGCGGGCGAACGGCACCATCGTGTCCAGCCCGCCCATGTCGGCCGACTCGATCGGCCCGGTGATTCCCAGGCGGCGTCCGATCGAGTTGCGCACCACGGCGTCGATCGCCTCCGCCGAAGCGACGCCCGCCGCCCAGAGCGCCCAGGCCTCCCGCAGGGCGGCGAACTGGATGCGGTTGCCGATGAAGCCGGGCACCTCCCGGTCGATCACCACGGGCTCCTTCCCCGCGGCGCGCAAAGCGTCGCAAGTCCAGGCGATCACGGATGGCGCGGTGCGCGGGCTGCCGCACACTTCGACCAGGGGCAGGAGTTGCGGCGGAAACCAGAAATGCGCGGCGATGACCCGCTCCTTACGATCCACCGGGCCGTCCAGCGCGCTCGCCGGATGGCCGCTCGAGGAGGCGAGCACAGTGTCCGGGCGGCATAGGCGCCCCAACTCGCCGAAAATGCGTAGTTTCAGCGCCATGTCCTCCGGCACCGCTTCCACCACGAGGTCGACATCAGCGGCCAGCCGGAGGTCCGTGCCGGTCCGCACGCGGGCAAGCGTCGCCGCCACTTCCGGCGCCGTCAGCAGGCCGGCGTCCACGAAGCTGTCCAGGCTGGCGCGGATGCGGTCCACCGCGGTCTGCAGGCTGGCCTCGTTACGGCCCACGAGGACCACCTCGGAGCCGGCTTTGGCGAACACCTCCGCCACGCCGTGGCCGATGATGCCGTTGCCGACCACGGCGACGCGCGGGTTGGTCGCGGCATTGCCGCGCGGGCTGATCGCGGCATTGCCGCGCGGGACAGGATCGTGGGAGGCTTCGGTTGGCATGGCTCGGGCACCCTCTTGGCGTGCTCTGGAATACGCCATGCGGACAGGGTGGGGCATCATGCGGCTGGACGGCAAGGTGGCGTGGGTGACCGGGGCGGGCAGCGGCATCGGCGAGGCAGCGGCGCTGACCCTGGCCGGCGCCGGCGCGCGGGTGGTGCTGACCGGGCGGCGGCGGCAGGCGCTCGACTCGGTTGCCGACCGCATCCGCGCCGCTGGCGGGCAGGCGGACGTGCAGCCGGCCGACCTCACGGACGCGGCGGCCGTGCAAGGCGTGGGCGCGTTCCTCAGTGAGGGGCCGGGGCGGTTGGACATTCTGGTCAACAACGCCGGGCTGAACGTGCCGAACCGGTCGTGGGACGTGCTGACCCCGGCGAGCGCGGAGGAGGTGTTCCGCGCCAACCTGTCCTCCGCGTTCTTCTGCGTCACGGTGGCGCTGCCGTTCATGCGCGCGCAGCAGGACGGGGTGATGATCCACACTGCCTCCTTCGCCGGGCGGTTCGTGGGGGGCGTCGGCGGCCCGGCCTACACTGCGGCCAAGCACGGCGTGGTGGCGATGAGCCACTCGATCAACATGGAGGAATGCGTCAACGGCATCCGGTCGTGCGCGCTGTGCCCTGGGGAGGTCGCGACGCCCATCCTGGACAAGCGCCCCGTCCCGGTCGGCGCCGAAGACCGCGCGCGCATGGTGCAACCGCAGGACTGCGCCGACCTGATCCTATACGTGGCGTGCCTGCCACCGCATGTGTGCATCAACGAGGTGCTGATCAGCCCGACCTGGAACCGCGGGTACGTCGCCGCCCGGCAACGACGCGGCTAGGTTACGGGCCGGCGGCGATGGCGACGCCGATCGCTCTCACAAGGCCGGGCGGGTTAAGCATCGTCGCCCTCCCCGCCAGCCACAGCCGCGGTACACGCTCCCGCATCGTCCCACGCCTGGATGACGGCATCGCATCACTGGGCCGCACCGACATCGATGTCGTGGTCACCGAACATGGCGCCGCGGATTTGAGCGGGTTGAGCGTGCATGAACGGGCGAAGGCGCTGGTGTCGGTGGCGGAGCCCACTTTGCGCGACGGGTTGCTTGCGGAGTGGGCCGGTATCGCGGGGCAGCTTTAGGTTCCACCTACGAGGAAGGGAATTTTCATGGACTTCCAGTTGACCGAACAGCAGGTCGCCATCGACGAGGGCGTACGAAAAGTCTGCTCCGCGTTCGACGATAATTACTGGACCGAATGCGAAGAGAAGATGCGCTTCCCGGAAGAATATTATACCGCGATGGCCGAGGGCGGCTGGCTGGGCATGACGATGCCGGAGCGGTTGGGTGGCTCCGGCTTGGGCGTGACGGAGGCGGCGGTGATGATGCAGGCCGCCACCTCCTCCAACGGAGGCTTTTCGGCGGCGTCGGCGATCCACATCAACATGTTCGGCCCGCACGCCATCGTGGTGCATGGCACGCCGGAGCAACACGAGCGCTGGCTGAAGCCGCTGATCCGTGGCGAGCAGAAGGCCTGCTTCGGCGTTACCGAGCCGGATGCCGGGCTGGACACCACCAGCCTGAAAACCTTCGCCAAGCGCACCAACGACGGCTACCGCGTGACGGGGCGCAAGATGTGGACCTCAACTGGCCAGGTCGCGCACAAGATCCTGCTGCTGACGCGCACCACCGCCAAGAAGGACTGCAAGAAACCCACCGACGGCATGACGCTGTTCTACACCGATCTGGACCGCACGAAGGTCGAGGTGCGCCGCATTCACAAGATGGGCCGCAACGCCGTCGACTCGAATGCCGTGTTCATCGACGACCTGTTCGTGCCGGACGAGGACCGGGTCGGCGAGGAGGGCCAAGGGTTCAAATACATCCTCGACAGTCTGAACCCCGAACGCATCCTGGTGGCCAGCGAGGCGATCGGTGTCGGGCGCGATGCACTGCGCCGGGCCACGCAGTATGCCAAGGACCGCGTGGTGTTCGGCCGCCCCATCGGCCAGAACCAAGGCATCCAGCATCCACTGGCGGAAAACTGGGCGTATCTGGAATCCGCCTATTGGTCGGTACTCCGGGCCGGCTGGCTGTACGACAACGGCCAGTCTTGTGGGGCGGAGGCCAACATGGCCAAGTTCTTGGCCGGCCGAGCTGCGTTCAACGCTGCGACCCAGGCGGTGCTGACCCATGGCGGCATGGGGTATGCGCGGGAGTACCAGGTGGAACGGCTGTTCCGGGAGGCGATCCTGACCCGCATCGCGCCCGTTACCGAGCAGCTGATCCTGTCGTTCCTAGCCGAGCGCGTATTGGGCCTGCCTAAGTCGTACTAACCTTCCTCGAACACCCCGATCGGCAAATGAACCATTGCCCGCTGTGGTCCCATCGTTATCCAGGGCCGCAAGCGCCGCGCTATTTTGTCGCGGTTCTGATCAGGACGTCTTAGCGGCTGGAGTTCCGATCTTGCGATAGAGCGTGCTGCGCGAAACGCCAAGAACTCGTGCCGCCGCGGCCAAATTGCCCCGGTGCATCCGTAATGCTTCCTGGATCGCGGCATGCTCTGCTGCCTGCAGCGTTGCCGTTTGGATCGGGTCCGCAGGCACGTCCCGTTCGTGGCCCATCAGCAACTCGGCCAATAGATCATCAGGCTCCACCTCCGGTTGGTCGGCCAACAGTAATTGGCTCTCCACCATGTTACGCAACTCACGGACGTTACCTGGCCAGGCATAGGCGTTCAGCAGCCGCAGCACCTCGTCGCCAAACTGACGCTTGGGGACGCCGTGGCGGTCCGACAAAAGCGTGTTGAAGTGGTCCACCAGGCATTCCACGTCGCCGTGCCGATCTCGCAGTGGCGGCGGCCGCACCGTCGTGATGCTGATCCGGTGAAACAGGTCGCGACGAAACCGCCCCGCTTCCACCTCGACGCGCAGATCGCGGTTCGTCATCGCGATCACCCGCACTGTGACCCGGCGTGCATTGCCATCGCCGAGCCGGTAAACCACGCTTTCCTCCAGGACGCGTAACAAGAACGGCTGCAGGTCCAGCGGCAACTCGCCGATCTCGTCCAGACAAAGCGTTCCACCATTCGCAAGTTCGAAACGGCCCGCCCGACCCTCCGACACGGCGCCGGTAAAGGCGCCGCGAACATAGCCGAATAGCTCCGCCGACAGCAGATCCTTCCCAACCGCGCCGCAATCGAAAACGATGAACGGGCGGCGCTCGCTCGGCTCGCCATGGATTGCCCGGGCGAAAAGCTCCTTGCCGGTGCCGGTCTCGCCTTCGATCAGCACGGGAACCTGTTTGCCGACCAACCGGGTCGCGCGTTCGATCGTCGCCGTCAGCGCCGGGCTTTCGCCAACGATCGCCTGGAATGCGGCCGGCCTTTCGTGACCCGGCAATGGCGCCGGCGTCCGAGGCAGCGTCAGCGTTCCAGGCGGCCTGGGCACCACCAGCATGGCGCCGATTGTACGCCCATCGATGCGCACCGGAGTGAACCAGTCCGCGCGCAAGCCCTCCGGTAGCCGGTCCGCCCAATGGGCCACGTCCAGTGTGTCGTCAATTCCGGGAATGCGCTGTCCCACCGCTCCCAGCGACGGCACCCGCCCAGTTCGGTGTACTAGGCGGCCTTGGCGATCGATCGCCACTAGGCCGGCGATATCGGCCACGGACATTCGATCCAAGCAGGCCTCCAGCAACCGCATGTGTTCGATATGGGCCTGCTCGCCCAGCAGAAGCTCGATCTGTCGCGCGGTGGACGAGGCGAGCGAGAGATTGCTACGCTGGAACGTCGACGGCGGGCCCGAGATATTGACCACCCCCAGCGTGGCACCCGTGCCGGGTTCGAAGATCGGACAGCCAGCGCAGGTCCAGCCCTTGATGCCGTCGCAGAAATGTTCGGCCGCGTGCACCTGGGCGGGTCGCCCGGTCGCCAGCGCCGTGCCGATGCCATTCGTGCCGATCACGTCCTCCGACCATTGGCCGCCACGCGTCAAGTGGATTGTCTGGCCCTGCTCCAAGGTCAGATTGTCACCGATGGCATCCAGCACCACACCGCCGGCATCGGTCAGCAGCATGATGGATCGCGAGCCGCTGAACATGTCGCCGCCACGCGAGAACACGCTGGCGGCAGCAGTCAGCAGATCTGCATTGCGCAACCGCAACGTTTCCATCGCCGCGCCCGCCGCCGAGATCGGGGCGGCGCGGCCACCCGGATCGATGCCGAGCTGCTGGCTGCGCATCCAGGACGCCACGACGAAATTCCGTGCCGGAACGACCGCGTTCGGGCCGCCCGTCAGGAAATGCTCCCAGGCCTCCATCGTATCGGCGTGGTCGCTAGGTCGCCGGATCGCCGGCATGGACGTTGCGGGGAGCACGGGCGGTCCTCCGTCAGCCGAAGCCTTTGCGATCAGGCCCGGCCGAGCAACTCCGCCCCACCGCCCCGGGCGACGCCGGTCGTTGGATCAACACCCTCGGGTTTCGCCGCGATCAGCGTTTGCGTCGTCAGGATCAGCCCAGCCACCGAGGCAGCGTTCCGCACCGCGGCGGTGCTGACGCGCACTGGGTCGATCACTCCGGCCTCGATCATGTCCACGAAGCTGTTGGTGCGCGCGTCGAACCCGGTGCCCTGCGGCGAGCGCGCGACGCGGGTGACGATTTCATCGGGCGCCAGGCCGCAATTGGCCGCGATGCAGGTCAGTGGCTCCGCCAGCGCGCTCTGCAGCAGGGTAGCCCCCTGGCGCGCGCTACCCGACAAGCGTTCCAGCAGGCCCGTCAATTCGGGCGCCGCCTGCACCATGGCCGTGCCGCCGCCGGGCACGATACCCTCCTCCACGGCCGCGCGCGTGGCGTTGATGGCGTCCTCGATCAGTTGCACCCGACGCTTCTGCTCGACCGGCGTGGCGCCACCGGCGTGAATGGTGGCCGACCCGCCCGATAACTTGGCGAGCCGCTCCTGATACTTATCGCGCTCGATGTTGGCCGGGGCGGCGTCGAACTGCTTCGCCACCTGGCCCCGTCGCGCCGCGATGGCGGCCGGGTCGCCACCGCCCGCGCTGATCACGGTCAGGTTGGCCGAAACGCGGACTTGGCGAGCGCTCCCCAGGTCGCGCATCTGGATTGCGGCGATCGTCCCGCCCAGGTCGCGCGCGATCACCCGGCCGCCGGTGACGATGGCGATGTCCTCCAGCATGGCCTTGCGCCAATGGCCATATTCCGGCGGGTGGATCGCAGCGACCGGCGCCAGGTTGCGGTCGCGCCGGGCCAGCAAGGCCATCACGCACGCCGGGGCCACCTCCTCCGCCATGATCAGCAACGGGCGCTTGCTGCCCGCCAGCAGGGCGTCGATTGCGGCGACGTCGTCGGCGCTGCCGAGCTTGAGGTCGGTCATCAGGATCAGCGGATCGTCGAGCACCACCTGCATCTTCTCGACATCCGTGACCATGTGGTGCGACAGGTAGCCGCGGTCGAATGCCATCCCATCGACGACCTCCAGGACGGTCTCGACCGTGGTGCCGAATTCGACGCCGACGATGCCGGTGCGGCCCACCCGTTCCAAAGCTTCGGCGACCAGGGCGCCGGTCGCCTCGTCATTGGCAGCGATGATGGCGACGGCGCGCGTCTCACGCAGCCCGGTCACTGGCCGCGCGCTGCGTCGCAGGGCGGCGATCAACTCAGTTACTGCCGCGTCGAGCCCATGCACCAGCTCGACCGGGTTGGCGCCATTGGCGAGATAGTCCAGGCCCTGCTGCACCATCGCGTCCGCCAGCACCGTGGCGGTAGTAGTGCCATCGCCCGCCACCTCGTTGGTCTGCTTGGATACTTCACGCACCACCTGCGCGCCCATGTTCTCGAACGGGCACTCGAGTTCGATCTCGTGCGCGATGCTGACACCGTCGCGGCTGACCAGCGGCGTGCCGACCGGGCGGTCAATGATGGCGTTCATGCCCTTCGGCCCCAACGTGCCGCGCACCGCTTTCGCCAGCTTCGCCACGCCGCGACCGAGCGCCATGCGTGCCGCCTCGTCATGCAGCATCATCTTGGCCATGGTTTCCAAACCCCTTCCGTTGTGTTGTCAGCCTCGCGTGGCGTGTGGCTCCGGCTGGCGTCCCCGGATAAAGTCGAGCAGCGTCGGCTCACCTTCTTGCACCTGATCGACCTCACCGAAGCGCGATGCCAGCAGCCCACGGCAGAGCGCGCCGTTGAACTCCACCGTGACGGCGACACCGCGCAGCACGCGCCGATGCGCGGCAAAGCGTTCGGGGGCGATCGTGTGGCCGGCCGTGTCCACAAAGGCCGGGTCACGCGGGCCGGCCGGGCCCAGCAGATCCCGGCGCTGCAGATAGCGCTCGACCAGCGCGCTCGTCTGCGCCGTGGTATCGACCCTCTGCAATTCCCCGATCGTAAGCGACAACAGGGCAGACGGTTCGAAGCCGAGGCCGCACAGATGCTCGAGGAGAACCAACTGGCGGCGCTGGAATGCCTTCAGCGCGAAGATCCGTCGGACCTCTCGCAGATCGCCGTCCGCTTCCTCGGCGAATGCGTCCTGGAACGACTGGCCGGTCCGCATCGCCCGGTTGATCGTGTCCGCGTACATGTGTTCGCCGAGCTCGACCATGACGCCGGTCACCCAGGGTAGTGCCAGCACCTCGCTGCGCATGTCGTCGGCCATCAGGAAGGCGAAGTTTGCCGCGCACCAGTAGGTCGGGAGCCGGAATCCCACCGCAACCTGGCCGGCGAGCGACACCGTGACGCCGGTGACGAAGCCAAGCTCCGTTACCGGTTCATCCAGTTCCGGGTCACAGACCCGACCGAGCCGGGCCAGCACCTCGCTGACCCGGCCGTCGCCGTCCGGGCTCATTCCGCCGCGACGCGCTGCTGCAGGCCGAGCTTCTGCTTCTGCGCTTCCACATCGATGTTGTAGATGCGCGCGGCGTTCAGCCCGAGGATCTTGCGTTTCGCCTGCAAGTTGAGCGACACGCCCGTCTCCTTAGCCACGTCGTCCGGAAGTTCGAATTCCATGAACCGGTTGACCAGCCATTTCGGCGTCCAGATGCCGTAGTCGCTGCCGTACAGGATCTTGTCCTCGCCGACCCAATACAGCAATTCGGAGATGATGTGGGCGAAGTAGCCGGGCCGTGTGTGGATAAACGGCAACGCCACCGCTAATCCGGCATAGACGTTGGTCTCCTGCGTCGCGATCCAGCAGAAATCATCCAACCGCGGCAGGCCGCAATGCTCGACGATGAAGTTCAAGTTCTGGAAGCTCGACGCCGCGTCATCGATGTCCGCGACGTCGAACGCGTCACGGTTGAGCGGCAGGATCGTCGGACCCTTGTGGACGTGGACATTCTTGATGCCCAACTTCGCCGCCGCTTCCAGATAGCGATAGCTCTCCTTGTCAGTGAGCTTGTAGCCCTTCGACTCACCCTTCCACTCCGCCGTGTAGAGCTTGACACCCTTCACGTGATATTTCTCGACCAGTTCGTGCAGAGCCTCGATGCCCTGCTCACCGTCGCGCGGATCGAAGGCGCCGTTTAGGATGAAGCGGTCCGGGTGCTTCTTGCGCATCGCCGCGTTGCGCTCGGTCGTGTTGAAGCCGTTGGTATAGAAATCATACAGGTACGTCGGCTGGCAGATCGCCATGTCGTCCGGACCGTCGACGAACAGATCATTGTACATCGTCTCGGCGCTGTACTTTTCGAACTTCTCCTTCGGCCACACTTCCTCCTTCGGGCTGAGATTGGAGTGATAGGCATAGAAGCAGTCGATGAACTGCGCGCCGTGCACGTTCTTCTGGTTCGCCTTGCTGGCATCCCAGAAATGCACGTGACCGTCGATGATGAAGATGTCCTCGCCATCTTTTGTGCGATACATGGCCTTCTCCCTTTGCCTTATGCCAAGCTCAGACGAATTCTTTGACGTCGTCCATATTGCCGAACAGCGTGACAGTGTTGTCGTCGATCAGCACCATCCGGCCGTAATGGGTGGATGTTGAAATCTCGAATAAATGCGGCGTGATCTCGCGGCCCAATCGTTCGCTGATCTCGTCCATCTTGAATTCCATCTTGCCGTCGCCATCGATGCGGATCATCGCCGGCATGTACGTCACGCGGATGCCAGTTTTCTCGCCCATGACTTCGGCGATGGCGCGCGCCTCCACAGAATCGTTCATGGTGACACCGCACTGATGCGAAACGGTGGTCTCGAAGGTCACATCCTTCATGGCCTTGAAGATGCTATCGGTATGGGACATCGCTTCTCTCCTGTTGCGGACGCGCTTAGCCGCCGATGACCGGGCGGACGTCGAGACCGATCTCGGCACCAATTGCACGAAGCCGGTGGTGCGACTGTTCCTTGGCATCGTTGAATTGCGCGATCTTCACGCGCGGCTGCGACCAGATTGGCTGCAGGTGGTTCGCTGCCTCGACGGCGAGCGCACCGTATTTGGCCAGCCAGCCCTCGAAGAGGCTACGGTTCGCCTGGGAATGCTGCTCGTCCAGCACCAGCATGCGGAATAGCTCGATCGTGTTGGCCAGGTTGCGCTCGTAATCGCCCTCTGCCGCCGACACCACCGCCGGAGTCATGAAGTCGTTCTGCGAGGCGGCGAGTTGCAACACGAAGCCGCTTCGGAACAGCTCGCCCAACAGCGGCTCAAACACCACGTTGACCGCGAAGTACTGCTCGAGATAGTCGGCGCTGCCGCCGATCGTCTCGATCGTGCGCCGGACACCTTGCCATAGCGGATCGTCCAGCCAGTGCGCCTTGCCCGCGTCGAGATCGATGCCCGCGACATCGAGCGCGATCTCCCCGAGATACAGCGCGAGATCCTGAGCGAAGCGGAGCTTGTAGGAAGAATTGGTCAGGATCGCGTTGTTGATCATCTGCGTGTAGCCGTAGCGTTGCGCCTGCATCGTCGCCATGCCCAGCCCGAACTCGGCATGTTTGTAGGCGCCAAGATGATCCTGCAGAACCCTGAGCCACGCCTTGTCGAACCGCTGCACCGCGCCCGAACGCCGCCCGTTCTCGACCACGCCCGCTACCATGCCGATGACGGTGGACTGGCGTTGGTAGTGCGTGCGCTCCCACTCCTGATCGACCGCGCGGAACTTGTGCCAGTCGGTGCTCTTCGCGGCCGTCCAGCCTTCCGAATAGGTCGGCGTGCCGTCGGCGAACGAGATGATCCAGTCCTGCAGCAGATAGCGCTTCGGGTCGGGCTGCACGTCGAGCGTCATGTCTTCGTAGTGCGTTGCCCTCCGGCCCTTCGGCTCGAAGTAGTTGAACTTGCGGCTCTCCGACCCGGCGAATGTCTTGGCTCCGGCGGCGGCCGATTTGGCCGGGGCAGCTTCCTGGGTTGCACTCATCGTCGTTTCCTTCGTGCTTTTTTCGTTGGGTCGGCACGTTCCGCCTATCGGGTGGCGGGGGTAAACTTGTCGAAATAGATCCGTTCCGGCTCGACGCCCGCCATCTGAAGCACAGGCAACACGGCATCGATCATTGGCGGCGGTCCGCAAGAATAGGCGTCGATATCGCCAACGAGCGCATCCTCGCGCAGCTTGCGGGCAACGACCTCGTGGATGAATCCGGTGTGTCCGACCCAGTCATCGCTAGCGGTCGCGTGCGACAGGGCAGGAATGAACTCGAAGTCGGGCAAGGACACGGTAAACCCGGCTAGCTCATCGAGCAGAAAAAGATCGGCCCGGGTTCGCGCGCCATAGAAAAACCGTACCGGCCGCGACTCCCCGCTGGCGATGTGATCGCGTAGGATGGACCAAAGCGGTGACATGCCGGAGCCGCCGCCGATCAGCACCAAGGGCCCGGTCCGCGCCTCGCGCCGGAAGCACGTGCCGTACGGCCCCCGTGCCACGACACTGTCGCCGGGCTTGATCGCGCCGTCCAAAAGGGCCGAGAACGCGCCGTTCGGGTACAGCTTGATGATGAATTGCAGCCGCGTGCCCCCGCTTGGCGGACTGGCCATGGAATAGGCCCGCGTGACGCCGCGGGCAGGCACGGCGAGGTCGACATACTGGCCTGCCCAGAAACGCATGGGCGCGGCGAGTTCGATGGTGAGCAGCCGAATGTCGTGGGTCAGGGGCTCGACCGAAACGACGGTCCCGACGAAATTCTTCACCGCGATCGAGCGGCTCATCAAGTCCTCGTCGTAGTTCAACAGCTCGACCGTCAAATCGCTGAATGCAAGGGTCCGGCACAACAAGATGTGGTTGCTGTCACGATCGGAATCCGGCAGCGCGAAGGTCGAGTATTTCAGCATCTCCGCATCGCCATCGATCAGCACCGATTTGCAACTGGCGCATTGGCCTTCCTTGCAGCCGTGCATGACGGAAATACCCTGGCGAAACGCCGCATCCAGGACAGTCTCGCCCTCGTGCACGTCCATTTCGACGCCGACGGGCTCGAACCTGACATTGAACGTGGTTACATCGGCCATCCCAAATCTCTTCTTCTTGCTCGTGGTCTCATCGGGGGGCGACCTCGCGCCGCCCCCCGGCAAGGCTAGTTCGGATCGGTGATGGTAAAGCCGGCCCGATACTCGGTCAGATGCTGCTCCCGCGCCTCCGGAGTCATCTCCCGGATGGTGCGCAGCGGGCTTGCGAGCGTGTTCCCGCGCACGTGGTCCAACGTCCACATCTTGCTGTCGTCGAAGTGCAGATGGGGCTGCGGCACCAGTGTCTTACCGTCGCTGCGGACGAAGCCGAGATCCGCGATCGCGTCGGCCAGATCCCACCCGTGATAGCAATCCTCCCACTCGCGCCGGCCGCTGAAACGGCCCATCGCGGGTGTCGGACGGCCCTCGTACTCGGCCGAGAACGCGGTCTTGTGCGTCCAGCGGCAGATTTCCGAGCAGTAGGTATACAGCTTGCCATCCACCGTGTCGGTCTTGATGTCCTCACGGATCAGGCAGGGCACCATGCAGGACCAGCAACGATGCGGGTAGACGTAGCCGACCTCCTGGTTGAACAGAACGTTCTGCTGCCCGGGCTCGCTCAGCTTGGCATACCACTTCCAGTAATTGCCGTTCGGCATACCAGCCGGGGTATTTATGCTCGAACCACTCGAAGTCCCGTTCGGTCTGCGCTTCCTGCCGCCAGAACGCCACCGGCCAGCCGACGGAGAAGAATTGTGCGGTCTTGTGCACGTAGTTCTTCTTGACCATGCGGTCCCAGGCGAGATTGACGTCATCGTGGTGAATCTTGATGCCGTATTTCTCGAGCGGCAGCATGTAGGTGCGATAATAATCCTCGTAGATCCAGCGGTGCCACAGCTCCGCGTAGGATTCCTTGTTCTTGTCGCGGTTGGTGGTGCCGTACTCGACGATCGTGCCGACCGCGGCGTCGACGATGGCGTGGTTCTGCCAGAACGCATATTTCAGGTCGCGTTCGATCAGTTGGTGGTTGTCCGGGTCGTTCAGGATCGACATCAGCATCGAATGGCCGTTGCCGATGTGCCGGCTTTCGTCGGACTGCACCGACAGGAAGACCGTCGGGAGCGCGTAGTCGCCGTTGCGGGCGGCTTCGGATGGCATGGCGACGAACAGCGTGTTGGTAAACGCGGTTTCCGCCACGACGGTCAGGTAGATGTTGGCCGAGGTGATGGCGTCGCCGGTGACGAAGCCCTCGGCGAACTGGCGGCCGATCGTGGTTGCATAGCACTTGCCGAACGCGGCCTCGGTGATGTCGAAGCCCGCCGGGTCGATGTAGTTCTCCATGTACCACTTCTTCAGGTTCATCTGAATCGTGGAGTGGCGGAATTCATCCACCATTTGCATGGTAAAGCCGGTGCGCAACTCCTCGCCGGGCGCCAGCCGCGCGACCATCGCCATGGAGCGTGCAGCGGAGATTTCCGGGAACGGTATTATCGAGAGGAACAGCTTCATCCACTCGACCCAACGCGGCTCCACGTTGCGGAACATGTCGCCGCGGAGGGCCGCATCGAGCGCGCCGTAAACCCGGTCGTCCTTTTCTTCCTGCATCGGGAAGTAAGACCGCAGGACCTGCTTCATCGGGTCACGCGGCGCCTTCTTGATCTTGTAGTCGGTCGGGAAGGTCATCGCTTCCTGAACGTAGGTCGGCGTCCACCCGAGATCGGCCGTACGGCGGGCCGCCTCGGCAATGCTCATGCCTTTCTGCGCAGTGATCTTATTCAGTGTAAGACTATCCGGCATCTTGGAACTCCTCCTGTTGCCTTGCTCGTCGCCAGTAATCCCGTCGAACGGCTAAGCGAGAGAAACAACCTCAGTATTTCTGTCGTATCTTCCCTAAGTAGACGTCCGGGGATCCCTGCAACGCAGTATCATGGTGTCTAAAGTCAGTATCCTGTTAGCCCAGCGATACCGTTCCCTAAGTAGCAAACGCCGTACCACAAGAACATGCAAAGGAAATGTCGGCCATTGTAGCAAGTCGCAAATATGCTGCGCCGCATCATGTCCCGTTTTGCAACACATCGCGTTCCGGGCGTCCCGTTCTGCGACGGCAGCGATCATTGCCGCGTCTCCTCAAGTGGCCGCGGACCAACCGGCTTGCCCTCGGCAATAAAGCGCGCGGCCAGCACCAGTGCCCCCATGGTAAAGTCCTTGCCATGGGCGGCGATCATCTCGTCGGCGAGGTTGCCGAGTTTCTCGAACAGCCGGTCTTTCGAGACACCTTCTTCGTTCATGCCACTGCCGCCCGCTGGGGTGGTGTTAAGCCGGCTTGGCCGACTGCCGTCGAGACCCGGTCGAAGCGGAATAGCAGGCCAGGCAGGTTGACCAATCCCAACTCGCCACCCTGCGTTCCCACGGCCAACCGCGAGCCGTCACTCGACCAGGCGAGCGCGTTGACCGAGCCGCCCGACGATCCCTTGACGAACAGCACATCATCCGTGCCGGGTTGGCACAGCAGCACCGCACCGTTGTGATAACCCGCCGCAACCATCGGGTAGCGCGGATGGAAGGCGACCGCGCACACCGGCAGGCGACTGTTGGGCAAGCCGCACTCGATCGGTTGGCCGCCAGCCGGCGGATCGAAGCGCCAGCACACCACCTGCGGGGCACCGCTGCTGGCCAGCAGAGCGCCATTCCCAGCGAACGACAGCGAGCGCGGCTGACCGGGATAGCCACCCATCTCGATATCGCCACCATCCGCCACGCGCCAGCCATGCAGCGCGTTTTCCTGCAGCCCGCACACCACGTATCGGCCATCCGGGCTCCAGGCCAGCGACAACGGGCAGCCCGGCGTCACCAGCCGACGCGCCCTGTCGGGCGTCCATAACGTCGCACCGCGATAATAGGCGACGGCGAGTTGCGCGCCCGACCGGTCGAAGGCGAGCGCCGTGGCGGAGGCCGGGAGCTCCAGCACGTGCGTACCGCCACGGCTGGCAATGTGGACGCGTCGGCCGGCCGCCACCGCATAGCAGCCCGCACCGGCCGCGACATGCGTGACCCAATCGCCGGGATGCTGTGCCATAGCTTCGGCAGTGCCGTTGCAACCGATCTGCACCACGGCGCCGTCATCGCCGCCCGTCATAAATCCGCGGCCGGGCTGCGCCGCAATCGACAGGCACGCGCCGTCATGCACGCGCTGGCGAATTAGCGGCGGCGGCCCTGCCGTTGCCGGGGTGAGGTGCGTACCACCATCGACCCGCTCCAGCCTGGCGGCGCCGTCCCAATCCGACCGCCCGATCGCAACCGAACCGTCGCCCAGCGCGAACCCTGCGCAATCACCATCCCATGCGACACCCACAACCGGCACATCCAGCGCCCATTGCGCGCCGAGCACGTCCAGCAGCGGCGGGGGCGGGGCACGCGGCGGCAGGCTCATTGATCGGCCCCGCAGTGATGCAGACCTTGCGACAGATCGTCGCGATCGAGGTTGCGGCCGATGAACACCAGCCGGCTGTCACGCGTCTCGTCCTCGCGCCAGACGCGGTCCATCTCGGTGTCCATCATCATGTGAACGCCCTGGAACACCAGGCGGCGATCGGCACCGGCCAGGCTCACAATGCCCTTGGCACGCAGCAGATCCTGTCCCTGCTCCATCACCAGGCGCTGCAGCCAGGCCATGAAACGGCTGCGATCCAGGGGCTGCTGCATGCGCAATGAAACACAGTCGATATCGCTGCTGTGAAAGCGGTCATGGGAATGGTCGGCCAATTCCAACCGCGAGGGATCGTAGGCACCGCGATCCAGCACTGCTGCCATATCGACGCCCGCACGCACGCCGTGCAGCAGACGGGCGGACGGATTGACCCGGCGCGCCGATATCTCCGCCGCCTCCCGCCCGGGCGCATCGACCAGATCCGTCTTATTCAGCAGGATCGTGTCGGCGAGGGCCACCTGCTCCTTGGCCTCGCGACTCTCCGTCAGGCTCTGCTGGAAGTGCCGCGCGTCGGCAACACACACGATACTGTCCAGCCGCGTATGCTGACGGATCAAGTCGTCGGAGAAAAAGGTTTGGGCCACCGGCGCCGGGTCGGCGAGGCCCGAGGTCTCGATCAGGACCCCGTCGAACCGGCCCGGCCGCTTCACCAGGCCGCCCAGAACGCGCAGCAGATCGCCGCGCACCTTGCAGCAGACGCAGCCATTGTTCAGCTCGAACACCTCCTCATCTGCCGCAACCACCAGGCCGCCATCGATCCCCAACTCGCCGAATTCATTAACGATCGCCGCATAGCGCCGGCCCTGCGCCTGCGACAGGATCCGGTTGAGCAGGGTGGTCTTGCCGGCACCGAGGAAGCCTGTCAGCACGGTCACCGGCACTCGGCGGTCGCTGGCGGCGGTGGTCATGGCACGAGCACCGCCCGTCCCTTGATCCTGCCGTGATGCAGATCCTTCAGTGCCTGATTGGCGTTTTCCAGCCGGTATTCACGCGTGACCAGATTGACCAGGCCGCGATCGGCGAGCGCCATCAACTCCACCAATTCGGGATAGGTGCCCACCAAGTTGCCGACGATGGTCTTCTCGGATGTGATCATGTCGATGGTCGGAAGCTCGATCTTCCCGCCATAGCCGACGATGTAATAATAGCCGCCACCGCGCGTCATCGCGATGCCATCGGCCACAGCGCTTCCCTCGCCGACGAAATCGATCACCGCCTCGGCGCCGTTGCCGCCGGTTAGCTCCATCACCGCGGCGACCTCGTTGCCGTCGCCCTTCACCAGATGATGCGCGCCGCATTCCTTCGCCAAGGCCAGCGCGGTTTCCGACCGGTCGATGACGATGATCTCCGCCGCACACAGAGCATGCAGCACCTGAATGCCGATATGGCCGAGGCCGCCAGCGCCGATGATCACCGCATACTCACCCGGCAGCAGATGGCGTGATGCCTTCTTTGCCGCGCGATACGCGGTCAACCCGGCATCGGTGTAGGGGGCCACATCTTTCGGCGCGAGCGACTTCGGCAGCTTGATGAGCGAGCGCTCACCCGTCAGCAGATATTGAGCATAGCCGCCATTGGCGTTGATGCCGGGGAACGACGAACCCGTCGCATGCATGTCGTCGCCGCGGCGGCAGGCCAGGCAATAGCCGCTGGTGACCAGCGGATGGCAAATCACCGCGTCGCCGACCTTTACGCTCTCGACGCCTTTGCCGACGGCCTCGACCCAGCCGGCATTCTCGTGGCCCATGATGTAGGGCAGCTTCACGTCCACTTGGCTGCGCCAGATACCCTCGATCACATGCAGGTCGGTGCGGCAAACGCCAGCGCCGCCGATCCGGACGATAACGTCGGTCGGCTTTTCGATCGTGGGATCGGGAACGTCCATGTAGCGGACAAATTGGTCGGCCGTGAGCGCCTCGTCATAGTGCTCGAGTACTGCCGCTTTCATGGCTGCTCCTTTCCCAACAGGCGAACGTAGTGCTGCTCTTGTCGACATAGATCAGCAACGACCATGCCAAATCGTTTTGCTCAGAGAATCAGCGAGTTGTGGAGAATGACCGTTGCGGATCGCCACAACTTATCGCGGAGCGAGTGTTTCGAAACGGAACAACCCGCATGTCCAAGGGGCCGTGCTGCTATCAAATGGTTGTTGAATGGCTGCGGATCGTCCTAAGGTTTTCGCATCGGCCGTGCCTCGACGCCCGGCCCGACAAGAATAGTTGCTGTAAAGGCGACTGCGGAGGGGCTATGCTGAATGTCGCAGCCGAACGGCTCAGCCGCGCACGCACATTGTTGGAGCGTCAGGGGATTGCGCCTGCTGAGCTGCTAACACCCGAGATTTCCGCAAGCTGGCAGCGTTGCTTGGAAGTTGGGCTCGACCCGCACAAGCCGATCTCCCTGGAACGGATCCAAGAGCAGGACCTCTCCGCTGCCCGCGATCGCGCCGGGTTGGTGCGTCTCCTGGCACTGGCCGAGATGCAGGCGTTGTATCGCCAGATCGCCGGCTCGAATTTTCTGATCGCCTTTGCCGACGCAGATGGCGTTCTGCTGGAAACGGTCTTCGACACCAGCTTTGGCACCGAGGCGAAAACCGCCAACATCCGCCCTGGAACGCTTTGGACGGAACGACTGTGCGGCACCAATGCACTGGGCACGACGGCGCTGCTCGGCCAAGCGGTGACAGTGCATGGCGGCGAGCATTTCTTTTCCCGTCACGGCACGCTGACCTGTACCGCCTCGCCGATCTTCGGGCCCGACGGCAAGCTCGCCGGGGTAATGGACGCGTCGTCGCAATGCGGCTCGCGCCAACAGCACACCACGGCGCTCGTCGGCATGGCCGCGACGCAGGTGGAGAATGGGCTGTTCCGCAAGCATCATGGTGCAGATGTCGTCATCGCCTTCCACAATCGCGGCGAGTATCTGCACACCCTTAGCGCCGGGCTTCTGGCGCTGGCGCCGAGCGGCGTTGTGATCGGGGTCAATCGGCAGGCGCGTTTTCTACTGCAGGGCCTGCCCGCGCTGCCAGGCCGGCACTTCGACGACGTGTTCCGCGTGAGCTTCGCCCGGATGATGGAGTGCGCACGCCGTGGCGGGCCGCTCCTGCTCGAGGATCGTGTCGGCAGTTCCTTCATCGCGGTGATCGAGACGCTGCGCCCGGTGATCGTTCCGGTGCCACCTGCACCGCCACGACGCGGGCGAGACCGGACGATTACGGCTCCGGTCGCAGCTGCCGGTTTCGTTGCAGACGACCCGGCGGTCGTGACCGCGTTGCGCATCGTTGCCTCGGCCGCACAACGAACCCTGCCGATTCTCATTCGCGGCGAAACCGGGACTGGCAAGGAACAGCTCGCCCGCTATGCGCACCAGGCCAGCCGGCGACCGGGTGCCTTCATCCCGGTGAACTGCGCCGCTCTGTCCGACAGCCTGATCGAGGCGGAACTGTTCGGCCATGCTGAGGGCGCCTTCACCGGCGCACGGCGCGGCGGCGCGCACGGGCTGGTCTGGGAGGCTAACGGCGGGACGTTGTTCCTGGACGAGATCGGTGACATGCCGCTGGCTCGGCAGACCGTGCTGTTGCGTTTACTGGACGACTGGACAGTGCGACCTGTCGGCGGCGGCCCCGTGCGCCAGGCGGACGTGTTGCTGATCGCGGCGACCAACGCCGACCTGGACCAAGCGGTCGTTGCCGGCCGTTTCCGCGCCGACTTGTTCCACCGGCTGGGCGCCGTGGACGTGCTGCTGCCACCGCTACGGGCGCGCCAGGATATGCCGCAGATCGTCAGTCACCTGCTGGCCGACATCGCACCCGCCGCCAGGCTGACGCCGGGTGCAGTGGACAGGATCCGGCAGCACGCCTGGCCCGGTAACGTTCGGCAGCTTCGTAACATGCTGAACCGCCTGACCCTACTAGACCCTGCCGGCCTGTTCGACGAACACGCGGTTGCGGGATTGCTGGAGGCGGGCGCTGGCCGGACCGTCGCGCATCCGGCGCAGAGCCTGCAGGGGACCGTCCACGAGAGGATCACCACGGCTCTGCGGGAGACCGGCGGCAATCTGAGTGAAAGCGCACGGCGGCTCGGCGTCTCCCGCAACCGAATCTACCGCGTTATCGGTCGCGGCGGCGACGCGCCACCGGAGGTCGAGGCGCCCCGCACTAGCCGATGACAGTGGCCTGTCTCGCGATCGCGTGAGGCACAACTTCGTCCGCTGGACGCCTCACCAGCCGCTCCACCAAATGGCGACTCACGATGCGACCCTGACGGCCGGGCTGCGTTGCAAGACTATCTCGAACCCAAATGGAGGCTTCCATGGACGACAAGCATATCGAAGGCGGCGCCGCTCCGGCTCTGGCAGCTCACAGTAAAGACGCTGCTACGTCGAGCAGTAACCCAGCTGCCAGCACGACGGGTGCGCCCAGCACGAAGTCGCCGATCGACGGAGTGTCCGACACGGTCAGCAAGCTCGCGAGCCAGGCGCGGGACGCCGCCGGCAAGGCTTCGTCGTCCATCTCTGACATGGCGGGCCAGGCTCGCGGCCAGCTCGCGGAGCACGGTATCACCGCGGACCAAGCGACGGACTTCGTGCGCGAGAGGCCACTGACGGCGTTACTGGCCGCGGGCGGGCTGGGCCTGATCTTGGGGATGCTCATCGCACGGCGCTAAGCAATCGATACGGGCGCTCTCGGCCAAGCTCACGCGACGGCCGAGGGCAGCCTGCAAGCAGTGACGGTCACGCCACGGGGAACATTGGCTGGCTATCCTGCGCCACCACCCGGCCCCGGCGCAGCACGATACGGCCCGCCGGGCGTTGTGCCACGGCCTCCGCCACGGTCTCGGCCGCCACGAGCAGGACGTCGCCCCAGCAACCCGGCTCCAAACCGTAATCCGCGAGGCCGAGCGCTTTCGCGCCCCCGCCGGAGCAGGTGTCCAGTGCCAGCGCCAACTCGTCGTCGCGGCGGAGATTGTTGCGCAGGCCGACGAACATGGCGCGTTCCAGCATGTCGCCGTTTCCGTACGGCCCCCAGGTGTCCCGGATGCCGTCACTGCCAGCGCAGACCACCACGCCGGCCGCTACCAGGCGCTTCACCGCGGGTACGGGGCGGGACGCGGGGGCTGTGGTGCAGATGGCAATGCCGGCTTCGGCCAGGGCGGCGATCAGCGGTTCGGTGATGGCCGGGTCGGGCATGCCGAGGCAGAAGGCGTGGCTGATCATGACCCGTCCGGCCATGCCCAGCGCGCGGCTGCGCTCGATGATCAACTCCATCGAGAACGCGCCCATTTCGCCGGTTTCGTGCAGGTGGATGTCTACCCCCCGGCCGAACCGCTCGGCCAGGCCGAACACGGCGTCCAAATGGCCCTTCGGATCGCGGTCTATAGCACAGGGATCGAGCCCACCCACCGTCTCCGCGCCGAGGCGCAGTGCCTGCTCCATCAGCGCCAGCGTGCCCGGCCGGATCAATAGGCCACTCTGCGGGAATGCCACCAGGTCGATGCCGACGTAGTCTGCCAAGGCGGCGCGGGTCGCCAGCAAACCCTCGATTCCTGCGACACCACACTCGGTGTCCACGTCGACATGGGTGCGGATGTGGGTGGCGCCGTAGCCAACCGTTTGGGCTGCCTGCCGGGCGGATTGCTGCCGCGGGTCGATCGGCAGGGTGCGGCGGACGGCGCGCTCGTTGCTGATCTTGTCGACCAGGCGGGGCCCGACCTCGTTGCGATACCAGGGCAAACCCAACAACGACTTGTCCAGATGGGTATGCGCCTCCACCAGCCCGGGCAACGCGATGCGGCCGCCGCAATCCAGCGTCGCAATCCCGGCCGGCGCCGGCATGCCCGTCGCAGCGATGCGGCCCGCCTGGATCAGGATAGTGGTGGCCGCACCGCCCATCGGGCGTACGTCCCTCAGCAACAGATCGCCCGCCATGCTACTTGCCCTCCATGCGCGCCAACCATAGCCGCACTGTGTCGTCGGGCAATTGCACGATCGTACCGACGCTGTCGCGAGCCGCCCAGATCATTCGCCTAGTGGGGAGCCCGGGTGAGCCCACTACTGCTCGGTTCGCCCGAAACCGAATTGGATCAGTCTTACCGTCATGCTAGGGCGGAGCAGCCTCAAGGTTCCGCTTGCGCCCCAAGCGGAATGGCTGCGGAGGGTTGACCCTGGTATCCACGGCGGTCCGCAGACATCGGCCCGGCGGTGTTGCCCGAGACGGTGCAAACAGTCGACCGACGTCACCCGCCCAACCCCGTGGATACCAGGCTCAAGGCCTGGCATGACGGCGTCTTTACTTCGCCTGCGGTAACAGCACGAGCCGGACACAAGCGGGCATGACGGCGATCAGCCCAACAACAACACAGAACTCGCACCGGCTGGGCCATTCGCCCCCGCCAGCGACGCAAGCCGCTGGTAAATGAGCTCAAGTAAGTACCCGTCTTCGACCCGCTCGGCACACGCATTGGCCTCCCAGGCGCGAACAGCGAAGTCCGGGCAATGCTGCACCACCGTGCCTCCATTGGCGAACGCGCCGCGGTTGCCGACGTCCAGGTAGCTCTCGCAGGGCAGCCCTTCGGCAAACAGCACGTCGTGCTCACCAAGCTCGACGTGCCAATAGGTCACGGCATCGACCTCCTCCTGCACGATGCTCAGGCCGTTCACCAAGGCTCGGATCGGGACCAGAAGCCCTGCCTCGAACACCGCATGATCCGGTGAGAGCCAAAGCTCGCACCGCGGCAGGCCACCACCAAACGCGCCGCGTGCCACCCGGATCGGCCACACCTTGCGTGGCTCCGGATGGCGGCGGCAGTTGACCCGGCGATGCCCCAACCACGTCACCGGCGCCGCGCCCGCGAAGTGGGTGAGCACGATGTCGCCAACGCAGAGGTCCTCCACGGCTAGGTCCCCCTGCACCGTGCGGATTTGGGTGCCGCTGCAGAAGCAAGGATTCTCGACGAGGCCCGTGATGGTGAGCGTGTGCGTCGGCAGGGCCTGGCTGTAGCCGCTCGCGTTCGATCCGGTGGAGTTCAGCGTCAGAGTCTCGCTGAAGCTGCCGGGCGTGGCCGTGCTCAGGGTCACCGTTCCGTCCGCGCTGGACTGGCCGGCGGCAAGGCCCTGGAAGATGCCGAAGCCGCTCGCCATGAACACGCTGTCGCCGGCCACGTCGAACGACCCGGACAGGAGATCGGCCGTGCCGGACGCGGCGTTGTCAGCTGCGAGTTCGATCGTGACAGGCGCCGAGTTCGTCGTGATCGTGCCCAGATCGAGCGTCTGGTTGTCGCCCGTGCCGCTCAGCGTTCCGCCGCCCGAGACCTCGGTGATGTCGGCCACCGCATAGTTGTCCACCGCGACCCGCACGGCCACGTTGTCGGAGGCGAGCGTGGTCACCCCCAGACTGTCGACCCCGGATCCGTCGCTCTGGAGCCCGAGCGTCACCGTGCCGTCGACGATACCGGCCTGCGTGGTCGGCACGCTGACCGACAGGGTGGCCGGGGTGGCGCCCGCCGCGACGCTGACCGTGCCCCCGGGCGATGTGATCCCACCAGTCGCTGACGTGACGGAGGCATCCAGCGTCTCGGAAAACCCGTCCGCCGGGTCGGTGTTGGCGACGCTCAGCGCGATCGTCCCGGGATCGCCAACATGGACCACGGTGTCCACATCCGCCACTTGGGCGGCCGCTTCGCGATAGACGGTGCCGGATAGGGCGATCGTCTGGTCCGGCAGGGATAGTGTGTTGCCGCCACCGGCATCGGATTGGGCCTGCAGCGTCACGAGCCCACTCACGGCACCCGCGATCGTGGTGGCGATGCCGACCTGGACGTCCGTGGCATCTGTCGACCCCGCTGCCAGCCCCACCACCGACCCAGCGACCGTGACACCCCCTGCCGCCGTCACGGGCGTCACGTCGAGCGCGGCGGCACCCTGGGCGCCGGCGTTGCCGATGCTCACCGGCTGGGCCACGGAGCTGCCGGCGTGGACGTCGCCGAAGTCGATCGGGGAGGTGTCCACCTGCTCGGCCGCCGGGGCCAGCACGGTGTCGCTGAGTTGCAGGCTGAGGGATGGAAGCTGAGCGCTGTAGCCGCTCGCATTCACGTCGAAGTCGTTCAGCGTCACCGTGGCCGCCTGGGCGCCGAGCGCGGCCGTGCTCCCGACGACATACAGGCCGTTGTAGCCCTGGCCCGCGGTGATGGCGGGCGGATTGGTGAAATTGGTCAGCGCGAACCCGGTCCCCTGCCGACCGAGCGAGAGCTGCAAGCTATCCGCCGGCGCGGCGGCGGCGTTCGAGACGGCGAATTGCAGCGGCAATGACTCACCCTGCACGACATCCCCCAAGGCGAGGGTGTAGGTCGTTCCGCTCTGGCTCAGGGTGCCGAAAGTGGAGAGTTGACTGAGGACCGGCACCGGCGCCGTCCCTGGCTCCGGCACGGCATTGACCAGTGTCGTCGATGCGGTCGGCGCGAAGATCGGCTGGCCGGCGGGCGCGCTGATCGCAATGTCCAGGCCGGCTGTCGGGCGCTGGCCCAACACGTCCGCCGGCAGGGTGATGGAGACCGTGGCCGAGGTCTGCCCCGCCGCGATCACCACCTGCCCCGATGGCAGGGTGCCGGCAAAATCCGCCGCCGTCAGGTCGCCGGGATTGGTCGAGACGACGTTGTAATCGACGGTGGTGTCGGTGGTGAGCGCGGCGGTGAGATAGATAAGGAATGGTATTTGGGCCGTCTGCCCGGCGCCGAGCGTGACGGTCGTCTCGGAGGCGGTGACGCTGACCGCCGGGGCCGGGTCGGTGGACGTGATCGTGACGGGTGTCACGAAAGCGCCGGGCTGCTGGGTATTCGCAGCGCTCGTGAAGACGTCGAGGTTGCCGGTGGCGAGGTAATCGAGTTCCGCATCCTGCGCGAGGGTTGGATCGGTGATGCCCGCCGCCGCCGCCAAGGCCGCTGCCTGCGCCACCAAATCCGGCGGCAGCTGCGCCAAGGTCACGACGTCGGCGGGGAAGTTCACGTCGGTGAAGCTGGCCGTGGTCTGCTGCGAGCCATCCGGGTTCGTGCCGTAATCGAGCAGCGTCGTCTGGTCCGTCACCCGCCAGCTATCGGCAAATTCTCCATACAGTTCGGAGGTGGTCAGCGGCTCGGACAAGACGGTGCCGTCCGCCAGGGTGAAGTCGGTCGCCTGGCTGGTGTTGGTGCCGAGCAAACCCTCCACCGAGCCCGGCCCATCATTGGCACCGAGCGCGACGGTGGTGTCGATGAAGCCCTGGCTGGTATCCACCGTGAGCACTTCGCCGGTGTTCCAGGTGATCTGGTACAGGGTCGGTGAGAACTCCACCACCTGGCCGCCCGCCAGGTTGAGGATGGCGTTGCTCGTGCTGAGCGTGCTCGGCGCCCCGTCGACCCAGACCAGGTCGGGATGCAGCAGATCGAACGTGACCCGGTCGCTACCGACCTCGGCCGCGACCGCTGTCGTGTAGGTGACCGACGCCCCTGCGGAGAGCGGCTCGAGGCGCACCTGGATGTCGAAGCTGTTGCCAGGCTCGGTCGATTTGGCCAGCGTGAACTCGCCTTGCGCCTGGAAGTCGTAATCCTGCCCTGTGAAGGTTTCCAAGTGCACGTCGCCGTGGGCGTGGCCATGATGCTTGCCGCCATGCCCGGCCGGCGGATCGCCGAAGAAGTAGCCAGCAGGATCCTGCTTGAATTGATCCCACTTCGCTTTGTTGGCCGGGGGTACGTTGACGTCATTGTCGATGAGGTAGTCCACGACCTTGTACGTCACGATGGCGAAACCTAAGAGGGCAAACGCGGATAGACCCGCGGCGATCGTTCCCCCGGCGGCGCCCGCGACGAACGCGCTGGCGACTACACCACCGACAGTCGTCGCGGCGGAGGTTGGATCGCCGAAGATCTGCCCTTCCAGCGCGTCGAGCGCTTGCTCCTTCGTGGTGCTAGGCAAGCTGAAGTCGGCATTGAACGCTTGCGCCGAGACCAGCGGCGACGCGCCGCCCGGCGCGACGGTATCGGACCCCGCACTTCCGCCACCGGCAAGCAAGGCGGTGACGAAGGATTCGAGGTCTTGCGAGCCGCTGCCGGACCCAGACGACAAATCGGTATTGAGCGAGGTCAAGGCTTGCGTGATGGCGTTGTTGGCCGACGTGGAAACGCTCGCGGCGGCCTCCACCATGGCATTGAACAATTGGAGCGCGTAGTTCAGATCGGCGACGTCGTCGCTGCCCGATGGCGGTGCCGGGACCGCGGCAGCCAGCGTGGCGAACGCCTGCCAGGCCGCGCTGCCCGGCGAACCTAGAATGGACGTGGCCAACCCGTTAGCGGTGCTGAGCATGGCCGATGTGCCAGCCCCGGTCTGGTATTGCTGCACGATCGTGTTGTAGGTGCCGAGCACGACGTTGGTGTTTGGCAGCGACGCGCCCGGGCTTGCGACGGAGGTCAGCGCCGTCCCGTAGAGCCCCACATCCTCCGTCAGGATCGCCTGCACGTTGCCGCTGCCCGCGACCGTCCCGAACGCTTCGGCGCCCGTGACGTCGGTATCGAGCATCTGGAGCGCCGCCGTATTGGAGGCGGTGGCATCGACGGTCACGACCTGGGGCGCCGGCGCGGCCGTCAACAGGGCGGTGTAGATCCCCGTCATGTCATTCAGGATCGGTTGCTCGCCCGCCGAGGCGGCAAGATCGGCAGCGAGCGCGCCGAGCGAGGCCTGAACCGCGGTCAGTGTATCGGCCGACCCGACGGGGCTGAGCCCGGCCGTGATCATACCGTCATACAACGTCGTTGCATCGGCGAGTAGTTGCGCCGGCCCGGCGATCGCAGTGGCGTCGCTGACGAAGGTCTCCGCATCCTGCAGACTCGCCTGGGAGGCGTCTTGATACGATGGGTCGACGGAACTGGTGCCCGATAGGTCCTGGTAGTAGGTCTGGATGTCCAGCTTCAGCAAGCCATCGTCCAGGTCGATGCTGCCGTTCTGGGACGCGCCGTCATCCGTGACCTGATTGAGGATGGAGAACAGCGCGTAGCTCGACGGAACCGCCCCACCCGTCCCCAGCGTCCCAACCGCACCCTGCAGCAACGTGTCGTAGACGGCATACGCCTCGGCGTCCGCGCCGTCCGTTCCCGGCGCGGCCTGGACAAGGTTCGGCAACACGCCCGCCGTGTTGTCGAAGGCAATCTGGGCCGATATGCCGGCGAACGTACCGATTGCGCCCGAGATCGCCTGCGCCTCGACCGCGAAAGCATCCTGTTGCAGCTGCGCGGCGCCGGCGTTGTCGTCGGCCAAGTCATTCACGAACTGAACGTTCGCATCCTGGAAGTGGTCGTATGGCGCCACGTCCACCGTCACCGCGACCAGTTGCTGGTCCTGGTTGCCGAGCGGGTCGGTCGCCTGCACGCTGATGGAGGCGGTGCCCTGGTCGCCCGCCGGCTCGGCCGCATCGAAGCTGACGGTGCCGAGCGCCGCATCGATCGCATCGAGCGAGCCCGTGAGCGTAACCTGACCGCTGTCATTGTCGCCCACCACGGCATCGGTCGTGTCACCGATCGCAACCGTGCCGCCAACGCTCGCGACGGTGACCGTGAACGACCCGGTGGATGTCGCGGCATCCGCCAGGCTGATGCCGCCGATCAGCGCCGGGACATCCTGCGCCGTCTCCGCCGAGGCGGGCGCGGTTACCACCACGGGGCCGACATCGACCGTCACTGGGATTGACGCGGAGGCCCCGCCGTTATCCGAGTCGGACATCGTGACCGCGATCGTATCGGGCGAGGACGCCGCGTCCGTGGTGCGCAACGGGGCCGTGTAGACGATCGTTGCCAACTCTGCGTTGACGTCGCTGAGCGAGCCGGTGAGTTCCACCGTCTGCGCATTGTCGACGAACACCGACCCGGCACCGGCGGTCGAAGCCGTGATGCCACCCTCGTTCTCCGACGCGACGATGACAGTGATCGTTCCGGCATTTGGATCGGTGTCGGCGACGCTTATACCTGACAGCGTAGTGCTCGTGCCCTCGACGAGGGTTTCGGAGGCCGGCGCCGTGATGCTCGGCGGCTGCCCTGCCATCAGCACCAGGTCGGTGCCGCCGTTATCGTCGGACTGGGTGGTGAAGGTGGTGTTGTCCTGGATCTGCTCGAGGCTGAATGTGAGCGCCGGCCCATTCGCCTGATCGACGGTCAGTGTCGAACGGCTCGGATCGATCACGGCATCGCTTGCAGCGAACCCGACGAGGTCGATCGTGTCGCCGGCCGCGAGTTCCAGGAGGGGGCCCGTCGCAGCCGCCGGGTCGTCGAGCACGACGGTGTCGGTGCCATCTCCCTGGAAATCGAGCGTATTAGTGGTACCCGCGCCAAGCTCGAGCCGTCCGTCGCTGCCGATCGCGATGAGTCCGGAGCCCGTCACCGCCCCCGACAGGACGACGCTGGCGCCCTCGGCCCCGATCTGGCCGTCGTTGACCGAAGCGCCGGTGATCAGGACGTCCGGCACGCCAGTGTTGAAGTCATAAACGTTGAGGAAGCTGTTGGCGCCGTTGTCCAAGCTGGCGGCCTCGAGCGTATGGACTCGTGGCGCGTTGAAGTCGTCGTCCACCTCGATGTCGCCGGCATTGCTGAGCGTCCCGCCGACCACGAGGCCCGTGGCACTGGACTGATACCCGCCGTACAGGTTGAGCGCGCCGGTATTGTCGAAATTCCCGGTTACCGTCACCAAGGCGCCGCTTGTCACGGTCAGGGTGCCGGCATTGGCGGCCAACCCGGTCAGGGCGCTGTTGCTGGCCAAATCGGTGCTATCGGCGACGAAGGCCTTTGCGCCGTTCAGCACCAGGGATGCGCCCTGGTCGATGGTCGTGAGCTGACCGTCGCCGTCGAACGACACCACGGCGTCACCCGCGAGCACGAGCGTTCCGTCGAGCGTGCCCGAAGTGCCGAAGCCGGCCACAGACGCGATCTCGAGCCGGGCCGGTGCGGTTTGGCCCTGCAGCGACACCGTTCCCTGGGCGCCGATCGAGACACTGTCGACGGCGGGAACGGCCGTCGTGATATCGGCCTCTCCCTGGCCGACCGTGACGTCGTCGCCCTGCATCGGTTCCGCGCCGGTGCTCCAGTTCGTCCCGTCGGACCAATCCGCGGCACCCGTGTTCGTCCAGTTGGATTGAGCCATGGCGTATATTTCCGATGCTGTGGAACGCGACGACATTAGGTAGGGCCTAAGCTAGGTGGCTCGGCCTGTTCTACTCGCCTCAGTTGCAGCGTTGAGCGTCGTCTTGAATTCAACAACAGAAACCAGCTGGCTGCTCATTCGTCCGGCCCTCGATCAAATCGAGTCCAAGGTTCCATATTTGATGATTGAACGGAACGGCTTAGGACCGGAAACAATGGTCGTAGGACCTTTCCCGCCGCCTTACAGATGAAGGTAACCAGCCGCCGAAGACGTAAACTCACCGGCGTAGGGTGCAATCCGCTTGGAGGATTGCACCTTCACGTCGCGATGATCGGCGCGTTGGTCTGGTGCAATGCCAAAGCGCATTGCATCCTACAAGGTGAGATAAGCTTCAATGCTTGAGGCTGTTGGTATAAAGCCTCAATTGTCCGGCACTGCCTGGATCAGGAGCGCCCGCTGTCGTCGGCAATCACCGCATAGGTCATCGGGCCAGCCCCGATAAAGACTGGCCCGACGCTATCGCCTCGGGTCAGCCGCCCGTGGCGAAGCCCGGATAGAGTGTCATGCCACCGTCCACGAACAACGTCGTTCCGGTGACGTAGTCGGAGGCATCCGAAGCAAGCCACACCGCGGCCTGCGCGATATCGTCCGGCTCGCCGATGCGCTTGTACGGCACCAGCGTCATCAGGTCGGCGTAGGCCTTATCGGTATTCCACGCCGCGGTGTTGATCGGGGTGCGGATCGCGCCCGGTGCAATGCTGTTCACCCGGATGAAGTGCGGCGCCAATTCCTGCGCGATGCTCTGCATCATCATCATGATGCCGCCCTTGGACGACGCGTAGTTGACGTGGCCGGCCCAGGGGATCTGCTGGTGCACCGAGCTCATACAGATCAGCTTACCCGCCGCCTGCGACACCGATGCCACCACGCCGCGCTTCTTGAACTCCTTCGCTGCCGCCCGGGTGCACAGGAACTGGCCGGTCAGGTTGATGCCGATCACCGTCTCCCAGTCCTGCAGCGTCATCTCGGGGAACGAGCAGTCCTTCTGCAGCCCGGCATTGCTGACCGAGATGTGCAGCGTGCCGAACTGGGCGATGGCGGCCGCGTACATCGCCTCGACCTCGTCCTCCTTGCTCACATCGGCCTTCAAGGTAATCGCCTTGCGTCCCATGCCCTCGATCTTGTGGGCGATCTCCTCGGCTGCCTCGGGATGGGTGACGTAGTTGATCGCCACATCGGCGCCGGCTTGGGCCAGACCCAAAGCAACCGCCGCGCCAATGCCGGAGTTGGCGCCAGTCACGATCGCGGGCTGGCCGGTCAGGACCTGGTGATAGGGAGCATGCGGCAGCCGGCTCGCATCCGGCAGGGCGGGTGCGGTTGGCTCGGTGGAGTTCGGTGGGGCATCGGTCATAATGGGCGCTCCGTGGATGCGGCCCGACGCCGCCTTTGCAAGCGTAGGATGTGGCAGCGAGGCCGGGCCTGGGACAGGACTGACCGCGGTTCGATCAGTATCCCGTGAACAACGGGCCGCGTGCGCCGTCGTTCCAGCCGGCCAGCGGTTCCGACTGCGGCGACCGGGCCCGAGCGGTAAACACTATGACATGGCGCGATCGAGACGTCGTCGGCGGAGGGCCAAGGCCTCATCAGGCGAGCGGCCTCGCGCCGGTGCAGGCGGGAGAGGTTTACAGCCTTACCTCACGCGTTGCGAGCGGCGGAGCGGTGTCCAGACTGCCCGCGTCTTCCAGTGCGATGCCACGCGTTTCCGGCAGCAGCAGGGTTGCTATCAACGCCACCGCATACCCGGCCAGCGAGAACAAGCCAATCGCTTGCCCGAGCGGCATGACCTCCGCCAGCAGGGCCACGAACGCCACGAACAACGCGCCGATGCTGCGTCCAAAATTGTATGCGAAGCTCTGCGCCGTCGCACGGATGCGGGTCGGGAAAAGCTCGGTGAAATACGGCCCGAGCGAGGCGTAGATGCCTTGGGTGAAGAAGCCGAAGGGAAAACCCAGCACGAGGATCAGCCCGTTGCTGACCGGCAGTAGCATGTAGGCGAAATCGATCGCCCAGCAACCAACGGCAAACACCAGGAAATTCCGCCGGCGGCCGACCGCATCGGTCAAGTAGGCGCTGCAGATGTAACCGCAGAACGCACCCAGCGTGACCACCATCACGTAGGACCCGGCACCGGTCGCCGTCAGGTGCCGCACCGTTTTGAGGAAGGTTGGCAGCCAGAAGATGATGGCGTAGCTGCTGCCCTGCACGCCCATCGCCAGCATGGACGCGAGCACCGTCCGATGCAGCACGCCGGGCGCGAAGATTGCGAAGGGCCCGGGGCGGTCACCTGCCGCGATCTCCGCCCGGACGGCACGGGCGAACAACGGCGGCTCGGCGATGTTGCGGCGAATGAACACGACCAGCAGGGCCGGCAGCAACCCCACGAAGAACACGCCGCGCCAAGCCCACTCGCCGGGAAGTGCCGCCAGCAGCACGGTCGAGACCAGCGCCGCAGTGAACCAGCCCACCGCGTACGCGCTCTGCACGCAGCCGACCGCTTTGCCGCGGTGCTGCGGCCGAATGATCTCGCCCATCAGCACGGCGCCGGCGGCCCATTCCCCGCCGAAACCGAGGCCCTGCAGGCTGCGCACCACGAGCAGTTGGTCGAAGCTCTGCGTGAGCCCGCTGAGGAAGGTGAAGGCCGAGTACCACAGGATGGTCCACTGCATCACCC
>CAXTCJ010000006.1:0-104601 GCA_964242215.1 uncultured Acetobacteraceae bacterium | reverse complement strand
CGCGACCGGGTTCGTCTCGCTGCTGATCCTGCGTGTGCTGTTCGGCTTCGGCGAACCTTGGCCGTTCGCAGCAGGCACTCGGTCGCGATCGCCGCATGACCTCAGGCCCACAGCCTGAAGCCGAATACTCCGCCATGCCGCCGATGTGAGGTCAGTCGAGCGGGGATCCAGTCATAGGCAAGGCGATCGTCGACGTGGCCTCCTGGATCTGCTCGGGCCCGCCCCGAGGTGGCCAGACACCGCTGGAGTAGGCCGCCGCGCGCAGGGCCGACCGCTGCCCGAGGTCCGTGAAGCCCCAAATATGCGTGATGCGCGGCGGCCCATCGAGCGCGTACATGTTGATGACCAGCCGGTCGGTATACTCCCGGGCGGGCTCGATGGCTTCCTGCCAGCCCGCAAGCGTCGGTGGCAGGCCTCCTAGCTTCAGCCGATAGGTCCGGACCTCATAGACCGGCCCGCGCGCGCCGGTGCGCAACGGCGGCAGGAAGGGGAACGGTGCATAGCTCTCCATGCTGAGCGAGGTCACGCCGCTGCCGGCATTGAATGGGGCGTCGCTGAACAGGACGCGCTTCCGCTCCGTCGCGAGCGCCTCGACCGTGTCGAAGCCACGCAGCACCAACAGCCGTCCGAGCGTGCCGATCTCCGTTCGCCAGCAGCCCAGCAGCGTCCCGGCCGCCGCGGGATCCGCCGTCCAGGCACGAGCGCCTTCGGCCACGTCGCCAACCGTGAGCAGCGGACAGGCCAGGGTGGTGAGTTCATAGAGCATGAACTGATCCTACTCCCGAAACGGCTCAACGCCGCCACGGGCCGTGGCAACGGTCGCGTTCAGCGGTAACCTGCAGCCTGCAACTCGAACAACTCGGCGTACCGCCCGCCTTGCGCCACCAGGTCCGCGTGCGTCCCACTCGCCTCCACCCGGCCGCCGGCGACCACGAGGATCTGGTCGGCCATCCGGACGGAGGAGAAGCGGTGGGAAATCAGCACCGCCGTGCGGCCAGCACTCAGCGCCTTGAAGCGCTGGAACACCTCGAACTCCGCGCGGGCGTCGAGGGCGGCGGTCGGTTCGTCCAGGATCAGCACGGCCGCGTCGCGCATGTAGGCGCGGGCGAGTGCCACCTTCTGCCACTCGCCGCCCGATAGCTCCACGCCGCCGCGGAAACGCCGTCCGACCATCTGGTCGTAACCGGCTGGCAGACGACCGATCACCTCGTCGGCGCGTCCACTTGCGGCGGCCTGTTCGATCTTGCCGCGGTCGGCGCGCTGGCCGATGCGGCCGACGGCGATGTTGTCTGACGCGCTCAGGTCGTAGCGCACGAAGTCCTGGAAGATCACGCCGATGCCGGCACGGACGCTGTCCAGGTCGTAGGCGCGCAGGTCGTGGCCATCCACCAGGATGCGGCCCTCGTCCGGGTCGTACAGCCGGGTCAGCAGCTTCACCAGCGTGGTCTTGCCTGCGCCGTTCTCCCCCACAAGCGCCAGCACCTGCCCGGCCTGCAAGCGAAAGCTCAGATGGCGCATCGCCCATGCCGATGCGTCCGGGTAGCGGAAGCCGACGTCCTGGAATTCGATGCCGCTGGCCAGGGCGGCCGGGAATGCCAGTCCGTCGGGTGGCGAGACGATGGCAGCGCGCACGTCCAGGAACGAGAACAGATCCTGCAGATACAGCGCCTGGCTGGCCAGCGACGACAGCCCGGCCAGCACGCCCGCCAGCAGCCCGCGCAGCCGCAGGAACGACGCCGCCAGGAAGGTCAGGTCGCCCACGGTCAGCCCACCCGCGACTGCGCGCCAGGCCAGGTAGGCATAGGCCGCGTAGTAGCCCACCGTTCCCAGCGCTGCCAACGACGCGCCCGATGCGGCCCGGCGCAAGGCGAACGCGGCGTTCTCCTGCTGCATCGCCACTGCCAGTTCGCGGTATCGGCCGATCAGGAAGCCGTGCAGGCCGAACAGCTTGACCTCTTTCGCGGTGGACGTGCTGGCGCCGGTCTGCCGCAGGTAGTCCAATTCCCGCCGATCGGTGGTGCGTTTGACGTTGATTTCGTAGGCCAGTCGGTTGAACCGCACTTCGCCGATGAAGGCCGGCACCAGGGCGGCCGCCAGCAACAGGATCAGCCAGGGTGCGTAGGCGGCGATGCCGGCGGCGAAGCCTGTCAGGGTGACCAGATCCTGCGCCTGGCCCAGGAGCAGGCTGACCAGGCCGGAGCGGCCGCTGGCCTGCCGCCGGGCCCGATCGAGCTTGTCCTGGGTCTCGCTGTCCTCGAAATCGCGCAGGTCCAACGTGGCGGCGTGCTGCATCAGGCGAAGGCTGGTCTCGTCGCTGAACCGGTCGGAGAGCAACTGGTCCAGCAGCGACACTGCGCGGCCGAGCGCATCCGCCAGCAGCGCCAGCAGCAGCTCGGCGCCCAGCAGCAGGCCCAATCGCCATAGGTCGCCGGTAGGCTGCGGCAGCCGGGACCGGCGCACCACCTCGTCGATGATCAGCTTGCCGATGAACAGCGTGGCGATGGGCAGCACCGCGCGCACCAGGCGCAAGCCCGCGGTCGAAAGCGTCAACGCCGGGCTGGTGCGCCAGATCATGGCGATGAACGGCGGCAAGGTGCGCAGCGCGCCTAGCCGGTCGCGGATCGTCGGGCGGCTCACTGCCATTATGCCGTTCTCCTGTGGCCCGCCCAGTGGGGCCATGCAAGTCTTCCGGCTGATCTGCACAGTCCACGAAAAACCGTCACAGTTTGCTCAGTCGCACGGCTGTCCGGTTTTATGCCATCGTAGGAGGCAACTTACCGATACCGTCTTGCCAGGGCTTGACCCTGGTATCCACGGGGTCGGGCGAATGACGTCAGACACGTGATCGCCACTGTCGTGTGCAACATGGGCGGGCCGGTGCCGGCGGAGCGCCGTGGATACCAGGGTCAAGCCCTGGCATGACGGTAAGTGGTTGAGACAATTCGTTTTAGGCGTCCTGTAGCCGACCGCGCTAGGCGGTCAGAACCTCAGCAATCGACCCGTGACCGTCACGACGAGCAGCAGCGCCGCGGTCATCATCAAGGCGACCGACAAGCTGCTGGCGTGCGCCACGAACCCGATCGCGACCGGGCCGACAAGGATCCCAGCGTAGCCCAGGCTGGTGATGGCCGGAATCGCCGCCTCTTCCGGCATCACCGTCTGACGCCCGGCCGCCGTATACAGCACCGGTACGATGTTCGAGCACCCGGCCCCGACCAGCGCATATCCGAGGATGGCTGCCTCCCACGGCCGCACCAGCGTTGCAACGCATAGCCCGGCCGCCGCGCAGAGCGATCCACCCACGATCACGCGCCGCCTGCCGAGCTGCTTGACGATCCAGTCGCCCGCCAACCGCCCGACCGTCATTGCCCCGGCGAACGCCGCATAGCCCAGGCTCGCGTAGGTCGCAGACACCGCGCGTACGGATGTCAGGAACACGGCGCTCCAGTCGAGCGCGGCCCCCTCCGTCAGAAAGCATATGAAGCAGAGCGCGCCAATGAACAGCACGACGCCGCGGGGTAGGGCGAACGCGGTCTTCTGTGCCGTCACGACGCGGGACAGCAGGTGTGGCGCGGCCACGACGAGCAAGGCGATGATGACGACCACGATGCACAGGGTCGCCACCAGCGGAGCGGCGCCGATGGCCAGCAGTGAGCTCACCCCGACGGCGGCCGCGATACCACCGACGCTGAACATGCCGTGGAAGCCAGACATCATCGGGCGGCCGCTCTCGCGTTCGACGACGACGGCCTGGATGTTGACGGAGCAGTCCACCGAGCCGACCGCAGCCCCGAACAGGAGCAATGCCGCGACCAACGAGGGCAGGTTCGAGGCCACGGCCAACACTGGCAGGGCCACGCAAATCATCATCGTCGCCGCGACGATGACCCGGCGGCAGCCGAACCGGCCACACAGGATGCCTGCCACTGGCATGGCCACGATGGATCCTATTCCCAGGCACAGCAGCAGCAGGCCGAGTGAACCGTCCGACAGGGCAAAGCGCGCCTTCACGAACGGTATCAGCGGCGCCCAGGCGGCCATGCCGAAGCCCGCTATGAAGAAGGCGATCCGGGTCGACATCTGCGCCGGTCGGCCCAGCCGGCCCGAAGCAGAGGCGTCGGGAGCAAGACCATTCTGTGACATTACCACCACTGCGTTTGCCGACGGCGGCGCTCAGCTATGCCCTCTCAAGCTTGCCGCAACACGTAATACGGCTGGTTGCACAGGTCAGGCGCCAGGCCAGGCGCCATCGCGGCACTGCCATCGCGCAGCAGGGCGAACAGATACTGCAACGGAAACGGGGAGTCGGTGTAGGCCGCCGGCACCGTGGCGGTGAATTGTCCGCCCTCGCCATCCATCGCGATCTCCTGCCACGCCTCGGCCTGGTTGACGTGGCGGACATGCAGCCGAACGACCTGGGCGTCGCGCGCGTCCAGGCTCAGTGTCACGGCTTGACCGCGGCGGAACGGCACCGGCGGAATATGCCCCCCCTCGATGCCGCGCGCCGGGGGGATGGCCAGGACCTGCGCCGCGGCGGAGGCGGCGCCGCTCGCCAGCCCTACGCCGCCGCCATTCGTGTCGGCGGCGAGCCGCGCCATCTCGGCAATATCGGCGTCGAGCGCCGGCAGCCGGTCACGCCAGTGGCCACGCAACCAGGCCTCGGAGCCGAATGTGACGTCCGGCACATACACGGCGCCCGCGTCGATCGCCCGAAGCCAGGCGGTGCGGGCGTCCCGATAGCTGCTCAGCGCCGCCGACGCCGCGGGGCCGTCATCGGAGAGCATGTGGATCTCCCACAGCACGCCGGCGCGCAGTTTGTGGGCGAAGAACCGGCCGAGTGCCGCCTGGATCGCGATGTCCGCGGCCGCCCGTTGGAAGGCGGCGCCTGTCCCGTGCGGGCTCGCCTCGGCCAGCCCCTGCTCCGCCTCCGCGGCGAACCCATCCAGCCAGAACGCAACCTCGACCGGGCTGACCCGGTGGTCCGGCTGGCCGGCCAGAAGGGACCGGGCATGGACGGTGATGCTCTGGAAAATTTGCGGGTCGAACGGCTCCACCGTGCCGAAGCGTGCCGGGGTGACGGTGTCCGAGAACGGTTCCCCGGCATCGGCCTGCACGATCGGCATGTTGGTGTAGATCTCGGGCCAGTAGAAGTTGTTGGCCGCAGCCATGGCGTGCGCCATCGAGAACAGCGGCAGGATGCGGCTCGCGCTGGCCAAGGCTCGTGCCATCGGTTCGGCCGCGTCGCCGAACTCGGCGCGGGCCTGGCGCTGCCATACCGACGCGGCCGTATCGGGCTGATACAGCAGCCGCCCAAAGAGACGGTAAGTGTATTCCGCCTTCTGCCAGTCGTAGCGCGGAGCCAGCGCCGCGTCGGCATAGCCGTTGCGGTTGCCTGGACGACCGCTTCCTTTTCGACCGCGGAACGACAGCGGCTCGCAGATCTCCAACCCTCCCGCGCCGCAGAACCCGGCGTGGCGACCGAACGCGGCAGCAAAGCGCGGATCCCCCCACAGCAGCAGCCGTTGCGTTCCGGGCCACAGGCGGAACACGACATCATAGTCGCGGCCCTCCTGCAGGAAGTCGCCGTAGCTGTAGCGCGTATAGGACCGCGTTCCCTCGCTGAGGGCGAACTGAGCGCCGCGGACGGCACCGCCAGTCGGCGGCATGTCCTTCTGCCGGATGGCCGCCTCGTGATACGGCAGTCCCATGTGCTCACCCATGTATTTGGGCGAGATACTGATCGGCATCCCGGTTTGCCGCGCCAGGGCGATGGAGTTCTGGTCGATGCCCTTCGGGTGCAGGTCCATCGCGATGGTGCGCCCAGCCGTTGGAATGGCGGCGAACACCGTCCGCCAGAAATCCAAATCGCCTTCGCGGATGCCACTCTCACCGTGCAGCCGCAAGGTTAGCGCGGTGATCTCCGGCACGGTCTTCAGCAGCATCGCAAGCGCGTCCCGGCAGTACGGGGCGTGGTTGGCCGAAGTGATCCCGCTGATGCGATAATTCACACGGGGGCTGCCAAAATCATAGGCGTGCGTCCAGATGCCGAGCCGGAAGCGCAAACCACGCCGTGCCGTTTCCCGAGCGATGAAGCGCAGCGTCTCCAGGTTGCGGTCCCGCTCGTCATCGGGCAGCCCGAGTGCAGCCACGTCGTAGCCGGGAACCTTCAGCAGGAACGGATAGGCGAAGTAGAAATAGACGTCGCTGACCTCCTGCGGGTAGTCGTATTGGATGCCGAGAGTCAGGCTGAACGTGTTGAAGCGATGCGTGGCCAGCATCGTGAGGTAGGCGCGCCAGAAATCGCGGTCGTGCAGCCAGCCACGATCTTCGATCTCGTTGGTCACGAACCGCGCGACCGAGCGGACGCGGTTGGCCGGCCGTTCCACGACGGCGGCGCCGAGCTGTAATCCTTCGCCCGCATTGGATGCGTTAAGCACCCGATCGGCCAGTTCCGTGGCCGCGTAAACCAGGCCCAAAGGGTCGCTGCCGGCGACCAGCAGCACTGGGCGCCCGTCAACGCTGCCGGGTGCCAGCAGCACCGCCTCAGGCCCGCCCGGCGCCACAGTCCCTGCGGGCAGTGCAGCGGCGGTAAGGGCCCCGCCCGTGCCGGTAAGGAGGATCACTGTCCCGGTCGCCCCGACGGCGGAGGTTGCTTCCCGCACCTCGAGCCCCCTCGCCGTCAACGCGGTCCGGAGATGGGCCGCCGCCCACCGTCCTGGCTCGCTGCTTGCGACGGGCTCCGCCGGGTCGGAGACGAGCGTGACGACCTCACCCTGCGCCAAAGCAGGCAGAGGGAGCATGGCCAGCGCTCCCATGACGGCGTTGCGCAAAAGTCCGCGGCGTTCGATCGCCATGGCTCGCTCCTCCTCGTTATTGCGGCTACTTTGCAGCCATGTTGGATGGAAGCCTACGCTGACCCCGACGGCCTTGTCACCGGTGGTAGCAGTTGGTCCTGCCCGACTGCCGGCCTTCCTCGCGCCGCCGATATTGCTGGCCGTGCGGCGCTGGCCAACGCGCCGGCTGCTGTTCGCCGGAATGCAAGCTACGGTCAAGCCGGCGCCACGAGCCCGCGGGCAACATCGCCGCCAATGAGGCGCTGGGTCGAAACTGGTGTGGCCGGCTGCATGCTCGCCTTGGTGGCCACGCCGTTCGTTGGCTTGTTCCCCGAACCGCCAGCGTTCGGGCAGGGCGCTGCCGGGATCGCGGCCGCTGTCGCCGTCTTGGCCATGGTGGGGATAGCGTTCCGTGCGACGCAACCGAAGCGGAGGCGCATCCTTGGCTGGGCTGCCATCCTGCTCGCCATCACAGCCGGCTCGATTGCCGCCCGCATCCTGCTGGCGCGCACCATTGAGGTCGAGGTGCCCACCCTCGACATGCTTCCCGCAATCTTCGGCCTGCAGGGCGAGGACATCGACGACGCCATCCTGTACGAGGGTTGGGTGGAGCTCTGGCTGGCTGTCGCACTCGCGACCACACTGGCGTTCGGTCTGCGCCGGGTCGCCCGCCCGCGCCGCCCGCTCCACGCCACCGTCGCGGCATCGTCTTGCGCCGCCATGGTGCCGACGCCGATGGCACCGCCGTGGAACGTCGCGACCGTTCTGCTCTGGCTCGTCGGATGGGGCATGCTCGCCGGCGCCGTGGTCGATGGCCATCGAACGACGGCGTTTCTCCGCCGGGCCGTCCACGTGACCGGCACGATCGTCGATGCGCAGCCGCACCCGAGCATACGGTTCACGACCGCGGACGGCACGATCGTCGAGTACGGGCAAAACGGCTCCGTGTCCCGGCCCCTGGGCGCTGCCGTGCCGGTCGCTTATCTCGCGGCTGATCCGTCCGGCTCGGCGCGGGCGGACACGTTCTGGGCTAATTGGGGCGACCTGCTCGGCCTAGTCTGGATCGGCCTCGGTTTTACGCTGTTCCCGTTCTACGGCCTGCGCGCTACGTTCCGCGCAGGCCGATGGTGAGTCTCTTGCAGGTGCAACCGAAGACCAAGCCGACGCTCTCCAGCATGGGCCCTCCGCCCCCCGCAGGGCCTCGGTCGGGCCGATGACCCTGCTCCGATGAGCCGGAGCATGGTGATACTGCTTCTTGCGACGCTCACCCTCGCTTTCGGCAACGATGCTGCCACGGCTCGCGACGCCAATTGCGAGTTCGACTTGGCCGACGTTCCTTCCGCACCTCGTTTTACCGACTACGCGGCGGTAGCTCCGCCGGCGCCTTGGATCTCCAACCGATTTTGCGCGATCCAATGGGCCGCGGCGTCGACATCTGGAAACGGGATCGTTGTGAGTGCCACCGACACCGAGGACAATCCTCCGCCATAATGGCGCAACACGACAGAGTTACCGACGAGCGCTGCCGAATACTCGGGTAAGATGTTCTTCCCGCGCAGTAGCGGCTTCTCGTTGACCGAGATGGGTGTCCATTCAAGCATGTCAAAACCCTTCTGGTGAGGTTCGCTCATAACGCAGGAGGCGGGCGCCGCGAAGGAGGTCCTGTCAGGTCTCGCGTTGCGGGCGGCAGGAACGGGCTGTTTGCAAGGTTGAAACCTTCCACCAGCGGGATTATGGTTTGTGTCGTCGCAGATAGACTGCGATGACGACATAATGGTGAAGCACCATGTATCCGACCACAGAAGCCCGAACGGGGCGCGATACGGCACAGCCCTATCCATACGATCTCTGCGTCTTCATCGGGCGCTTTCAACCTTTCCACGCAGCTCACCTCAAGGTCGTCGAGACGGCGCTGCAGCATGCGCGGTTCGTCGTCGTTCTGATTGGATCGGCCGGCGCTCCGCGCAGCCACCGCAATCCGTTCACCTATGAAGAACGAGCCGACATGATCCGGCTCTCGGTGAGCGAGCACCAGCGCGAGCGCCTGACCATCCTGCCGTTGGAGGATTGCACCTACAACGACACGCAATGGGTCGCTAACGCGCAAAAGCAGGTGAACACCGCTGTCACGCAAACCGGGCTCGATCGCCGCGGTTCCGCGACGATCGGGCTGATCGGGCATGGCAAGAATCACACGTCCTACTACCTGAAGCTGTTTCCGCAATGGGGCGTTCCGATCGACGTGCCCGAATACGGCAACGGGCTGTCATCCACACGTATCCGCAACAGCTACTTCTCCAATCTCGCCGACAGCTTCCTCAAGGATGCCGATGGCCACAAGCCGGGTGACCTGCCGCAGGACCACCTGCTGCCCACCCCGGTGCGCGACTTCCTCAAGGGCTTTGCGCAGACCGAGGCGTTCCGCGACATCCGCGAGGAATACGAATTCATTCTGCAGTATCGCGCGCAATGGGCGGTGCCCAAGGTGCCGTATCCCGTCACCTTCGTGACCGTCGACGCGTGCGTTGTCACGGCAGGCAGCGTGTTGCTGGTGCGCCGCAAGGGCCGGCCCGGCAAGGGGCTGTGGGCCCTTCCGGGCGGTTTCCTCGACCAGACCGAGACCGTGGTGGAGGGCATGCTGCGCGAGTTGCGGGAGGAGACCAAGATCGCCGTCCCGCCCGGCATGCTGCGCGGCTCCATCGTCACGCAACGCGTGTTCGACGATCCGCACCGCTCCTCCCGCGGCCGCACCATCACGCACGGCTTCCTGATCCAACTCAAGAACGAGACCGCGCTGCCCGGCCTGCGCAGCCGCAAGCCAGCCAAAGCCGAACTGCCGCGGATCGAGGCCGCCGACGATGCCGAAAAGGCGCAGTGGTGGCCGCTGGCCGACATCAAGCGCGAGATGATGTTCGAGGATCACTACGACATCATCCTGGCTCTGACAGCCTTGATATAGGTTTAGCCTATCCCGTGCGGGATAGACCTGCGCGGTGTTCTCAAAGGAGCTTTGAGACGTGTACAGCAACACCATCCTCGCCACCGACTCCTACAAGGCTAGCCACTGGCTGCAATTCCCGCCGGGCACGCAACACGTGCACTGCTACATCGAGAGCCGTGGTGGCAGCTACGACCGCACCGTGTTCTTCGGCCTGCAAGCCTTCCTGCGCCAATATCTCAGCCGCCCCATCACCCAGTCAGACATCGACGAAGCTGCCGAGTTCTTCGCCGGCCACGGCGAGCCGTTCTACCGCGAAGGCTGGGAGCACATCTTGGCCGCGCATGGCGGCCGCCTCCCAGTCGAGATCAAGGCGGCGCCGGAGGGCTTGGCGATCGATACCCACAACGTCCTGCTCACGATCGTCAACACGGACCCGCGCTGCTTCTGGCTGCCGAACTATTTGGAAACCGCCTTGCTGCGCGCCATCTGGTATCCGACCACGGTCTGCACCGTCTCGTTCCACTGCAAGCTCGCGATCCTGCAGGCGCTCGACCTCTCGAGCGACGTTCCCGCGGCAGACAATCCCAGTGCATTCAAGCTGCACGATTTCGGCGCGCGCGGCAGCACGTCACAGGAGAGTGCGGCGCTGGCCGGAATGGCGCATTTGGTGAACTTCATGGGAACCGACACGATCGAGGGCGTGCTGGCGGCTCGGCGCTTCTACGACGAGCCGATGGCTGGCTTCTCTATTCCAGCCGCCGAGCACAGCACCATTACCTCCTGGGGCCGCGAGGGGGAGGTGGATGCCTACCGCAACATGCTGCGCCAATTCGCCAAGCCGGGCAGCATGGTGGCGGTGGTCTCGGACAGCTACGACTTGATGCACGTGGTCGAAACCGTTTGGGGCGGCGTGCTGAAGGACACGATTCTGGGCAGCGGCGCAACCGTAGTGGTGCGACCGGACAGCGGCGATCCGCTGCGCGTCCCGGTGGATGTGCTGCGCGCGCTGGACGACAAGTTCGGCAGCACGGTCAACAGCAAGGGCTACAAGGTCCTGCCGCCCTGCATCCGGGTTATCCAGGGCGACGGCATCAACGCACAATCCCTGCCCCTGCTGCTGCAGGCCGTGATGGCAGCCGGATACTCGGTAGACAACATCGCCTTCGGAATGGGCGGCGGGCTGCATCAGTTGCTCAACCGCGACACGCAGAAATTCGCCATGAAGTGCAGTGCGGTCTGCATCGACGGTGTCTGGCATGACGTGTTCAAGCAGCCGGTCACCGACCCCGGCAAGGACAGCAAGCGCGGCCGCTTCGCGCTGTTGGCGACGCCGGGCGGCTACCAGACAGTCCCATTCGCAGCCGGCCAAGACGACTTGCTGCAGGCGGTCTATCGCGACGGCGATGTACTACGACAAGACACGTTCGCCCGAGTGCGTCAGCGAGCCAGCGAGGCAGCGAGGCAGCTGGCGGGATGCGCTTAGGCAGACCCTCAGCAAACCCGGACATCGCTTCGGCGGTCCGGGCCTGGGTCGCTGGTCATCCGGAAGCGCCGGCGCTGATCGATGGCGATGTCACGCTGACCCGCGCGACCCTGCTGCGCTGGTGCGATGCCACCGCCGCCCAGCTCCCACTGTGCTTCACAGCGAGCGAGGGTCCAGCCTTGTGCGCGCTGCTACTGCCGCGATCCTGGGCTGTGCCGTTAGCCCTGATCGCAGCCCGGTTCGCCGGGATGGCATTCCTGCCGCTGGACCCGGCCCAACCGGCGGCCCGGCTCGGCAGCATCCTGGCCCAGGCCCGTCCGACCATCGTGCTGGGGTTCGCGGCCGAGCGGGCTCGTGTCGAGGCAGTGCTCCATGCCTCGGGGCTGCGCCCTGCCGCTTCTGCGGTGCCGCTCAACCCGCCGGACCCGGCGCTCGAATGGCTGGAGCTACACCGCCTGGCAGACGGCCGCGCCTTACCGCCCGGCACCGGCCACCTGGTGTTCACGTCCGGCAGCACGGGCCGGCCGAAAGGTGTCGTCCTGCGTGACGGACCGCTGCTGCAAACGGTGGCGGCGCAACGCAATCTGCTGGGAACGGACGGCACCGGTGCAGACGCGACGGCTCCCTCCGTCTGGGCGCTCAACCCCAGTTTCGATGCCAGCCTGTCGGACATCTTCTGCGCGTTGCTCGGCACGGCGCCGCTGCTCGTGTTCCGGGAGGAGCAGACGCGGTGGCGCTCGCTCGCCGCGGTCATCGCCCGCCACGGGAGCGCCCGGACCGATCTCGCCCCCTCGCTGCTGCGCCTCGTGCCACCGGAAGCGCTCGGGCTGAAAGCGCTGATCTTCGGCGGCGAGCGGTGTGACCCGGCGACAGCCGCGCGCTGGGGCCGGGCAACCCTCGCCCTGCAAGCCTATGGCCCGACCGAGGCAGCGGTGTGCGCCACCATGGCGCGCGCCGGGCCGGGCTGGCGGGATGGCGAACTCGGCCGTCCGCTGCCGCATCAGACCGTTTTGCTCGCCGCCGAGCAGGGCGTGTTCAGGGTGTCGCCCGGCGTGCCGGACGCCGGGCCGGACGACGCGGAGATATTCAACGCCACCGTGCTCGCTCCCGCCGGCGCCCCGGAGAGCGCCACCGGCGAGATCTGGCTTGCGGGCGACGCCATCGCGACTGGTTATCTCGACGCGCCCAGGCTGGAAGTGGAGCGGTTCGGCATGTGGGAAGGGCAGCGTATCCACCGCACCGGCGATATCGCGCGCTGGAGCGATGGCTGCCTAGTCTGGCTCGGGCGCCGCGACCGTCAGCTCAAGCTGAACGGCCGGCTCGTCTGCCCGGAGGAGATCGAAGCCGTGGCCGGCGAGTGCTGGGGCGGCCCCTGTGCCTGCGTGCCGGGCGAGCGCGGGCTGGTTTTGGCGCTCGGGGGTACTGCTCGCATCGCGCCGGCAGAGGTGCTGGCTGCCATCGCCAGACAGCTCGGGAACGCGCTGACGCCGCGCCGGGCCGTGATACTCGTTCAGTGGCCGATGTCACCCAATGGCAAGACCGACCTGGCCGCGATCCAGCTTGCAACGGCCAACGCATGACGCAGTGGCGCGACCCGCGATGGACCCCGGCCGATCTCGTACCGACACGGCTGCGCGGCCAAGCGTTGAACACGGCCGAAATCGCCCGGCGTGCGGCAGCAGCGGCCAAGGGCTGGGACCCGCGTCCACCACCCGCCGGCGAAGGTTCCGCCTACGTACTGGTGGGAGGCTCCGGCTTCCTCGGCGCGCGGATCGCGGCATGTTTGCTGGCCGAGCCGGATGATGCCCCCGTGGTCCTGGTGTCCCGCCATCCGGAGTCCGTGCTGCGCCAAGGTCTGCTTCCCCCTTCTCCTCGGCTGGTCTTGATCGCGGCCGATATCGAGGCGGACAGAAGCGACTGGATTGTCTCAATTCCGCGCGCCAGAGTCGTGTTCCATTTGGCGGCTGCCGTGCACGCGCTTGCCGGCTGGGATCGGCTGGCACCGGTGAACCTCGCCGGGCTCGGCGCTTCCATCGCATTGGCGCGGCGGGACGGTGCGTTGCTGCAACTCGCCTCCACCCTCTCCGTCTTCGTGAGCTCGAACGCTCGTGACGCGGATGTGGAGGCGAGGTTGCCGGAGCGACACGATCTCTGGCTGCATGGTGGCTACGCACAAACTAAGGCGGCGGCCGAGATGGCCTTGGCCCAGATGGCGAATCTGCGCTGGCAAGTCGTTCGCTATGGACTGCTCGTACCGGAGGCGGGCGCGTTGTTTCCAACGCATCATTTCGCCCCAGCATTCCTACGCGCGCTCAACCGGGTAGGCGCCGTGCCCGACCAGGCAGAGCGGGCGGCGGTGGACCTCACACCCGTGGATGGCGCCGCCCGCACCGCAGTTCAATTGGCTCAGAGCGGAGCAACACGTTGGCGGCATTGGGCCAACCCAGAGTCGGCCCAACTCGCCGATATGGTCGGTGCGATCGAGGCTGAGTGTGGCTCCTTCGCGCGCTGTTCGATGGACGAGTGGCTCGGCCGGCTTCGAGTTCTGCCGCGGATGGACCGCGCCCTGCTGCGATCGGCATTCGACAAGAGCGGCTTCCTGGCCGAAGACGCGACGGCGGCGCCCGTGCTCAACGTGGACCTGTTCCAATCCACGCTGCGGCGCTTCGTGCCCGGGGACGCGCGGCGGGATGCGCCGCCGCCGCCGCGCGAGCTGCTGCCCGGCGTTGTGCGTTCCATGCTGGCGAGTCTGGCACAGGAAGGCACACGATGATGGACCGCGGCTACGAACACGGGCTGGTGCTGGGCAAGTTCATGCCAGCGCATCTCGGCCACGCCCACCTGATCCGGTTTGCCTGCGCGATGTGCCAGCGGGTGACCATCGTCGTGGACCGGGTCGCCGGCGAGTGGCCCAGCGCCGACCGGCGTGCAGCGGCGTTGCAGCAGGATTGCTCCGGCCTGCCGGTCACCATCGTTGCCCTATCCGACCCCACGCCGCAGCAGCCCGAGGACCACCCGACGTTCTGGGCGTTCTGGCGCGACACCCTGATGGCAGCCTGCGGCGGCGTGCCGGATGCGCTCGCCTGCGCCATGGAATACGGCGTCCCGCTGGCGGAGGCACTCGGCTGCACGCTGCTCCCGCTCGACATCGCGCGGGAAGCGATCCCGCTGTGCGCCACGGCGATCCGCGCGGACCCTTGGGCGATGTGGGACCGCATGCTGCCGCACGCGCGCGCGCCGTATCTGGCCAGGGTCACGGTCGAGGGCCCGGAGTCGACCGGTAAATCCACCATCTCCCGTGCGGTCGCAACCATCTTAGGGTTTACCTATGCACCGGAATGGGCGAAGTGCTTTATCGAGCAGAGCGTGCGGCAGGGTCGCGCCTTTGCCGAGCCGGATCTGCTGACCATTGCGCGCGGTCACTGCGCCGCGGAGCGCAGCTTGGAGTTGGTGGCGAACCGCGCACTAATCGCTGACACGTCTCTGCTCACGACGTTGGTTTGGGGCCGCTTCCTATACGGCCGCTCCGACGCACGGATCGAAGCGATGCTTGTGGAGGAAGAAGCCCGCGCGCCGCGGCACCGCTGGTTCTTCACACCGGACACACCCTGGGTTGCAGACCGGCATCGCGACGTCGCCCCCGATGCCGCGGCGACCGAGACGAGGCAGCGCTTCTGGGATCTGCTGGTGGCGGAGGCGGAGCGGCGCGGCCTGACATTCGACGTCGTGCCCGGCGGGTTCGCCGAAAAGCAGGATCGCGCCCTTGCGTTGGGGCGTGCGCTGCGCCCAAGAGGGCCTGCTATCGGATAGGCTGGGTGTAGTCTGGCACGACCGACCCGCGGGACCGGTTGTCCGCGTTCGGCGCGCCGAGGCCACGCCGCAAATCACCGAGATGGGCGATACGGAAATCGAGGCTGAACCGCGTCCGGCCGCTCATCTGCGGCAGGGTGCGGTGAAGGTGCGCCGCGGCGAAGATCAAGGTCTCGGCCTTACTGCAAGCGAAGCCCTCCGCGCGAAGGGTGGCGTGGTCGGCGTAGCTCGCCGGGTAGCTCGCATGCTGTCCGGCTTCACTGTTCTGCCAGCCGATCTTCAGGTCCCACCCGTCGCGCACCCAGGCATCGTAGTCGAAGATCTCGGAGTCATTGGCGACGGGGCTCGCGAACATGTCCGGGTAGAATTCGAACGTCTCCTCCGCCGCCAGATCGTCGAGCGGGATCCACCAGGTCAGCGCATTCTGCGGATGGGCGTACCAGGTGTCGCGGTGGCCGATATAGACGGGGGCCGCGGCCGGCACGTGATGGCCGGCGCTCAGCACCGTACGAAGCCGCAGCGGGTCGAACGCGTACTCCGCGGGCGAGAAACCCAACGCGCCGATCACCTCGCGCACGGCATCGTGCCACCGTGGCTCGGTAAAGAGCGCACGGCGCACCCGGCCGATGCAGGCGAACAGTGCCGCGGGTGGAAGGGACGCAGAATGGGTGCGCTCGTCCGCGCCGCCGAGTTCGGTCCGCAGCAGCGCGAGCACCGCATCGGCCAGCGCGCGCGAGGCATCGGTCGCGGCGAGCTTGAACACCGTCCCGCCGTAAAGGGCGGCGCGCGCCAACGCGTTGCTGGCCGGCAGGTCTGCTTCGATCATCGTGGCCTCCTGGCAAGGGCGATCAGGCGCTGGCTGCCGAGCGCGATGGGCTCCCCCGCAAGCGACCCCAGGAGCCGGATATCGCTGAACCCGGCCTCCCGCAGCATGGCGGCCACTTGCCACGGCATATACAGCCGCATCGCGGACGGGTGCCGCACCACGCGCCCGTCCGGCAAGTGGTAGATCCACTGCTTCAGCAGCCGGCCGCTCTGGGCATCGATCTCGCTCAAGCGCTGCAACCGCACCGCACCGCCCAATCGCGCCACCGTGCGCACCAGGTTGGTCTCGGGCTGGAAGCCGTGCAGCACGCCCGCGGCGTTCATCGTGTCGAGCGCGAACACGCCGCCGGGCACCAACGCCTCGCGGACCCGGCGCAGCATGGCGAGGTTGCCCGCATCGTCTGGCGCGTGGCCCCAACTCGTCCACCAACTAACGGCGGCATGGACCGGCGGGCCGGGCAGGAATTCGCGTGCATCCGCGGCATGGAACTCCGCCACGATCCCGGCCGCGGCGGCAGCGTCGCGCGCTTCGGTGACGTAAGCGGCCGACTGGTCCACGCCGACCATGTGCGCCCCGGCACGGCCGAGCGGAATGGCGAGAGAGCCGATGCCGCAGCCCTGATCGAGCACTCGACTGCCATCGCGGATCGCGAGTTCACGGATGAGAAACGCAACCTCGTGCGCCGACGGATCGCGGCGCAGCAGCATGTCGGCGAGCAGGTCGTCATAGAGCGGGCCGACCCAGTTCGCCGCGCCATGGTCTGCGACCGGAGGCGCGGCCGTCACGACGCAACCGGCATGAGCGCGCGAACGGCGGCCTCGCATGCCGCGGCTACCGCGATCGTGCCGGCCCGGTCGGCTGGGGCGTCCGCGAACCGCAGGGCAGGGCCGATGATGAGATGCAGGCGGCCCGGCCGTGGCAGGTGCCGGTCGGGCGGCCAGGCGGCATGGGCGCCGGCGAGGAAGCAGGGCACGACGGGGATTGGATGGCCCGCGACGAGGGTGCCGATGCCGGGTCGGAACCGTGCCATGGCGCCGGTGCGGCTGCGGGTGCCTTCGGGAAACAGGATCAGCACCGCCCCGTCCTCCAGCAGCCGCGCACGCCAGAGGTCGATATCGGCCTCGGTGGTGTCCTTGCGCCAGACCGGCAGGGCGTTGATGGCATAGGCGGCAAAGGCGGCGCCGGGCAGCGAGGTGAAGAACGTATCGCCTGCCGCCAACGCGAACGCCCGGCGCGCCAACCGGTGCGGCAAGGCGGCCGCGAGCGTCAGCGCGTCCAAGTGGCTCGAATGGTTTGCCACGAGCACGAAGGGCGGGTTTGGCAGGTGCTCGCGCCCCGTGACCTCAAGCCGGTGCACGGCGAGCAGGTAGCCCCGTACCAGCGCGCGCCAGAAGAAGCCGAGCAGGTGCCCGCCCAGGCCAGGCTCGCGGCCGGAACTGCGCAGGCGCTGTTGCAGCGTCAGGCCGTGGTCGCGGGCCGGACGAAGCTGCCAGTCGGTCATCCGGTGTAAATCCGCACGGGTTGGTCCAGGCCGAACCCGACGAAGTAACCAACGTAGTGAAACGTGGCCGGCGCCACCAATAGAAGCGAGTTGAACCGGTCGAGCATCCCGCCATGCCCGGGGATCACGGTGCCCATATCCTTGATGCCGAGGTCGCGCTTGATGCTGGACAGCATCAGGTCGCCCGCCTGCCCGCCGATGCTGACGATGGCACCCAAGCCGAGCAGCAAAACCCAGTGGTCAAGCACGGTTGCGGTAAAGATGGTGGACGCAATGAGTGCCACCAGAACCGATGTCGCCACCAGCGCGCCCACCGCTCCGGACACGGTTTTGTTGGGGCTGGTCGCCGGCAGCAGCTTGCGCCCGCCGATCAGCTTGCCGAAGGTGAAGGCGAACACGTCGTTCAGCGCCACCGTGGTCAGCAGCATCAGCACGATCGGCCGGTAGTTCCGATCATTCGCCATGTAGCCGAGATGTGCGAGCCCGGCGCCGAACAGCATGAAGGCGAAGATCGCGAGCCCGGTGCGCTGCACGTAGCCCGTGGGACGGTCCAGCGGGATGGACACGATCGACAGCACGCCCACAGTGAGCGGGATCAGCGCCATGAACAGCCCATACCAGGCATCGAGCGCCGCCGCGTTCATCGCCATCACGCCCAGCAAAATGGTCGCGGTAATCAGCGTTTCGCGGAACAGTCCGGTCGCCCGGTCGTATTCGCGCAGGCAGAGCAGGCCGAGCACGGTGACCATGCCGATCGTCCAGACCCGTCCCAGCAGCACCGGCCCGAGCATCAGCGGCAGCAGCACCGCCCACGACCCGGTGCGCAGCCACAGTTCCCGCAACAGCGCGGGGGGCGCACGGCGCGTGACGGCCAGCGCGCTGATGACGAGGACGGCGAGCAGCAGCACCGCAGCCGCCGCAATGACGATCCCCCGCGTTGCCGGGTGGGCAAATGCGCCCGTCACTGCCGCAGCGCCCGGGCGATGTGTGCCAGCCGTCGCCCCGCCGTGAGCAGCGCGCCCAGCGTTACGACCCAGAGCGCGATCCTCGGCCACGCCGCGACCCACGTGCCCGGCAGCACCGTGCACGCGACGGCGAGGGCGGTGACCAACGCCATGCGCTGCTGCTTGGCCATCGGGCCGGAAAAGTCGCTGGGCTGCCCCAGTCCCTTGCCGATCGCGCGGACATAGGCGGTCGCCATCGCTGCCAACGCGGCGGCGAAACCGAGCGCAAGCTGCCCCGCCGCCCAGCCGAGCCCCACGAGCACGGCGGTATCGGATACGCGGTCCGGAACCTCGTTGAACAACTCGCCGGTGGCGGACGCGACGCCGCGACCGATGGCCACCATGCCGTCGAGCAGGTTGGCCATCAGGCGGGCCTGCACGAGCGCGGCCCCGAGCAGCCACAGCGGACGTGCGGCGCCGGGCACCTGGCGGGTGAGGGCGAAGGCAACGCCCGCGAGACAGGCGGCGATAGCGCCGGCGACGGAGATGCCGTTCGGCGACGCTCCCCGGCGAACCAGCCAGTCGGCCGCAGTCACCACCGGACGCAGACCGCGCGCGGCGATCGGCCGCCGGTCGCCAGCGACCGCATTCGGTGGCACGTCTATGGCCAACGCTCCCCATATGCCCGCTCACATGCACGTCGTCGGGCGGGCCACACCCTGCCTCGGCACACAGGAATGCTCAAGCACCGCAGGACGAGGAGCCAAGGATGACCACGCTCGATTTCGCCACACTGGACCGCGGCCGCGGTGCCCTGGTCGGGCTGGCCGTGGCCGACGCACTCGGCACGACGCTGGAATTCGAAACTCGCGATGCCCTGCCGCGCCACACGGAGATGACTGGCGGCGGGCCGTTCGGCCTCGACCCCGGCGTGTGGACGGACGACACCAGCATGGCGCTTGCCCTGGCTGATAGCCTGGCCGATATCGATACCTTCGATGCGGCCGATGTGATGGATCGGTTCCTGCGCTGGATGGAGCACGGCGCCTATTCGCCGACCGGCCGTTGCTTCGACATCGGCGTCACCACGCGGGAGGCGCTGTTACGCTACCGTCGCACGGGTGAGCCGTTCGCGGGGCCAACGGCGGAGGACACGGCCGGTAACGGCTCGCTCATGCGCCTCGCCCCTGCCGTGCTCGGCTTCATCCAGGACCCGGCAGCCTGCCGCACGATCGCTGGGGAGCAGAGCCGAACAACCCACGGCGCCCCCCAGTCGGTGCAGTCCTGTCAGTTTTTTGCCGACCTCCTGCGAAGGGCGATTCGGGGCGAGCCGAAGGCCACAGTGCTGACGCCGCAGGAGTGGGACCGACATCCCGCCGTCCGCGCCATAGCCGCCGCGAGTTGGCGTGGCAAGGATCGAGGCGCCATCCGCTCCACCGGCTACGTGATCCATACGTTGGAGGCGGCACTATGGGCCGTCGGCACCACCGACAGCTTCGAGGAGGCGGTAATCTTGGCCGTCAACCTCGCGGATGACGCGGACACAGTCGGCGCTGTCACCGGCCAACTCGCCGGCGCACTGTATGGCATGAGCACCATTCCGGAGCGTTGGTTGGAAAGGCTAGCTTGGCGGGATCACATCGTGACCGTGGCGAACAGGTTGCTGGGACGGGAGGCGCGGCCAAATCAATGAGACTATCTCGGGTAGCCTGGATTATATGGACCTGATGACCAAGCGCAGGATGTAGATCCCATGTCGCATCTGGGTCAGACCGACATCTTCTTTCATTTGCGCGTGGTGATGGGCATCGTGCTCGGCTTAGGTTTGGCGCGTCTCCTCAACGGCACGTCGCGTTTCGTGCAGCATCCGGGACGGCAGGCGATCTACCTTGTCCATCTTGGTTGGGTCGCTTGGACGGTGCTCCTGCTCGTGCATTTCTGGTGGTGGGAGTTCCGGCTTGCCGCCACGCCGCAATGGACCTTCGGGCTCTATCTCTTCATCGTCACGTACGTCGTACTGCTGTTCCTGTTGTGCACGTTGCTCTACCCGGACGACCTTGGCGGTTACACCGGCTATCGAGACTACTTCCTCTCCCGCCGGCGCTGGTTTTTCGGCCTTCTCGGCGCGACGTTCGTGTTCGACTTCGTGGACACGATCCTGAAAGGAGCAGGTCACCTCGCAACTTTTCACGGCGAGTACTATGTTCGCGTTCCAGTCTACCTGGGACTGTGCGGCATTGCGATGGTGACAACCAATCGTTGGTTTCATGGTGGCTTCATCATTGTCAGTCTGGTTTACGAGGCTTCCTGGATCCTTCGCCTCTTCTACCAACTGGCGCCGGGCTGAGAGAGTCGCGGTTTCCCGTCACGGACCAAGCTTGCGATGGCGGGCCAGCAGACACACTCATGGTGATCGCTGGGGAGCCGCGTCGGTCAGGCCTGGGGCACGACCGGTTGAACCAGGATCGTCCGCTCGTCGCGAAGTGTCGCCGTCAGCCCGTGCCGCTCCACGCCATAGGATCTAGACTTGCTGCCGGACACTCGTATCGTCACGTCCGTATCGGTGCCGGGCAGGGCATTGATCTGATCCCCGAAGTCGACCCGACGCAGCCATACGCGGGCCGACAGCACGCGCAGTCCCGGCTGGACCGGCACCACGAACGCCATGCGGCTGCGGAGCTGCCCGACGCGCATGCCGTCGAGATAAATGTCTATGCGCGACACCCCGAGCGGCTCGGGCGCGTACGCGATGCGCAGCCTGGCCAGTTCAGCCGGCGGCGGCCCCGCAGCGTCCCGGCGCTCGGCGGGGTCCAGGCGGCGGAACCGGATGTCCGGCGGCAGCCGCCGGGTCAGGAACCCCGACAAGGCGAAGGCCGCGCACGCCGCCGCAAGGGCGCTCAGGCCCACGGCTCGCTGCCCCCAGCCGGACCACTGCGAGGCGGCGGCGACGGCCACGAGGCCGAGGATGACCGCAAGGCCGCACGCATAGCGCGCCGAGTCCCAGCGATTGAGCGGAGGCGGCATCACCGCGCCGGCGCAGTCTTCAAGGCGGATTGGCCGATCAAGCAACGCCCTTTCAAGGCTAATCTGACGTCCATGGGGCGGGCCTCCGGTCTGGTCGATGCCACGGTTCAAGGCAGGTGTATGGCGAAAGTGCGGCTCCTCTTCCTCCTTGCATGCCGCGTCCTCCGACAGAGATAAACTGTGCCACTAAGTCGTTGAGCGCCAGGAGCGCGATGCTTTTCGGGATTGTACACAGGTGACGAGCAACAATCCGTACGGCCCATCACTTTGAGCCGGGGGATCGACTTGCGAGAAGCTCTGTTATCACAAGTTGTCTCTCCCCAGAATGACGGATTTCCATGATCATGTGATGCCGCGCACCGGCTTGGGCTTTGACTGATGCAAGCGTCGGCGGTCATCGTGCGTAGATGTTGACAGGGTGCTCACTCGCCATCGACTATACGTATGCGAACGATACGGTGGAGCCGGAATGACCTGCTGCTACAGCCCTGACGTATCGGCATGATCCGCAAGCTGATCATCGTCGTGGAACAGACCCTTGAGGAAGGCGGTCGTACCGTTGCCCCGCCGGTGCGCAAGGCAGCCGCGATAGCCGTGATCTGCAACCCGTTCGCCGGGCGCTACGAGGCGGATCTGTCGGCGCTGATCGAAACCGGGGCGTCGCTCGGCGAGCAATTGGGCCGGCGTGCGGTTGCGGCCCTGGGCATCGCGCCCGGCGACGTGCAAAGCTATGGCAAGGCTGCGATCGTCGGCGAGGATGGCGAGTTGGAGCATGCCGCTGCGATCCTGCACCCAAAGTTGGGCGCGCCGTTGCGGGCTGAGGTCGGCGGTGGTGCCGCCCTGGTGCCAAGCGCCAAGAAGCGCGGCGGCATGGGAGCGGCGATCGACGTGCCGCTCGGGCACAAGGATGCAGCCTTCGTGCGGAGCCATTTCGACGCTATGGAGATCCGCGTCTCCGATGCGCCGCGGCGTGATGAGATCGTGGTCGCCGTGGTGGTAACGGACAGTGGCCGGCCGCACCCGCGGGTCGGCGGCTTGCAGGCGGACGAGATCGTGGGGCAAGACGGGCTGCGCTGACATCGCGTCGCCACCAGTGATCAAGGGAACACCAGCATGCTGACCAGACGCGTCTTGCTTGGGACGGCCGCCGCCGGCCTTGCTGCCCCCGCCATCGTGCGCGCCCAGGGCGACGCCCCGATCCGCATCGGCGAGATCAACAGCTACACGGCGGTGCCGGCGTTCACCCTGCCGTATCGCAATGGCTGGCAACTGGCAGTCGACGAGATCAACGCCCGCGGCGGTGTCGCCGGACGCAAGCTGGAGGTCGTGAGCCGCGATGACGCCGGGCAGCCGCAGAACGCCACGCGCCTGGCGGGCGAGTTGCTGAGCGATGCCAAGGTCGACCTGCTGGCGGGCGGCTTCCTGTCGAATGTCGGTATGGCCCTCAGCGATTTCGCCGCCCGCAACGACAAGCTTTACGTCGCCGGCGAGCCGCTGGCGGACTCGCTGGTGTGGGACAAGGGTACGCCGACGTGCTTCCGCATGCGCCCCTCCACCTACATGCAGGTGGCGATGATGATGACGGAGGCCGCCAAGCTGCCCGGCAAGCGCTGGGTGACGGTGGCGCCGAACTATGAATACGGCCAGTCGGCGGTGAAGTGGTTCCAGCAGTTGCTGAAAGCCGCCCGGCCGGACGTCGAGTTCGTGGGCGAGCAGTGGCCGGCGCTCGGCAAGATCGACGCCGGGGCGACCGTGCAGGCACTGTCCGACCTGAAGCCGGATGCGATCTTCAACGTGACGTTCGGCGGCGACCTCACCAACTTCGTGCGCCAGGGCAATACGCGCGGGCTGTTCGATGGGCGCGACGTCGTGTCCGTGCTGACCGGCGAGCCGGAATACCTGATCCCGCTGGGCGACGAGACCCCCGAGGGTTGGCTGGTGACCGGATACCCGGTCGGCCAGATCGACACCCCCGCCGCGAAGTCGTTCGAGGCCGCCTACACGGCCCGTTTCAAGGAGACTCCGCGCATGGGGTCGGTGGTCGGCTATGCCCTGATCACGTCGATCGCAGCGGGCATCGCGAAGGCCGGCAGCCTGGAGACGACGAAGCTCGAGGCCGGGTTCAAGGGCGTGCAGTTCGCAACGCCGTTCGGGTCGGCGATGTATCGGCCGATCGATCAGCAGAGCACGTTCGGCACCTTCGTCGGGCGCACGGCACTGAAGGCCGGGGCCGGCACCATGGTAGGCTGGTCCTATGTCGACGGCACGACCGCCCAGCCGACCGATGCCGAGGTACGCAAGATGCGGCCCGGCGCGTAGTCGCGTGCCAGCCGTTCGCGTTTGAGTTTCTTCCTCATCCATCTGCTCACCGGCCTGGCCGGTGCGTCGTCGCTGTTCCTGGTCGCATCCGGGCTGACGGTGATCTTCGGCGTCACCCGCGTGGTGAACTTCGCCCATGGCAGCCTGTATATGCTGGGCGCCTACGTGGCCTGGGAGATCCTTACCCACCTGCCCCGTGACCCGGCGTGGTTCGGGCTCGGTGTGCTCGGCACGGCGCTGGTCCTGGCCGGACTGGGCGCCCTGCTCGAAATGGGGCTGCTGCGCCGCATCTACCGTTCGCCCGAACTGTTCCAATTGCTGGCGACCTTCGGCGTCGTGCTGATGGTACAGGACGCCGCATTGTGGCTGTGGGGGCCGGACGACCTCACCATTTCCCGCCCGCCATGGCTGCGGGCGTTCGTCCACGTGCTGGGTGACCGGTTCCCCGTCTACGACCTGATCCTGATCGCCATCGGGCCGCTGGTGCTGGGCGCCTTGTGGCTGGTGTTCACCCGCACCCGCTGGGGCCGCCTGGTGCGCGCCGCTACGCAGGACCGGGAGATGGTGGCCGCCCTCGGCGTGGATCAGCGGGTGCTGTTCACCTCGGTGTTCGCGTTGGGCGCCGGGCTGGCCGGGCTCGGTGGCGCGCTGGCCTTGCCGGACGGAGCCGCCAACCTCGGGATGGATCTGTCGGTGATCACCGATGCCTTTGTGGTGGTGGTGGTTGGTGGCCTTGGCAGCGTGGCAGGAGCGTATCTGGCGAGCCTGCTGATCGGGCTTCTGCAAGCCTTCGGCATCGTGCTGATCCCGAAGGCAACGCTGGTGCTGGTGTTCGTGGTGATGGCAGTCGTGCTGGTGCTACGGCCCAATGGGCTGCTTGGCCGTGCCCAGGCGCCCGCGCAGGAGGGCCGCACGGTGACCCTGATCCAGCCGCCGACGCGCGGCATGTTGGTCGGCTGGGGCGTGCTGGTCCTGGTTGCGCTGGCGGCACCGCTGGTGGCCGGGCCGTATGCGCTGTCGGTCCTGACCGAGGCGATGGTCGCGGTCCTGTTCGCCGCCAGCCTGCATTTCATGATGGGTCCGGGGGGCATGCCCAGCTTCGGCCATGCGGCCTGGTTTGGCATCGGCGCCTACGCGGCGGGGTTGTCGGCCCAGGTGCTCGGCGCGCCGATGCCGGTGGGGTTTCTGCTGGCGCCCATCGCGGCCGGGATCGTGGCGGCATTGTTCGGGGCGTTCGTGGTGCGGCTGTCCGGTGTGTATCTGGCCATGCTGACGTTGGCGTTCGCGCAGATCGTCTGGGCCGTGGCGTTCCAATGGGTCGGCGTGACGGGCGGCGATAACGGGATCCTCGGCATCTGGCCGCCGCCCTGGGCGTCCGGCCCGGCCGCCTATTACCTGCTGGCATTCGCGCTGTGCGGGGGCGGCACCTTCGTGCTGCAGCGGGTCCTTGCCTCACCTTACGGCTATGCGCTGCGGGCGTCGCGGGACTCGGTACTCCGGGCGGAAGCGATCGGGCTCGACACGCAGCGCATCCGGCTGGTGGCATTCGTGGTGGCGGGGGCCGCCGCGGGGCTGGCCGGGGCGGTGTTCGCGTATCTGAAGGGCAGCGTCTTCCCAGGTTTCGTCAGCATTCCGCGTTCGGTGGATGCGCTGCTGATGGTGTTGCTGGGCGGCGTGCAGACCATGGCGGGCCCGATCGTAGGCGCACTCGCCTATACCGGGCTGTACGACGGATTGCTGCGCCTGACCGAGTTGTGGCGCCTGGTACTCGGCGCATCGATCGTCGTCCTGGTGCTGGCCTTTCCGGACGGCATCGCCGGCGCGGTGCAACGCTGGCAGCGCGCCCGATGACCGCGCTCACCGTATCCGGCCTGCGCAAGGCGTTCGGCGGCGTGCCGGCGGTGGGCGGCGTCTCGTTCGCCGTCGACGCCGGCGAGATGCTGGCGCTGATCGGCCCCAACGGCGCCGGCAAAAGCACCTGCTTCAACATGGTCGGCGGCCAACTGCGCCCGGACGCCGGGTCTGTGCTGCTGGGCGGGCGGGAGATTGCGGGGCTGCGGCCGCGCGGCATTTGCCGGCTCGGCGTCGGGCGGACGTTTCAGATCACGGCGACCTTCGCCTCGATGACGGCGCGGGAGAACGTCCAGGTGGCGCTGATGGCGCATGCGCGGACGTCGTGGCGGTGGTGGCGCCCGGCCCATGGACTGGACGCTGCCGCGGCCGACGCCCTGCTGGACCAGGTGGGCTTGACCGGCCAAGGAAACCGTGCTGCCGACGTGCTGGCCTATGGCGACCTGAAGCGGCTGGAACTCGCCATCGCATTGGCGGCCGCGCCGCTGTTGCTGCTGATGGACGAACCCACCGCCGGCATGGCACCGCGCGAGCGGGTGGCGTTGATGCAACTGGTGCGCCGGATCGCCACCGAGCGCGGCCTGGCCGTCCTGTTCACCGAGCACGACATGGATGTGGTGTTCGGCGTGGCGGACCGGATTGCCGTGCTCGCGCGCGGCGAACTCATCGCGGCGGGCGACGGCGAGAGCATACGGGCCGATCCCCGGGTGCGGGCGATCTACCTCGGCACAGGCAGCACCAGCGGCGGGCATTGATGCTGGCGGTAAGCGCCCTCAACAGCTTTTACGGCCAGGCGCATATCCTGCACGACGTGGCGTTCGACGTCGGCGGCGGCGATGTCACGGTGCTGCTGGGCCGGAACGGCGCCGGCAAGAGTACGGTGATGAAGTCGCTGATCGGCATGGTGCGCCCGGCCAGTGGGTCGATCCAGTTCGCCGGCCGCGACATCGCACGGACGGAGTCGTTCAGGCGAGCGCAACTTGGCCTCGGCTATGTGCCAGAGGACCGCCGGGTCTTCTCGGAGCTCACCGTGATGGAAAATCTAGACGTCGGCCGCCAGGCACCACGTGACGGCCTGCGCGCCTGGACGCCGGAACGCTTGTTCGAGTTGTTCCCGAACCTGGGCACGATGCGGAACCGTCCCGGCGGTCGAATGAGCGGGGGCGAGCAGCAGATGCTGACCATCGCGCGCACGCTGATGGGCAATCCGCGGTTGCTCCTGCTGGACGAGCCGAGCGAGGGCCTGTCGCCCTTGATCGTCGAGCAGATGGCAGCGGCGATCGTTGCGTTGCAGGCGGAGGGCCTCAGCCTGCTGCTGGCCGAGCAGAACCTGCACTTCGCCGCGCGGGTGGCAAGCCAGGCGATCGTGTTGGAAAGCGGCCGTGTCGTCTGGTCGGGCAGCATTGCCGCGCTGGAGGCAGATGCCGAAGCGCATGCGCGTTACCTCGCCGTGTAATGACTTAGCGGGGTAACCCGGCGGTATCAGATCGGCTCCTCGGGTTGCGCAGCACTCATCGCGGCGGCGGCAGCGCGCACGGCATCGAGGATGCCCCGGTAGCCAGTGCAGCGGCACAGGTTGGAGGCGACCAGGTCGAGCAGGTCGGCCTCGGGCAGCACCGGGTCGCGTTCCAGCACGCCGGCGGCCAGCATCAGGAAGCCCGGCGTGCAGAAGCCGCATTGCAGCCCGTGATGGTCCATGAACGCCTGCTGCAACGGATGCAGCCGGCCGTCTTGCGCCAGGCCCTCGACGGTGCGGATAGCGCGGCCCTGCACCTGCACGGCAAACACCAGACAGGCGCGGACCGGCTCGCCGTCGAGCAAGATCGTGCAGGCGCCACAGACGCCGTGCTCGCAGCCGATATGGGTGCCGGTGAGGCCGCAATCCTCGCGGATGGCGTCGGCCAAAGTACGGCGCGGCTCGACCAGAACGTTGTAGCCATCACCATTGATGGTCAGCTGCAGGGCGACGCGCGCGGTCATGCGGTCGCCGCCTGGATGGCGTCACGGATGCGGCGGGGGGTGGCGGGCATCTCGTTGATCTCCGCCCCGAAAGGCGCCAGCGCGTCGTTGATCGCGGCGATGATGGCGGCCGGGGCGCCGATTGTGCCGCCCTCGCCCACGCCCTTGGCGCCGGTGATCGTCGCGTCCGTGAGCGTCACCATGTGGTGGATCTCGATCGGCGGGATCTCGTGAGCGGTCGGTGGCAGGAAGTCGGCCAGCGTCGTGCTGAGAATGTCGCCGCTCACGTCGTAGATGATCTCCTCGTACAACGCGTTGGCGATGCCTTGCGCGACCCCGCCGCAGATCTGGCCGTCGACGATCATCGGGTTGATGAGTTGGCCGGCATCCTCCACCACGATGAAGCGCTCGATGTGCACGGCGTAGGTTTCGGCGTCCACCTCCACGATCGCCAAATGGCACGCGTTGGAGAAGGTGCCGGCCGGGTCGTAAGTGGCCTGTTCCGCCAGGCCCGGCGCGGTGCCTGGCGCGAAGCCGCTCACCCGGTGATGCGCCATGCGGGCGAGGGTCACCAGCGGGATGCTGCGATCGGTGCCGATCACCCGCGCCTGCCCGTCCTCCAACACGATGTCCGCCGCCGCGGCTTCCATCGCCTGCCCGGCCAGACCCGCCAGGCGGTCGCGCAGTTTGCCCGCCGCCAGCTTGCAGGCGCCACCGCTGATCACCAGCGACCGGCTGGCGAAGGTGCCCCAACCATACGGCGTGCGATCGGTGTCGCCGTGGATGATGCGGATGCGGTTCGGCGCCAGCCCCAATTCGTCGGCGATGATCTGCGCCAGCGTCGTGCGCAGCCCCTGGCCGTGCGGGCTGGCGCCGATCCGGGCCTCGACGAAGCCAGAGGGGTCCATGTCGATCTGCACCGTCTCCCAACCCGGCGTCACCGGCATGCCGCGCGCCGCGAAGGCGATGCTGCCATACCCGGTGCGCTCGCAGAAACAGGACAGGCCGAGGCCGAGATACTTGCCCTGATTGCGGGCCTCCGCCTGCCGCACACGGAATGCCGCGAGCTCCGCCAGCGTCACCGCCTGGGTCAGCGTCTCCTGGTAGGTGCCCTCGTCATAGGTCAGCCCGGTCCGGGTTCGGTGCGGGAAGACGGTGATCAGATTGCGGCGGCGGATCTCGGCAGGCTCCAAGCCGAACGCGGCGGCGGCGCGGTCCATCAGTCGCTCCAGCGCGAGCGTGATGGCCGGCCGGGCAACGCCACGATACGGGGCGCTGGTGCAGGTATTGGTCAGCACGCCACGGGCGCGGCAGGCGTACTCGGCGACGGCATACGGGCCCGGGAGTTCGGCCAGCGACATCAGCGGCTCGACCGCTGCGGTGTTGGGGAACGGGGCGTAGGCGCCGACGCAGGCCACCACGTCGCCGGTCAGCGCAACGAGCCTGGCATCGGCGTCGAACGCACCCTCGACTGAGACGTGCATGTCGCGGCTGTGGAAGCTGGACATGAGGTTCTCACGGCGGTCCTCGGTCCAGGCGACGGTGCTGCGCAGGTGCCGTGCCAGCCACACCACCACCACGTATTCCGGCGCCAGCGACATCTTTTGCCCGAACCCGCCGCCGACATCGGGCGCCACCACGCGCAGGTCCCGCTCGTCCAGGCCAAGCAAGTCGGCGATCACCGTGCGCATCAGATGCGGCATCTGCGCGGTGCAGGTGAGCGTAATCCGCCCGGTCGCCGGGTCGAACGCGGCATGGGCGGCGCGCGGCTCGATCGGGAGGCCATTTTGCCGGCGGGACCGGATGGCGGCGTGCACGATCCGGTCCGCCCCCGCTACCGCCGCCGCGTGACCCGGCGTTGCCATGTGGGCGTCCACGACCAGGTTGCCCTCGGCGCCGGGGTGGATGCGGGCAGCGCCGGGCGCCATCGCCGCGGCGGCGTCCATCAGCGGCGGCAGGGAGTCGATGCCGATATCCACCAGGTCGGCAGCGTCCTCCGCGGCTTCCTTGCTGGGCGCCACGATGGCGCCGATCAGATCGCCGACGTAGCGAAGCGTGTCCTGCGCCAGCACCGGCTGCTCGATGCAAACGTAGCCGAAGCTTTCGATCACCGGGCGGATCGGCTTCACCCCCACCAGGTCGGCGGCGGTGAACAGGCGGGCGCCCTCTGGTGCGATCACGTGGGTGAGGCGCCCACTGGCGACCGGGCTGCGGATGAAGCGTACCCAGTGACGCGCGGGCAGATCGGCGGTGAAGTGGCCCTCCCCGCGCAGCAGGGCCGGATCCTCGAAGCGCCGGATGGAGCGGCCGACCCATGTGGCCGAGTCAGCCAGCGGATTGCGCCAGCGCACGGCGGGTCATGGCGCGCACCAGATCGCGTCGCAGCCCGGCATCGACCTGGCCGTCCGTCATCGGGTCGATCTCGGCGGCAGCCTGGTCGGCGGCACGGCGGAAAGTGGCGTCGTTGGGCGGCTGGCCCAGCAGCGCGGCCTCGGTGGTTAGCAGGCGGCGTGGCACTGGTTCGGCGCCGCCCACCGCCACGCGGGGACCCGCGATCAGCCCATCCTCCAGCCGCCAGGTCACCAGGGCCATCGCCATCGCGTAGTCGCCGGCGCGGCGGCTGACCTCCTGGAAACCGCATCGCGTGCCCGCCGGCGGCAGGTCGAAGCGCGCCTGAACGATCAACTCGTCGTCCGCCAGGGCCGTGGTCATGATCCCCAGGAAGTAATCGGCGGCCGGGATGATCCGCTCACCCCGCAGGCTGGCAGCGACCACCCAGCCGCCGAGCCCGACCAACACCATGCACCACTCAGCCGCCGGGTCGGCATAAGCGAGGCTGCCGCAAACGGTCCCGCGGTTGCGGATCGGCAAATGCGCGATATGTCCGGCGACACGGTTCAGAATGGCAGCGCCGGGCATCGTCGCCGGCAGGCGCTGCATGGCGGCATGGCGCACCAGGGCGCCGATCTGCAGCACGCCATCGGCGGCCTCCACCCGGTCCAACCCCGGGATGGCGTTGATGTCCACCAAATGCGGCGGTTGCGCCAGCCGCAGCGCCATGATCGGCACCAACGTCTGGCCGCCGGCGATGATCCGTCCACCTTCGGGAGCTACGTTCGCCAGGATCGTCACCGCCTCGGCTACGGAGGCCGGCAGATGATGCATGAACGCGGCTGATTTCATCGTGCCCCGGGGAAACTTGTTTGTAGACTAATGGTCTGGCGGAAAAACCGTCAAGCTTTACGGCGGGAAGGTCATTGGCATACAAACGAGTGGCGTGACGGAGGAATGCCGGATGTCCGACGATGGCCGTATTCGCTGCGACGCTTGCCCGGTGGCCTGCATCATAAAGCTCGGCCAGGCCGGCGCATGCGACCGTTACGCGAACGACGCGGGGCAGCTCATACGCGTCGACCCGCACGTGATCCTGTCGCAGCGCGCAACGGGGGGCGGCGCGCTCGTTGCCTTCCTGGACGGCGAGCGCGAGTGGGATGGCGACATGGTCGGCGGCCCGGCTTTCGTCACCGCCATCGGCGCGGGCACGACCTATCCCGACTACAAGCCCGCGCCGTTCATCGTCGCGTCGGAATTTGACGGCGTCGACGTGGTGACCGTCGTGACCGAAGGCATCTTCAGCTATTGCGGCGTGAAGGTGAAGATCGACACCGACCGCCACGTCGGCCCCGAGTGCGCCACGGTGCGCGCCGCCGGGGAGCCGATCGGGCATGTGACCACCGGCGAGTATGGCTCGCAAATGCTATCCCTGGGCGGCGTCCACCATCTGACCGGCAGCGGCAAGAAAGCCGGGCGGGCGACCTGCGACGCGCTACTGAGCCTCAGCAACGGCGCGGCCGTCGAACTGAGTGTGGATGGCGGCGTGAGCATGGTGGTGCAGGCCGGGCAACCGCCGATCATTGACGGCCATAGCGAACAGCGCATGCGGGTCGGCTGTGGGTCGGCGACGATCGGGATGTTCGCCAAACAGTGGCAATCTCTGGTGGACGAGGTGGTGGTGGTGGACGATCACATCACCGGCGTGCTGTCCGAACACGCGGCCGGCAAGGTGTTGGGCATCCCGGAAACCGGCATCCGCATCCTGGGCCGCCGTTCGACCCCAGGCCGCTATTTCGAGGTCGCAGCGCCCGGCACCGGCTGGGGTGGCACGTCGATCAAGGACCCGCTCTCGATCCTGGGCGCCTTCGATCCCAAACGGGCGCGGCCCGGATTGCGCATGCTGATGGTCGGCACGACCGGCGAACACGCCGGGTATTACGAACTGGACGACCAGCTCGTCCCACACGAGATGACGATGCCGGACAGCGTCGGGCTGTCGGTCGCGCGCATCCAGGAGAATTGCGAGCCTGCCTTGTGCAGCGTGCTGTTCATCGGCGGCGCCGGCGGGTCGTTGCGCGCGGGCGTCACGGAAAATCCAGTGCGGCTGACGCAATCCGTGCGCAAATCGCTGACCCGCGTAACCTGCGGCGGCGCCCCGGTGTTCCTGTGGCCCGGCGGCGGGATCACGTTCATGGTGGACGTAAGCCTGCTGCCGGCCAACGCCTTCGGGATGGTGCCAACCCCGGCCCTTGTCGCCCCCATCGAGTTCACCCTGCCGCGCGAGCAATACGCGATCATGGGAGGACATATGGACCACATCCGCCCACTCGACGACATCATGCGCACGGATGGCGCCCGGCTGCGCTTGGCCAACCCATCCGGTAATCCGTGGCGGTAGGATCGCGCCTGCAGATCGCGCTGCTGCCCGGCGGCCGACTGCATCTGCAGGACGGGCCAATCGATCTGATCATTCAAGCCCACGGCGACCCGGCGGCGGTGACAGCTGCCTACCAGGCTGCAGCGGCGCGGATGCAGACTGTGCTGGACGAACTCTGCCGCGAACTGCCGCTGCTTCGCCGGCCCAACGCGCGCCGGGCGGAGGGCTCGGTCGCGCGGCGGATGCAGGATGCCGTGCAACCCTATGCCGGCAGCTGTTTCATCACCCCCATGGCCGCCGTGGCCGGGTCCGTCGCCGATGAGGTGCTCGCGGCGATGGGAACCGGCCTGGACCGGATCACGGTCAACAACGGCGGCGACATTGCCATTCACCTGCGCCCCGGCCAGCACATCGTCGCCGGCCTGGCCGCCCGTGCGGACGACCCGACTTTGTTCGGCCGCATGCGCATCGATGCCGACCAACCGACGCGCGGAATAGCGACCAGCGGTTTCGGTGGGCGCAGTGACACGTTCGGTATCGCCGATGCGGTGACGATCGGCGCACGGTGTGCCGCCATGGCGGATGCGGCGGCAACCATGGTCGCCAACGCCGTAGACCTACCGGGGCAGACAGCGATCCTGCGTGGGCCGAGTCGGCGGCCGCAGAGCGATCTCGGGTCCATGCCGGTGACGTTGGTTGTCGGCGCCTTGCGCGGAGACGAGATCGAAACGGCGCTCGACCGCGGCGCTGACCTTGCGCGGGATTTGCTCGGCCGCGGATGGATCGAGGCGGCAGCGCTGCATTTGCGGGGGGTCACCGTTTTGGTGCAAGCGGGTAGACTGTTCGAAGCACGCGCCCTCACGACGCAAGCGGCTCTAACAAGGTAGGTTCGGCCCCATGTCCCCGGAGACCGCCGACCATCCTTATGTGCTGGAGGAGAATGTCGGCTTCCTGCTGCGTCAAGCCGGACAACGGCATCTGTCGATCTTCGCCGAGCACATGCCGGAGCAGCTGACCGCCACCCAGTTCGCGGCGCTCGCCAAGATCCGCGAACTCGGCGTGTGCTCGCAGAACCGGCTCGGGCGGCTGACGGCGATGGATGCGGCAACCATCAAGGGCGTGATCGACCGGCTGAGCCTGCGCGGCTTGACGCGGTCCAAACCGGACCCGGATGACGGCCGGATGCACCTGGTGTCCCTCACCCCCGCCGGCCGCCGGCTGACCGATAGCGTGGTGCCGGCCGCGACGGAGATCACCGCCCGTACCTTGGCACCGTTGAACACGGCGGAACAGGCCGTGCTGCTCGACTTGCTTCGGCGGCTGACCACCGCCTGACCAGCCCACTTGTCGTCCGCCTTGGCGAGGGCGATCCCAAGCCCGGGCTAAGACGTAAAGTATAGTAGCTTCATCTCAGCGGTCAGGACCGTTGCATTACCAGTCGTATCGATGATCCGCCCCTCCATGGTTGCGACGATGCCGGAGCGCCGCTCCTCCAACGTCGCCACCACCCACTCCATGCGCATCAAGCGATTGACGCGAACCGGACCGCGGAACCGCACGTGATAGTCGACGCCGACATGCCCGTGATCATTCTCGGCCGCTTCGCCGAAGCCGATGCTGAGTAAGCCCGCGAGAAGCCCCGACGTATAGGCGCCGCTGGCGATCAGTTCCCCGTAGCGGCTGGCCACGGCGAATGCCTCGTCGTGGTGGAGCGGGTTGTGGTCCCCGACCATAAGCGCGCCGGCTCTGATCGCGGCTGCGTCCAGCAACAGGTCCCGCTCGAGGCGAGCGCCGACGGGAGGGGCTGCCACCGCGCTACGCCTGGCCCAGCATGAGGGCCGACCGGCGGCAGCTTGCTACGATCTCTTCGCGCTGATTGATCGTCTCGTGCCGGAACTCCACGATGCCTTGGCCTGGCCGCGATTTGCTGGCGCGCTTGCCGAGCACGGTCGTGCGAACCCGCACCGTGTCGCCATGGAACACCGGCTTGGGAAAGCGCACCTCGTCCATGCCGAGATTGGCGACCGTGGTGCCGTAGGTTGTGTCGTTCACGCTCATGCCAATCATCAAACCGAGGGTGAACAGGCTGTTGACGATGGGTTGGCCGAACTCGGTCGTTGCCGAATAGGCGGCGTCAAGATGCAGTTTGGCGGGGTTCATCGTCATGGTGGAGAACAGGACGTTGTCGGATTCGGTAATCGTCCGCGTCCAGGGATGCTCGAACACATGCCCCTCCACGAACTGCTCGAAATACAAGCCGGGCATGATGTCTCCCTTATTGTTTGCAGGCTGCAGGCTAGTCGCGCCACTGCACCGCCTCTGTCAGCTCCGCCCGCTCGGTCCGGAAACTATTCGCCTCGTGTGCCGTGTCCGCGTAGCCGAACGAAATGCCGCATACGACCAGGCGGTCCGCCGGCAAGGCAAAATGATCCCGCAGCCAGGGGCTGTAGGATGCGATCGCCGCCTGTGGGATCGTCGCCAATCCGAGCGACTGTGCCGCGAGCAGGAACACCGAGACATAGCCGCCGCAATCGATCGCCCCGTAGGTCCCCAGTTCCGCGTCGGTCGTGATCAGGGCAAAATGCGGGGCCCCGAAAAAGCGAAAGTTCTGCCTCGCCTGGGCCGCATAGCCATTTCTGTCGCCGCGCTCGATGCCCAGCGCGCCATACAGCTGGAAGCCGCAGACCCGGCGGCGATCCAGATACACGCCGCGATAAGCCGGCGGAAACGCGATGTCGGGTCGTTCGGGAGTGCCTAAGTCCGCTTGCTCCGACAATCCGGCGGCCAACCGCCGGGTTGCCTCGCCGCTGGTGACGATCACCTGCCAGGGCTGCGTGTTGCACCAGGATGGTGTCCGCTGTGCCAACGTGAGCAATCGTTCGATCAGTGTCCGATCCACTGGCTTGTCCAGGAACGCGCGGCAACTGTGTCGCCCGCCGAGCAGTCCGTCCAGCGTGGCGTCTTCCGTCGGCATTACAGGCGCTTGGCGACCTCTTCGAGCATGACTTCGGTGGCGCCGCCGCCGATGGATTGGATACGGGCATCTCGAACCATACGCTCGATGGCGCTTTCCCGCATGTAGCCCATGCCACCGTGGAATTGCTGGCAGTCGTACATCACATCGTTCACCAACTCACCGCATAACGCCTTGACCATGGACACGTCGCGGATGCAGTCGCGTCCCTGGGAGTCCAGCCAAGCAGCCTGATACACCAGGCAACGCGCCGCCTCCACGCGGGACGCCAGCATCGACAGACGTTGGCGGATGACCTGCTTGTCCCACAGCGTTGCACCGAACGCCTTGCGCTGCCGCACCCAGTCCAACGTGAGCGCGAGGGCCGCCTGCGCCTCCCCCATCGCCTGCGCACCAAGCACGATGCGCTCGTTCTGGAAATTGCGCATGATGGCGTAGAAGCCGCGGTTCTCCTCACCGAGCAAGTTCGCCTGCGGCACGCGGCACTCGTCGAACACCAATTCGGCCGTGTCGGAGGAGCGCCAGCCCTGCTTGTCCAGCGCGCGGCCAACGGTGAAGCCGGGCGTCCCGGCGTCCACGATGAAGATCGAGACCCCGCGCGAACCCTTCGCCGCGAGATCGGTCTTGGCCGCCACGAAAGCGACATCCCCGTGCACGCCGTTGGTGATGTACATCTTGGTGCCGTTCAGCACCCAACTCTCGCCCTCGCGCCGGGCGGTGGTGCGGATGGCGGCAACGTCGGACCCGGCGTCTGGCTCCGTCACCGCGACCGCAGCAATCTTCCGGCCGGCGATGATGTCCGGCATGTAGCGCGCGAGTTGCACCGCGCTGCCGGCATTGGCGAGATGCGGCGACGCCATGTCGGTGTGCACCAGGACGGTGATCGCGAAGCCGCCGAAGGTGGACCGGCCAAGCTCTTCCGCCAGCACTGCGGTGGCGACCGTATCCATTTCGCTACCGCCATAAACCTGCGGGTAGCGCACGCCCAGGAAGCCAAGCTCGCCCATGCGCCGCAACACGCTACGTGGCACCATGCCATCGGCCTCCCACTGCTCCCCGTGCGGCGCGATCTCGGTCCGGATGAAACGACGGAGCTGGTCGCGCAGCGCGATATGTTCTTCCCGCAGGAAAGGGCTTTCGGCGTGGGTTTCGACCGGGGGGAGCGGCGCCAGAACTGCGGACATTATGAATCCCGAAAAATGTGGCGCCTCAACGTGCGTCGTGGTCAAATCACATCATAACCTAACGAACGTTAGACTGTCGGGGGCAAAATGTCAATGAGCGAGCCGGCTGGCAGCGAGCAGGCCGGTGCGCTGGCCGGAGTCCAGATCGTCGAGTTCGCGGCCATCGGCCCGATCCCGTTCTGCGGCATGGTGCTGGCGGATATGGGCGCCCGCGTCATCCGAGTGGAACGCCCCGTCGCGTCCGATCTCGGCATCCCAGTGGACGCCCGCTTCGATCACCTGAACCGTGGCAAGCGCTCGCTTGCGTTGGACATCAAGCACCCGGATGGGCGCCTGGCAGTGCAGCGTCTGCTGGCCCGATCGCACGTGCTGCTGGAGGGCTTCCGCCCGGGCACGATGGAACGGCTCGGCTTTGGCCCGGAGGCAGTTCTGGCGGCCCACCCCGCCTTGGTCTACGGCCGGATCAACGGCTGGGGCGAGGCCGGGCCGCTCGCGCCGGCAGCCGGGCATGACCTCAATTTCTTAGCCGCATCCGGTGCGCTCGCGGCGATGGGCCGGCCGGGGGAGCCACCCCCGGTGCCGCTCAACCTGATTGGTGATTTCGGGGGCGCGGCCATGCATCTGGCGTGTGGTGTGCTCGCAGCGCTGCTCGCGGTGTCCCGCGACGGAAAAGGCCAGGTGGTGCAAACCAGCATCGCCGCCGGGTCGATCGCGCTGACCCCCATGCTGCAAGGCATGCGACAGGGCGGCCTCTGGTCGGCGGATCGCGCGGACAACGTGCTCGACGGCGGCGCGCCGTTCTATCGCTGTTATGCCACCGGGGACGACCGATACGTCGCCGTCGGCGCCATCGAGGCGAAGTTCTACCGCGCGTTGCTGGAGGGGCTCGGCGTGCTGGACCAGGTGTCGCCGGACGATCAGATGGACCGAGCCAAATGGCCGGCCACCGCAAACATCCTGGGGGCAAGGTTTGCCGCGGGAACCCAAGAACAGTGGTGCGACGTTTTTGCTGGCACGGATGCCTGCGTGAGCCCGGTGCTGAGCTTGGACGAAGTGCCCGGACATTCGCAGCACATCGCGAACGGCCACTTCACGACCGTTGCCGGCCAGTTTCATCCGGCTCCGCAACCTGTGCTGTCCCGCACACCCAGCCGGGTTTCCGGCCCGGCGCCAGAGCTTGGTCAAGACACTGCGGACCTGCTTCGCGAACTCGGCTACGACGCCGCAGATGTGATATCGTTCAAGCAACAAGGCATCGCAAAGGTGCTCTGAGACCACGTCCAAGAGGAACCTCCACTCATGACCAGTAGCAACGATGCCCTGACCGACCTGATCGATCAGCCCCTGCAAGCGCTCCCGCCGCGATGGCAGTCGGCGCGGCAGCAAGCTTTGCTGACAGAGGCGCGCAAGGCCGAGGCATCGGGCATCGACGATTACTGGGCGTGGGCCGCACGCCATTTCCGGTGGTCCATGCCGTGGGAAACGGTCCGTACCGGCGGCCTCACCGATGTCCGGTATTTCGAGGGTGGCACGCTCAATGTCGCCGACAATTGCGTCGACCGCCATGCCGAGAACCCGGCGCGGGCCGACAAGCCGGCTGTGATCTGGGAGGGCGAGGACGGCGCCGTCCGCACGCTCAGCTACCGCATGTTGCGCGACCAAGTGGCCCGGTGCGCCAACGCGCTGAAGGAGCTTGGAGTCGGCCGCGGCGACGTGGTGGCGATCTATCTGCCCAACCTGCCGGAAGCCTTCATCGCCATCCATGCCTGCAACCGGATCGGCGCCATCTACACCGTGCTGTTCTCCGGCTTTTCGGCGGAGGCGGTCGGATTACGCTTGACCACGTCGCGCGCCGCCTGCGTTATCACTGCCGACCTCAGCTACCGCCGCGGCCGCGCAGTGCCCTTGCTGGACAATGTACGCGCCGCCCGCGGCACTGCCACGGCCCTTCGCCACGTTGTCGTCGTCGACCGTTCGGGCAGCAACGCCCCCTTGCAACCGGGGGAGATCGGATGGGCGGCGCTGATGGAGCGGCAATCAGCCGACTGCCCCTGCGTGCCCATCGGCGCCAACGACCCGGCGTTTCTGATCTTCACCAGCGGCACGGAATCGCGGCCCAAGGGCGTGGTGCATAGCGCCGCCGGGTTCCTGATCGGCACTTGGGCGAACGTGCAGTGGCAAGCCGGGTTGGAGGCGGACGACGTGTATTGGTGCGCCGCCGATGTCGGCTGGCTCACCTTCCCGATCCAGGCTGTGATCGGCGGCCTGGCGCATGGCGGCACGATCCTGTGCTACGAGGGCGCGCTGGATACCCCGTCACCACTCCGCTTCTATCAGATCGCGGCCCGGCACAAGGTGAGCAAGATCCTGATCGCGCCGACCGCACTACGCATGCTGCGCGCCCTCGGCGACGACGTGGCAGCGGATAATCCACTGCCCGATCTGAAACTCGTGACCGTGCAGGGCGAGCCGCTGGACGCCGAGACGTTTCACTGGGTCAGCACCCATCTCGGCGCCGATGGCGTTCCGGTGGTCAACGCCTATGGTCAGACGGAAACCGGCCCGACGTGGACCTATCCCGTGTATGGCGTGGACGATCTGAAGGCCGGGTCGGCCGGTCGGCCGGTGCCAGGACACCGCGCGCGGGTGGTGGACGACCACGGTCAGCCGGTTGCCCCGGGTGTCCGCGGCAACCTCGTGTTGACCGAGCCTTTCCCCACGTTGGCCCGCACCATTTGGGACGATCACCCTCGGTACCTCGCCACTTATTTCGACCGCGAGGGTGCGTTCTACCGCACGTCCGACGAAGCGGTGGTGGATAGCGACGGCCACATCTGGGTACTGGGCCGCGCCGACGACGTGATCAACGTGGCGGCGCACCGGATCTCCACGATGGAGATCGAGTCGGCCGCAAGTGCCGAGCCCGGCGTGGCGGAGGCAGCCGTGGTCGGCGTCCGCCACGCCATCAAGGGCACGGTCCCGGTCGCCTTCATCACGCTCCGCGCCGACGCAGAAGCGGACGCCGTAAAAAGCGCATTGATGAGTTCGGTGGAGAAGGCGATCGGCGGTATCGCAAGGCTGGAGCGGGTCTACGTCTTGGCGTCGATGCCGAAGACGCGCGCCGGCAAGATCATGCGCCGCCTGCTGCGGGAAGCCGCAGAGACGGGCACCATCCGCGGCGACACGAGCGGTTTAGAAGATCTAGCCTCGGTCACGTCGTTACTAGAGGCGGTCGCGTAGGCAAGTCCTACCCAAAGGTGTCCAGAGGACGACCGTCCTCTGGTGGGGTTTGGGGCAAAGCCCCAAGCTTGACGCGCGATGACCGTCCCGCCTAACACCCGTAAGGTTGCAGGAAGATCGAAGGTGGCAGTCATCTCGGAGGAAGGCGCTTCAAGGCGTCACGTGCTGGATTGCGCGGCACGATTGTTCAGCCGTGAGGGCTACGCCGCCGTCAGTCTGCGCGCCATCGCCGCCGAGAGTGGCATGAAGGCTGGCAGCCTGTATTACCATTTCGAATCCAAAGAGGTCATCGTCATCGAGATCCTGAACACTGGCGTCACGCGCGTGCACGATGCGGTGGAGCAGGCCATCGCAGCCCTTCCGCCAAACGGGCCCGTGACACAGGCCATTACCGCCGCGATCGGAACGCATCTTCGGGCGTTGCACGAGTCGGGCGACTACACCTCCGCCAACATCCGTATCTTCGGCCAGGTGCCACCCTCCATCCGCAAGGCCCACACCGCCACACGACGTGCGTACGAAGCGCTTTGGGCCGAGCTGCTTCGCCGCGGCGTGGACTCGGGCGAGCTGCGCAGCGACATCAACATCGCCAGCTTGCGCGCCTTCCTGCTCGGCGCGATGAACACATCCCTCGAATGGCTCGAACCGCGCCGGGGCGCCGTCGCGCGGCTCGCCAACGACTTGTCGACGATTGTCCTGAACGGGGCCATTGCTGCGCGACTGCCCGCCGCCGCCGCCCGGAAGGCTTGAAAAATGCCCGTCCTCTCCTCCCGAACCGATCCGAATACCGCCGCCTTCTCGGCCAATGCCAGCGTTTATGATGCGCTGCTGGGTATTTTGCGCGAGCGGCTTCGCGCCGTGGCGGAGGGCGGCGGCGTGGCAATGGTGGAGCGCCATCACGCCCGCAACAAAATCGTGGTGCGCGACCGCATCGACATGCTGGTCGATCCACTCAGCCCGTTCCTCGAACTATGCCCGCTGGCCGCCTGGGGATTGTACGGCAACGAGGTGCCTGCTGCCGGGCTGGTCACCGGCATCGGCGTGGTACACGGCACGCCGTGCATGATCATCGCCAACGATGCCACGGTGAAGGGCGGCAGTTTTTTCCCCGAGACGGTTGCCAAGCACGTCCGCGCGCAGGAGATCGCCGCGGAGAATCATTTGCCCTGCCTTTACTTGGTGGATTGCGGTGGCGCCTACTTGCCGGAGCAGGACCGCGTGTTCCCGGGCAAGGACCATTTCGGAACAACGTTCCTGAACCAGTGCCGCATGTCGGCGGCGGGCGTGCCGCAGATCGCCGCGGTGTTCGGCGGTTGCACGGCGGGGGGCGCCTACATCCCCGCGCTGGCCGACGAAGTCGTCATGGTGCGCGGCAACGCCCGCATTCATCTTGGCGGCCCGGAAATCGTCAAGGCTGCAATCAAGGAGGTGGTCGACGGCGAGACCCTGGGCGGTGCCGAGATGCACACGCTGGTGTCAGGCGTGAACGATTACCTGGCGGACACCGAGGCCGAAGCGCTGCTCACCCTGCGCGACATCGTGGCAAAGCTGAACCGCCCAATAGCACAGACGATGGCGACACGCATGCCTCAGCCACCCCGGTTCGACCCGGCGGAGCTCGGCGGCATCATCCCGGCCGATCCGAAGACGCCGTACGATGTGCGCGACGTGATCGCACGATTGACGGACGGCAGCGACTTTCAAGAATTCAAACCCGCCTGGGGCGCCACGTTGGTGTGCGGCTTCGCCCATATGCACGGCTACCCGGTCGGCATCCTGGCCAATAACGGCGTGCTGTTTGCCGAGTCCGCTGTGAAGGGCGCGCACTTCATCGAGTTGTGTAATCAGCGCAACATCCCGTTGCTGTTCCTGCAGAACATCACCGGCTTCATGGTCGGAACCGAGGCCGAGCGTGGCGGCATCGCAAAACACAGCGCCAAGCTGGTCTACGCCGTCTCCACCGCTCGGGTGCCGCGCTTCACCGTCATCATAGGCGGCTCCTACGGGGCTGGGAACTACGGCATGTGCGGCCGCGGCTTCGCGCCCCGCTTCCTGTTCGCCTGGCCCAATGCACGGATCGCGACCATGAGCCCGGAAGTCGCAACCACGGTCCTGACGGAATTGCGCGGCCGCAGCCTCAAGCGCGGGTCCGCTTCATCAGCGGAGATGGACGACTTGGCCGAGCGCACCACCCGCCAGTTCACCGAGCAGAGTGACCCGTATTACGCCACCGCCCGCCTGTGGGATGACGGGATCATCGAGCCGCAGGACACGCGCGACGTCATCGGCCTCTGCCTGGCACTGGCCGCGTCCACGCCGCGCGAAACCGGCTTCAGCCCCGTGTTCAGGATGTAGCTGAGATGTTCGAATCTGTCCTGATCGCCAATCGCGGCGAGATCGCCTGCCGCATCATCCGCACCTGCCGCCGGCTCGGCATCCGGACGATCGCGGTGTATTCGGCCGCCGACGCCGACGCTCTGCACGTGACGATGGCCGATGAAAGCCACCCCATTGGCCCGGCGGAGGCGGCGCGGAGCTATCTGCGGCCCGAGGCGATCATCGAAGCGGCCCTGGCGCATGGCGCGAGCGCGATCCACCCGGGCTACGGCTTTCTGTCCGAGCGCGTGGAATTGGCGCAGATGTGCCAGGCGAACGGTATCGCCTGGGTCGGTCCCTCGCCGCGCTGCATTGCATCCATGGGGTCGAAGATCGAGTCCAAGCGGCTGGCCGCGGAACACGGCGTGCCGAGCGTTCCCGGCTACCACGGTGACGACCAGACGCCCAATCGGCTGTTGCGCGAGGCCGTTGCGATCGGGTTCCCCGTCCTGATCAAGGCAAGCGCTGGTGGCGGCGGGCGCGGGATGCGCCGGGTGGATGAGGGCGCGCGGTTCCTTGAGGACCTCGCCACAGCCAAGGCAGAAGCAATGGCGGCCTTCGGCGACGACCGGGTGTTGCTGGAGCGCTTCATCACCCGTCCGCGTCATCTCGAGGTGCAGCTTGCGGGGGACAAACACGGCAACTTGGTCCATGTGTTCGAGCGCGAGTGCTCGATCCAGCGGAACTATCAGAAGCTGGTCGAGGAAGCCCCTGCCCCGCACTTGCCGGCCGACACTCGCGCACGCTTGCTGGAGGCGGCGGTACGGCTCGGGCACGCGATCGGGTACGATTCCTTGGGCACGGTGGAGTTCATCCTCGAGGCCGGCGACGCTCAGCCCTACTTCCTCGAAATGAACACTCGCCTCCAAGTCGAGCACCCGGTGACGGAGCTGATCACCGGGCTGGACCTGGTGGAACTGCAATTGCGCATCGCGGCCGGCGAGATGCTGTCCATGCGACAGTCCGATATCACCGAGCAAGGTGTCGCAATCGAGCTTCGCCTCAATGCCGAGGACCCGGCGGCCGGGTTCATACCGCAGCTCGGCCACGTGACGCACTATCGCGAGCCCGACGGACCCGGCGTTCGTGTGGATAGCGGCGTGCGCGTGGGCAGCGAAGTCACGCCATTCTACGACTCGATGCTGCTGAAGCTGATCGCGCACGGTCCGGACCGGGCGGCCACGGTCAAGCGTCTGGATACGGCGTTGTGCCAGATGGTCGTTCTCGGCGTCGGCACCAATCAGGCATTCCTCCGCGATGTCATCCGCAACCCGGCGTTCCGCGAGGTGCTGACGACGAGGTTCATTCCGGAGACCTTCCCGGATGGCTGGGCGGCCCCCACGCCGCCGCTTAGCGTGCTTGGGGCGGCCGCGATTTCCATGGCGCAACACTGCCAGAGGCGCATCGAGCAGAGTGCGCCCGGCGCCTGGGGCACGCTGGGAGGCTTCCGCACCGGCGCGCGAGCCGGTCTGCCGGCACGGTGCCGAATGCAGGTCCAGGCGCCTTCCTCGGATCCGGTGACCATCGACGTGATCGCGACGCCCATCGGTCCACGAGCTGTTTTGAATGGCGTCGTGCTGGACGCGCCTGTGGACCTGACGGCCTTGCACGTCGAGGACGGTATGGTGCGCGTGTCGAGCGATGGCGCGGCTTGGACCGTGTCCGCGACGCCGCTGATACAGGCACTGGCGCTCAAGGAGGCCCACGCCTCGGCCAGCGGCTCCGACGTGTTCGCCGCCATGCCGGGCCTGATCGCGCAGGTCTTGGTGGTATTGGACCAGGAGGTGCGCCTTGGCGATGTCGTGATCGTGCAGGAAGCGATGAAGCTCATGCAGCCGCTCACCGCCAAGACCGACGGGACGGTGCGAGCGGTCCATTGCACCCAAGGGCAGATCGTGGCGGGCGGCGCCTTGCTGGTGGAGATCGAGACGCTAGCGCGGGCTTGAGGCCTGGCGCGTACCGTCGTGCCAGGGCTTAACCCTGGCATCTACGGTGTTGGGTTGATGACATGAGTTGAGTGCTTGGCACCGCCGCTTGCAATAGGGCGCGGCCAGTGGCTGCGGACGGCCGTGGGTACCAGGGTCAAGCCCTGGCATGACGGTGCCGTGCTATGAGCCCGGAGAGCGACGCATCAGCAGGCGGCACGAGCCGGCCTGCGTGACATCGCCGTCCTGGTTCACCATGTCGATGCGCAGGCCGATGATGCCGCGGTCTAGCTGCTTCGATGGCCGCGTCTCGTTCACCGCGATCTCGGCATGCAACGTGTCTCCGGCACGGACAGGCGCCTTGAACTCCCACTGCACCGACAACAGCGCGATCACCGTACCGTCGATCAAGTCGAGCCGCGACGCCAAACCGAACGCAAGGCCAATGCCGAACGGCCCATGCGCAATGCGCGTGCCGAACTGGGTTCCAGCCGCAAAAACAGCGTCGGTGTGGACCGGGTTGTAGTCCCCCGTGAGCCCGGCGAACGTGCCGATGTCGCCCTCGGTGATGGTTCGCCCCGGTGTGCGGAACGTAGCATCCGGAGTGAACTGCTCGAAATACATGCCCATCGCTGCGGCTCCTGTCGGAAATGGCTAAGTGGCAGCGACCCGATTGCGCAACTCGCGGCGCATGATCTTGCCGGTGATCGTCATGGGGAGCTCGCTCAGGAACTCGACCTCGCGGGGATATTCGTGTCCCGACAGGCGCGTTTTGACATAGGCCTGGATCTCGGCGGCCAGCGCCGGGCCTGGCTCGTAGCCGTCACGCGGCACCACGAACGCCTTGACCACCTCACCGCGCAGCGCATCGGGCACACCGATCACCGCAACCATGGAGACCGCGGGGTGGCCCGCGACGCAGCCCTCGACCTCGTCCGGGCCGATGCGGTAGCCGGCGCTGATGATCACGTCGTCGTCGCGGCCATGGAACCAGAAATAGCCACCATCGTCACAGACGCCGATATCGCCGGTCAGCAGCCAATCACCTCGGAACTTGCGCGCCGTCGCTTCCGGGTTGCGCCAGTATTGCAGGAACATCACCGGGTCCGGCGCACGAACCGCAATCGACCCGGCCTTGCCCGGCGGCAAGATCGCACCGTCCTCGTCGATGACGGCGACCTCGTGTCCGGGGATCGCACGCCCCATCGAGCCATCCCGCGTTGGCATCAGCGTGGCGCAATTACCGATGACGAGGTTGCATTCCGTCTGGCCATAGAACTCGTTGATCGTGACGCCGAACGTCTCGCGGCCCCAATCGAGCATGTCCACCCCGAGCCGCTCGCCGCCACTGGCCACGCTGCGCATCTGGATGGGGGATCGGGGCGCGGCTTGCTGCCGCATGATCTTCAGCGCGGTCGGAGGCATGAAGGCGTTGCGAATGCCGTGCCGCGTCAGCAGATCGAAGGCGATGTCAGCGTCGAATTTCGGCAAGCGGCAGGCGAGCACGGGAATCGCGTGATAAAGCGCCGGCAGGAGAACATCGAACAGTCCGCCAGCCCAGGCCCAGTCCGCCGGGGTCCAAATGCGGTCCCCCGGTTGGGGAAAGAAATCGTGCGGGAACTCGACCCCCGGCAGCATGCCGAGCAGGACGCGATGAGCGTGCAGAACGCCTTTCGGTTGGCCGGTCGTGCCGGAGGTGTAGAGGATGAGCGCCGGGTCGTCCGCCGCCGTGTCAACGCAGGTGTGGCTGGACGACGCGCGCGCAACCAGGTCTTGAAAGCCGGGAACGCGGTCGCCCCGTGCTCCGTCGACATTGATCACCGTGCGGAGTCCCGCGAGGGTCGGCCAAATCGGCCTGATCTTCTCGAGGCCGACATCGGCGGTCACGACGACGCACGCTTCACTGTTGCGCAGGCGGTACTCGATCGCTTCTGGCCCGAATAGGCTGAACAACGGTAGCGCGATCGCACCGATGCGATAGGCCGCAAGATGGGCGATCAAGGTTTCTGGCCCTTGCGGCAGCAGGATTGCGACCCGGTCCCCACGCATCACGCCCAATGCGAGCAGGGCGTTGGCAAACCGACAGGAAAGATCGAGAAGGTTTTCGAACGAGTAGCGCGTCACAGCCCCGTTGGCGTCCTGGTAGATCAGCGCCTCCCGCCCCGCTCCCACATGACGATCGCAAATGGCATGGGCGATGTTGAAGCGCGGCGGCACCGCCCACCCGAAATGGCTCACGGTCGCGTCGTAATTTTCGGCTCGGATCAGCATCGCGGCTCCCTGTAGGCTTTTGCACCGATCTCCGCCGGCTACCTAACGTTTGACCGGGTTCACGGTAGCGGGGCACTCACGGGTGCGCAACGCGACTAGCTTCGCACACAATATGGCCATCGGGATCCCGAAAGAGCGGGAGACGCCCACGCTGAAAGGCTGGATGGGCGCCGCAACAGGCTGGTGCCTTGATGATCTTCGCTGAGGCAGTGCGAATGGCTCCGATCCGGCAGCACCTCGATTAGCAGCCGGGTGCACTAACCCTCCATGATCTCCGCCCGGGTCAGCCACCAATTAGCCGCCCCGCACGCGGCAGCGACGGCAGCAGCAATCAGCAGCGCAGGCGTGAACGAGCCCGCCTGCTGCACCACGAACCCAGTGACCAGCGGCGCCAGCGATCCGCCGATTGAGCCTCCGATATTCGCCATCGCTTCCACCGTCGCGATCAGCGCTGCCGGGGCCAGGCTGGCGGCCAGTGCCCAGCCAGCAGTGGTGGCGACATTGGCGCTGAAGAGGGCGGCCGAGACAGCAACGAGCGCCATGCCAACGCTGCCCGACACCGCGGCCAGCGCGCTGCACGCTGCCGATACGAACAACCCGGCCACAAGCGGTCCCTGCCGTGCCGCCCGGTCGCCGAACCGCCGGGCCAGCCGGTCCGACAACCAACCGCCGCCGATGGCGCCCACGAAGCCGCAGAACTGCGGCACCGCCGACCACAAACCGGCGGCGCCAGGCGGCATGTGCCAACGCTCCACCAGGTAACCCGGCAGCCATGTCACATACAGCCACGTGACATACACCGTCCCGCCGAACCCGAGCAGCAACCCCCAGACCGTGCCTTGCCGCAGCAGCCGACCCCATTGCACCGGGCCGGCGATCTTGGGAGCGGCCTCGGCTGGGGCGGCTATATCGCGGTAGATCACCGCCCAGGCCACCGCCACCAGCAGACCGGCAACCCCCAAGGCCGCGAAGCTAGCCCGCCATCCGGCCAGCAGCATCAGCGGTGTCAGCAACAGCGGCGCGATTGCCGGGCCGAGCGAGGCGGATGCGTTCAGCAGCCCCATCGGCAGGGCGCGGTCCGCGGGGGCGAAGCGGTCGGCGCAGACCCGGGCACCCCCGACGAACATCGGCGCTTCCCCCAGCCCCAGCGCCACCCTCGCTGCGATGAAATAGGCCAACGACGAGGCCAAGCCGCTTGCCGCCTGCACGCAGGACCACACGGCCAGTGCGGCCGACAGAGCCCGACGTGCACCCAGCCGATCCACCAGGCTGCCGGCAGGTAGTTGCGCGACCGCGTAGCTCCAGGCGAAGGCGGAGAGCAACAGACCGGACTCTCCTTCTGACAGATGCAGGTCCGTTCGGATTGCCGGCAACGCAATGGAGACGGCGGAACGATCAATGAAGTTCACACAACCCGCCAGCACCAGCAGGCCGACGGCGATGTAGCGGAGGCGGTCTGGCTGCTGATTGGTCATCCGGCGGTGAACGCGCGGCGCGACGGTCCGTTATGGCGACGGGGGCGAATTCGTTGAAGCGCGTCGATGGCTGGCGCTGTCGGACCCTTGGCGCCGACCGACAGGGCCGCCATCATCGCCCGGCCTGTACTCCTTGGAGATATGTCCCATTCTGTCCTATCGCCGCCGCACTTTGGGGATCGCCCTGGCGATGCTCTGCACCGCCCTGGCCGTTACACCAGCGGAAGCCGACAGCGGCATCCGCGCCGTACTCTCCCCGGTCGACCCGGTCGGCATGGCAGGCATGCAGAGGGCGGCGGCAGTGCTGAAGGACCGGATCGCGCGCCTCGACCTGCGGGCGACTCTGGTGGTGGATGCCGGTCACATCATATTGGCGGCGCCGGACTCGACGGATTTGGGTGCGTTCGGCTCGGTGTTGGCTCAGCGGGGCGTGCTCGCGCTCTGGTGGGCGCAGGCCTTCACCGGACCTGTGCCGCCCGGCGCGCACGAGGGTGCGGTGATAAGCTGGAACGAGAACTGGGACGCGCCGTATGGGCAGTATGTCGGCCTGGCACTGCCTGCCACGCCGGCCACCGATCATCCGCACTTCAGCCACGTCACCGAGACGATGCTGCCCGACCACACCGTTCCATCGCTCGCGCTGCAGATCGACGACGAGACGATGCAGGCGGTGGCGGCCGGGCACGCTGCTGCGCCGCCCGGGGCAACGCTGGTGCTCACACTGGACGGGGACGTGCTGGCCGCTGCCGCCAACGCGGATCCTGGCCGGATGGTCATCCCCAGCCACGAGGTCGGCCTGTACGCACGCAGCCTCAAGGCGATCTTCCAATCCGGGCCATTACCGTCACGCCTGGTCGTGACACGTGCGACGTTCCTGGGCGATCCACCCGGGTCGGGCGTGATATTCGGCAATCCGCCACAGGCCATCACGCTCAGGCTGGCTCCGGATCAGGTAGCCACGCCCGCGGCGTTGGGCGAGGCGCGGGATGCGCTACAAAACGCATTGTCACACCTGGCACTGTGGAACGCGGCCGTCGCCGTTGCCCCCGGCGGCCTGCTGACCGTCAGCTTGCGGGCGCGGGGGGATGCGCCGGCGGTGCAGGCACTTCTGGCGCCGACGCCGCTGCCCGAATGGCACTGGGGCCATTTGGCACCGGTCACCACGCCGCAGCCAGCCGACGCTCCTCCCATCCGAACGAGCCTGGCGGCGGATCACGGCCTGGGTGTCACGTTACGGATGGACGACGCACCGGCCTTGCTGTCCGGGGACGTCACAGGCGTCGAGATCGTCCGCCTGACGGAGCAGGACGACACCGATGTGACGACCCTGGCCCTAACGCTACGGCCCTCCGCGGCCCGATCCCTGCACGACCAGTTGCTCCAGCGCGGCGGCGAGCAGATGTTCGCCCTGATCGGCGATAAACCCATCGGGCCGTTCACGCCGCGCGTCACCGCGGACGGCAAGCTGGTCCTGCATAGCCCCCTCTTGATGGCGGAGCTGTGGCCCGTAGCGGCACCCGTCCTGAGTCAGGGCTTGCCGCTCGCGCTGCATGTGGTGGACAAGCCCGCCGTGGCGCAGCCGTAGCCGAGATGACATCCGGCGGTCGTATGGCGGCGTCGACCCGCTCGGCTGCGGGACCGTAGTGGCTCACGCCTTCCCAGTATCGAAACGGTGTCGGGCGACTAGCATCGCAGCCGCCATCCCAGTGACCATCGCCGGAACCGATACATACGACCAGAAGAAAGCCGTTGTGCCGACTACATCGGGGTTGCCGTACCGGCCGACCCAGAGCCATACGATGCTTGCCACAGCCCATTCTGGCCATCGGGTTGCTGCGACGCGTTGCACGCCTAATCCGACGATGAAGCAAGCGACGAACAGGATCAGCGCATCCCAACGTGCTACCCTGATGAACATCGGAACTGTCGTCGGCCCAGTCAAAGCGTCCGAGATGTGCTGGCCGATCCATTGCACCAACATGAACAACAACAGCAGGCCGGCACTGCGAGATATACGCACGACTACTCCTCGGCCGACTGAGCCATGCGACCTGCACAAATCTAGAAAGCTGGGTGACCGCCCTACGCCATCACCTCAGGCCAGCCAGCGGTGCCTTTCAAGACCCAGGCTGTTTGCACCAGCGCCGAACAATCAGGTTGCCGCGACGTGGAAGTCCTGTGGACGGGTCAGCTCGTCTACTCGCGTGTCGTGCGAGACGCCGGGTCCCATCGCCCAGACGTTTTTCTGCAGGTGGATCGGGATGATGCCCACGTCGTCGATAACAGTGCGGGTGGCTGTTTCGAGCATCTGCTCCCGCTTGGCGTCGTTCAATTCGCGCATCGCCGCAATCAGTTGTTGGTCGAACGCCGGGTTGGAGTAGCGGGCCCGGTTGACCGACCCCATGCCCTTGGCCGCATCAAATGTCGCGACAGTGGAGCGCAGCCCGGCACCGGGCTCGCCGGTCGACGTGCCCCACGACACGAGGAAGGCCGAGAACGCCTGATTGGTCGCCTTGGTAATAAAAGACGCGTACGGCCCCGTGTCGACTGCGGTGCGGATGCCGGCGCGGGTCCACATCTGTGCCACCGCCTGCACGATACGGTAGTCGTTCGGATAGCGGTCGTTGGAGCCGTGCAAGGTGATGTGGAAACCGTCGGGGTAACCCGCTTCGGCAAGCAGGCGGCGTGCCTCCTGCGGGTCGCCGTGCGGCGGCGGCAGCAGGTCGGGCACGTAGCCGTACGTGCCTTTGGCCATGAACTGCAGCGTGGGCGTCGCGACCCCCTCCATCACCCGCGACACCTCCGCGCCCCGGTCGATCGCGAGCGACATTGCCTTGCGGACGCGCTGGTCTTTGAGCGGGTTGTGATCGAACGGCTTGCCATCGTTGTCGGTGATAAACGGCGAGGAGCCAGTCCGCATCTGATCCATCGCGATGTAGATCACCCGCAAGCTGTCGCATTCCGACAGCGTGACGGACGGCTGATCTGCCATGCGCTTGACGTCGGCAGTAGGCACCTGGTCGATCACGTCGACGTCGCCCGATAGCAGGGCCGCCGCACGGCTCGCCTCATTGGTGATCTGGCGATAGCTGACATGCTGCCACTGCGGCACACCCTGCCAATAGCCGTCGTTGCGTTCCAATTCCACGCGGTCGCCGAACCGGACGGAATTGACCTTGTACGGTCCCGTGCCGATCGCGGCCTTGCCGGAGTTGAAGTCGCCTGTGGTCGCGCCGGCGTGCGTTTTGCGGTTCAATATCCACACTTGTGACAAGTCCGCCGGGAGCAAGGGATCGGGCCCTTTGGTGTGTAGATGCAGCGTGAGCGGGTCGATCACCTCCGCCTTCGAGATTGAGTAAATATAGGTAGAGTACGACCCGGGGCTGTTGATGATCGTTGGGATCCGCTCGAAGGTAAACACCACGTCATCAGCGGTGAACGGCTCGCCGTTTTGGAATTTGACGCCGGGCCGTAGCTTGAACTCCCAAACATCGTCGGCGATCGGCGCCCAGCTTAATGCGAGGCCAGGCAACAGGCGGGACTGGCCGTCGGTCGCGACCAGCGCGTCGAACACCATCGAGGCGAACGCGTTATTCGGCGAGATGTTGTGGTATTCGGGGTCAAGTGAGGTAACCTCCGCCCCCACCCCCATTCGCAGCGACCCGGGCGTCGGCGCCGATCGCGCGGCGAGCGGCAGGCAGAGTGCCGGCACCGCCGCGGCAGAGCCAAGGATCGACCGACGGCTGATCAAGTGACGAGTCATTCGTTTCGCTCTCCCTGTGGCTTGAGCACGCCAACTTGACTTTGTTATGACATTATCATATCGCGGGTGGCAAGACGTACCGGGACTTCGCTGCAATGGAACGCATCAAAACCCAAATCTCGTCGCCAAGCCTGCATCAGCAGGTTACGAACGATTTGCTGGGGCGTATCCAGAGCGGCCATTTTCAGCCCGGCGACGCTATCCCGACCGAGGCTGAATTGTGCCGCGAATACGGCGTCAGCCGCATCACCGTTCGACGTGCTGTGGCCGAACTCGTGGCCCGGCGCCTGATCACGCGGCGGCGCGGCGTGGGGTCCTTCGTGACCGGGCGGTCTGCCGATCTGCGCGAGTTCCACCTGGTTGGCTTCCTCGACGACAAGCTCGAGTTCGACCATCAGATGATCCGCAACGCGGTCGAGCACGCGGATGAGCGGATCGCGGCCGCTCTCGGGCTGGAACCGGGGAGCCCGGTGCGTCACATCCGCACCGTAGTCCATCGTGACAGCGAGCCGTTTACTGTCGCCGACGCGTATACCGCCGATTTGCCGGATCGCCGGGTGTCCGCGGTGGATTTCACCGCTCGCGTTCCAGTGGCGCAAAAGATGGGACAACGCCTGGGTTGCCAAATCAGCCGCGCCGAGCAGGAATTGGATGCGTTGCCCGCCGATGCGGTGGTTGCCAAGCACCTTGGCGTTGCCCGCGGCACTCCAGTCATTCGGGCTCGCCGGGTATACTACTCGGCGGGCGACAACCCAATCCAATACCTGGTCGTGCGCTATCATCCAGACCGCTACCGCTTTGTGGTCGACCTGGTTCCGCGCGCTGGAACGACGGCGTTCGCAGCGCTGCCTGAGCATAGTCCAACAATAAACAAGGCCAAGGAAACGTCATGAGACTTACCCCGACAAATGCGACATTGGGTGTTGCTATCGAGGATATCGATCTGTCTCAGCCGCTTGGCCGCGCCGAGTTCGGCCAGATCCTGCGAGCGCTTGGGGAACACGGCGTGCTGTGCTTCCCGCGCCAAACGCTGGACGCCGTGCAGCTCAAGGCATTCTCCGAACACTTTGGCGGGCTGCAAGCGTCGCTCACAGGGACCTATTGCGAGCCGGGCATGCCTGAGGTGATGATCCTATCCAACATCGTAGAGAACGGGGAGCCGCTCGGTCTCGCCGATGCCGGACAAGATTGGCACACCGACATGTCGTACAATGACCTGATCGGTTTCACCAACGTCCTCTACGGCATAAAAATTCCCAGGCGCGACGGGAAGTCGCTGGGCAATACCGTGTTCGCCGATATGCACGCGGCGTATGACGACCTCGACTATTCATTGAAGCAGCTTTTGGCCGGCATGACGGCCACGCACGACTTCAACAAGTTCTGGGAGGAAATGCGCCGCCGGCCCGGCAGCACGCGTCCGCCGCTGACACCGGAGCAGCGCGCCAAGCGCCTGCCAGCGATCCACCCGGTGTTCATGACGCATCCGATCACCGGGCGTCCCGTGCTATATTGCAACCCGGGCTACGCCACCCGCATCAACGAGCTCGACGAGGCTGAGAGCGACCGCGTTTTGGCGCACCTGTTCGCGCATCAATTGCAGCCGAAATACCAGTATAGCCATCACTGGACGGAGGGCGACGTGCTGATGTGGGACCATATCGGCACGCTGCACAATGCCATCCCGGATTATGGCCCGGACGAGCACCGATTGATTAAGCGCTGCCAGGTGATGGCGGATCGAGTGTTCGACCCTGCTTTCGTGCGTGAGGGTCTGCTGCAAGCCGCGGAATAACGCGCGGCGACAAACTAAAAAAGCGGAGGAACACTATGAACATCATCCCGACCGGTGCCACGCTAGGCGCCACAGTTGCAGGGCTAGACCTGTCGCGCCCGATGACCGAGACCGAGTTCGGCGGCGTGCTCACCGCTCTCGGCCGCTACGGCGTGCTGCGCTTTCCGGACCAGCATTTGCAGTCCGAGGATGTCCGCGCATTCTCCGCCCGTTTCGGTGAGCTGCAGACCAGCATCACTCGGCAGAGCAGCGGCGACCCGTGCCCGGAAGTGGGTATACTGTCGAACCTAAAGGAGGCGGGCGCCTATATTGGCACGCCGGATGCCGGACAGGACTGGCACACCGACATGTCGTATCGCGACGTGATGGGCTTCGTGAACGTGCTCTACGGGATCAAGATTCCGCACCGCGACGGCAGGCCACTCGGGGGTACCGAGTTCGCCAACATGCACGCGGCGTATGATGACCTGCCGCAAGAGCTGCGGTCACGCCTGGCGGATGCGACCGTGGTACATGACTTCGAGAAGTTCTGGGAAATGATGCGCCGGGAAAAGGGTAGCCAACGCCCGGCAATGACGGCGGAACAGAAGGCGCAACGTCCGCCGGTGGTGCACCCGCTGTTCCTCACACATCCGCTCACGGGCCGTAAGGTGCTGTACTGCAACCCAGGATACGCGGTGCGAATTCAGGGCGTGCCGGAGGCGGAAAGCGACGAGCTCCTGCAGTATTTCTTCACGCACCAATTGCAGCCGAAGTACCGCTACATGCACGAATGGACGGAAAACGACCTGCTGATCTGGGACCATCTCGGCACCATCCACCAGGCCATCGCAGACTACCGGCCGGACGAAATACGGCTGATCAAGCGTTGCCAGGTCATGGCAACGAAAGTGTTCACCCCTGAGTTCCGCACCCTGGCGCAGGCTGCCTGATGCCGGCCCCTGGTGTCGACCCGGTGCAAACGGTCACCCGGTTCTTCCGCGCGCTGGATGACCGGGAGTATGGCACGCTCGCAGCCTTGCTCGCGAAAGATGGCGAATGGCACAGGCAGGGAGCGATCCTGCGCAGCGAGGCCGACATCCTGGCCGCAATGGAGAAGCGGTCGCCCACGATGCGCATCCACCATCTGCTGAGCAACCTGTTTGCCGAGCCCCACGGCGACAATGAGGCGGAGGTGACCGGCTATATGCTTGTGGTCCGCCACGACGCGAAGGTGAAGCCTACGGGCCCCTCTCCCTTGTCCGGCATCGAGAACATCCGCACGACGCGAGCCCGCTTGCGGCAGACGTCCGAAGGCTGGCGCATCGTCCGCCTAGCCGGCGACCCGCCCTCCTTCGCGGCCAGCTAATCGCCGCTCTCAAGGTGTCCAGAGGACGACTGTCCTCTGGCAGGGTCCGGGGCAGAGCCCCGGTTCTCGCTTACCCAGATGGACCAGAAACACCATGCGCCTACTCAAGTACACGAAGTCCGGCCACACCGCTTACGGCGTAGTAGAGGGCGACCAAGTTGCCGAGTTGCGTAGTGGCCTGTTCGAACCACCGGAGCGCACCGGGCAGATGCACGCCCTCGCCGAGGTCAAAATCGAGCTACCGTTGCTGCCCCGCACGTTCTATGCCGCCGGGCTGAACTACACCGAGCACGTGATCGAGATGGCGGCCAAACGCGGCGAGACGCCGGCCATCCCGCAGAAGCCGGACATGGGGTATCGCGCCGTCAACGCGTTGATCGCGCACGATGAACCGGTGGTGATTCCGCGTGACGCTACCAAGGTGCAATACGAAGGCGAGATCGTTGCGGTGATCGGCAAGACGGCCAAGCACCTCACGGAGGCTGACGCGCTGTCCTGCGTGCTCGGCTACACCATCGGCAACGACGTGAGCGAGCGCAACTGGCAGAAAGCCGACCGCACGTTCTGGCGCAGCAAGAACACCGACACCTTCAAGCCGATGGGGCCATGGATCGAGACCAAACTGGACCTCGAGGCAGCTGAGACGGTGGTTCGGCTGAACGGCGAGGAGACACTGCGCTTCAAGACCAATCACATGCTGTTTGGCATAGCGAAGTTCATCAGCACGATGACGCAGTATCTCACGCTGCATCCTGGCGATGTGATCTGGATGGGGACCGACGGGGTTTCGCCAGACCTCAAGCCCGGCGATGTGGTTGAAATCGACATCACCGGGATCGGCACTTTGCGTAACCCGTTTACCCTCGAGGAGCAGGCCTGATGCCCGCCTCATACGCCGCCCACCGTGAACTTCTGCAATCGTTGCTGACTGCGTGGGGTATGCGACCGGCCTTCGCCGAGCGGACCGCCGAAGTGATGTCCTGGGCAGACCTGCATGGCATCGACAGCCACGGCATCTCGATGGTGCCGAATTATTTCGAGCGCCATAAGAACGGCCGGGTAAAGATGGCAGCCGAGCCGGCCGTCGAGCGGCAAACTCCGGTGTCTGCGTTGCTGAACGGCGATGGTGGCCTCGGCCACGAGCCGTCTCGCCAGGCGATGGAACTCGCGATCGAAAAGGCGCGCACGATCGGCGTGGGCATCGTCTCCGTGCACAATTCCTCGCATTTCGGCGCTTGCGGTTTCTACGCCAAGATGGCTGCGGATGCCGGGATGATCGGCATGGTCGCAACCTCCGCATCCATGGTCCAGGTGGCGCCCACCGGTGGGGCGCAGGCGCAGCTCGGCACCGATCCCTGGGCATTCGCCGCGCCGGGTCGGCCGGGTGAGCCGTTCCTGCTGGATATGGCGACGACCACGGTCGCGGCGGGGCGGATCCGCAACAAGGCGAACGAGAACCTTCCAGCGCCCCCCGGGTGGTTGCTGACCCGGGAGGGCCAGCCTTCCACGAACCCGCTGGAGGCCGTGCAACATGGCGGTTTCCTCACATCCCTTGGCGGCAGTCCAGAAGGCAGCAGCTACAAGGGCTACGGTCTGTCGATGATGGTGAACATCCTCGGCTCCTGCCTATCGGGCGCCACGCTGATCACCGACCCGATGCACACCAAGAAGCCGCAAGGCATGGACATCGGCCATTTCTTCCTGGCGCTTAGCCCTACCCTATTCCGCGACGACGGCGCATTCGAGGCCGACGTCGTCTCGTTGTGCGACACCCTGCGCGCCACTCGCCCGGTGGATCCGTCCAAGCCAGTGATGGTGGCCGGCGACCCGGAGCGCCGCAACGCAGAGCGCCGGATGCGGGACGGCATCCCGGTCGGCCCGAACTTGTTGGAGAAGATCAAGGCCATCGCCGCCGAATCCGGTGTCGGCTGGACGATGGACGAAGCGGCATGAGCGCCAGCCGGCGTCGGGCCGAGAGTTTGGCCGGCGAACTGCATGCGATCTGCGACGCGCAGCCGTTCCGTACCAGCTTCGCCGTTCGCTTACTCAGCACGGGCGAGAATGTCGGCCGCGAGGCAGATACGCCGACACCCTCGGCCAGCACTCGCAAGATTTCGATCATGATGGCGGCGCTGAAGGCCGCGCATGAGGGCCGTATCGATCTCGACGAACCTGTCACCGTCGAGCAGCGACTGAAGAAGGATGTCGCGTCCGGCACCTATCGCTACATGACGGCAGGCACGACCCTGCCGTTGCGCGATGCGATCACCAACATGATCATCACCAGCGATAACGTTTGTACCCAGATCGTGCTTGAGCGGTTGACGCTGACGGAGATGAACGCGTTCTGCCGCGCTGTCGGCATGACGAACACGCACCACGCCCACCTGATCCCACCGCTCGACATGCCGGCCGATCACCCGGTCAGCGCCGGGACCTACACCACCCCGGCCGACCAGGTGCTATTGCTTCAGGCGATCCTCGATGGAGCGGGCGACACCGCCGCTGCGGCTAAGCTCGGCAGCACGCCCGCCCTGTGCGCTCACGCGCTGGAGGTGTTGAGTTGGCAGCAGTTCCGCGAGCAGATACCGGCGCTCCTGCCGTATGGCACGCGCGTCTGCAACAAGACCGGACGCGGTAAGCGCGGGCGCATGGATGTCGGTGTCGTCTATAGCGGCCAGCGGCCGGCCTACATCATTGCCGGGTTCACCGACCATGTGCCGGAGGTCATGCCGGATGGTCTACCCGGCTTTGCGGCAGCGTTTCACACGGTCGCACAGCTCTCCCGAGCCTGTTGGGACGCAGCGTCGGACTGACCCGCCGACCGCTCTCAACCCATGTCATTGAGGTGGCACGCGCTGCGCTGACCCGGCGCCACCTCGCGCAGCCGCGGCGCCTCCACTTGGCAGCGCGGCAGGGCATGCGGGCAGCGCGGGTGGAAGTGGCAACCCGGCGGCGGCCGCAGCGGGCTCGGCAGTTCCCCCTTGATCGCAGCGAACACACGGCGCTTCGCATCCACGCGCGGCATCTCCGCCAGCAGGGCTTGCGTGTAGGGGTGGTTGGGACGGCTGAACACCTGCTCGGCCGTAGCCTCCTCCACGATGCGGCCGAGATACATGATCGCGACGCGGTCCGAGATGTGTTCCACCACGCCGAGATCGTGACTGATGAACAGGTAGGTGAGGCCAAGCTGTTCGCGCAGGTCGATGAACAGGTTGATGATTTGGGCCTGGATCGACACGTCCAACGCTGCCACCGATTCGTCGCAGACCAGGAACTCCGGCTGCACCGCCAGAGCGCGGGCGATGCCGATGCGCTGCCGCTGCCCGCCGCTGAACTGATGCGGGAAGCGGCGCTTATACGCCGGGTCGAGTCCGGCGCGTCGAAGCTGCGCGTCCACGTAGCCGGAGGTGTGACCGCCGACCAGACCATGCACGCGCGGCGCCTCGCCGACGATATCCGACACCCTCATGCGGGGATTGAGGCTGCCCTGTGGGTCCTGGAAGATCATCTGGATCTTGAGTTTGGCATCACGCGCGGCAGCGGGCGGAAGCGTGGCGACGTCGCGCCCGCGATACAGCACCTGCCCCGCCGAAGGTGCATGGATGCCGGCAATCATACGCCCTAGCGTCGACTTGCCGCAGCCAGACTCACCGACGAGCCCCAACACCTCGCCACGGTTCACGTGCAGGCTCACATCGTCTACGGCGCGCACCATTAGCGGTTGCCGCGTCGCCCCCATGCGGGTGGCGAGGCGCCCGATCCAATCCTGGCTGCGCGAGAAGTGCTTGCACAGGCCGCGTGCCTCGATCACGGGCACGGTGTCCGCCGCCGGTTTGGTGGAACGCTGGTCCAGCACGGCGCTCATGGGATGGGCTCGGGATTGAAGCAGCGGAGCCAATGGTTCGGCTGCGGTTCCGTGACATCCGGGTCCTCGGCGCAGCGGGCGAGCGCACGCGGGCAGCGAGTGCGGAAGGCGCAGCCTACGGGCAGGTCGAGCAGGCTGGGCGTCATGCCGGGGATTTGCCGCAGTCGCTCGCCGCGCCGATTACGACTGGGCACGCTGCCGATCAGGCCGCTGGTGTAGGGATGCAGCGGCTCGCGGATCACGGCTTCGACGCTGCCCTGTTCCACGATGCGGCCGGCGTACATGACGGCGACGTCGTCCGCCAGGCCGGAGACGACGGATAGATCGTGGGTGATCCACAGCAACGCCGTACCGCGTTCGCGCGCGAGCGTCTGCACTTCCGCGAGGATCTGCGACTGGATGGTGACGTCGAGCGCCGTTGTTGGCTCGTCGGCGATGATCAGTTCCGGCCGGTGCAGCATGGCGATGGCGATGGCGACACGCTGGCGCATCCCGCCGGAGAACTGATGCGGGTAGGCCGACAGCCGCTCCTCCGGGCTCGGAATACCGACGATGCCTAACGCCTCGATCGACCGTGCGCGCGCCTCCTTGCGGCTGACGCTGGCGTGGGCGTGTACCGCCTCGACCATCTGAGTCTCAATGCGCAGGACGGGGTTGAGCGTCATCATCGGGTTCTGGAACACGGTCGCAATCCGGTTGCCGCGTAGGCGGCGCATCTCCCGTTCCGACAGCGTCAGCAGATCGCGGCCATGAAACAGAATGCGGCCCCCAGCGATCTGACCAGGGGGTTCGACCAGGCGCAGGATCGAGAAGCCGGTGACCGACTTGCCAGAACCAGACTCGCCGACCAGGCCGAGGATGCGTCCAGCGGACAGGCTGAACGACACGCCATCCACGGCGCGAACCAGGCCGGCGCGGGTGTGGAACTGCGCCCGCAGGTCCTGCACCTCCAGCGTCGGCGAGACGGCGCTTGCTGGCACGCGGGCCGGCGCGAGATCGAGCGCCACGGTCATCGCTGCAACCTCGGGTTCAACACGTCGCGCAATTGATCCCCGACGAGGTTGATCGCGACGATGGTGATCAGCAGGGCGATACCGGGATAAAAGCTCATCCAGTATTCGCCCGACAGCATGTATTGGTATCCGTTGGCGATCAGCAGGCCGAGCGACGGTTCCGTCACGGGGACGCCCAACCCCAGGAAGGAGAGCGTCGCTTCGAGCGCGATCGCCCGTGCCACCTGCATGGTGCAGATCACGATCAGGGGTGGCAGGCAGTTGGGCAGCAGATGGCGAAACAGCACCCGCCAACTCGGCAAGGCCAGGCTCTCCGCGGCCTCGATGTATTCGCGCCGCCGCTCGGCCAGTGCAGTGCTGCGGGTGGCGCGGGCGTAGTAGGCCCACTCGACCAGCACCAGTGCCAGCACGACGTTCAAGACGCCCTTGCCCAGGAAGGCGAGGATCATAAGCGCGACCAGGATGGACGGGAACGAGAGCTGCAGGTCCACCAAACGCATGATCACGGTTTCGGTGCGGCCGCCGCGATACGCCGCGAGCAAGCCCAGCGCGGTCCCGATCATCCCGGCGACGATGGCCGAGCCGATACCCACACCGAGCGAAATGCGCAGGCCGTACAGCATGGCCGAGATCATGTCGCGGCCTTGGTCGTCGGTGCCGAGCCACGCGGTGAACCCGGCGTCCATCGCCGACCCGGGCGGCATCCGGCCGTCCATGATCGAGATCTGGTCGAGGTCGTAGGGGTTCTGCGGTGCAATGACCGACGCGAAGATCGCCGCCAGCACGATCAGCACCAGCAATCCTAGCCCGAACAATGCCAGCTTGGAGTCCGCGAAGTCCCGCGCGAAACGCCGCAGCGGGGATTCCTCGGCGCGAGCCGGTGCAGGCAGCGTGCTGCTGCTCATTGCCCTGCATCCAGACGCACGCGGGGGTCGAGCGCCGTGTAGAGCAGGTCCACCACGAGGTTGATGACAACGAACAGCACGACGATGATCATCAGGTATGCGGTGATCACCGGACGGTCGAGCTTGTTGATGCTGTCGATGATCAGCTTGCCCATCCCGGGCCAGGCGAACACCGTTTCGGTCACGACGGCGAATGCGATGGTGGAGCCGAACTCCAGCCCAACGACGGTCACGATCGGGATCAGGATGTTCTTCAGAACGTGCACGCCCACGACGCGAAACGGCGAGAGCCCTTTGGCGTGGGCGAAGCGGATGTAGTCCATCGGCAGCGTCTCCCGCACACCGGCGCGCGTCAGCCGTAGCACTAGGGCGATGTTGAACAAGGCCAGGTTCAGCGCGGGGAGCAGCAGATGGCGCAGCCCGTCGGGGGTCATGAATGCCCACTGGATGCCGAACAATGCCGCCGTCTGGCCGCGGCCGGTGCTCGGTAGCCAGCCAAGCTGCACGGCGAACACCATGATGAGCATCAGCCCGACCCAGAATGTGGGCAGCGAAAAGCCGATGATGCTGACGGCCATCACAGCGCGCGAGATGATGTTGTCGGGCCGCAACCCGGCGAGCAGCCCGAGTGGAATGCCGATCAGCACCGACAGCAGGACCGCGGATACCGCCAACTCCAGTGTTGCCGGCAGGCGCTCGAGGATCAGTCGAAGGGCTGGCTCACCGAACACGAAACTCTGGCCGAGATTGCCGTGCAGTGCGCTCCAGAGAAACAACAAGTATTGTCGCCAGAGCGGCTGGTCGAGGCCAAGCGCGGCGATCGTGCGAGCCCGGTCGGCCTGTGTGGCGTCGGGTGAGATTAGGATGTCGATCGGGTTGCCGATGACGTTCACGCCGATGAACACAATCACCGTCATGGCAAGCATGACAAAGCACGCCTGGATGAGACGGCGAAGCAGCCATCCGCTCACTTATGCCGCTCCCGGACTGCGAGGCGATCTCATGGCGTCGTTTCCCCGAGTGGCTGTATTCAGCCTTGTTCCGAAGACCTCGCACCCCTTTGCCGTACTGGTCAATGTTCTGCGGCAACAATCCCGGCTGCCACACTGCAACGACACCGCAAATATCCGCTAGCACTCATGCACCGAACCCGCCTGGGGGTCGCGGCCGGCCGCCACTACCGGGTCAGCGCTTCTTTTTGGCGACAGCTTTGCGCATGACCGGGGACATGACGAGGTCGGAGATCGGAAAGTCCCAGATCTCCGACTGCTCCCCGTTCCGATGCGCGTCCAGCAGGCCCGGGAGACGGCCGAGGTCGTCGATCGTCTGACCCCGCAGGCCAAACCCCTCCGCCATGTGCGCGAGATTGCCCCGCCCGAACGTGGCACCGTGGTCGCTCAGGCCATCGGCGCGCAACTTGTGGATCTCCGAGCCGAATGCGCCATCGTTCAACACGCAGATGAGCATCTTCAGCCCGTGGCGGCGGATCGTCTCCAGCTCCTGGACATGCATCAGCAATCCGCCGTCGCCATCGATGAGCACGAGTGGCCGGCCGGGTCGTGCAGCAGCGAGCCCGGCGGCGTAGCTCAGGCCATTGCCGATGGCGCCGAACTCACGGATTGCGAGGAAATGGTCCGCCGACCGGCCGCGCATCTGTGCCGAGAAATAGGAACAGTGGCCGGACGAATTGACGATCTCCCAGTCCTTCGGGATGACGGCATCGAGAGCGGTCATCACCGCGCGGGGATCGTGCACGCCTGGCTCGCCGGGGAATTTGGCCGGGTCGGACGGGCCGGCCATGAGCGCAGGCAGGTCCTCCACCGGCCAATCGCTGGACAAGTTTGCCTCGGATCCAAGCGCCCGCAGCACCGCTTCCACCCCCTCCCGCGCATCGGCGCGCAGATGGACGTCGGCGCCTCGGCGCCCCTGCCGCAAACCCTGCGGCTCGGGGTCGATCTGCAGCACGGTAGCGTTCGGGAATAGCGCCCCGCCATCGACCGTGTGGTGCGTGAGGCTGGCGCCGACCGCAATGACGAGGTCAGCTTGCTGGAACCGCTCCCGGGCCACCTGGTGCGAGAAGCCACCCGCGACGCCAATCGAGCGCTCGTGGTGATCGAACAAGCCGCGGACGGGAAGGGTCGATGCCAGGAGCGCGCCGGTCCGCTCGGCTAGGTCCTCGCACGCGTCCCGTGCCCCGGACCGCATGACGCCACGCCCGCCGACGATGACGATGCGTCGGGCTGCCTTGATGAGGTTCGCCGCCATCTCGACGTAGCGGGGATGCGCCGCCATCGGGCCGGTATCGGGAATGAAATCGGCCGAGGGTGAGTAGTCCGCCGGCTCGATCGTCTGCTGCTGCAGGTCGAGTGGGACACCGAGCACGACCGGCTGCCTCCGGGTCCGCGCGATGTAGAAAGCCTCGCGGACATTGTTCAGGATCTGGACGGGGCTGCGCCCGCCGATATAGTGCGCGCCAGTTCCCGTCACCAAGGGCGCCTGGTCGATGTGCTGGTTGTACCAGGCCGCGTGCATGGGACTCTCGCCTGCGAACACGACGAGCGGGATGTGCGCTTGTGCCGCGGTCGCCAGCGCGGTCATGATCTGCGTCAGGCCGGGGCCGCATGTGACCGAGGCCACGCCGACCTTGCCGGTGGCGGCGGCATAGGCCGTCGCCATCGCGCAGGCGCAATGCTCGTGGCGGACATGGACCGAGCGGACGCCGCCGCTCTCCGACAGCGCGACCTCCCAATGCATGTTGCCGTCGCCGGTGAGCACGAACAGCGTATCGGTGCCCTCGGCGCGGAAGGCGTTGGCGATGGCTTCGTAGATCGGGATCGTCGGCATCAAGACCTCCAGGGTTGGCTATGAAGGCGGCAAAGTTGGACGGGCGTTAGGCTCGGCCTATGTATCGCACGTCCAGTGTTCGGTGATCCAGGGCTCCAACCGGTCCGGCGGGAGCGTAACGCCCTGTCCCGGACGGCGCGGCGATGGCCCGGCAGCATATCCAGGAGGCCTTCCGCACCCGGGTGGAACTGGGCGCTTGACAGCCGACGGTGGCTGACCGAGATCGGTATCCAACAAGATACATCACAGGGCGTCCATGGCTGACCCGGAGTTGAGCTATGATGTCGTCGTGGTGGGCGGCGGCAATGCCGCCATCACGGCCGCGGTGACAGCGCGCGAGGCGGGCGCGTCGGTCCTCGTGCTCGAGCACGCACCCAAGCCGATGCGCGGCGGCAATAGCCGCCACACTCGTAACCTGCGCGCCATGCACGCGGGGCCCACCTCCGTGCTGACGGACCAGTATCTCGAGGACGAGTATTGGGACGATCTGCTGCGGGTCACCGGCGGCCAGACCGACGAGCATCTGGCCCGGCTGACCATCCGCGCAACGCAGGACGCACTGCCCTTCATGGAGCGCTGCGGCGTGCGCTTCCAGCCGTCGCTGACTGGCACGCTGAACCTGTCCCGCACCAACGCCTTTTTCCTCGGCGGCGGCAAGGCCCTGCTCAACGCGTATTACGCCACCGCCGCACGCCTCGGCATCGCCGTACTGTACGACACCGAAGTCACCGACGTCGCCCTGGACGACGGGGCGGTGCGCAAGCTGACGGTCACCAGCAAGGGGTTCCCCTTGGAGGTTCACGCCAAGGTGGTGGTCGTGTCCTCCGGCGGGTTCCAGGCCAATATCGAGTGGCTGAAGCAAGGCTGGGGCGACGCCGCCGAAAACTTCCTGATCCGAGGTACGCCGTACGCCAAAGGACGCGTGCTGAAGTCCCTGTTGGGGCAGGGCGTGGCGTCGGTCGGCGATCCGACCCAGTGCCACGCTGTCGCAATCGACGGCCGCTCGCCCAAGTTCGACGGCGGCATCGCGACGCGGCTGGATTGCGTGCCGTTCTCCGTGGTGGTGAACAAGCACGCTCAGCGCTTCTACGACGAGGGCCAGGACGTCTGGCCAAAGCGCTACGCCATCTGGGGCCGGCTGGTCGCGCAGCAGCCCGACCAAGTCGCCTACAGCATTATCGACAGCCGTAGCGAGCGGTTGTTCATGCCGTCCGTGTTCCCCGCCATCAAGGCCGGGTCGGTGGGTGAACTCGCGGCCAAGCTCGGCCTCGACACAGCGGCGGTGGAGGCGACGATCGCCGCGTTCAACGCCGCCTGCCAGCCCGGCGTGTTCGACAGCAGCCTCCTGGACGGCGTGCATACCGAGGGGCTGGACCCGCCGAAAACAAACTGGGCGCGCCCGATCGCCGAGCCGCCGTTCATCGGGTACCCGCTGCGCCCCGGCATCACCTTTACCTACCTGGGCGTGAAGGTAAACGAGCGGGCACAGGTCATCATGGAGGATGGGCGTCCCACCGCAAACCTGTTCGCATCCGGTGAGATCATGGCAGGCAGCATCCTCGGCAAAGGTTATCTGGCTGGATTCGGCATGGCGATCGGCACCGTATTTGGCCGCATCGCGGGACAGGAGGCGGCCAGACGTGCAAACAATTGACCTGACCCGGCTCGCGGCCGGCGAAGCGCTCGTGGACGAAACGCCGGCCATGGTGGAAGCGCGCCGGGCCATGGAGGTGTGCAACGCCTGCCGCTTCTGCGAGGGCTTCTGCGCCGTGTTCCCTGCCATGGAATTGCGGCGGGAGTTCTCGGCGGGCGACCTGAACTATCTCGCCAATCTCTGTCATTCCTGCCGCGGCTGCTATTATGCCTGCCAATACGCGCCGCCGCACGAATTCGGCATCAACGTGCCGCGCGTGCTGGCGGAGGTGCGGGGCGAGAGCTACGCCCAATACGCCTGGCCCGGCGCGCTGGCAAAGCTGTATCAGCGCAACGGGCTGGTGATGGCGCTCGCCATGGCCGGCGGCGTTGCTGGCGTGCTGCTGCTGGTGATGCTGCTGCAGCGTCGCGCCATTCTGTTCGCCCCGCAACCGGTCGTGCCGGGGCATGGATTCTACGACATCGTGCCCTACCGCGTGATGGTCGGCGTCGGCACCATCACCTTCCTGTTCTCGCTCCTGGCGCTGGGCGTCGGCTTCGCCCGGTTCTGGACCGACACCGGTGGGCGCGGGGCCGAACTCACGCAAGGGCGGCCGTTATGGCAGGCGTTCCGGGATGCCGCGACGCTGCGTTACCTCGGCGGCGCCGGGCACGGTTGCAACGACCGGGACGAGAGCTTTTCCACTCAGCGACGCTGGTTCCACCACCTGATGGCGTACGGCTTCCTGCTGTGCTTCGCCTCCACTTGCACCGCCACGGTGTACGACCACTTCCTCGCGTGGGCGGCGCCCTACCCGTTCTGGAGCGTGCCCGTGTTGCTCGGCACGGTGGGCGGTGTCGGGCTGGTGCTGGGTACGGCCGGGCTGTTCTGGCTGAAGCTGTCGGGTGACCACGAGCCGCAGGCAGCCAAGCTTCTGGGCGCAGATGCGGGCCTGTTGCTGCTGCTGATGTTGATCGGCGCGACCGGGTTGCTGCTGCTCGCGGTGCGCGCGACGGGAGCCATGGGCAGCGTTCTCGCGATCCATCTCGGCCTGATCTTGGCGTTCTTCGTCACCATGCCGTACAGCAAGTTCGTCCATGGAGTTTATCGCGCCGGCGCTCTGATCCGTCACGCGATCGAACGGCCCGGCGCCCGCGATCCGAAGCCGGTGGTGGTCATGCCGGGCAGCAAAGCCCGCTGAGACGAACGCGGGCCGTAGGGAGAGACTATCTCTACCACAGTGGTAAATGCATGCCGATCCCGTTGAGGAGTCGCTCGTAAATTCAGAACCGAATCGTATCAAGGGGCTCGGCTGCGCACTCGGGATCGTTGGGCTTGCATCGAGCTTTAGGATACATTGACGCTTGCGCGTATGATCGTGACAACCGGGCCTAATCTCGATCAGAAACAGGTCTCGAACGGCGCCGCGACTTCGTGAGACAGCCAGTCGCTCAATGGATGCTAACAGGATGGCAAACCAATGGAAGACGACGAGTCCGACAGCCCGCTGGTCAGACTATCCACCAACCTGTTCAGGCACATCGAGCATGTCGTTTACGCCCTCCTCGGGATCATGCTCTCCGTCGGCGCCTTCCTCGCGCTCGGGGGAGCAGCGGTCCAGCTCTGGCACGGGCTGCTCGACTGGACGAACTCGGAAGCTATCTTCTCAATCGTCGACCGACTGCTGTTCGTCCTGCTGCTGATCGAGGTGCTGCATACCATCCGGGCCTCGATTCGCAGCGGTGGCCTGACCTGCGAGCCATTCCTCATCGTCGGCCTGATCGCCTCGATCCGGCGGGTACTGGTCATCACGCTTCAGACCTCGGAGGCCACAAAGCCCGGCGCCTACTCGCCTGATACACATGCTATCGTACTCGAGGCGATGACGGAACTGGCCGTAATCGGAGCACTCATCCTGGTCCTGGTCTTCTCACTCTTCCTGCTGCGCCGCATTCCAAAGACGGTCACGACCGAGGAGTGAGCGCGCCGCCGTGGGTACCGAGCACCTCACGTGAGTTCTGGCCGATAACCAGCCAACAGCTTTGGCGTGTTCGGAGGCAGGGAGCCTTACCAGGGCACGGTTTGACCGCGCCAGTCGAAGAATCCACCATTGGCGTCTGCCGTGAGTCGATCGATGACCGCGAGCAGGTGGCCAGCGGCTGCCGCGGGAGAGTGGACCTGTAACCCGGCTGCCGCGAAGGGAGCCGAGAGTGGGGTGGCGACCGTGCCGGGATGCAGGGCGATGCAAAGTGCGTCGGGGCACCGACGGGCCAGTTCAACGGATGCCGTCCGCACCAGTTGATTGAGAGCGGCTTTGGACGCCCGGTAGCCATACCAGCCGCCAAGCCGATTATCGCCGATGCTGCCGACCCTGGCGGACAGCGTTGCAAAGACGGCGCGGCCGGATCTCGGCAATCGCGGCAAGATATGCTTCATGATCAACGCGGGGCCGATCGCGTTCAAGGCAAAGGAACGGGCGAGTTTGTTGGCATCGAGTTCACGCCAGCTCTTTTCCGGTTCCTGACGATCGTCATGGAGGAATCCGGTCGCGTCGATCATGAGCCGAAGTGCACCGAGACCGGCGGCGTGCGTTGCGGCGCGTTCGAGACTGGCTTCGTCCAGCAGGTCGATCGGTGGATCGGTCCGCCGACCGAATGCGACGAGATGCTCGAACTGCCTGGTGGCCCGGATGGCTTCGACCAATGCCCCTCCGATCCCGCCGCCAGCGCCGAAAACGACCGCCACGCCACCCCGCGGAACCAATAGGCGGTCGGCTAGCTCAACCGCACCGTCTTGCGGTTCGCATGGCCCCGTCACCCGCGCCCTGCTCCGCCGCGAAGCGGCTTGAGCCGCAGGGCGGTTCCGAAAAGGCGGGAAAGCAACGGTCGGATCGGAAGAAACATCCGGTAGCCGAACTCCAGGGCGGCCAAGCAGCCCGGCCGCGCCGCGGCACGGGCCGCCCAGCGCCAACCGGGTAAGCGCGTCCAAACCTCAACGAAGGCCGCCGCTCCGGAGACAACGCGACCATCACTGGCCCGCACGTGGAAGCGCGCCATCGCACGATTCTGGGTCAATCCCTCCGGCATGACGCCGGCCGGTTCGGATACATCGATAAAGCAAAGCGCGCCGGCTTGATCGGTGCGGCGATAGTATCCGATCTCTGCCCGACACAGCGGACAGGAACCGTCGAAATAGACGGTCGATTGCGGACAGCTTGGCTCCACGCCGGTCGCCTTTATATCAGGGGTCAATTGACCAGAACGGGCGGGTGATCCGTCCGCAATGCACGTTTCATGGCATTTTGTCTCAATATGGGGCGTTTGCTGTGGTAGGCACAACCTTGAGATGTGTCCGGTATTGGTCTCCGCAAGCTTTTTCGACGATGGATGCCAGCCCAACCGTTCAAAGCCCCAGCGGTCGAGACCATGATCCGTGCACCAGATCCGGCCCGCGAGCGTGCTGCGCTAAGCCCGTGCGGCCAAGCTCGCTTTCAGCCGCAACTCCGACTCCGCCACCCGCTCCCGCGCCCGCAGCTCCATCGATCGCCGGATGAATCGTCGCCGCATTGGCTTCAGCGCCAGCAGCGCCAGTGCCGCGGTCAGCAGGTTTGCCGCCGCCACCACGTAAAGCACCACCAGCCAGTTGCCCGTCGCCTCGCGCAACAGGCTGCCGAGCGGCACCATCAGCGCGGCGGTGCCCTTGGCGGTATAGAGCAAACCATAATTGGTGGCGGCGAAGGTGCGGCCGAAGGTGTCGCCGCAGGTGGCGGGGAACAGCGAGTAGATTTCGCCCCAGGCGAAGAACACGACGCCGGTCAGCACCACGAAGGCGACCGGGTCACGCGCGAAGACGGTCAGCGCCAGGATGCCCAACCCCTCCAGCAGGAAGGCGATGAACATGGTGTTCTCGCGGCCGATCTTGTCCGACACCCAGCCGAAGAAAGGCCGGGTCACGCCGTTCAGCACCCGGTCGATCGAGAGGGCGAAGGTCAATGCGGGCATGGTCAGGAACAGCAGCGTGACGGGCGTGGTGGCGATGCCGAAATCCGCCGCCATGACCGAGAGTTGCGCGGTGGCGATCAGCCCGCCGGCGCCGACCATGACGAACATCAGATACATCAGCCAGAACACCGGCTCGCGCAGCACCTCCTGCGGCGGAACGTTGCGCGTCATGTCGTGCAGGTGGGAGGGCCGGGTCGCCATCATGCCGCCAGGGGTCATGGCCGTGCTGCGGGCGGCGGCGCCGGGCGGCGCACGCAGCAGCAGCGCCACCAGTATGACGATCACCCCCTGCGCCAGGCCGAAGGCGAGGAACGTCGCCTGGTAGCCGCTAGTGGCGATCATGCTGGAGATCGGCACGATCGTCACCGCCGACCCGGCGCCGAAACCCGCCGCCGTCAACCCGGCGGCCAGCCCGCGCCGGTCCGGAAACCATTTCAGCGCATTGCCCACTGTCGCGCCGTAGATGAGGCCGGCGCCGACGCCGCCCAGCCCGGCCGCCACATACAGGAGCCAAAGCACGTCCGCAGCGCTGTTGAGCACCCAGGACAGCCCGATCAGCGCACCCCCGGCCATCACCGTCAGCTTGGGGCCGATCCGGTCGATCACGTAACCTTCGAACGGCAACAGCCAGGTTTCGCAGATGACGAACACGGTGAAAGCGACCTGGATGGCGGGGCGGCCCCAGTGATGCGCCTGGTCGATCGGCAGCACGAACAACGTCCAGCCATATTGCAGGTTGGCGATCATCACCATGCACACGATACCCAGCACCAATTGGCCCCAGCGCGAGTGCAGTGCCGTCATCCAGAGCGTCTCCTTCGTTCCGCTCACAGTTGTAGCGGGCATTGCCGTTCCGTCTACGAACAAACAAAACAATCGCAGGTTTTGGCGCGCCGTCCAGATTGGTTGCCTAGGCCGGATCGTCTATCCGGGGCGGATGCCACGCATCTGGAGCAGTTGAGCATGCCGCCCCGTCCGCCTGGCCATCGTCCGCAGCCGCCAGCTCACAAAACAAACACGACGCGGTGCTGGAGACGACGAGGACTCCACCATGGATCGGTGTGGGGTGGCCCGGGAGGCATCTTCTCGGCACCCTGCCCGGGCGTCCCAATCGCGATGAATGCAAAAAGGTGATCGCCACCACCTTCGCGTCCCCCTGGAACACCTAGGGCATTGCGGGGCTCGCCACGGCGAGCGTCATCATTCGCCCGTTCGCGTGGCCGGAGTTCATTCGGGCGGTCGCCGGCGCCCGGCGGCGGAGAGTTGCTTCACCGCGGCGTCCGCCCCCGCGTGGTCGGCGGATACGGCAACAACGGCGTCATCTTCTTGCGCCGGAGCATCTTTCGAACAGTGGGTCGTTACCCAAGCTATCGCAGCGTCGTGGCCCGGCAGGAGGGTCCGAAAAAACCAATGCCGGCCGTCCTAGGCGGCCCAGGTAAGGACAAGGCCGAGATCGCCGATCCTGTCATTATCAAAGCTCAAGGTAGGCGCCCCCAGGCCGAAACCCTTTGGTCTCAGGTCATGATCCCACCGCATGTATAGTTCGGCGGCCTCGCCCCGTAGCGTCTTCTCCCAGCCCTCTTCCACGTTTGAGATCGCCCGGCCGCCATCGCTGCACACGCCGGAGGGGAAGCGAAGCAGCAGCAGCTCCTTTTCTCCATGTTTTGCGGCAAGTTCCGCGTGACGGATGAGCTGCTGCCAGGATTCGTTTGTCACATGGTGTTCCAGGATAGCCTCGACTTGTTTCTGACGTTCGAGGCTCCTGGCGCGTTTCGCTTCCGTAGCCTCATCCACCTTCTCCTGCTCGGACGCGTTGACTAGGTCGCGGAAATTCCCAGCTGAGACGCCCGGGCTCGGCTCCGCCGCAACCGCCGGCGACAAGGCACCTGACGCGGGAGAATGAGGCGGTCCGCCCGCCATCGCCTGCAGCATCCCATATAGGCCGCCAGACGGCCCCGCTGTCTCAGCCGCGGTCTTCGGCAGGTTGGCGACGAAAGTTAGTAGATCACTGCGGCTGATGATCCCGACGAGTTCGTCGCCTAGCAAAACCGGCAGCCGCTTGATCCTATGAGTCTGCAGCAGTCGAACCACCTCCCGCACGGGTGAGTAAGGGCTGACGCTGATGAGCGGCGTGGTCATCACATCGCGGACCGGTCGAGCACCGGCAGTAGCGGGGATTGAGGCGGTGACAGTCTCACGTGCGAGCAGATCGAGCCACCAATCGTGCCGATTATCCGCGGTGCGGCGGCCAAGGAGGTCGCCGTCGCTCACCATGCCGATGGGAACGCCGGAACTGCCCGTGACGGGAACCGCGCCGAGATGGTGTTCCAGCAGTAGCTGTGCTGCAACCTGCACGCTGGACTCTGCCGCGACCGAGATCACGCTCTCGGTCATGAGATCGCTCGCGATCATGTCCGCCGCTTGGCGGCGCGCCTGATAAGTCGTCACTACACCTCTCCCCGTCTTCCCGACCGACCTCTATTATCGACCGGAATGCCCGCGGGCAGCAGGATCGGAAACTACTCAGCCGCCCGCTATCAGCAGGTCGCTCCCGGTCACGATCCGATCGAGGCACCGCAGGACAGCGGGTGTGCCAACATGCCCTTGCCAGGCTGGCGAGAATCAAGTCTCGATAAGAGGCACCGCTGGTCCTGAACCAACCGGCTGAATAAGCAGCGCCAGCGTTGCAAGCAAATCCGCGCGCTGAAACGGCTTATACAGTAACGGCGTCCCCTCGGGGAGCGTGTCGGCATAGGTAACGCCGGCGTACCCGGTAATGAGCAATGCCTTGAGTCCGGGCTGGACGAACTGTGCCTCGGCGATCAGGTCGGCTCCGTTGAGGCCCGGCATCGCGTAGTCGGTGACCAACGCATCGAAGCGTTGGCCGTTGGAAAAGTGGGCTAGGGCCTCGTCGCCGCTGTTCGCCCTCGTGACCGCGAAACCCGATTTCTCGAGGAAAGCACTCGTTGTCACCAGAACGTCCATCGAATCGTCCACCAGCAGGATTCGGATCAAGCCTGCGGGGGCCTCGACCAACTGCGGCCTTTCGGGGTGACGGCCCGCAGTGGCCGAAAGCATGCGTAGCTCGACGGTGGTACCCTGGCCAGGCGTGCTCGTGATGCGGAACCTGCCGCCGGACTGTTCCACGAAGCCCTGCACCATCGAGAGGCCGAGCCCGCTGCCGCCTGGGCCCTTGGTGGTAAAGAACGGCTCGACGGCGTGCGCGAGGGTCACCTCGTCCATCCCTAGGCCCGTGTCTGTTACCGCGATGACGACCCACATCTGCTCCGCATCGCTCTCCGTGCGTGCGTCGAAAATCAAACTGCCGCCATTCGGCATGGCGTGTGAGGCGTTGATAGCGAGATTGAGCAGTGCCGTCTGAAGTTGGCCCGGATCGGCCAGGATCGAGGCCATCTCGTCTGCACGCACGCTGACGGCGATGTGGGGCCCCAACGTGCGGGTCAGCAGAATCTCGGTTTCGGCGAGGAGTGCGGTCACGTCGACGGTTTGCGGTCTCAGTATCTGCTTGCGCGCATAGGAAAGCAGGTGATGGGTCAGCGCCGCGCCGCGCACCGCAGCTTTTATGGCATACTGTGCGAACTCGTGCGCAGGCGTCTCCTTCACCTCGTCCAACATCAGTTCGAGCCCACCGACGATGGTTTGCAGAATGTTGTTGAAGTCGTGCGCGACACCAGCCGAAAGTCGACCGATCGCTTCCATCTTCTGAGCTTGTCGTAGCGCTCGTTCCATCGAGTTATACTCGGTCACGTCCCGCATCGCTCCAATCAGACGGACGATCCTTCCCGTAGTCGGGTGTGCGACAGGTGTGATCGAGCCCTCGAAGTCACGCGTCCCGACGGGAAAGGTGTAGGTCTCCCGCCAACAGACCGTCTTTCGTTCTTCCAGGCAGCGGCGATACCGTGACAGCACGTTTTCGACCATCTCGGGTGGCAAGCACGCCTCGGGAGTGCGCCCAATAACGTCTGCAACATCCATTCCGGTCAAGACCTCGTACGCCGGGCTGAAGGCCTCGTAGACGAACTCCTCCTCGTTAACGCGAATGACGACCAGCGAATCCGGGCTGTTGCGGAACATGGCCATCTCGCGCTCCGCCGACTCGGCCTGGCGCTCGCCGGCGCGCGCCAGCTCGGCAGTGAGTTGCTTGGCTTCGGTGATATCCCAGTTGGTGCCGACCATGCGCAAGGCGCGACCGGTCTCATCGCGCGTCACCGTGGCAACAACGCGGAGGTAGTGGAGGCTGCCGTCACTCCAGACAATGCGAAACTCGGTGTCGAACGGCTTTGTACCATCGACTGCTTCTCGCAACGCCATCTCAGCCGCGCCGCGGTCGTCCGGATGCAGATACCGCATCCACAACTCGTAAGTGGCCAGTTCGTCTCGCGGCTCGAGGCCGTAGAGCCGATACATCCACGGATCCCAGATGATCTGGTCGGTGGCGACGTCCCAATCCCATATGCCGATGCGGCCAGCGTCGGTCGCCAACGTCACGCGTTTGGTCGCCTCCTCGAACGCGATCCGCTGCGTGACGCGCGCGTCCAGGTCCTGAAAGGAGCCGACGATCTTTGTTGCTTTGCCCTTTACGAATTCCACGGACCCCACGTTGCGGACCCAGATCCGGCGACCATCGGCGTTGATGATCTGCAGCTCCAGGTCCCACCCTTCACCGTGTGCAAGGGCTCTGTCGATGGCCGCGCCTATGACGGGCCTGGATTCAGGCGTGTAGAAATCCAACGCTTCCTCGAGCGTCGGCTTATAGTCGGCTGCGACGCCGCGAAGTCGGCGAATTTCGTCTGACCAATAGACCGTGCCGGTCGACGGATCGGCTTCATAGCCCCCGATGCCGGCAACACGGCCGACCCGCGCCAGGAAGTCCTGGGTCTTGCGGAGGCTTTCGTTCGCCTCCCGGAGCTGTGCGGGCGAGGGAAGCGCTATCGCTACCGGCAGAAGGCGCCATAGTGTGAACGCCGTGGCCACCGACGCGATTGCAGTCGCGGCTTTCGCCACGGCCTCGACGCCATAGGCCGGCACCCAGAGGGTAACCAGATCGAGCCAGTGCGTGATGCCGCAAAGCAGAATGAATGTGGCGAAAAGCCAGAACAATGGCCGAAATGCCAGGTCTCGACGCCGGCGGATGAAGGCTACCAATACGATGGGTATCGTGAAGTAGGCGAAACCTATCACAAGATCCGCCGACGCATACGTCCAAATAAGGCCAGGCTCCCAGAGCAAGCAAAATCCGTGCGGCGTAAGCCCGGACGGGTCGAGGAGCCAATCAAATAACATATGCAACATTGGCCAGCTCTTTATTTGAGAGGTGGCACTCTGCCTCCTACTTAGGTAAGTAGACCTTTCTTACTACTTGCAACAGGCTCCACCGACGCCATTGCCGCCTGCCAGCTCACAGGCGGCCGTTCCAGCGTATTGCATGGCTTCGTCCGGGTGAAACTTGCCCGATTCGGTAGACGCACGCCTGTTTGAGGGTACTGGAGTTGATGCATTTTTCACGCGGCCCGAAAACGGGACGTATCACACCGTGCCGGTGTCATCTGGCGCCATAGCAATTCCCCCGCTAGGGTTGGCCCGTCGATGGTCCCGTGCGAACGGGCGAAGAGGGAATACCGTGCGCCCCGGCTGGACCGATGGTCCGGGGGCAAGTCGGTGGCTGCCCCCGCAACTGTCAGCGGTGAGAAGCCGGACCGCCCGCCCCTCCTGTCCGGGGCGAGCCACTGAGCGGCAATGCTCGGGAAGGTAGGTCCAGCATCGTTGACCCGCGAGCCAGGAGACCTGCCATCGTCGCGCCAACGGGCTGCCATGCGGGGTGCGTGGTGGTTGGAGAGTGACATGCGTAGCCTGATCAACGGCATCTTCGACGAGCGGGCGAAGAGCCTACGCGGCCCGCTCGTTGGCATCTATAGCCTTCTGATCGTGGCAAACCTGGCCGCCTGGGGCTGGGCGCTGCTGGTATTTCATCAGCAGCCCATATTCCTCGGTACGGCGCTGCTGGCCTACGGGTTCGGCCTGCGTCATGCCGTGGACGCCGACCACATCGCAGCCATCGACAACGTCACCCGCAAGCTGATGCAGGCGGGCAAGCGGCCCGTCAGCGTCGGTCTCTTCTTCGCGCTGGGCCACTCGACCGTGGTGATCCTGGCCGCTGCCGGCCTGGCGGCGACCGCGACGATGCTGAGCAGCCATTTCGAGCAATTCAAGAGTGTCGGCGGGGTGATAGGCACCCTCGTCTCGGCCTTGTTCCTGTTCGTCATCGCCGCCGCCAACTTGATCATCTTGCGCTCGGTCTGGCGCACCTACCGCCACGTGCGAAATGGCGGCCGCTACGTGGATGAGGATTTCGACATCCTGCTCAACAGCCGCGGCCTGCTGGCACGCCTGTTCCGCCCCCTATTCCGGCTGGTCACGACGAGCTGGCACATGTTCCCGCTCGGCTTCCTGTTCGGCCTGGGCTTCGACACGGCGACGGAAGTGGCGCTGCTCGGCATCTCCGCCACGCAGGCGGCGCAAGGTGTGTCGATCTGGTCGATCATGGCGTTCCCCGCCCTGTTCGCCGCCGGCATGTCGCTGATCGACACGACGGACGGCGTACTAATGCTCGGCGCGTACAACTGGGCGTTCGTTAAACCGATACGCAAGCTGTACTACAACCTGACGATCACCTTCGTCTCGGTCGTGGTCGCCTTCCTGATCGGCGGGATCGAGGCGTTAGGACTGATCGCCGACCAACTCAGCTTGTCGGGCTGGTTCTGGGACGGCATCGAGGCCCTCAATGACAATTTCAACAGCCTCGGCTTCCTGATCATCGGCGTCTTCATCGCCGCTTGGGTCGGCTCGATCATCATCTACCGCTACAAGGGACTGGACGACTTCGAGGTGCCTCGCGCGCATCCCTGATCGCCGAGGCCCGCGAGTTGCTGCGCGTGGTTCGGGTCTAATCGAGAGCCGTCATTCGTCCTCTCTGCGGCGGGCCATTTAGAGCAAGCAGGATATCACGACAGGTGCCGTGCAATGTCGCTGGCCATTTCTGATCCACTTTCGTCGGCGCGGATCGGGGCCAGATATCGTCCGTCAGGGCCGATCAGGTACAAGACCGAGCTGTGGTCGACCATGTAGCCCATCGACCCGGCAGTGCCCGGATGACTGACGCTACTGACACGGTAGTTTTGCTGTATCTGCCGTATCTGGTCTTGCGTCCCCGTCAGGCCGACCAGGCGCGGCGTGAAAAGGGCAGTGAAGCGGCGCAGGACATCTGGCGTATCGCGCTGCGGATCGACGGTGACGAACACCGGTTGCACGCGGGCAGCCTTGGGTCCGAGCACGTCCAACGCATCAGCCACGGCGGTCAGCGTCGTGGGGCAGACATCCATGCAGTTGCTGTAGCCGAAATACACCAGCACGTAGCGGCCGTGGAAAGTCGCGTCTGTCACCGTTGCGCCATTCGTCGCCGTCAAAGTAAACGGGCCACCAATGACCGCCTGTCGCGGTGGCGTGGTTCCTCCCAGCATCCACAGGTAACTGGCTGTCAAAAGCAGCAACGCGCCACCACCACCAAGCACCGTAAGAAGCGATCGGCGATCTGAGGTCTGTGATGCGCGTCGCTTATTGCTGGCTTTAGGCATCGGACGTGCATCCCCCTGGGATTGCGAGTGGTTCAAGCATTGGCGCTCTACATCTGCATGTGGGCATGGCTTGCCCCTGGGCTCGCGGCGATCGGGTGGGCTGCGAGTTGCTGGACATCAGCCGCCAACGTCTTCGGGTCGTTCCAGCCCGGTCTCGCCGTGGGCCGCTGCACGGCGCGCATCCAGCCATCAGCATCGATCAGGAACTCCATCCCCGGCAGCTCGGATGCAGCGAGGCCGGACACGATCGCGTAGGCCTTGGGCAGATCCTCATCGCTGGCTACGCAGACGCCAGCCGAAGCGTGCACCGCCGGGTCGCTGGTCGCAAGGATCGTCGTGATACCCAGGTAAGTCGTGGGCGGTGTCACGCCAATCACCAGGCGCACGAAGCCGCCCCGAAGATCCGTGAGCGACACGGTTCGGCCATCTGCACACTGAGCCTGCAACTCGGGCGCCTGGAGCGGGGGTGACCAAGCGGCGTCGGTGTGAAACGTCACGCCGGCATTGTGGGCGCGGATATAGTCGATCAGGTGCCAACGATCGTCGTCCGACAGGATGCCTCCGAAGGCTGGCATGGCCAGTCCGCCCTCCGGCGCCTCGATGCCGTGTGCCAGCCACCAGAACAAGTCGCCGTCGCTGTGCATCCATAGATGCGCGGTGGTCAGGTCGGCGGACGGTACCAGCGAGCCGTTCGCAGCCGGTCCATCACCGTGTCCGTCCGCACCGTGGCACATGGCACAGTTTGCGGAATACAGCGCGGCTCCCTGCACGATCGACGTCGCGGCAAATTGGGTCGGCGACCGATAGAAACTCGTCGGGTACGCCGGAACGAACAGCAGATCGAGGTGCGGCACCGCGAACCACGCGATCACCGCTGCCGCTACCACCGCCGCCCAGCGGATGCGGCGGCGGACGACGGCCGCGATGACCAACAGCACGGCGGCAGCGGCGAGGGCCAGGACGGCGCCGAGCACCTCACGGAGGAATTCGGGGTCCTCGTTCACCGTGTCCAGCGTGAACAGGTCTGGGAACGGCCAAAGCGGTTGCTCGTGCATGGATGGTGGCAGGCTGCTCAGCACCGACGCGGCCGCCACGATAGCGAGGCCGAAGCCGGTCTGCACCGCGATGCTGCCGATAAGCACGCGCTTGGCGACGGCCGGGTCGTCGTGCAGTAGGGCCGGGGCGAAGCGGTAGCGGTTGGCGTAGGCGAAGGCGAACAACACGCCGAACAGGCCGAGCTTCACCAGCACCATCCAGCCATAGGCAGTTCCTACGAGCCCTGGGATGCTCTCGACCAACACCCAACCTTGGAACAGCGCCGAGGCGGTCAGAGCCACCAGGCACAACTTGCCAAGCGGCGAGAACCAGCGTGCCGCGAGGGCGCCTGCCTTGGCCGGCACGTCCTTGACGACCAGCAGCAGAGGTAACAGGCCTCCCAGCCACGCGCCCGCACCGAGCAGGTGCGCGACGTCGGACGCGAGAAGAAAGCTGGGGCCCGAATACATCGATGCGGCGTGGCTGTGACCGGCCTGCAGCCCGAGGGCCACCGTGGCGACACCGAGCGCCACACGCTGCCGCACGCCATCATCTCGCCAGCCCATGACAGTCAGCGCGGCGACGACGGCCAGGATCTGGCACGCGATAACGTGGCCGAAATCGGTGCTCTGCAGCACGGCGGGCACTGCCTTCACCGCTTGACCCACTGACCCGGCGCTGGCCATGTCGGCCGACTGCGCGACAAGCCAGGCCGAGAGCCCGAGTAGTGCTGCGACCATGCCGAGTTGCGTGAGCCGCAGCAGGCGCAGCTTGACCGGCCGGGCTGCCTCCGCCGGCATGCGGTCGAACACCCGGGGTGCAACGAACACCCGGAATGTCAGGGAACCAAAGATCGAAAGCAGGGCGGCAACAGCCACGCCACGCGTCAGCGCCAGTAGGATCCCGCCGTCGATGTCGAAGGCCGGCAGCACCGCCCTGCCCCTGCTACGGTTTGACCGTGAAGGTGAAGTTGCCTTCGGTCTTGTGCGTGTCGACCGCCGTGGCGTGCCAGATCACCTTGTACGTCCCGGCCTGCAACGGCTTCAGCCCAAGTGCCAGGTGCGTGTTGTCGCCCTGCAGTTTGACGTCGCCCGCGCCCATGGCAGCCCCCGATGCGTCTTGCACCGTGATCGTGCTGAACTTGGGCTCGACCCCCTCGGTAAAGTCGATCACCACCTGGGTCGGCGGCTGCTGGACCGTGCTGCCAACCGCAGGAATCGCCGTCTTGAGAAAGGCGTGGGCCGAAGCCTGGCCGGCGCACAGCGCGAGACCAGCAATGGTGAGGCAGAGAAGACCTTGCTTCATGGAATAAACTCGCTTCAGTCGTGGCGGAAGAGCGCGGTTGGTATGAACGCCGTCCATCACTTGGACATGCTCATGCCGGGCATCGCGGGTTGGCTCGCCTGTGAACCAGCCGGCCCGGCGGCGCCGATTGACCCCACCGGAGCCTGAACGTCGATCGGCGGAGCCTTCTGGAACACCAGATGCACCTGGACCACCGTGCCCTGCCGCAAAGGTGCCTTCAGCCCGTCCAGCATGATGTGGTAGCCGCTCGGCGTCAGCGAAACGGCTTTGCCCGCCGGGAGGTCAAGGCCGTCTGGCACCGCCCGCATGCGCATGATGGTTCCCTCCATGCGCATCTCATGCACGTCCGCCTTCGCGGCGTTCGGGCTCGAGACCGCAACCAGCTTGTCGCCGGCCGGGCTGGTCAAAGTGACGTAGACGCCACCCGTGGAGACGCCTGGCGTCGTCGCTCGGGCCCAGGCGTCCTGCGCCATCACGGGCGCAGGTTGCTGAGCGAAACAGGGGGCGGTCAGGAGCGTGGCGGTCAGCACGCCGACAACTATCTTCATTGGAAAATTGGCTTTCCGAGAGAGGTTGGCATCAAGTCGTCGAGGAAGAAGTGGACCAGCGCCACGGCCCCCACGTTCGTGCCGGCCGCCTTGTTGGCCGGGATCAAGGCCTCGAGGCCGATCTCACCCCACTGGGCGAGATAGATGACGCCCGGCGCCACCGTCCACGTCGTGGCCTGCGAACTGGGGCTGCCCGCCGGGGACGACCAGGTGACCTCGACCACGGGGATGAGATCACCCACGAAGCTCGGCAGCCCGATGTCCTTCACCTGCGACTGCAGGTAAGGCAGGCTGTACTGCACCGACAAGCCGCCCGACCAGGCGTTGTTGTTGCCGTTGTTGAACTGCGAGGCGATGCCGGTATCGAACGGCGACGACGCCGAACTGGCGGACGCTTGCTGATACTGCTTCAGCTTGTGGTCGGCGATGACGTAGCTCAGCTCACCGGTGATCGCGAGCGGGCGGAACAAGCCAATTGGCAGGTCGCCCAGTCCTTTGCCGAAATAGCCGGTCGGCGCGGTGGAACCGTAGCGGTCGCCCCCGGTATGAGTGGTGCCGGTGCCGCCGATCTCGCGGATGATGCCGAGCGAGGCGACGAACTCGTGCGCCGCGTTGGTGTAGGCCTGCCACTTGCCGGTGATGTAGAGGTTCTCGAAGCCGGCCTGCGTCTTGGATCCGTTCGTCTGGTGGACGTCGTAGCCGTCGTTGAAGATCAGTGCCGTGTTGTCGGTGATCGTCTTGTCGTACTCGAAGCCGAAATCGAATTCGTGGCCCGGCCCCGTGCCGCCATCCGCACCGCTGCGGCTGTAGGTGAAGGCCGGGATCGACACCTCGTCCGAAACGCCGGGATCGTCGATGGTAAGGGTGACGGGGAACACGCGATTGCCGGCGATGACATGGGCGCTGGCGTGGAGGGCGTGGCTGGCAAGCAAGGCGGTGGCCGCCATCAAGGTGGCGGAGCGCGTCGTGCGCATGAGGAATGATCCTTGGCGGAGATGCAGCAAAACCGGCGATCACTAGATCGTCGGTGCGAAAACATTCTCAGCTTAGGACGGGAGGACCTCGCGAGGGCGGGGTAAGGCGCGGCTGGGCAGGTGGTCCGCGCGCTGGCGGTGGCAACGCAGCCCGATCGGCCGCGTGGCTCGACGGCGGCGGCAAGGCAGGCCCGGAGGCGAGCACGACCGCTGGCATGGCCAACGCAACGGCGAGTGGACAGAGGGCGCAGTCTGAGCTGTGCCGGTGCTGCCTTGGTGCACCGTCCGGTGCCGTCGGTGTGGCGGAGTTACAGAGGATGCTGAGCGTATCCAAGGCCGCGACCGACTGTTCCCGTGCCGACGCTTCGTCCGGCAGCACGATAGCACCCAGCGCAAGCTGGCTGGCGATCGCCAACAGGGCAATCAGCAAGCCCGGAACACCGGCCGGGCGCCGTCGATGGCGTCGCCACGAGAACATACCCGCTCGTAGCACGCCCGGGTAAAACGACAAGCGTCCCGCCGACCCACAGCTTCAGTCCCTGTGGAAATGTCGCTAGACCGCCTCGTACGCGACCACTTGCGGCGGGATAGCGCAGTCCCGACGGTGGCGTTCTTGACATGGGCGCCCGGCCGGTGGTCCGGGGCGTTAGTCTTCAAAATGGGGGGACGGCTTATGCCCGCCCATGCCATACCTGCACCGGGCATGACGACGTTAGATATCTGGCTGCTGATGCTGTGTGTGTTCGGTCTGCTCGTTGCACTCGGCGCGACATCCGGCGTGGTCAACGAGCAGCTCTGGGTGTCCGAGCCCTTGGCATGCGCTCTAGCCGGGATCGCCATCGGGCCGGTCGGCGCCGGGCTGCTGCACCTCGACCCGGCGGTCAGCCCCATGGATGCCGCCATCGTGCGGGAAGCGGCTCGCCTCACCCTCGCGATCGCCGTCACCGGTGCCGCGATGCGGTTGCCTGCTTACTGGTTGCGCCGCAACTGGCGCGGACTGGGGGTGTCGTTGGTGCCAGGCATGGTGCTGATGTGGGGCGCAGGCTCGGCCGTGGCGGCCGTCACGCTGGGGCTCCCGTTGCTGCCCAGCCTGCTGCTCGGCGCCGCCATTGCGCCCACCGACCCGGTGCTGTCCGCCCCCATCCTCACCGGCAGCCTCGCCAGCCGCGCCGTGCCCGCGAGCCTGCGCGATGCCATGACCGCGGAAAGTGGGATCAATGACGGACTGGGGCTGCCGTTCGTCATGCTGCCGATCCTGCTGATGCGACACGCTCCCGTAGCGGCGGGGCTGGAATGGGCGTGGCGGGTGCTCGCGTGGGAGATCGGCGGCGCCGTGCTGGTGGGGGTTGCCGCCGGGTGGTTCACGGCGCGCTGCATGGAGTGGGCCCGCGGCCGGCCCGATGCCGACGTGGCGTCGCTGCTGACGGTGACCATATCGTTGGCCCTTGCGACCACGGCCGGGGTTCGGCTGCTAGGTGGCGACGAGATCCTGGCCGCCTTCGTCGCCGGCGCCGTGCTGAACAACAGCCACAGCAAGGCCGAGGTCCAGGAGTATCATGAGCGGTTCAGCGAGGCGCTGGGCCGCTTCTTCGACCTTCCGGTGATGATCGTGTTCGGGGCGGCGATTCCGTGGGGCGCCTGGCTCGGGCTCGGCTGGTGGGGGGTGGCGTTCGCCGTCGGTATCCTGCTGCTCCGCCGCATGCCGGCCTGGTTCGTGCTCGGACGATTGATGCCCTGGACGAGATCGTTCCGCAGCGCGGCCTTTGCCGGCTGGTTCGGTCCCATCGGGGCCGCCGCTCTGTTCTACGCCATGATGATCCAAGACGAGACCGGCTCGGCAGCCTTATGGCCGGCGATCAGCCTCGCGATCGGTGCCTCCGTCCTTGCGCATGGCGTCACCAGTACTCCGCTGACGCAGCTGTTCGGCAAAACACATCCAGCGACCACGAATGATGATCCGGACGAAGGAGAGCGCCGTGGCACGCAGCCCTGAGGCTATGACACTGGGCGGGATGCTCGCGCAGCAGAAGGTCCCGCTCGCACTGCTTGCGGTGGTGCCGATTGCACCCGTGCTGGCCTATGTCGTCGCCGCCCCGCCAGCCTGGGTGTTCTTGGTAGGGGCCGCCGGGGTGGCCGTGCTCGCCGACTGGGTGCGCCGTGCTGTCGAGCAACTGGCCGGCCATGTCGGTTCCGCGATCGGTGGCTTGCTAAGCGTCACCTTCGGCAGCATCGCCGAGATCATATTGGCCGTGTTCGTGCTGATGAACGGCAACGCGGACGTTGTCCGCGCGCAACTCACCGGGTCTATTTTAGGCACCAGTCTTCTCGGCCTCGGCCTGGCGATCGTGGTTGGTGGGATCGGCCGGGAGGGTCAACGGTTCAAGCGGGAGCGTGCCGGGCTGCTGTCCTCCATGCTTATGCTGGTGGTCATCGCACTATTGCTTCCTGCGGTGTTCAGCCTGACGGAGCGCACGGTCGGCGGGCGCCAGCACCTTCCCGTTTCGGATGAGTCGCTCAGCATCGGCGTGTCGATCGTGATGCTGGCGCTCTACGTGGCCAACCTGCTCTACACCCTGGTGACCCACCGCGACGCCTTCGCATCCGACGAGGAACGCGGGGGCGGCGGCTGGCCGCTCTGGTTGGCGCTGAGCGTGCTGGTTGCCGCCACGGCCGCCATCGCACTGGAGGCTGAACTCGTATCGGGCGCGTTGGAGGCCACGGCAGGCGCGTTGGGGCTGTCGACCATCTTCCTCGGGGTGATCGTGCTGGCCGTGGTCGGTACTGCCTCGGACCTGTTCGCCGCCGCATACTTCGCTCGGCAGGACAAGATGGGGCTGGTGTTGAGCATCTGCATCGGCTCCACCATTCAGGTTGCCCTGGTCGTGGCACCGGTGCTGGTGCTGTTGTCCTGGGCGATCGGGCGGCCGATGACCCTGGTGTTCGATAATCCTCTCGACCTGTTCGCGATCGCCGGGTCGACGTTCATCGTGAACGCGATTGCGGCCGACGGAGAGACGACTTGGTTCGAGGGCGTATTGCTGATCGGCGTCTACGTTCTGCTCGGTCTGGCGTTCTTCTACGTGGCATGATGAAGCGCTTTGCGGATGCCTAAGGCGGTCGACCTGCACCAGCACTGGCTCGGATCCATGCGACCGGTATCCTGATCCACGCCGGATCACGTTCGCACCGTGGACAAGCGAGCCAACCGGACTTATGGTTCATGCATTCGAATGCACAGGCGCTGTGCGCCGGGAGGAGCGATCGTGGCAAAGACGCTGACGCAAGACGAGGCGCGGGCGCGCCTCATCCCCCGCGCGGAGATGGTCGCGTGCAAGATGGCGTTCATCGACTGCAAGATGCCGGGCTCCGAGCGCAAGGAGAACTACTCGCTGATCGGTGCGGGGGTGACGCAGTCGCGCGACCAAGTGGTCAACCTCACGGAGCCGCACGGCTTCAGCCTGGGTGTCGCGGCCATGCCGCCGCAGACAGTCAACAACCTGCACGTCCACTTCACCGCCGAAGTGTTCATCATCCAGCGCGGAACGTGGACGTTCCGCTGGGGTGCGGACGGCAAGGACGGCGAGATCGTTGGCGGTCCCGGCGATGTCGTCTCCGTCCCGACTTGGATCTTCCGCGGCTTTACCAACACCGGCGACATGGATGGCTGGATCTTCACCGCGCTGGGCGGCGACGACACGGGTGGGATCATCTGGCATCCGTCGATCCTGCGCACGGCCGCCGAATACGGGCTGTTCCTCACGCGCGACAACATGCTGGTGGATACCGATGCAGGCCTGCCGCAGCCGGATGCGGACACGTTGATGCCGCCGTTGACGCAAGCCCAAATCGCGACACTCCCGCGCTACACGGTTGACGACATGCGCAAGCACACCGTGCCGGCGGCACAGCGCGGCTGGTCCCCCCGCGCGCTGCTCGACTCGCGCATTCCGGGCCATGCGAGCGAGTTGGCGCCGGTAATCGGCCACGGAATGACCGAGGACAGCAGCCAGGTGGCGCCCATCGGCAACCCGCACGGCTTCTCGATCGAGTGGCTGCGCCTGCAGCCCGGCAACGAGGTAGGCCGGCATCTGCTGGCCGAGAAGCAGGTGGCGATCGTGTTTGCGGGCGGGCTAGAGGTGGTATTGAACGAACCTGGCCACGAAGTGCGCCTGCCCGTCGCGACCGGCGAGTGTTTCTCGACGCCCGGGGACACGTGGCGGCGCTATGTCGCTAGCGGAGATACGCCGGTCGAGGTCGCGCTCATCACTAGCGGCGATCACCGCAAACGGCCGGTCTGGTCAGCCGACATCGTGCAGGCGGCGTTGGCTGCGGGCGTGTGCATCGATCACAACGGCTATATTGCGCCGCTCGATCTGCTGCCGCCGCCGACGCGAACGACGGTGATGGGGCAAATGCTCGCGTTCGCTGCCGAATGACCCCCGCTGTCGGCGACTACGCCAACGTTCCGGAGTTTATCTACGGCATTACGCGCGAGATCTGGGAAGACCGCGGTATCGGCGGCAAGCTCGACAAATATTACGCGCCGCAATGCCTCGTCCGTGCGGCGACCGGGCTGACCGCCGACAATACCGGCGTCAAGGCGCAGACCCTGCAGACGCTGCACCAGTTCCCCGATCGGCAACTGGTGGGCGAGGATGTCATCTGGACCGGCTACCCCGATGGCACGTTCCTCTCGTCGCATCGACTGATCTCCGTCATGCGCCATCAGGGGGACGGAAGCTATGGCCGCGCCACGGGGCGGCTCTTGCGCACGCGGATCATCGCCGATTGCTGGGTGGTCGATCAGGTAGTGACCGAGGAGTGGCTGGTGCGCGATCAGGCCGCGTTTGCGCGCTGCCTCGGGTTGACGCCCGCGGAACTGGCCCAGCAGATGCTCGAGCACGACATGCGCACGACGGGTCAGCCGGCGTTCTTCCTCCCCGAGCACGATCTGCCCGGCCGTTACCGTCCCGAAATCCAGGCGGGTGCGGATGTCGACGCCTACATGAGCGGTTATCGCCGGCTATGGCAGGACAAGGAAACGGCGGCGATCCGGGACCTCTACTTCCATGGCGCCTGCCTGCAAGCGCCGGGCGGCGACAGCTTCCATGGCCATGACGACATCGACCGCTTCTATCTCGGCTATCTCGCCGCCTTCCCGGATGCCACGCTGACGATCGACAGCGCCATTGTGAACCGCGAGCCGGGGCAGGCCGTGCGCATCGCTTTGCGCTGGTCCTTGCGCGGTACTCATACGGGCTTCGGCCATTTCGGCCCGCCGAGCGGTGCGCCCGTCTACGTCATGGGTCTGAGCCATGCGCAGATGGTGGGCGGGCGGGTGATCGCCGAGTGGCTGGTGACTGACGAAGTCTCGATCTGGAAGCAGATCTTGGCTCACCGGCTCTGACCGCTCACGACAGAGCTGTCATCCGACTGCGATCGCTGCCCTACTCCGGGCAGTGCGTCTTGTAGATAAACTTCTGGACCTCGGGTGTGTCGACGTTCTCCGGCGTCGCGATGACGAATGGCGTTTGCACCTGGCGCTCGACCGGCTTGCCGGCGATCGCGTCGTGCATCATCGCAACGGCCTCCATCCCGATCCCGTAGGGGAACTGCACCACGTCCGCCGAAACAATGCCGGTGCGGATGTCCTGTACGATCGGGTCCGACGTATCGAAGCCGACGATCTTGATCTTGCCCTCACGTTGGGCTTCGCGGATTCCGGTCGCAGCACCTTCGGTGTTGTTCGTCGTGATCGTGAACACGCCGGCAAGATCGGGGTGAGCCGCAACCGTGGACGTGATGATCGAGGCCGCCTTCGCCGTTTGGTTGTTGCTGTACTGCACGCCCAGGAAGGTGATGTTCGGGTGCTTCGCGATCTCCTCCTGGAAACCCATGAGGCGCTGCTGAGCAACGTTTGCGGCAGGCGAGTTCATCAACGCCATCACCTCGCCCTTGTCGCCGATCAATTCCGCCAAACGCTGTCCAGCCAGCCTGCCGCCTTCGGTGTTGTTCGACTGGAGGTTGGCAACGGCGACCGACATGTCCTTCACGTCGCCGTCGATGGACATGATCTTGATCCCCATCGCCTTCGCCTGCAGCAGGGTCGGTGTCAGCGCCACCGGGTCGTCGGCGGTGAATAGGATGCCGTCGGGCCTCGAAGCGATGACGGCGTCGAGCACGCGCATCTGCAGGGCGGGCTGGTATTGCTGTGGGCCCTGGCTGTCGAACTTGATGCCGAGTTTCTTCGCGGCTTCGGCGCCACCGCACGCGACGGAGGTATAGAACGGGTTTCCGGTGACGCCCTGGACGTAGGTGATCGTTTCGGAGCGGGCGGCCGTCGAGGCGCACCCGACGGCGGCGACTGCGAGGAGCAGGGCGCGTTTCATGATGGCGTTTCCTTATCGTTGAGCTCAGCCCGCCTCGCGGCCGCGCTGCTTGACCTGGTCGGCGTACACCGCGGCGATGACGACGAAACCGATGACGACCATCTGCCAGAACGGCTGAATGCCGAGGATGATGAAGCCGTTCGCCAGCACTGCGGGGATGAAAACGCCGACGACCGTGCCGATGATCGTGCCTCGCCCACCGGTCAGCGCCGTGCCGCCAAGCACAACGGCGGTAATGGCTTCGAGCGGATCGGTGCCGTGACCTTCGAGCGTCGTCGTCGAAAAGCGGCCGAGCGAGAGCATCGCGGCAAATCCTGCCAGCAGGCCGGAGAGCGCATAAAGCCGCAGCAGGTGATATGACACGTCGATGCCGGCGCGGCGCGAGGCTTCCGCGTTGGAGCCGACGAGGTAGGTATGACGGCCAAAGCGCGTCATGTGCAGGATGATGCCCGAGACGACCGAGACGATGGCGGTGATGACGACAAGCCACGGCACGCCGAACGCCGTCCCTTGCCCGATCGCCATCAGCGCCGTTGGGACGGTGCGAACGTCGTTGCCGTCGGTGAGCAGGTAGGCAACGCCGAGGGCGGCTCCCATCGAGCCGAGCGTGGTGATCAGCGCCGAGACCTTCAGCCGCGCGATGCAGAATCCGTTGAACAGGCCCCAGGCGGCGCCGGCGATGAGAGCGACGAGGCTGCCGACAGCGACGGTGAAATAGGTATCCGTGCCCATCCACTCCATCGTCTTAGCGCCGGCAACTCCGGCGAAAACGAGGACGGAGCCGATGGACAGGTCGAAGCCGCCGGCAATCATCACGAACGTCATGCCGACGGCGAGAATGAGCAGCGTCGACGCGTCGAGGAAGATGTTGCGAATGTTGAATGTGCTGGCAAATGTGTGCGGCCTCAGCACCGAGAACAGCACGACCAGGAGCACGAGGATCAGGCCCATGTAGGCAGGCGACGAGGACAGGGCGGCGCGCCAGCGGCTGCGCGGTCCCGGGGGCGCCGCTGAAAGGTCGAGCGGGACGGCGGTTGCAGTTCGCTCGCTCATACCAGGGCTTCCGTCCGCTCGTCGAGCGCGCCGGTCATGGCACCGACGAGGTCCTGCACGCTGACGCCATCGTTGCGCAAGCGGGTGATCCGGCGGCCGAGGCGCAGCACCTCGATACTGTCGGCAACCTCGATGACGTCGCGCATATTGTGGCTGATCAGCACGATGGCGACGCCGGTGTCGCGGATGCGGCGGATCAACTCGAGCGTGCGCGCGGTCTGCACCACGCCCAGCGCCGCTGTCGGCTCATCCATGAACACGACGCGCTTGGTCCACATGATTGCACGGCAAATGGCGACACTTTGGCGTTGCCCGCCGGAAAGGCTGGAGATCGGCGTGTCCATGTCCTTGAGGCTGACCCTAAGGCGCTGGAACGCTTCGATGCTCTCACGCCGCATGGCCTCGTTGTCGAGGAAGCCGAGCCGCCCGAGCCATCCGGAGCGCAGGCGCTCGCGACCCATGAACATGTTCGCGGCCGGGCTGAGGTCTGGGGCGACCGAAAGATCTTGATACACCGTCTCGAGGCCGTTGGCGTGCGCGTCGGCGGGCGAGGCAAAGCTGACCGGGCGGCCGTCGATGACGATGTCGCCCGAGGTCGGCTTGATAACGCCAGAGAGGATTTTGACGAGCGTGCTCTTGCCCGCACCGTTGTCGCCGATGAGGGCGGTGACCTCGCCGGGATAGGCGGCGAAATCGACGCCGCGAAGCGCTTCGACATGGCCGTACCGTTTGACGATGGCCCGCGCTTCAAGGATGGGCGCCCCAGCAGCGGGGGATAAAGACGCGCGCGGGGCAACGACCTCGGACAAGGGCATCCTCCATGGCGGCCGGACGCGGCATTCAAGCAGCACAATGCCACCACTTTGCCGTCTGCATTCGAATGCAGGCTAATGCAGTGTCGCGGAAATGCGCAAGCGTGCTGTTGCGCAGCTCGTCAACCGAGGCGGGCAGAGCTGCGGCGCATCAGCTCGGAGGCGATGACAGTGTGAACGGGCGGGGCCGCCGGGTCGGCGAGACGGAGCAGCAGCAGGCGGACCGACTCGTGCGCCATCGCGACCGTGTCTTGGCGAACGGTGGTCAGGTCGTAGACCGGGCGCGCGGCCTCGGGGACGTCGTCGAAGCCGACGACGGAGACGTCGCCGGGGACGCTGAGCCCGAGATCGAAGCGGCACGCATCCATGGCACCGAACGCCAACTGGTCACTCGAACAGAAGATCGCGTCCGGCGGCGGGTTCGCGCGCAGCCATGCGGCGGTTTGGGTGCGTGCGGCGGTATAGCCGAAATCCGTCTCGATCACGTCGAGCGCGGGCGTGCCCAGACGGTTGGCGCGCTTGGCGAACCCCTCGATGCGCTGCCGGCTCACCGGTGCGGCGGCCGGGCCGCCGACGAGCAGGAACCTGCTATGCCCGGCCGCGTGCAGCGCGCCTGCCACCTGGCCGGCCGCTTTGAAATGGTCTGCGGCCACGCTGTCGACCGGCAAGCGGTCGGCCTGGCGATTGTAGAATACGACGGGCAGCCGGCGGACCAGCAACCCGCGCAGGTCATCGTCGGGCACGATGACGCAGCACACCAGGCCCTCTATCGGATATTCGAACACACCGCGCAACGTCTCGGACGTCGCCGTGTCGCCGTCGACCGTAACTAACAGGAGCTGCTTGCCAGCCGCCGCCAGCTGCTCGCCTATGGCATAGAGCACGTCCGGGTTGCCGCGCATCGTGTAGCGCGTCACCACCACGCCGATCATGTTAGACCGGCGCGTGATCAGGCTGCGGGCAAGCGCGTTGCGGACGTAGCCGAGTTGGTCGGCCGCTGCGAGCACGCGCGTGCGCGTGGCGGGCGAGATGCCGCTGTCGGCCTGGAAACAGCGCGACACGGTCGATTGCGCGACGCCGGCGAGGCGGGCGACGTCATAGGAGGTGGCGCGGGGGCGGGCTTGGGGCTCGTCTGGCATCGTCCGCCATTGTCACGCTTCGCCTGCGGGTTCAATCGGCGCTTGCGGCGGAACCCAATCGGACGGACGCTACGCTCGTAGTGCAGGCGGGAGGAGAAGCCATGAACGATGTCGCACCCAGTTCCGCCTTGCGCGTGCTGCAGGTCGAACGGCGTGACTACACGGATCTCGCCCCCGCCGATCGTCCCCGCGTGCAGAGTTTGCGTGGGTTCGACCCGATCTACACCGACATTGTCGACTACATCGTCCGCTGCACGCATCGCATTTGGGACGAGCGTAATGTCGGGCTGATCTACACGCACTATACCCACAACGCGGTGGTCTACGGTCCGCTCGGCGCCGTCTACACACGCGAGGAAATCGTCCAGGATACGATCGCTCGCCTCGCCGAAATGCCCGACCGGCGCGGTATGGCAACGCAGGTGATCTGGCGTGGCGACGATGTGGCCGGGTTCTACACCTCGCACCTCGTCACCGGCACCGGGCGGCACACTGAACCCGGTGCATTCGGCAAACCGACGGGCCGCCGCTTCGTCACGCGCACGATCGCGGACTGCATGATCCTGGAAAACCGCATTTTCCGCGAATGGGTCGTTCGCGACAACATGGGCCTGTACATCCAGCTGGGCCTCGACACGGACGCGATGGCGACGCAGGCGGCGCAGGCGATGCTGGAGCGCGGCATGGCAACGGTTGAACTGGCGGAGACACAGCGGGCGCTCGGCCAGATGCCGCCCGCCGACAGCGCCGACACGAACCTGGCGCACACCGATCTCGAAGCTGCATGCTTGGGCTGGCTCCACGAAATCTGGAACCGCCGCATGTTCGGTCTCATCCGCGACGTCTATGCGCCCAACTGCCTGTGGCACGGCCCGCGCCTGCAGGAACTCGCCGGCCCGGCCGCGGTCACGACGCAGACGATCCGCCTCGCCGCGATGATGCCGGACTGCGTGATGATGCCGCAGCACATTTGCTCCGTCTCCTGCGAGGAGGGCGGCGATAAAATCGCCATCCGCTGGATCATCGACGGCCATCATCTCGGCTGGGGCACGCTTGGCGCACCCACGGGCAAGCGGATGAGCGTGCTCGGCTTCACCCACCTGCACGTGGTCGCCGGCCGAATCGTCGAGGAATGGGTGGTCTATGACGAAATGGCGATGCTGACACAAATCCGGCTGGGCCAGCTAGCCGCCGCGCGGTAGCAGCCGAAGTGTTCTTCGAGCCCGCTACAAATCCAGGCTTTGCGGCAGGATCACGAGATCCCGGATGGTCACCGTGGGGGGCCGGGTCAGCATGAAGATCACCGCCTCCGCCACCTCCTCCGGCTGCATCAGGCTGCCGCGCGCGAGTGCGTCTGCCATCTTCTCGGCTGGCCAGTCGCTCAGCAGAGCGGTTACCACCGGGCCCGGCAGCACGGCGCCAACGCGGATTCCGTGCGCCATGACTTGCCGGCGCAGCGTGTGGACGAAGGCCTGCACCGCGTGCTTCGAGGCGGTGTAGATCGGCTCCACCACCACAGGGACGACGCCGGCCACCGAGCTAGTCACGACGATGTCGCCGCTCCCGCGCTCGATCATGTGGGGCAGTACGGCGTGGATGGTGCGGAACGTCGCGTTGACGTTGAGGTTGAGCATCCGGTCCCAGGCGTCGGGATCGCCGCCATGCACCTCCCCGCCGACATAGGACCCGGCGTTGGCATGGAAGATGTCGAGCCTTCCCGCTTTCTCCAAGATGGCCGGCATCATGCCCGCGACGCTCGCCGGATCGAGCAGGTTCACGACCAGATGGAGCGCGGCCGGGCCGATCTCGACGCACGCTTCCCGTAGCTTCACCTCGTCGCGGTCCACCAGCACGACGCGCACCCCGGCCGCGGCCATGGCGCGGGCGCACGCCAGCCCGATGCCGGACGCCGCCCCGGTGATTGCGGCAACTTTGCCTGTAAGGTCCTGGCTCATGACGATGGTTTCTCCGGACCTGCGCGGCTCAGCCGCGGCCGTGGGATGCGCGCGACCGGCGTGCCAGGGAATCGACGATCACCGCCGTCGCCAGCACCGCGCCGGTGATCATGTATCGAAGCGAGGAGGACAGATCGAGCAGCGTCAGCCCGCTGGCGATCGACTGGATCACGATGATGCCGAGCAGCGCCGAATAGGCGGACCCGCGGCCGCCGAACAGGGAGGTGCCTCCGATCACGGCGGCCGCAATGGCGTCAAGATTGACGTCCCCCGTCCCCGCCTGCTGGCTGGCCGAAGCCAGCCGTGCGGCCGACAGCACGCCCCCAAAGGCGGCCAGTACGGAGCACAGCACGAAAGCGCTTGCGTAGACGAAGGGCACGTTGATCCCGGCCCGGCGCGCCGCCTCCCGGTTACCGCCGACCGCGATGACGCAGCGGCCCCACTTCGTCCGCGTCAGCGCGTAGTCCAGTGCGACCACCAACAGCGCGAACAGGCCGAACATCCAGGGCACGCCCCGGTCGGTGTTGAGGTAGAACGCCACCGCTTCCAGGCCGACGAACAGCACGCCCGAGCGGACCAGCAGCCCGGTGCTCGACCGTGGCGTGAGACCGGCCTTGCGCCGGCGGGCGGCCGTGCGCAGACCGGCCGTCAAATAGCTGGCGGCTGCCATGGCGACGAGGACGTAGGAAACCGCGGCCGGCATCACGAGAGTTTGGCCGAGGCTGACCAGCAGGGAGCCGTAGGGCAGATTGATCGACCCGGACGACCCCAAGATATAAAGCTGCATCCCCAGCACGGCCAGCAGCCCGGCGAGCGTCGATACGAACGACGGCATGCCGAGCCGGTTGAACAGCACCGCATAGATGATACCGATGACCACCCCGGCCAGCAGGGCAGCCAGCACCGCGATCGCGACCGGCCAATCCGCATTGACCCATAGCACGCCCAAGATCGCGGAGGAGAAGCCGCTGACGGAGCCGACGGAAAGGTCGATCTCCCCCACCATCAGGATGCAGACGATGCCGAGCGAGATGACGCCGATGGTGGACGAGTCGAACAGCAGGTTGACGAGATTGTCCGCCGAGAGGAACACCGGGTTGAGGCTTTGGAACACCGTCCAGATCACGGCCAGACCGACCACGACCGGAATAGAACCGAGGTCACCCGAGCGGACGCGGTCGCCCACGCCGCGCAGCCATCCGCCGAACCCCTCGTCGTGACGGACCCGGACGTCGCTGCGGTCGAGCGGCGGAGCGCTCATGGCGCGGCCCCGGCTTCCGTCAGCCGCCGTCGCGAGCGGCGGGACACGGCGTTGTCCGTGGCGCCGGTGATGGCGCCCACCAGCTCCGCATTGGTGGCGTCCGGGGTGAACACGCCGTTGTTGCGCCCCAACCGGAGCACGATGATGCGGTCGGCCACCGCGCGCACGTCTTCCATGTTGTGGCTGATGACAATCACGCCCAGTCCGCGCGCCCGCACGCGCTCGATCAGGTCCAGCACCTCCGCCGTCTGAGCCACGCCGAGCGCAGCCGTCGGCTCGTCGAGCATGATCAGCCGGGGCTCGAGCAACAGGGAACGGGCAATGGCGACCGTCTGCCGCTGCCCGCCGGACAGCGAGGCGACCGGCTCGCGCACGCTGGGGATCCGGGCCGACAACTCGTTCAGCAGGGTCCAGGCACGGATCTCCATCGCCACCTCGTCCAGCTGCGCGGGCTTCAGCTCCCGGCCAAGGAAGATGTTGGCGACCACGTCGAGGTTCTCGCACAGCGCCAAATCCTGGAACACGGTGGCGATGCCGAGCGCGAGCGCGTCACTGGGCCCGGCGAGCGTCACCGGGTTGCCGCGGAAAGTCATTGTGCCCGACGTCGGCTGATGGACGCCGGCCAGCACCTTCACCAAGGTCGATTTGCCGGCGCCGTTGTCGCCCACCAGCGCCACCACCTCGCCAGCATGCACGTCGAGGTCGATGTCCGTGAGTGCGGACACGGCGCCGAACTGCTTGGAGATGCCCCGGAGGCTCAGCACCACCTCCCGCGCCGCGTCCGCCATGGCCCCGCCGCCCTATTTCAGACCGAGTTTCGCGCACCCGGCGGCGTAACGGCCGGTGCACAGGACGGACGCGGGCTCGATCGGCTTGCCGTCCACCATCTTGTCGACGATTTCGGCCTTGAGGTTGTCCGCCGTGACCAGCGCCGGCACGAACAGCCGCGCCGGCGTGTTGAACAGGGTCGCGTCGGCCTTTGGCTGTTCGCCGCTCAGCAGTTGGACCGCGACGTCGGCCGCCGCCGCCGCGACGATCTCGCTGGGTTTGGAGATGGTGTTGTACTGGTCGCCGGCGATGATCAGCTGCAGCCCGGCGATCGTCGCGTCGTTTCCGGTGACGGGCGGAACCGGATTGACGCCAGCCGCCTTCAACGCGGCGATTGCGCCGCCGCCGGTGCCGTCGTTGGCCGCGACCACGCCGACAATCTTGCTGCTGAAGCGCGAGATCTGGCCGCTCGCCCATTGCTGCGCCTTGGCCGGCGCCCATTCCGGCGTGTCATATTCCGAGAGCGTCTTGTAGCCGGCGCTCTCCAACCCCTCGTGAATGCCCTTCTTGATCAGCCCGGCGGCCGCGTCCGTGGGCGAGCCGTTGATTTCCAGCAGCCCATTCCCGTCGGCAGTGGACACGTTGGCGGATTTCAGGTGCTGCACCAGCGATTGCGCGATCGACTTGCCGATCGCCTCGTTGTCGAACGAGACATAATAGTCGGCCGGCGTAGATGGAACCGGCCGGTCGTACGCGATGACCTTGATGCCGCGGCCCTGCGCCTGCTTGACCAGCGACGCGGCCGCAGCGGAGTCGACCGGGTCGAGCACGATCGCTTTCGCACCCTGCGACACGACGGAGTTGAATTGCTGCTGCTGACGCGCGACGTCGCCGTCCGCGTTCTGATACAGCACCTTGCAAGTCGGGCAGAGCTTCTTCATCTCGGCCACGAACCCCGGATGGTCGTGCTCCTCGTAGCGGGTGGAGCTTTGGTCCGGCATCAGAAAGGCAACGGTCGTGTCGGTTACGGTCGCGGCGCGCACCCCGGGAGCGACGAGGGCGGTGCCGGCGAGCAATCCGCACGCGGTGGCGAACAGGGCTATTGGGTGGGTCATGGGCGTTCCTTCTTGGACAGGCTTTTTGATTTGAACGTCAGGCGGCAGCCGCGCCGAACGCCGCGCCGCTTCGATGCAGAGCGCGGAAGCGCGACGGCGGCATTCCTTTCGCAGCAAGGAATCGCCGGTTGAAATTCGACAGGTTGTTGAAGCCGACGGCGTAGCAGATGTCGGTCACCGGCAGTTCCGCCTGACACAAATGCTGGCAGGCGAGTTCGATCCGCAGCGAGTTGACGTACTGCACGAACACCATTCCGGTATGACGCCGGAACGACCGCGAGAAGGCGCTGATGCTTTGTTTGGCCAACGCCGCGAGATGCGCCTCGCTCAGGTCGCTGGTGAAGTTGCAGCCGATGTATTGCAGCACCGTGTTCATCGTCGCCGAAAGATAGGCCGACGGGTCTGGCTGGAAGCCGTTGCTAGCAAGCATCTCGCGATGAGTCTGGTGCCCGAGTAGGTCCGCGATTTCCATGAACAGCGCCAGCCGGCGGGCATCCTGTGCGTCCAGCATCGCGCTCATCAAGGGATGCACTCGTTCTGCCAGGGAGACCGGAAAACGGATGCCGCGGTAAGCGTCGCTCAGCACCGGCCGCAGGAAACGCAGTTCGGGGAACAGCGCAGTGCAGGCATCGATGAAGCCGGCCGTGAACTGCAGCACGAGGCAGCGTTCGGCAACGACTTCGCCGGGCGGCACCTCGCTGATCCAATTATGCGGCAGGTTCGGCCCGACCAGCACGAGATCATACAGGCCGAATGGGCCGATGTAGTCGCCGACATGCATCCGGCCCGTCGTCGCCGTGACCAGGTGCAACTCGTATTCGGGGTGGAAGTGCCAGCGAACCGTTCGGTAGGGATAGCCGTGCGACCAGATCTTGAACGACTGGTCGTCGCGCACCTGAACGAGTTCGAGGTGTGGTTCCGTGGCCATGGTCCTCCCGAATCCAGGGCCGGCCAGCGTTGTTTGCTGGTCCGGTTCTTATCAAAATCACACGTAAAGCGACTCTAAGAACGACGCCACACAGTTTGCAGCGCACCAATGATACTTTTTTGCGATCTCAGCCAGAATCCAGTTCTCATCCTTGGCTGGCTGCGCGTCGCTAACCGCCATGGCCGAACCGATATCAATGGACGTCCACCGGCGTAGCGGCGTCGTAACGGTTCAGTGCGAAGGCGCTGTCGTCGTCGAGCGGAGAACTGGCGATCACACGTCGGGCGAGCGTCTCGCCGATTGCGGCTGAATGTTTGAAGCCATGGCCCGAGCAAGCAGAGGCGGCCAGCACGCCGGGGCGATCCGGCAAGGCATCGACGATGAATCCTGCGTCCGGGGTCACGGTATAGAGGCAAGCGGCCGCCCTGCCGCAGTCCGGCAGCACACCGGCCAGCCGCCCCGCGACGTGGCGCCGGAACATTTCGGCGGATTCCAGTGGGGTCACAGTCCGATCCACGCGGTCCGGGTCGATCGGCGCGCCGTAACGCTCGCTGGCCACCTTGACCATCGAGGACCCCGGCAGGATGGGGAAGCCATAGAAATAATCTTCCTCGTGGTCCCCGTGCATCCAGATGAACACCGGGAAGCGTCCCGGGACAAACGCAGCCGGGTCCTGCACACCGAACCAGTGCAGCGTCTGTCGGTGCACCCTCGCCAAGTCCGCCAACCGTCCGCCCGCCAAACCAGGCAACCAGGGCCCGGCGCAGAGCACCACCCGCCCTGCATGGATGGTCCGCCGGTTCGTGACGACGCTCACGCCCCCGCCGGCGGTCTGCATGCCGGTGACGGGCTCGTCCAGGTGCAGGGTTGCACCGAACCGTTCCGCCAAACTCAGCTGCACCGCGACGGCGCGCTCGGGGAAAACCACGCCTGCGCTGGGTTCGTAAACACCCAGCTCGTCACCGGTCAGTGTGAATTGGGGAAAGCGTGCGCTTATGCCCGCTGCATCCAGGACCTCGTGCGGGATGGCAGCGTCCGTCGCCACCCGGATGGTGCGGCGGACGAAATCGTCCTGGCCGTGATGGTTGGCCGCACCCGATCGCGGACCGAGGATGAGGCCACCGGTTTGCAGGAACAGCGACTCCCCGGTTTCGGCCTCCAACTCCCGCCATATCTCATGCGAGCGGCGAACGAGCGGCGCGTAGGCGCTGCCTTCCCCGACCGCGAGGCGGGTGATGCGGCTCTCGCCGTGAGTCGAACCGAATGCATGGGGCGGCCGGTAGCGATCGATCCCCACCGCCTTCACGCCGGACCGCGCGAGGCGATGCAGTACAGCGCTTCCGACCGCACCCAGCCCTACCACCACAACGTCTGCCACTTCGGCCATGCTGCACCCTGGCGACTAGCCCGCCATCCCCTTGTTACCGCCGGCTGCAGTGCAGCAAACAGCACATGATTACTTGTGCCGTTCTGACATCAGACATAAGTCGCACGAGCACCAGACCCACGGTTCACTAACGACTCGGGATGCCAGCATGACGACACGCGCAGATCAACTCGACGGGATCGACCCTGCAACCTACGCGCCCTACGCGGACCCGCGGGACTACATCACCAGTTGGACTGACAAGATCTGGATCACCCGCGGCTTGGGCCATCTGCGCGATCACTATGCGCCGGAGGTGAAGGTGCATACCGCTTATGGCGAAACGTACGGGTTCGACCACGTCATGCGAAACTCCATCCAGCGCATGTCCGCGTTCCACAATCGTGGCGGCGGGCATGATGACGTTGTGTGGGAGCAGCGGGGCACCGACGGATTCATCAGCAGCCATCGCGTGCTGAACAACGCCACGCATAACGGCTACTGGACCTATGGCCCACCCACCGGAAAGCAGTGGGTGAACCGCGGCACCGCGCATTGCCTCGTTCGAGGCGGCAAGGTGGTGGAGGAATGGGTGATGCGCGACGAGTTCGCGGTGCTGCAGGATCTGGGCCTCGATCCCTTCGTCATCGCCGGCCAATTGGCCAAGAGCTCACCCGTGCTGGGCCACGAGATGCAGACCACAGCGAGTGGTGCGTTTGCAGGTGAGTACCCCGATCCGGTGCGTTTCGGCATGTCCGGCGAGCGCCCGACCCGGCACGACGACGAATGCCGCATGGTCGCCGAAATGTTCGAGCGCGTGTGGAACGGCCGCTTCATGGACGAGGTGCCAAACTATTGCGCCGACACGATCGCGGTCCAATCGGTGCGTTTGCGCCGTGCGATGGGGATCTCTCACTACCAGAACGAGCTGATCGACCTGTTGGCCGTTGTTCCTGATGGACGCGTGAGCATCCGCGACTTCTCGACGCATTGGTCGCCGGACCTCGGTCTGCGGGTCGCGGCCATCTGGCTGCTGCGCGGAACATACTGTGGCGTGCCGGCCTATGGTCCGGTCAACCAGGCTCCGGTTGCGATCCTTGGCTCCTCGCATTTCGAATTCCGTCGCGGCAAGATCATCCGGGAGTGGCGCATGTACGACGAGATCGCGCTCATCGCCCAGATCCTCAAGTCGGAACTCTGAGCCCTTCAATATCGAAGCTCATCGCTGGCAGAGGGCATCAGGCTGCCCACCTGGCAAGCTCCGGATCGCATGATAAGATGTCGCCCGAGCGCAACGGTGCGCCCACCGTGATCTGGAGGGACGTCGCCAATCGAGCCGTTCCGCCCCGCGGTAGTGCAATCGGTGGTAGCCATCCCGCCAGACACGGCAGGAGCAGCCAAGCTGACTGAGCCGAACGCAGGCGCCATCCCCCGCGTGGGATTGCTGAGTAATCCGTTTGCCATGCTCGACGCCACGCCGCGCACTCCGGTCGCCGAGCTATTCGATCTCGCAAACACGCCGGAGGCAGCGGCTGCGGCGCGAGCGCTGTCTGTGCCGCGCACCCGGTTGGCGGCGGAGGCCTCGTTCCTGCCCGGCGCGTCCGATGCGGCGCCCGAAATCCTTGCGGCGTTGCGTGCCGGGCGGCGTGTAGACCCGGTCGGACTGCCTCCCTTGGCTGCGGCCAATCTACGGGCGCATTTCTGCGCGGCCGAACAGGCGACCGCGGACGATGTGGCGGACCTGGCCTACGCCATGCCGGCGGGCGCCGACGAGGCTTTGGTCACGGCGATCGACGCCGATCGTGCCGTCGCCGGCATGCCCCCCTGCCAACCCGCGGCGTTGGCCGCGGAGATCGAGGCCCTCACAGACGCGCACGCCGCCGCCCTGGTCACAACATGCATGGCCGGAACCGACCCGGCCGGCCGGCTGACCGGACTGCTGGAGCGCGGCCCGGCCCGGCCCTCCGCGATCCTGCGCCGCGCGTCCGCTGCGTGGACCCGGCGCACCGCGTCCGCCCTGGCGGGGTTGCAGGCCGACGCAAGCGCCGCCGTCTCGGCCTGGCAGGCCCGTCCGGACGCAGACACCCTGCGGGCGCTTGAGGACGCTTTCCGAAGCTGGGCCGCATTGAGCCGGCCGCAGCGCTTGGTGGATGCCCGCGCCGCACTGGACCACCCGCCAACGATACGTGCCATCGCACCCTGGCGAGCGGCCATCCGAAACGTCGCACAGTCCGGCCAGAACACGATAGCGCTTCCGGCAGCCCGCTTGCTGGCAGCCCTTTTCGACGATCTTCCAGGCGAGGCCGCCGTCCTGCAGCGGGATGTGCACAGCATCGCCGCGTTGAGCGAAGCACAGTCGCTAGCCCCCCATTTGACGCGATTGACCGATCTGGTGGCGCGACTGTCCGCCGACCCCGCCGTGCTCCGGGCCGGGCTGGCCACCCGCCCGTTCGGCCCGGCGGCGCGCAAGGATGCCGGCGCGCTCTGGGCCGCGTTCGACGCCGCGGCATCGGCCAGCCTGGTCTCCGAAGCGGCCTGGGACGCGGTCGTGCCGCTGGCCGGTCTGCTGGACATACCGAACCGTCCCGGGGGTGCGGCGGCAGCGGCGGCCCTGTTCGCCGGTCTGATCAGCCGGGCCGAAGCGGACGGCCACTCCGAACTCGCGGCTCGGCTCCGCGCCGGGTCACGCGCGCACCAGGCGGCAGCCGCCTTGCAGGTCTATGCTCGCCGCACCCGCAAGCAGTGGCTGCCCTGGTGGCTGGCACCGCTGCGGCGCTGGCGCGTGACCGCCGCGATCAATCGCGCGCTGCTGGTGGTCGACGACCCGGCGGAGCGACGTAAGCTGGAAGCGCACCGCACCGCCATGCGGCGGCGGAGCCGGTTCACGTGGTTGACCGCTTCGGTGGCCGTGGTGATCGGCGGGCTCGCCGCCGGGGTCGGCGAGTTGGACGCGGACTACGCAGCGACCGCTCCCTATCGACAGCATGCACCCATCTCACTGGCGGCGCCGGCGCTGCTGGTCTCGCCGCCATTGCGAGCCTTCGCCTTTCCCGTGCGCCCCGGCGAGCACGCGCCAGACTTAGCCGCGCCCAGGCTCGGCCTAGCGGAGCTGCGGTGGTGCCTGTCCAACACCGTGCGCATCTATGCCGCCTCTGTCGCGGCCAGCCCCCAGGACCAGCTTGGGCTGGACGTGCTGTCGGCCCAGCTTTCCAAGCGTTGCGAAGGCAAGACCGCACGCCGTCTGGACGAGGATGCCGTGCGGGCAGATGTTGAATCCAACCGCGATCGCTTGCGGACCGAAGGAGAAGCCATGCTGGGAGCCTCGCCGCCGTGAGCGCGGATGCCACCGTGCCGCGCGCTACGCTGGTGCTGCTCGCCGCCGAGTGGTGGAAGACCAACCGCCGCCTGCTCCGCCTGGCAGCCGAGGCGGCGCCGGCCCGGCTGGACCGCGAGCGGGCCCAGGCCGCCTATGCCGCCCGCCGCATCGAGGCGGCGCTGGAGGCGTCTGGGCTACGGCTGGCGGACCACACGGGGCAGCCCTACTCGCCGGGCCTGCCCGCCGAGCCGGTGAACCCGGAGGATTTCGAGACTGAGGAAGGACTGGAAGTGGCGGACACGATCGAGCCGACCGTCCTGGAGCACGGCCGCATCCTGCAGCGCGGCAAGGTCGTGCTGCGCCGGGCCGGCGGGGGCTGAGCGTGCAACTCGGGATCGACCTCGGCACCTCCAACAGCTCCGTCGCCGGCTACCGCGACGGCCGGCCGCATCTGTATCGCACCCCGGAAGGCACCGAGATCATGCCCTCCGTCATCCACATCGACCGGCGCGGCAACCGCACGGTGGGGGTGCGCGCATACGACCAGGCGATCCTTTCGCCCGAAAACGTGGCCCAGGGCTTCAAGCGGATGATGGGTACGGCCACCCCCCTGCGCTTCGCCGCCTCCGGGCAGGAGATGTCACCACAGGCCTGCAGCGCCGAACTGCTCCGCACCCTGGTCGGCTACGCCCTGGTGGAGGCCGGCGAGACGACGGTGGACGGGGCCGTGGTCACCATCCCCGCCGCCTTCAATCAGCTGCAGAGCGAGGCGACGCTGGCCGCGGCGAGCGAGGCCGGGCTGGACCGGGTCGCGCTGCTGCAGGAGCCAGTGGCGGCGGCGATGGCGGCAATGGCCGCCTCCAGCGAGCGCAGCGGCCAGTTCCTGATCTATGATCTGGGCGGCGGCACCTTCGACCTGGCCCTGGTGCAGGCGGCCGCCGGCACCGTCAACGTGGTGGCGCACGAGGGCGTCAACATGCTCGGCGGGCGCGACATCGATCGGCTGATCCTGCAGGAGGTGGTGCATCCCTGGCTGCGGCAGACCTTCCAGCTGCCGGACGGCTTCGGCTCCGACCGGCGCTACGATCGGCTGGCGCGGGTGGCGCGGTTGGCGGCGGAGCGGGCCAAGGTGGAGCTGTCGAGCCGCACCGAGACCTCGGTCAGCGCGTCGGACGACCTGGTCCGGCTGGAGGATGAGCGGGGCGAGCCGATCTACCTGGACGCGCCGCTGACCCGGGCCCGGCTGGAGGCGATGATCGAGCCGATCGTCACCCGCACCGCCGAGCTCTCGCGCGCCATCGTCGAGCGTGCGGGCTATGGGCTGAGCGATATCAGTCGCGTGGTGCTGATCGGCGGGCCGACCAAGATGCCGCTGTTGCGGGCACGGATGGCCGCGGCCCTCGGCGTACCGATCGAGGATCCGAGCCGGGTCGACCCGATGACCGCGGTGGCCGTGGGGGCGGCGATCTACAGCGACAGCCGCGACTGGTCCGGCGTGGTGAGCGCCCCCAAGCCCCGCCGCGCCGCCGCCGAGGGCACGAGCGGGGAGGTCGCGATCGGCTACGACTACGACGCGCGCACCGCCGGAGCCACCGCCAAGCTGCGCATTACCCGCCGCGCCGGGCCGGACGGCATCCAGGTGCAGGTGGAGAGCGCGCTCGGCTGGAGCAGCGGGCGCGTGGGGCTCGACAGCCCGGCCGAACTGCAACTGCCGCTGCCCGACATGGGCGCCAACCAGTTCCGCGCCGTGGTGTTCGACCCGGCGGGCCGCCCTGTGCCCAGCGCCGGGCAGGAATGGACCATCGAACGCGCCCCGGCGGCGAGTGCCGGGATCCCGGCCACCCAGACCATTGGCCTGAAAGTGCAGGACGATGCCGGGCGCAACACGATCGCGCCGGTGGTGGAAAAGGGCGCGCTGTTGCCGCAGACCGGCATTGCGCGCTTCCGCGCCGCCCAGTTGCTGCGCGCCGGTGGTCGCGGGGTGCTGCGGCTGGAGCTGTTCCAGGTCAGCGACCCCGCCGTGCTCGACCCGGCGCTGAACCTTGCGATCGGCGAGTTCCGCATCCGTGGCACCGACCTGCCGGAGGGCCTCTCCGTCCGTCGCGGCACCGAACTGGTCGTGCACTGGGCGATGAACGAGGGCCAGACCATCGAGGCGGAGGTGGAGATTCCCGATCTCGGCCAGACCTTCGACGAGGCAAATTTCTACGACTGGCAGGCCGGGCTGCACTCGTTCGAGGGCGAGGATGGCGCGAAGCTGGCCTCCGTCATGCTCGATGGTGCGGAGGAGGAGCTAGACGAGGCGGCGAGCATGCTGCCGCTGGCCGCCCGCACCACCATCCCGGCGCTGCGGGCCCGGCTGGATGCGGCGCGCCGGGCCACCGAGGGCACGGCGGAGCCGGATGCACGGCGCGGTGCGGCGGAGGAAGCGCGGCTGGTCCGCCAAGCGGTCGCCGCGCTGTGCAGCCGCCCGGAGGTGCGCGTGGCGCTGCTGCGGCGGGAGCTGAACTCACAGCTTCGTTTCTTCGACCGCGACGTTCGCCCCGCCGCTCCGGCGGCCGCGGCGGCCCGTGCGGACCAGCTCGCCAGCAGCGTGCGGGCCGAGCTGGAGGGCGGCACTGCCGACGGCTTCACCGTGGCCGACAGCCTGATCCGCGAGATCAATGCGCTGTACTGGGGCGAAGGGCTTCGCCTGCCCAGCTTCTGCGCGATGTACTGGCGCTGGGTTCGGGTCGAGCGCCACCTGATGCGCGACAAGGACCGCTTCGATACCGAACTCGAGGCAGGCGACCGGCAGCTCGCCGCGGGCGACATGGAGGGGCTGCGCGACAGCCTACGGTCGATGTGGAACAACAAGATCGCCTCGGGCCGGCGCGAGGATGTGTCTGCCCCCGCGGACGTGCTGCGGGAGTGATCAGCGCGTTCCCCTGGCTGCCGATCGGCACCGCCCTGCCGAACGGCGCCCTGTCCGGCCGACGGCTGGAGGGTGGCGCGGGCTGGCAAATCTGCGACGCCGGGCATGGCGGTACGGTGCTGCTGTTGCGCCCCGATGCCGGACCGGCCTGGTGGGCGAGCGAGATCGACCAGTTGGCGGACGCAGCGGGGCCGCTCGCCATGGTGGACGATTGCCTGTGCCTCGCCTGCACCCGCGATGCGCGCCCCTGCACGGTGGGCGGATTGGCCGTGCGAAGCCCGCCGGTGGACAAGGCCGGCGCCATGGCCCTGGTGCGGGCAGTGCTCGCGATGGCGGCGCGGCAACCCGGCGCGGGCTGGTCATCCGCCTTGTTCCTCCCCGGCACTAACCTAGTCCTCGCGACGGCAGAAACCGCGCCTGGTGAGGACCGGCGCGCCACCCTGCTCGCCGCGTTATCGGGCGGGATCGGCGTGGAGGCGGCGTCGCCGGCCCGGCTGGTGCAGCTCAACCCCCGCTTGGACTTTGCCACCGCCCGTGCCGCGCTCGAGCTGTTGGCGGACATGCCCGCAGCGTCCGTGTCCGCTGCGGGTGCGCCGGAGGGGTTCGTGCTGCCCGGCCAGCCGGCGCTGGAAACGCTGCTGCGGGAGCAGGTGCTGGACGTGCTGCACCGGCCGGCCGACTACGCTCGGCTGGGCGTGTCGTGGCCCGGCGGCGTGCTGCTGGCCGGGCCCCCGGGCTGCGGCAAGAGCTTCGCCGCGGCCCGGGTGGCGGCTTTCCTCGGTTGGACGCTGCACGAGATCTCGGTCGCCGGGGTCGGCAGCAAGTGGCTGCACGAAACGCCGCGGCAGCTCGCCCAAGCCTTCGCCCAGGCCGCAGCGGCGGCGCCCGGCGTGATCCTGCTGGAGGAATTGGACGCACTCGGCCGCAAGCGGGAGGGCGAGCACGGCCCGGGGGTGGAGGAGGTCAACACCCTGCTGCGGGAAGTGGAGACGGCCGCGCGACGCCGGCTGCTCGTGATCGGCACCACCAACCGGTTGGACTCGATCGACCGTGCACTGCTGCGGCGCGGCCGGTTCGACCTGGTGTTCACCATGGACTATCCCGATGCGGAGGCGGCGGCGGCGATGCTGCAGGCCCTGCTGAACGAGCGGCCGCATGCGCCGGGCATGGACGTGGCGGCGATCGGGCGACGCTTGGCCCGGCGCCCGGCCAGCGACCTCGCCTGGGTGGTGGACCAGGCGGCGCGGTTGGCGG